>NZ_JBIWMV010000017.1:13388-236411 GCF_044766845.1 Streptomyces sp. NPDC101776 | reverse complement strand
CCACGAACGGGTGACGTACGCCCCGGCGATGGCGCGGGTCCGGGAGCCTGACCAGCCGCTCCGCCAACGACAGCTCCGAACACCCCGCCAGCAACGGCGACTTGACGAGACAGACGGTGGCAGACTGACGGCACATCGAGGCTCCGGTTCGAGACGGTGACTGGCAAGGTCATCCGTCCACAACAGGAGCCTCGATCTGTTCGTAGCGGCCCGCGCCGACATCGTCACCACGCCGTGACCAGCACATTCACCCACCCGGCAGGACTTTGGAACAGCCCTGGGCCCGCGTGCACCTCGCGCGGGCCCGCTCACGAGGCGGCGGCTGCCGCAACGGCCACGAGAGGCGCTTTCCGCTCCGAGCGCCGAAAAGCGGCCGGAGCGGAAGGCGCTGGAGGCCGCGAGTATCCCTGCGGAACACCGATCTTTCCCCGCGAAACACCGATCGCTCCGGCCGCACGGGGTACTCCTGCCCCACAAAAACGCCCCTACCGGTCAGATCGGGAAATTCGGCGGATCAGTGTCTCACCGCATGCCGACGGGCCCCGTCGACGGCGGTCGACGGGGCCCATGAGCTGGGTTTTCTTACCAGCGGTACCAGCGGCCCTTACGGCCGCCGCTGCCTGCGGGCCGGACCACGAAGCCCAGCGCCCAGACCACCAGGACGATGACAGCGATCCACCACAGGGCCTTGAGGGCGAAACCGGCACCGAAAAGGATCAGCGCGAGAAGCAGAACAACAAGCAGGGGAACCATGATTTATCAACCTCCGCCCCCTCATCTGCCCCGCGATTCCCGCTTAACGCCCTGGAATTTCGAGCGTATATTCCTGCGATTCCGGGGAATTCGCATTTCTCATTGGGTGGCCGGATGAGAGCCCAGGAGTAGTGTGGTCGGAATCACCGTGCCGAGCGTTCCAACCCCCGACGGACTGGCGGGGCCTCGCCGAGACGGATGCGATCAGAGCGCACAGAAGGCGTTCATCCTGCTTTTGCACCCGAGGCGGCGCCATGACGCCCTCCGTGAACGTCGTCGAAGCACTGCCGTGGATCGAGGACGCGGACAAGGTCGCCCCGGAAAACGCGCGCGTGCTGTCCCGGCTGTTCCTGGACCGGCTGCCTTCGCTGGAAGAGGGTACCGACGAGTATCAGTACGTCCGCAACACACTGATCGAGATGAACCTGACGCTGGTGCGTTTCGCCGCCCGCCGCTTCCGCAACCGGGGCAGCGGCGACATGGAGGACGTCATCCAGGTCGGCACGATCGGTCTGATCAAGGCCATCGACCGGTTCGATCTGACCCGCGAGGTCGAGTTCACCTCCTTCGCGATCCCGTACATCGTCGGCGAGATCAAGCGGTTCTTCCGTGACACCACCTGGGCCGTGCACGTCCCGCGCCGCCTCCAGGAACTCCGCGTCGACCTCGCCAAAGGCAAGGAATCACTCACCACGACGCTCGGCCACAGCCCGACCCTGAAGGAACTCGCCGCCCATCTCGGTCTCACCGAGGACGAGGTCGTCGAGGGTCTCGTGGCCGCGAACGGCTATGTCGCCGGCTCCATCGACACCCCGAGCAGCGAAAACGAAGCCGGCGAAAGCAGGCCGAGGTACACGGACACCGTGGGCGACGCCGACCCCGCCCTGGAACTGTTCGAGGACCTGCACACGCTCGCCCCGCTCCTCCGACAACTCGACGAGCGGGAGCGGACCATCATCGAGATGCGCTTCGGCCAGGAGATGACACAGGCGGAGATCGGCAGCGAACTGAACGTCTCCCAGATGCAGATCTCCCGCCTGCTCAGCCACATCCTGGCCAAGCTCCGCACCGGTCTCCTGGAAACGTAGTCCCCCGCCTACCGCGCTGTCGCCGTTATCGGACGGGACGGTTGCCGGAGTGCCGGGACCAGCGCACGGCGACGAGGGCCAAGGCCGCGACAAGAACCGCGATGCCGATCACCAGCAGGTAGCCCAAGCCGTTCGCGGCCACCCCGACGATTCCCAGCACGACGGCGATCAGGAGAAGCAGCAGGAAGAGAACCATCACGGAACACCACCTTCGGACGTCGGACTTCGGATTTATCAGCGGGTCAGCGGCGCGCGAGTTGCCTCTCGCCGCCCGCGCCGGGCCGGTACTCCATGCCGTAGTGCCGGAAGATCGCCTCCTCCCCCTCGGCCGGCAGGATGTCGTCCGTGCCGATCGACGGTGCCTTCTTCACCTGCGCCTTCGCGTAGGTGACCTTGACGTAGTCGGGTCCGAGGATCGCGTCGTCGAGGGGAACGAAAGCCAGCCGTTGACGCGTGGGCAGTCCGATGCGGACCGTGGCCATGGCCGACTCGTCGGTCGCGGTGTCCACGTAGACCGATTCGAGTACGCCGATCCTGTGCCCCTCGGAGTCGACGACGTCACGGTTGCGCCACTCGCGGATATCGGCCGCATGGATCGTTTTCATGTTCTGTCTCCTGAGCCGCTGGTACAGAACGGGTTCCCCGGAGATCGACGGTGACACCACAAACGAACCCGGCAAAAGGTGCGCTTCAGGTGGGTTGGACGCGATGCCAGGGGTAGCCGGAACGTGGGAGCCGGTCGGCTTTCGGTATTCCACCGGCGACGAGATCCCGCGGTCCCGCGGGACGGCCGGACAACAGGCCGGGGACCGTGCCCACAACACCGAGCGGCGATCGGCCGGCCGCGGCCAAGCCCGACGCTCCCCATGACCCGCTCCCGCTCCGGGTCCCCAGCACGCAGGAATGACATCCACGAGGCAGCCCGGCTCCGTACGACCCGAGGTGCGCCTCCGTGAACGACGGAACCGATCACCCATATCTCCGAGGAGCAACAGCAATGACGAGTGAACAGCCCGGCAATACGACCCGACCGGACCGATCCGTGACGCCGCCGCTGGCGGATCGCGCGGGGTGGGACGCGCTGGACGTACGGGCGGTGGACACCGTACGAGTGCTGGCCGCCGACGCTGTGCAGAAGGTCGGCAACGGCCATCCCGGCACGGCGATGAGCCTCGCCCCGCTGGCGCACCTGCTGTTCCAGAACGTCATGCGGCACGACCCGGCCGACGACCAGTGGCTGGGCCGCGACCGGTTCGTCCTCTCCTGCGGGCACTCCAGCCTGACCCTCTACATCCAGCTCTACCTGACCGGCTACGGCCTGGAACTGCCGGACCTGGAGGCCTACCGCACCTGGGGCTCGGCCACCCCCGGACACCCCGAGCACCGGCACACCCGCGGCGTGGAGATCACCACCGGCCCGCTGGGCCAGGGGCTGGCCAGCGCGGTCGGCATGGCGATGGCGGCCCGCAGGGAGCGCGGTCTGCTCGACCCCGACGCCGAGCCGGGCAACAGCCCCTTCGACCACCACGTCTACGTCATCGCCTCCGACGGCGACATGATGGAAGGCGTCACCGCCGAGGCCGCGTCGCTCGCCGGGCACCAGGAGCTTGGCAACCTCGTCGTCTTCTACGACTCCAACCACATCTCGATCGAGGATGACACCGACGTCGCCTTCAGCGAGGACGTCCCGGGCCGCTTCGCCGCCTACGGCTGGCATGTGCAGACCGTCGACTGGACGAGCACGGGCGACTACGTCGAGGACGTGGACGCGCTGTTGGCCGCGGTGCGCGCCGCGCGCGAGGAGGACGGCCGGCCCTCGCTGATCATGCTGCGCACGCTGATCGGCTGGCCCGCGCCCACCAAGCAGAACACCGGCAAGGCCCACGGCTCCGCACTGGGCGAGGACGAGGTCGCCGCGACCAAGCGGCTGCTCGGCTTCGACCCCGAGCAGCACTTCGCCGTAGCGGACTCCGTGCTGGCCCGCACCCGCGAAGCCGCCGACCGCGGGCGCCAGGCCCACACCGAGTGGGACGAGGGGTTCGTGGCCTGGCGGGCGGCCCATCCCGAGCGCGCCGAACTGCTGGACCGCCTTCAGGCGCAGCGGCTGCCGGACGGCTGGACCGAGGCCCTGCCCGAGTTCCCCGCCGACCCGAAGGGGATGGCCACCCGCGCCGCGTCAGGCGAGGTGCTCAGCGCGCTCGCGCCGGTGCTGCCGGAACTGTGGGGCGGCTCGGCGGACCTGGCCGGGAGCAACAACACCACCATGGACGGCGAGCCGTCCTTCGTCCCCGCCGACCGCCAGACCAAGGACTTCAAGGGCGGACCCTACGGCCGCACCCTGCACTTCGGCATCCGCGAGCACGCCATGGGCGCGATCCTCAACGGCATCGCCCTGCAGAGTCTGACCCGCCCCTACGGTGGTACGTTCCTGACCTTCTCGGACTACATGCGCCCGGCCGTACGCCTGGCCGCGCTGATGAAACTGCCCACCACCTATGTGTGGACCCACGACTCCATCGGCCTCGGCGAGGACGGCCCCACCCACCAGCCCGTGGAACATCTGGCCGCACTGCGCGCCATCCCCGGTCTCGACGTGGTCCGCCCCGCCGACGCCAACGAGACCACCGCCTGCTGGCGCACCGTCCTCGAACACCGGGACCGCCCTGCCGCGCTGATTCTGACCAGGCAGAACGTGCCCGTCCTCGACCGCAGCAACGGTGCCTGCGCTCCCACCCGGGAGGCGGCCCGCGGCGGATACGTCCTCGCCGACACCGCGCACGGCACGGCGCCGGACGTCATCCTCGTGGCGACCGGCTCCGAGGTGCACATCGCCCTGGAGGCGAGCGGGCTGCTGGCGGCCGACGGCCTCTCTGTGCGGGTCGTGTCGATGCCCTGCCGGGAGTGGTTCGCCGCCCAGCCCCCGGCCTACCAGGACGAGGTGCTCCCGCCGTCCGTGCGGGCCCGGGTCAGCGTCGAGGCCGCGGTGGGCCAGGGCTGGCGCGACGTGGTCGGTGACGCCGGACGGATCGTCGGCCTGGAGCACTACGGCGCCTCCGCCGACTACGAGCGTCTGTACTCCGAGTTCGGCATCACCCCCGAGGCCGTCGCCGCAGCCGCACACGGCAGCATCCACGACGCCGAACGCGCCCCGGCGGTGCGGAACGTCACGTAATTCCCCACCGGCGGCGCCGGCTTCCCCGCCCAGCCGTTGGAACATCACGTCCCGACTGGGAACGGAGACCCCCGGGTACCGTCGGCCGTCGATGGAGAGGACGCCTGGACTCCGGCGTCTTCGGTGTCCTGTCCCGTCACCGCTTCGTCGTG
Organism: Streptomyces sp. NPDC101776; assembly: GCF_044766845.1. Taxonomy (NCBI): domain Bacteria; kingdom Bacillati; phylum Actinomycetota; class Actinomycetes; order Kitasatosporales; family Streptomycetaceae; genus Streptomyces; species Streptomyces sp. NPDC101776. The sequence goes on along the minus strand of NZ_JBIWMV010000017.1, from coordinate 231,246 downwards.
AGCCGCAGGTCGACCTCCTTCTCTTGGTCTCCTGACGCCACACCCCAGTGGTCCACGGCGAACGCCGTGCTCAGGGCCTCGAACAGTTGGTCAACGGCGACGTAGGCACCCTGGAGTGTGGCGGAGACCGAGCCGTCCAGCGGAAGCGGATCGATCGGGACCCGCTCCTGCGCGGGCTCAAACTCGGCGGTCCACACGGCGGAGTGGTCGCCCGGCTGTTCCTCCGGGACATCTGCGGAGGAACGGCCGGTGGGGAACGCCGTCCGCAGGACGTCGAAGACAGTGGCGGCGTCCTCCTTGGACGCTCCGGTCAGAGACACAGTGGCCATCGGGTTCGCTCTCCTCAAACTTGAATACGGCGGGACGTGGATGATCGGACGCACCCGTTCACGGGTGGCGACGGCAGACGGCAGACGGCAGACGGCAGACGGCAGAATGGATCCCGGCGCGGCTCCCCGGCGCTCGGGGTCAACCCGTCGATTCGTCCGGCACGGGGACCACCGGATCGCGCCCCTCCGGCTCGCGCCCTTCGTCGGCGCCGGCCTGCTGATCGGGCAGGTCCCTCGGTATCGGCTTCGGTTTCGGCCCTCCTGTGTTTCCGGGGGCTTCCGGGCGGCGCTCGCTCACGGTGTTCTCGCTTCCTCGCGCAGGGCGGGTGTCAGGCGCGAGTACCCCGGCGGCCGACGACAATGCGGACCCGGCACTCCGGACCCGGGGGTACCGGACCACCGGGCACACAGGGGCGTGACGGTCGGGCTCGGTGGTCTCCGTAGCAGCCGCCGACCTGCTCGAAAGAAGCGCAGGAATCAACACAGCGATGTCGCTTGCCCTTTCCGGAGGTCGACGCGGCCGGTCCGCATGAGACGAGCCGTGCGGGTAACCCGGGGTGCGTGCTGAGAACCGGAATGATCGCGGCGGTCGTAGCCGCCGCCCTAGCAGGAGCGGGTGTCGCCGTCGCGGTGTCGCCCTGGTGGTGGACCGCGGCGGTGCCGCTGGCCGTACTCGGTGTGATCGGGGTGTGGGACCTGACCCAGCGTCGGCATTCGGTGCTGCGCAACTATCCGGTGATCGGACACGCACGCTTCCTCCTCGAACGCCTTCGTCCCGAGCTCCAGCAGTACTTCGTCGAGCGGAACTTCGACGGCCGGCCCTTCGACCGGGACATCCGCAGCATCGTGTACGAACGGGCCAAGGGCACCGCCGCGGAGGAGCCGTTCGGCACCGAACGCGACGTGTACCAGGCGGGCTACGAGTACCTGGTGCCCTCGATGGCACCACGCCCGGTGCCCGAACACCCGCCGCGCGTACGGATCGGCGGCCCGGACTGCACCCGGCCGTACGACATGGCACTGCTGAACGTCTCCGCGATGAGCTTCGGCTCGCTCTCCGCGAATGCCGTCCTGGCGCTCAACCAGGGGGCCGCGGCGGGCGGTTTCGCGCACGACACCGGCGAGGGCGGGCTGTCGGAATACCACCTGCGCCCGGGTGGCGACCTGGTGTGGGAGATCGGCACCGGCTACTTCGGCTGCCGGACCCGGGACGGGGACTTCGACGCCGGGGAGTTCACCGAGAAGGCGTCGGGAGAGAGCGTCAAGTGCGTGTCGCTGAAGCTGTCGCAGGGCGCCAAACCCAGTATCGGAGGTGTACTGCCCGGCGCCAAGGTCAACGCGGAGATCGCCCGGGTGCGGGACGTCCCCCAGGGAGAAACGGTCATCTCACCGCCGTACCACCGGGTCTTCTCCACTCCCCGTGAACTCGTCCGCTTCATCGCGCGGATGCGGGAGCTGTCCGGCGGCAAGCCGGCCGGTTTCAAGCTGTGCGTCGGTTCCCGGCGCCAGTTCCTGGCCGTGTGCAAGGCGATGATCGAGGAGGGCACCGCGCCGGACTTCATCGTCGTCGACGGCGCGGAGGGCGGCACGGGCGCGGCCCCGCTCGAATTCGCCGACCACATCGGCACACCGCTCACCGAGGGCCTGATGACCGTGCACAACGCCCTGGTCGGCGCGGGACTGCGGGACCGGATCCGGATCGGCGCGAGCGGCAAGATCGCCACCGGGGCGGACCTCGTCAAACGCCTGGTCCAGGGCGCCGACTACGGCAACGCGGCCCGCGCCATGATGTTCGCGGTCGGCTGCATCCAGGCCCAGCGCTGCCACACCAACACCTGCCCCGTCGGCGTCACCACGCAGGACCCGCGCCGGGCCCGCGCGCTGGACGTCGACGACAAGGCCGCGCGTGTACGACGCCTCCAGGAGGCCACCGTAGGCAGCGCCCTCCAGATCATGGCGTCCATGGGGGTCACCGACCCCGCGCAGCTCCGGCCGCACATGCTGCGGCGGCGCGTCGACCCGCAGACCGTGCGCTCCTACGACGACCTGTACGAGTGGCTCGCCCCCGGACAACTGCTGGTCGAGCCGCCCGCCGACTGGGCGGCCGACTGGAAGGCCGCCGACCCCGACCACTTCACCGTCTGACCCGCACCCGCCGCACCGTACGACCTGGAGGAACCCGTGGCACGAACCGTCGCCCGCGTCATCGTGGACGCCCTGAGCGAACTCGGCGTCCGTCAGGTGTTCGGCGTCGTGGGAGACGCGCTCAACCCTCTCACCGACGCCATCCGCACCACGGACGACGTGGAGTGGGTCGGCTGCCGCCACGAGGAGGCCGCCGCCTTTGCGGCGAGCGCCCAGTCCCAGCTCACCGACCGCCTGGGCGTCTGCATGGGCACGGTCGGCCCCGGCTCCGTCCATCTGCTCAACGGCCTCTACGACGCGGCCAAGAGCCGCACGCCCGTGCTGGCCATCGCCGGCCAGGTCCCCCTGTCCGAGCTGGGCAGCGACGCCTTCCAGGAGATCGACAACGACCTGCTCTTCCGTGACGTGGCGGTCTTCCGCGCCACCATCACCGACCCCGACCAACTCCCGCAGCTCCTGGAGACGGCCGTGCGCAACGCTCTGGGCCACAAGGGCGTCGCGGTCCTCACCGTGCCGGGCGACATCGGCGGCCGGGAACTGCACTCCGACCGCCCGGCCCGCTTCTCCCTCACCACACCCACCACCCGCCCCGAAGCAGCCGCCGTACGACGGGCCGCCGACCTCCTCGACCACGCGGACCGCATCACCCTGCTGGTCGGGCAGGGCGCCCGCGCCGCCCGCGAGGACGTCCTCGCTCTGGCCGACCGCCTCGCGGCCCCGATGGTGCTGACGTTGAAGGCCAAGGAGGGCTTCGAGGGCGACAACCCCTTCCAGGTCGGCCAGACCGGGCTGATCGGCAACCCCGCGGCGGCCGGCGCCATGCGGTCCGCGAACACCCTGCTCCTGCTGGGCACCGACTTCCCCTACCGCGACTGGTATCCCGAGGGCCGCACGGTCATCCAGGTCGACACCGAACCCGCGCACATCGGCCGCCGCGTCCCGGTGGACCTCGGACTCGTCGGCGACGTGGGCGCCACCGTACGAGACCTGCTCGACCAACTACCCACCGAGCCGGGCGAGTTTGGCGTTCCACGCGACCGCGGCCACCTGGAGCGGGCACGGGAGCGCTTCCTGAACTGGCAGAAGGAGCAGGCACGCCTCGCCGACCCCGCACACGACAGGAGCCTGGTCGGCAAGGTCCGTTCCGCACTCGACAACCGCGACCGCTGCATCCGCCCGGAAGCACTGGCCGCCGCCGTCGACCGCAGCGCCACCGACGACGCGATCTTCACCTCGGACACGGGAATGGCCACCGTCTGGCTCTCCCGTTTCGTCGAGATGCGCGGGACCCGCCGCCTGCTCGGCTCCTACAACCTCGGCTCCATGGCCAACGCCATGCCGCAGGCACTCGGCGCGCAGTACCTGGACCGGGATCGGCAGGTCGTCGCCTTCTGCGGCGACGGCGGCCTGAGCATGCTCCTGGGCGACCTCATGACCCTCAAGTCCTACCAACTGCCCGTGAAACTCGTTGTCTTCGACAACCGCCGCCTGGGCATGGTGAAGCTGGAACAGGAACAAGCCGGTCTCCCCGAGTTCGGAACCGTCCTGGACAACCCCGACTTCGCCGCCGTCGCCACCGCCATCGGCCTCACCGGCATCCGCGTCACCGACCCCGCCGACCTCGACGACGCCGTACACCGCGCGTTCGCCGTCCCCGGCCCCGTCCTCCTCGACGTCCTCACCAACCCGGACGAGGTCGCCGTCCCCGCCAAACCCACCGTCGAACAGGGCTGGGGCTTCGCCGTCGCCAAAATGAAGGAACTGCTGCGCAGTCACGGCGACGAGACCCACCACTGACCGACCACGAGGGGCACGGTTCAGCGGCGGGTTTCTCCTTTCCTCGGGAACTCGGGAAACAGACGCGCCGGAATGGCAGTCCCGGTGTCGGCTCAGGACCGCTGCGGTGGCATCTGCCCCGACCGGCGGTGAGGCGCCGTTGCCCGGGTACACGGACACAGGACCAAACGGTGGCAGGAGAAAGCCGGTTGGTCGCCGCCCACGGCGATTCACGATCTCCGGCGAGCACCAACGGACGCCGAACATCGCGGGACCCGCCGAAACGCCGACGAAGGACAGGTGAGCGCCCATGACCGCAGAGGGTTCCCCACGCACCGACAGTGGAGCACCGGAACCGGTCGGCGACCTGGTCCACCGTGCCTCGCAGCAGTTGTCGCAGCTGGTCCGCGAGGAAATGCGCCTGGCGCAGGCGGAGATGACCGAGAAGGGCAGGCGGTTCGGCAAGGGCGGCGGGCTGTTCGGCGGCGCCGGGCTGATGGGCGTTCTCACGCTGCAGGCGCTGGCGGCCACCGCGATCGCCGCGCTCTCGCTCGTCATGGATGTGTGGGCGGCGGCGCTGATCGTCACCGCCGTCCTGGCCGTCGTCACCGCGCTGATGGCGGTGCTCGGCAAGCGGCAGATCAGCAAGGCATCCCCGCCGGCACCGGATCAGACCATCGACAGCGTCAAGGCCGACGTAGCCGAAATCAGGGAGAAGGCTCAGCGATGACCCAGGACAAGCCGCACACGGGCGACGAGGCAGCACCCTCCACGGAGGAACTGCGCAAGCAGGTCGAGGCGACCCGCGAGGAACTCGGCGAAACCGTCGAAGCGCTCGCGGCCAAGGCCGATGTCAAGGCCCGCGCCCAGGAGAAGACGGACGCCGTCAGGGAACAGGTCGAGGAGAAAGCGGCACAGGCGAAGGCCCAACTGCGGGACACGGCATCACATGTCGTCCATGTGGTGCAGGACAGGACCCCGGAGCCGGTACGGGCCAAGGCCGCCGCGGCCACGGAGCAGATCCGCGACAAGGCAGTCCACGCCGGTCAGCGCGCCTGGGAGAACACCCCGGAGCCGGCCCGCGAAAAGGCGGGCCAGAGCCTCCGGGCGGCACGCGCCAACCGCGCTCCGCTGCTCGCCGCGGCCGGCGCGTTCATCGCGCTGCTGATCGTCCGCCGCTCCAGGAAACACCGATGAAAGCGAGCAGGATCGCTTACAAACCGTTCGGCATGGCCGTGGGCGCCCTCAGCGGCATGCTGGCCGGTGCGGCGTTCAAGCAGGTCTGGAAACGGCTCGGCCACGACGACGACACTCCGGACGCCACCGACGAGTACCGCACCTGGCCCGAGGTTCTGTCGGCAGCCGCCCTACAGGGAGCGATCTTCGCCGGGGTCAAAGCCGCCGTCGATCGCGGGGGCGCCACCGCCATCCGCCGACTGACCGGCACCTGGCCCGGCTGACCAGCGCTGCCGACGTCCCCCCGTAGCCCGAGAACCCGGGCGGACGTCCGCAGATAGCCGACTCCCAGAAGAGCGCGGTATCCGGACCTCCAGGAGGCACGGCTCAGCGGCCTTTACGCAGGTCGGGAAGCTCTTCGTAAGGGGGACGCGGCGATCAGTGCCGCCGGAGGACCGACGCCCGGTCCTGGACCGGCTTCCAGACCGAAGACGGCGCCCTCTCCCCCGTCGGCGACATCGACACCACGATCACGGACTGGGCGTGCGCGGCAAACTGTCCCGCCTGTCGCTGCGCGCCAACGTCGAGCGTGCCTTCCAACGGGCCGGCAGGAAAGCGCCGTTCAGCGCGGCAGAACCGACAACGCCCAGGGCACCGACTCCGACGGCAGCGGCAACAGAGGTGCGCAGGACTCCACGTCTGCTTCGCAACTTCAGTGAGCCGTCGTTCAGGAATTGATGTTGCGGCGCAGCGCGTGGCGGGCCACCGCACGCCCGAACTGCGTCCGGAGTTCCTCATGGAGCCCCATCAGCGCCTCCTCGAAGGCCGCGAGGTCATCGGGCCAGTGGCGATCCCGGTAGTACATCTCGGCCTGGGCCTGATAGACGGCTGCCTGGTCGACGGCGGACCGCACACCTGCGCGCTGGGTGTCAGGATCCGCCAGCAGGTGGTCGTCACAGACGCTTCGCGCGTTCGTGAGCACGGTCTCCGCGATCCTTTGCGGATCTCCGGTACCTGTGAGCCGCTCCGGTGGGAGACCGGTGGCCAACTCGCCGAGTCCACGGCGCAGTCGCCGGGGATCGCCGGCACTGTGCCGCAGCTCCTCCCGTACGGCCTCGGCGACCGAACGACGCAACAGGGTCCGCAATTCGTGCGGCTCCCGGCTACGGTCACGCAGACCGTCCAGCTCGGCTCGCTGCTGCTCGCCCAGGCGGCTCCACCTGGCGATCCGACGGTTCAGGTCGAGGTGGACAGCCATCTGCTGCGCGTACTGCCGCTGGCTGCTCAACTCGTCGGGTCCTCGAAGATCCCACACCGTGAGCCCGAACAGCTCCTCCAGCTCGGCGGTGAACATCAGCTCCGCCAGCGAGGTCCCGCCCACATGGGAATACCGCCGAAAGTATTCGAAGACCGAGACCGTCGTCGTGACCCACTGGGCATCGCTCACCGCCAGGCCCTCTTTGACCTCGATCGCCTGAAGCAGCCCGCCGCGCAGGCGCACCCCCTTGGGCAGTTCCCCGGAGGAGGCGGGCACCACCTCGGCGCCGGCAACGTCGTAGTCCCGTCCTCGTGCGTAACGGTGGTTCGCGAGGACCGCTTCCCCGACGCGCTTTTCCAGCAGCAGGGTCTCCATGCCCGCCGGATCGGTGACTCCGAAAGCGTCGTGAAGTCGGATCCGGCCCTTGCGAGTCAGCTGTACCACTCCTCGGTCCGCATCGACGGCATAGTCCTGGTCGTCGCTCAAGACAGCTGTCAGTCGGGCCACCTCGCGCAGTTCGTGCGCCGGGGACACGTCGTCCTCCACCAGCGTCAGCGGTTCGGCGACAGAGGCGACCAGGACGTGTCCGGGGTCCTTCACCACCGCGGCGGGAGCATCCCGGCGACCGCAGTCCTCCGGTGCCATGATCTGCCGGTCGTGGAGCAGGTCCAGGCCGAACCTGGGGTAGGCCCCGACGGTGACGTCGGCGCCGTAGGCCGCTCTGCGCTCTGCCCGGTCCATGTCCCGCAGGACACCGACGGTCACTCCCAGCGGGTCGTACAGCGCTGCCGCCCGTTCCCCCTCCTCCGCCGCCTGAGGCTCGTCGGGGGTGATGAGATGGACTCCGCGCCCGGCCTGTGCGTGCAGGAGCCCGGCCAGGAGCCTGGCCCCGCGCAGTCGGTCCTCCCCCGCGACCCGGCCGCCATGGATCATGGTGCCGCCCGCCAGACGCACGGCCATCCGCCGGATGTCGTCGTCGAACGGTACGGAGGCCCCGGCAGCCGACCGCGCGACGAGATCGAGCGCGGAGTGGGAGAGGCTTTCCGGCGACTCGCCTTCCTCGGCGCGGCGCTTCAACGCCTCCACCGTCACACGCGGATCCATTCGAGCCCCCACCTCGCGTGTCAGCCCGAGCCCGGAAGTGCCCGGGCAGGTGCATCTCGGGCAGCTTGTCGAGGACACGTACGAACCTACCCTGCCCGACCCGGCCCACCCCTGGTGGCCGGTACAGCGGGGAGTCCTCGGGGATAGTGCACGTTCCGTCGGCTTGCGGGTGTCGTCGGCCATGAGGACGGGGGTGTCGCCGGTGAAGCTGTTGGAGAGGCCACAGCTCCCGAGTCTGGAACCGGCTCTGCCTTCGGCCAGAGCGCCGAGCCCTTCGCCCAGCATCCCGGCCAGGCAGCCGGTGGCGGCGGACTGACCGACCTGGCCCCAGTTGACCTTGCGTCCGGACGGGCGCTGGGTGAGCCAGATGAGTGGGCGCTTCTTGCGCCTCATCCACCCAAGGCTGGACGTCGGGACGGTCGTTGGAGGAGCCACCGGACCTGGAAAAGGCTTCTCGCGTGACATACGCGGCACGGCATCGGCTGCCTCGGGACGGGCGACTTGGAAATGCTCGTCTCCTCGGCAGCCGATTTGGCGAAGTCGTGCCCGCTGGTCCGTCGGGCGTGCGAGGCGGCCTGACCACCATGGTGCCGAGCCGCCCCGCACGCAGGGCGGCAGAGCACTCAGCGCCAGCCGAGCTCCGGTGCCACATGGGTCAGGATGCTCTCCAGCACATGGGCGTTGTAGTCGACCCCGAGCTGGTTGGGGACGGTCAGCAGGAGGGTGTCGGCAGCCTGGATGGCCTCGTCCTCCTGGAGTTGCTTCACCAGCGCGTCCGGCTCGGCGGCGTACGAGCGTCCGAAGATCGCCCTGGTCGTGTCGTCGATCATGCCGACCTGGTCCCGTGAGTCACGGTCGCGGCCGAAGTAGGCCCGGTCCACGTCGTCGGTCAGGGCGAAGATGCTACGGCTGACGGACACGCGTGGTTCTCGCGTGTGGCCCGCCTCCTTGTACGCCTCGCGGTACGCCTCGATCTGCTTGCGCTGCTGGACGTGCAGCGGCTCGCCCGTCTCGTCGTCCTTGAGCGTGGAACTCTGCAGGTTCATCCCCAGTTTCGCGGCCCAGACGGCGGTCGCGTTCGAACTGGAGCCCCACCAGATCCGCTCGCGCAGCCCCTCGGAGTACGGCTCGACGCGCAGCAGCCCCGGCGGGTTGGGGAACATCGGCCGCGGGTTCGGCCGCGCGAAACCCTCGCCCTCGATCACCTTGAGGAACGTCTCGGTGTTCCGGCGGGCCATGTCCGTGCCGGTCTCCCCCTCCTCGGGGGCGTAGCCGAAGTAGCGCCAGCCGTCGATCACCTGCTCCGGTGAGCCACGGCTGATGCCGAGCTGGAGTCGGCCCCCGGAGATGAGGTCGGCCGCGCCCGCGTTCTCGGCCATGTACAGCGGGTTCTCGTAGCGCATGTCGATCACGCCGGTGCCGATCTCGATCTTCGAGGTCCGCGCGCCGATGGCCGAGAGCAGCGGGAAGGGGCTGCCCGCCTGTTGCGCGAAGTGGTGCACGCGGAAGTACGCGCCGTCCACGCCCAGTTCCTCGGCAGCGACCGCCAGGTCGATGGACTGGTGCAGGAAGTCGGCGGCGGACCGGGTCTTGGAGTGCGGTGTCGGCGACCAGTGACCGAACGAGAGAAATCCAATCTTCTTCACGCAGGCCAGAGCGTTTGGCGGCCACGTTTGATTCCCCCGCGCCGGCGGACCGTGACCAGGCCGGCGGGACGGCGTGTCCATCGGAATCCCGGCCTCGGAGGTGCGGCTGCCTCTTCGCCCCGGAGGCCGGATTCCGCGTCGGGTCAGCCGGCGTCCAGCAGGCCGGCGAGCTGTTGGAGTCGCTCGGCGTCGAGGCTGCCCTCGGCGGCGGTGCAGACCATGAGCGCGGGGCCGGGGTTGCCCGGTATCGGGTAGGCGTCCCAGTCCAGGTTCAGTTCGCCGACCCGGGGATGGTTCAGGCGCATCTGGCCCCGGGTCGGTTCCTCCACGTCGTGGAGGGCCCACAGCGCCGCGAACTCGTCGCTGCGGACGGCGAGTTCACCCACCAGCTCGACCGCGCGCGGGTGGCCGGGATCGGCGGCGACCTGTGTCCGCAGCATCCCGATCAGCTCGGCGACGGTGGCCGCCCGGTTCGGGCAGGTCCGGTCGGCCTCGGGGTGCAGGAACAGTGCCAGCAGGTTCCGCTGCGGCTGCGGCTGTCGGGTGAAGTCGCCCAACAGGGCGCCGCCGAGCGGGTTCCAGGCCAGCACGTCGAGGAAACGGCCGACAACCAGAGCGGGCGAGGTCATGGTGCGCAGCAGTCGTAGCGTGGTGTCCGGTACCTCCTCCGGCTCGTACGAACGCGGCGGGCGGCCCGGAGTACGCGCGGCGGCGGCGAGGCTGTGCAGGTGCCGCGACTCCTCGGCGGAGAAGTTCAGGGCGCGCGCGAGGGCGTCCAGTACCTGCTCGGAGGGGCGGACGTCGCGTCCCTGCTCCATGCGCTGGTAGTAGTCCGAACTCACCCCCGCCAGCAGGGCCAGCTCCTCGCGCCGCAGCCCGGCGACGCGCCGCCTCCCACCGGGCTCCAGCCCAACGTCCTGTGGCCGCAGCCGAGTTCGGCGGGTACGCAGGAAGTCGGCGAGTTCGCGTCGAGGGTCGTCACTCATGGCGTGGGAGGTGTCGGTCACTGCGTCAGTATGCCGCCGGCGGAACCGCTGAGGGTGGGTCTGCCAGACCCAGGAAAAGGAGAACGACCGTGATGTCGCGGATCGGGTCCAGCATCGGACGCACCACAGCCGGTTACGGAAGGAACAGCGACATGAAGGCCGTTCAGATCACGAGCTTCGGCACTGCGGACGTTCTGCGGATCAACGACGTGGACCGTCCCGCCCCCGGCGCGGGTGAGGTACTGGTGGCGGTCGAGGCGACCAGCGTGAACGGCCACGACGTCATCGTCCGCACCGGGCAGTTGAAGATGGTGTCGGGACGCCGGTTCCCGATCGGTACGGGGCTGGACTTCGCGGGCACGGTCGCCGCGACCGGCGCCGGTGCCGACGGATATCGGGTCGGGGACCGGGTGTGGGGCATGGTGCACCCCCGGCAGCGGCACGCGATCGCCGGAGCGGCCGAGTACGTCGTGGTCTCCGCGGACCGCCTCTCGCACGCCCCGGCGGACCTCTCCTCGGTCGAGTCGGCCTCCCTGGTGGTCACGGGTTCCACGGCGCTGATCGCCCTGCGCGACAGCGTGCGCCTCGCGGACGGGGAACGGGTCCTGGTACGGGGCGCGGCCGGCGGAGTCGGCACCGCTGCCGTGCAGTTGGCGCACGCCATGGGCGGCCACGTGACCGCGCTCGCCCGCGACCGGCACGCCGAGATCCTCACCGACCTCGGCGCCGACGAGGTGCTGGACTACGGCTCCGTCACCTCGGAGCAGATCGGGCCGTTCGATGTCATCGTCGACACGGTGGGCACGGAACTGCACTGCTACCGAAGCCGGTTGGCGAAGGGGGGCCGTATGGTCACCGTCGGACTGTCCCCGTCCGCCATTGCCGCGATCGCCGCCTCCAGCGTGCACGGCTCCCGTCGTATCCGCACCTTCAGCGCCAACCCCGAGACCGCCGTGCTGCGCGATGTGGCCGGCCATGTCGCGTCGGGTGCGCTGCGCCCGGTGGTCGACAGCGTGTACCCGCTCGCGGACATCGCCGCCGCGCACCAGGCCTTCGAACGCGGCGGCGTCGTCGGCAAGCACGTGCTGACGGTCCCGCGCAGCGCCCTGTGACCGAGGCCGAGGGGCGAGGATCGACGGACAAGGTTCAACGGTCGGTGAGCAGTTGGGCGTCGTGTGCGAGGACGGCGGCCTGTACGCGGTTGGCGCAGCCGGTGCGGGTGAGGATCCGGCTGATGTGGGCCTTGACCGTGCCGGCGCTCAGATACAGCTGATCGGCGATCTCCGTGTTGGACAGGCCCGTGGCGAGCAGACGCAGGACATCCCGTTCGGCCGGGGTCAGTTCATCGGTCCTGCGACGAGCGGCCTCGGTGTCCCGGCCGGACCGTACGTGCCGTTCCAGCAGTTGGCGGGTGATCGTGGGGGCCAGGACCGGTTCGCCCTGCGCGGCGAGTCGGACGGCGTGGATCAGCTGGGCGGGACCGGTGTCCTTGAGGAGGAATCCGCTCGCCCCGGCCCGCAGGGCACGCGTCACGCTCGCTTCCTCGCCGAACGCTGTCAGCATCACGACACAGGTACGGGGCGAGAGCCGGGCGATGTCCTCGGCCGCCGCGATTCCGTCCCTGATCGGCATCTGGATGTCGAGGAGGGCGACGTCGATGTCCTGGGTACGGCATGCCGCGGCGGCTTCCTGACCGTTGCCCGCCTCGGCGACCACCTCGATGTCGTCGGCGTTCTCCAGGATCAGCCGGATTCCCGCACGCATCAGCGCCTCGTCGTCGGCGATCAGGACTCGGATCATCGGCTCATCTTAGGGCTGCCGTTGTCAGCAGTACTACGAGGAAGCCGGCCGTCGGCAGGATCACGAGCAGCGCCACGCAGCCGGATCCCAGGACGCGCGGCCAGGTCAGGATCTCGTCCGACAGCGGGGCACGGGCCCCTTCCCCTCCGGTGCCGCCGGAGGGAGAGCGGGCCGTCGTGCGCGAGGAGGTGAAGTCCCCTTCGAACGCGGCGAGTTCAAGAGGTTTCCCGTGAGTGGGCAGCCAAGCCGCCATGCGGAAACCGCCGTTGGTCAAGGCGCCCGCCTCGAACGTTCCGCCGAGCAGCGAGATCCGTTCCTGGCAGCCGGCCAGCCCGCTGCGGCTTCCGCCCTGCGAGGGGGCCGCCGTGCGCGGTGCCTCGTTGGTGACGGACACCTCGATCCCCTGGGCGGTGCCCTTGACCTCCACCTTGGTGCGCGCGCCGGACGCATGTTTCAGCACGTTCGTCAATCCTTCGCGGATCAGCCGGTGGATCGCGTGCCGCGTCCGGAGGTCCACCTCGACCGTGTCGGGAACGGACCAGTCCAGCTCGACGGTGCTGCCTGTCTGCCGGGATTCCGTCACCAGAGCGGTGATGTCCGCACGCGTTCCCCGCTCGTCCCCGGTACTGCCCGGCAGAGCCGCAGTGTCCACATGCCGCAGGACACCGAGGATGTCGCGAAGTTCACCCATGGCCGTACCGGCGGTCGTGCGCAGCAGCTCGGCCTGTTGGACGAGGGCGGGTGCCTGGCGCGCGGTGGCGAGTTCCAGCGCTCCCGCGTGCACGGAGATCAGGCTCAGCCGATGGCCCAGGAGATCGTGCATCTCCCCCGCGATCCGGTTCCGTTCCTGCGTTCGGGCAGCCGCGGCGGTCAGCGCGCGGGTCCGTTCCAGATAGGCGTTGCGTTCCCGAAGCAGGCTGACCAGAGGCCGCCGCCGCCCCAACAGGGTTCCGGCCAGGGTGGGGAGCAGCACCAGCAGTACGGCGGAGACCGCGTTGCCCGCAAGTTCCACCGGCAGGGCATCGGAGCGGACCAGCGCATGGACGACGGTCAGCACACCGACGGCGGCGCAGGCAGCCCCAACGGCCCGCCACGCACGCCGGGTTGGTGCGATACGACGGGTGGCGGACAGCACGACCAGCGGCACCACCGCCGCCGTCCACACGTTGGCCCCCACGAGCAGCAGAGAAGCGCCCACAACCGCCGCGATCGGCCTGCCGCGTCGAGCGGGGACGACCAGCGCCGCCCACACCCCCTCCAGCACCGCCGGCACCGGCCGTTCCGGGTGCGCTGCCAGCAGCGGCAACAGGCAGCAGGCAGCCGCCAAGGCACAGAGCAGCGCCTCGACGACGACCGTACGGCGCTCGGCGGCACGCACCGCCGCCCAGCTCTCGGCCACCTCGCGGCGCACCCACCCGGGCACACCGGTCAGGATGTGTCCCAGCCGTGCGAACGGGCCCAACGACGGTTTCTCCTCGGCCACTTGACTCATGATCGCCCCTGCCCCGCCACTGATGATCTCCCAGGAGGCACGGTAGCCGCGACAGTGCCGATCGCCGCACGGCGGCCCCCGGTTGTCATGCGCCCAGCCGGGAACTCAGCTCTGCCCGCAACGCGGCCACGTCCACCTGACCGGCGGTCAGCAGCGCTGAGACCGCGCCACCGGCCCCGGCGTCCGTATCCGTCGCCGATCCGTCGAGCAGCGCGGCCAGCAGGTGGACCGTACCGACCGTGGGCGAACCGTGCTCGGCCGCGGACAGTCGCGCGACCGCCATGAGCCGGTCGGCGGCGGCGGACAGCCGCACGCGGTCACCGTCGGGAGCGGCCTCGGGCGGGACTGCCGCCGAGGCCGCAGTGAGCAGGGAAGTCTGTCCTGCGCCATGTCGACGCAACAGGGCAGCAGCGGAGTTGGCGTCCGAAAGGCTATCGGGAAGCGAGCGCCCGACAACGGACAGCGCCCGTTCCAGGGCCAGTATCCCCAACAGAAGATCCACCGGCTCCGCCGCCGCACGCCCGCACCGTACGGCCTGTCGCACGGCCTCGACGTTCACCGCGAACAGTACCGGTGAGCCGTTCACGGCAGCCCCGGAGGTCCACGAAGTCAGCGCGCGCGTAAGGCGGTTTCCGCTCCTGCCCAGGGTTCCGGCCCGGCGAAGAAGGGTGACGCCGCGGGATTCCGCGCTCTTGACCTCCGCCGGGGTGCTCGTGTCCAGGCCGGCGAGCGCGGTCGACGCGGCGGCCGCGTCCAGCCTCCGCAGCAGCAGAGCTTCCCGTGCCCTGCTGTCCGGCAGGTCCAGCAGGGCACGGGCCACATGCCGGCAGCGCACCGAGATCGTCCCCTCGGCGCGGGCCGACGCGAGCGCGAGCAGCAGGCACGCGCGCATGGCTCCAGTCATCCCAGGCAGCACCGGGCGGCTCTGCGCATCGAATGCGCGCGAGCCGAGACCGAAGCGCCACCGGGCTTCACGCCAAGCGGCATCGACCTCCGCCGCGTCGTCTTCCGCGACCGGCGCCGTATGCGCCTCGTCGTCGCTGACCCAACCGCGGCCCGCGCGGCCGGAGATCACCCCGCTGAGCGCACCGGCCTTCCGCATCCCCGGGGCGATCGCCGCACCGGCGTCCGTCTCCCCCATCACGAGCGCGCCCAGCAGGGTGTCCGTCCCCACGACCGGCACCTCGCTCCTGACCGCACGACGCAGCGTCACCACGAGCAGGTCCATGACGTCCGGCTCGAACTCCGTGGTCGCTCCGACCAAGGCCGTGGCGCCGACGTGCACTTCGGTCGTCCCTCGCTGGTCCATCGGGCATTCCCCTCGATCACGGTGGCTGGTCCGAACGACGCTAGACGCGCCCTCCACGACACCGCGTCGGCCGACCGGCCACACTCACGGTCCGATCGGCGGACCGCGCCACGGAACAGCGGCGAGTACCCCGTCGTACGACGACCGTCCGTTTCCCGTGTCGCCAACTCCGGCCCTCGGTCGGCTCGTTGACCGACGCAGACGCGCCGTCGTCGTCCACCCGGACAGACACGTCGAAGGGCGTACGGCTGTTCCTGCGCCGCCCTTGGCCGCTAGCGCCCAAGCGAAGAAGGACAGGGGGCAGCCGTCAGGACGGCGTGTCGATTGCGAGGGCCTTGTAGACGGCGGTGACGTAGGCGGCGGCTCGTGGGGAGCCCAGGATGTCGGGCCCCATCGAGTTCATGACGTAGCTGATCGTCATGCGCCGGTCGAGGTCCATGATGGCCATGGAGCCTCCCCAGCCGCCCCAGAACACGACGCGTCCGTCGGGGATCCAGGGCAGGGTGCGCCGGTCGGGCAGTGCGTATCCGATGCCCCACCTGAGGTGCAGGCCGTTGACGAGATCCGAGCCGCGGAACTGCTCGTCGAAGATGAGCTTGACGGTGTCGGGTCGCAGGAGTCTGCCGTGGGCGGTGGCGCCTTCGCGGGAGATGGTCGCAAGGATGTCGGCCACGGACAGGGCGTTGCCGTGTCCGTTGGCCGCGCCCAGGTCCGCGGCGCGCCAGGCCGGGGAGTTGGCCGCCGACGCACGGAAGCCGGGGCCGGTGAAGGTCTTGTACGCGACGGTGTCGTGGTCGAGCAGCGACGGGTCGAAGTCGAGGGCGGGAGGAATGATGTCGGCGACCCGCTCAAGGTCTGCTTCCTCCACCCCGATCCGGAAATCGGCACCGAGTGGCTCGGCGATGTGCCGGCGCACGAAGTCGCGCAGCGACAGACCGGTCAGGCGGTGCACCAACTCCCCTACGAGATGGCCGTAGTTGAGGACGTGGTAGCCGGCGGCCGAGCCCGGCCGCCACCAGGGCGCCTGGGAAGCCATCCGTGCCGCCGCCTCGCGCACGTCGTACAGATCCTCGAGCCGGGCCGGGTGGTCCAAGCCGGACACTCCGGAGGTGTGGGACAGCAGGTGCCGCACCTCGACGTCCTGTTTGCCGTTCGCGGCGAACTCGGGCCAGTAGCGCGCCACCGGGGCGTGTACGTCCAACTCGCCCGCGTCGACGAGCAGCAGAGCGGCGAGGCTGGTCACGGTCTTGGTGATCGACCACACGTTGGTGATCGTGTCGCGCCGCCAGGGCCGCGTGCGGGCCGTGTCCCGGTGGCCGCCCCACAGGTCCACCACCTTTTCGCCGTCCAGGTCGACGAGGAGGGACAGGCCCACCTCGGCACCGCTGCGCAACTGCTGGAGGACGGCGTGGCGGACGGGCTCGAAGGGCGCGCCGACGGTTCCGTTGAGTTCGGTCATGTCTCCAGCCTCGAACCTTGACGCCGGTGTCAAGGTCAAGGGGTAATCTGCGGTCATGCGTATCGGCGAGCTGGCCGCACGGGCGGGCGCCACTCCGCGGCAGGTGCGGTTCTACGAGGCGAAGGGCCTGATCGCCTCGACGCGCGAGGCCAACAACTACCGGGACTACAGCCCGACGACGCTGGGCCGCGTCCAGCAGATCCGCGAGTTGCTGGGAGCCGGCCTGTCGACGGACGTGATCGGCGCGATCCTGCCCTGCATGGAGTCTCCCCGTGACCCGATCGTCTTCGCCGGCGTCCTGCCCGAAACGGTGACGGCACTGGCAGCCGAACGCGACCGGCTGACCGAGCGCATCGCGGTCCTCACCCGCAACCGTGACGCCGTCGGCGACTACCTCGCGGCGCTCCAAGAGCGGGCAGTCTGATCCACGAGCGGCATCTACGGCATCCGAGCGTCTCCTCCGGATGATCACGGGCACGCACCGACCGATCCCGGAAAGTCGACCATCCACCTGACCGCCCTTGGCTCAGCACTGTGGTGGTGCGCACCGGCGCCTTCACGTCGGCCGTGTGTGCGCTCGGCACCGGCGAGCGAGTGCGGGACGAAGTCGAACCCTCGTGGTCACCCCGCCCCGCACACTCGCCGCCGGAGGTGCTCGGCGGTCAGCTGCCGACGAGCATCTGCCAGGTCTGCGGCCCCACTTGGCCGTCCACGCCCAGACCGTGCGCGGACTGGAAAGCCCGGGCGGCACTTTCCGTGCCGGAGCCGAAACCGCCGTCGACAGTGAGGCCGTAGCCGAACTTGTTCAGCTCTACCTGGGCGGCCCGGACGGCGTCACCGCTGGAACCCGACTGAACCTGGACGATCAGCGCCGACCAGGTCTGCGGACCTATCTGACCGTCCACACCGAGGCCGTGCGCGGACTGGAAGCTCTTGGTCGCGGCGAGGGTCGCCGGCCCGAACTGGCCGTCGGCGGTGATCGACGCACCGTCGTAGCGCAGCAGATACTGCGCGGCCAGCACGTTGTTCCCGGTGTCGCCGTCGATGACATTCGGCCAGGGCGGCGCTACGGTGCCACCGCCCGTGGCACCGGTCCCGGTACCCACGAGCATCTGCCAGGTCTGCGGTCCCACCTGGCCGTCCACGCCCAGACCGTGCGCGGACTGGAAAGCCCGGGCGGCACTTTCCGTGCCGGAGCCGAAACCGCCGTCGACAGTGAGGCCGTAGCCGAACCGGTTGAGCTCCACCTGGGCGGCCCGGACGGCATCGCCGCTGGAGCCGGACTGAACCTGGACGATCAGCGCCGACCAGGTCTGCGGACCTATCTGACCGTCCACGCCCAGACCGTGCGCGGACTGGAAGCTCTTCGTCGCGGCGAGCGTGCCCGCCCCGAACTGGCCGTCGGCGGTGATCGACGCACCGTGATAGCGCAGCAGATACTGCGCCGCCTGCACGCTGGGCCCCGTCATGCCGTCGGTGATGTTCGGCCAGGACGGCAGGATGACGCCGGTACCGCCGCCGCCCGTGCCGCCCCACTGCCCGTAGTCGGCGGCCATCGCCTGGTCGAGGTCCGCGTCGTGCCCGGCGACCGAGATGCCGTTCTGGACCTGCCGCAACTGCGCGCGGCTGTCCCAGCTCCCGCTGGACCACGCGTACGTCTGCCAGCCCCAGGTTATTTTCCCGCTGTCGAAGAGTTCCTTGATCACGTGGTAGCCGCCGTACGCACCGGTCCGGGACCGGCCGATCACCGAGGCGATGCCGTCGAAGTAGGAGTTGAGCGCGGAATACATCGAGGACTGGAGGTCGAAGTCGACGCTGAAGTAGATCGGCCGCGACGACGGCATCCCGTTGGCCAGTGCTTGCCGCTGCGCCTCAGTGGCATGCCCGGCCCCCTGGGCGTAGGGGTCGGCGGGGACGCCGCTCTGCCAGTCCTGCAGCCCGTCGGACTCCCAGTTGGAGACGATGCCCAGATCCGCGGCGGTCAGTGCCTGAGCCTCGGACAGGGTGAGGACCTTCGGGTTCGGCAGCCAGCTGAGATAACGGCACACGAAGCCGTAGCCCGCCCCGGCGACCGAACCGGCGGTGAGCGACGCGTCGGAGTAGTCGATCCCGTAACCGGTCGCCGCGGACACCGCGGACGACGCGGAGGCCGACTGGGCGAATCCGATACCGGCCGCGGTCGCGACCGCGGCGCCGCCAGCGAGTGTCAGCAGCCTGCGTCGAGACAATCGATGGCTGGGGTCAAACAGGTTCATGACACGTTCCAATCCTTGACGTCCGGTGGCGGTAATCAACGCGGGAGCCGCTGGGCGACGCGGCATTCGAGTCCTGCCGGAGCCGCCTGTCCAGCGCGTGGGCGGTGCCGGTCGAAAGCAGCGCTGCAGGTGATCTTTGGACCCCGGTCGGGCCCGCGTCCACAGCGAGTCGGGATCTGATGGGATCGCGGGACGACACCCGCACTGACCTGCCGGGATCCACTTCAGCGTGACGGTTGAGCGGGACGGCTTCAGCGCGACTGCGGGGGCGTAGGTGTGGCTTACTGACGCGACGTCACGCTCTGCGTCGGGTCGAGCGGCCGGCGGACGGAACACGCGTCGACCACCGCACGGATGTCGTCATCCGCGGAACTGTTCATCAGCCGTCGAAATCCCCCGTGCTGTACGGGGTCCATCTCCGGTTCCGGTGCCTGCGCCGAGGTCCTCAGGGCCGAAGCCGCGGCCGCCCCGACCCAGGGTTCCCAACTGCGCTCCGATCGGCGGCAGTTGACACTCACCCTACGACGACCAGTACTTCAACGGCGCGAGCAGACCGGACGTCGATCACCTCATACCGCCCGCCACCTCGTACCGCCCGCCAGGACCGGGGACTCCAAGCAGACGGTGTTGCGGTAGACGCATCAACTCCGTCCGGCATCGGTGCGGCGCAGACCGGGCAGGGCGCGGCCACCATCCACCTCGTCGTCATCCCGCCGACGACGAGGTGGATGTGCCGTGGACAGAGAGGCCTCTGACCCCCGTCGGCTACTTCAGATCGAGCGTGTCCCCGGTCGACGCCTTGAGTGAGGTCGTCGTGGTACCCGCGAAGTACCAGCGCCAGCTGCCCGCCGAGGTGACGGTCACCTTGGTGGTCAGTTGCCCGGTGTTGCCCGTCGTCACGGTCTTGACCGTGCTGTAGTGGGCGGCGCCCTTCTTCCGGAACTGGAGCTTGACCTGCTGGCCGGGGAATCCGTGGTACTTCCGGTCCTCCCAGTTGGCCCGCGACAGCTTGCCGGTGACGGTCACCTCGGCGTTCTTGGCGACCTTCTCGGGCGCGATCACCGTGGTGAGCTGGGCGGCCCGCTTGACCTTGTACTCGGCGATGTGGTCGGAGATCCAGTAGTCGCCGTCGTTCGCCTTGACGGTGGCGTTGATCTGCCAGACGCCGGCGACCTTGTTGGTGTCGATGTCGTCGCTGTCGGCGATCCAGGCGGGGTCGATGGTCAGCGTGGCCCGGCACACCGAGGTCGTCGTGCTCTTTTTCGTGCAGGACGAGTCATCGTTCCAGGTCGCGAAGGTGTAGGCGCTCGTCTTGTTGAAGGTGCTGACGTCCGTGAGCCCCTTCACCCCCGAGTTGTCCTTGACGGTGATGTCGACCGGGTAGCGGATGGTCTTCGCCGTGCCCACGATGACGTTGCCGCCGCCGTTGACGACGGTCTTCACCACCCGGACGTCACCCCGCCCCTCCGCGTGTGCCCCGGTCGCCGTCACCAGCACCAGGGCCGCGGCCCCACCGGCCGCGGCCCAGGCCGTTCTGCCTCTCATGATCCTCCCCTTGTCGTGTGCGTGCCAGGAGAGGCTATGTGATCAGGGACTTTCCGACATCCTCCGCTTTTCGAGGCGTCGGCCCGCCACTGGAAAGCCCGTCAGGAGAAGGCTCGTCAGGAGATGACCCGCAACCGGCCATGGGAGCTGCGGCGGAGTTGGCCGAGGGCCTCGGCCGTGCTGTCGTCCGCAGGCAGGAGGACGGTCAACTGCTGTGCGTCCGAGGCGAGTTCGAGGGTCTCGCGGAGCAGTCGGAGTTCGCACCCGGACGGGTGGCTGAGGCGGAGCACCCCGCGTCGGGGAACCACATGCCGGTTCAGGCGACGCGTGAAGTCGGGTCCCGCGGCACCGGCGAGTTCCGTGGTGAACCACTCGGAGTTGCCCACGGACGGTGCGAGCCACAGGTCGAAGGCCTGCTCGTCCGCGACATCGTCCCAGTCCATGAAGAACATCCGCGCGCGGGGGTCGGTGAAGACGTAGCGCGTGAGGTTCGGTGGATCGGCGTCGAGCAGTCCGGTGCCGCGCGTCACCGACTCGTAGCCACCGGTGTGGGCGAGGACGTCGCCCAGCCGGTTGGTGACCAGGGCGATGCCCGGTTCGAGCAGACGGAGCGTCTCCAGGACGGTGGGGCGGACCTCGCGGCGCGGTGGCTCGGGTCGCGTGTGGGCGGAGCACTCGCCGCCGGTGATCTTCGTGAGGTAGCGCAGGTGGTCGCGCTCCGACGCGTTGAGAGTGAGCGCGTCGGCGAGCGCGTTCACCACCGCCACCGAGGGATTGCGGTCACGGCCCTGTTCGATGCGCGTCAGGTATTCGACGCTGATGCCGGCCCGCGCGGCGAGATCCGAGCGCCGCAGGCCGGGTGACCGGCGGCGGCCGTGATCGGGCAGCCCCAATGTCTGCGGCTGAATGCTGTCTCGCGCGGTCCGGATGAAATCCCCCAACGGCGAACCCATGGCGTGAGCTTACGGCGTCGCCCGCTTCCGGCGGAGTGCTCAGCGTGGCCCTGCGGGGGCCAGCCTGAGCACGGTCTGGCTGGGGGCGCGGTGCCGTCCGATCGTGGTGGGCATGGAGAACAGACCTCAGCTGGTGATCATCGTCGGAAGCGTGCGTGAAGGACGGTTCGGCCCCGTCGTGGCCTCGTGGGTCGCCCAACAGGCCGATCTGCACGGTGACTTCGATGTGGAAGTCGTCGATCTGGCCGATATCGACATCCCGTTGGCACTGCCCGCGGCATCACCGAAGCTCGCTCGCGACGACTACCCCCGCCCGGCCGGGATGGCGGCGCTGACGTCGGCCCTGACGAACGCCGACGCCTTCATCGTGGTCACGCCGGAGTACAACCACAGCTATCCCGCGTCGTTGAAGGCGGCCATCGACTGGCACTTCACCCAGTGGGCGGCCAAGCCCGTCGCCTTCGTCAGCTACGGCGGTGCGGCCGGTGGCCGACACGCGGCCCTGCACCTGGAGAACGTGCTGACCGAACTGCACGCCGTGCCGATCCGCGACGGCCTCGTCTTCCCGAACTACTTCACGGCGTGGGAGGACGGCCGTCCGCTCGATCCCGAGTCCGCCGCGAACGCCCGCACCGCGCTCGACCGGCTGGCCTGGTGGGCGGGCGCGCTCCGGTCGGCGCGCGACGCCGTTCCCTTCCCCGCGTGAACACGGCGCCCCTGCGACCGGCGGCAGCCCTGCGACCGAGTGCCCTTCCCGTACCCTCAACCGCTCGCGTGCTCAGGCGAGTTCGGTCGGTTTCGCCGCCGCTGCCAGGCCGGGTTGGAGGCGGCGGGCCACGTTGAGGTGGTCGGCGGTCCAGATGATGCGGACGGCGGTCGCCGTGGCGTGTCCGTCGTCGCCACGCAGGTCACGGCGCAGGGAGTGGACCAGACGTGCCTCCTCCCCGGCGTCACGTGACAGCGGATCGGGGACGGCGGTGTGCCGGCCGAGGCCCTCGGCCAGGTCGCGGTACCAGTCGGCCACCCGGACGGCGTTCTCGAGCAGGGTGAGCCGGGCCTCGGAACGGTCGGGTTCCATCCGTTCCTCGCCGCCGTTGCGCTGCCACAGTTCCAGTACCGCGTCCGAGGCGAGGCGCAGTCCTACGATCCCGGTGACCAGCGTGGTCATGTCGGACAGCCGTACCGGCTTGGCGCCGCGTTCGGCGAGGTAGCTGCGGAAGGCGTCGTCGAGCCGGCGGGACGCGGCGGCCGCCTGTCGGCCGGCCTCCAGCGGGGCATCGGTCGGAATGCAGCCGATGCTGCAACGGCTGGCCGCGTACTCCACCGTGTCGGCCAGGTAGCGGGCACTTTCGGTGTACGCCGCCGCCAGCGCCCGGTCGACGGCCGCGGCGGCGCCACGCGGCCAGAAGAACAGGCCCACCAGGACGCTCACCCCGCAGCCGAGGGCGATGTCCTCGATCCGCAGCAGCACGATGTGCCAGTCGGGGTCCTGGCCGATGTTGAACAGGATGACGAGCGTGACGGTGAAGGCCGCCTGGCCCGCGGCGAACGAGATGGCGGCGGGCGCGATGCCGGCGATCAGCACGGCGACCGGGAGCAGGAACCAGAGCACGGTGCTGTGGTGCCCGATGAGCTGGAGCAGTCCGGTCCCGATGAGTGAACCGGCGAGGGTGCCGCCCAGCGCCCGGAGCGCGTTCTGCCCGGTGTTGAGCGCGTTGGAACGCAGCACCGACAGGGTTCCCAGCAGCACCCAGAACGAGTGCTGGACGCTGGTCGCGTTCGCCAGGGCCACCGCGATGCCGAGGCCGAGCGCACCCCGGAGGCTGTTGTGCAGCCACACCGAGCGCGGCTCCAGATGGGCGGCGGCGCGCTCCACGGCGGAGGCCAGCGGCTGCGTCAGCGCGCCGGGTTCCGTGCCCAGCAACCGCTCCGGCCAGCTGCGGCGCTCGGCAGCGGCGGCCAGGTCGACGTTGCCGGCGATCTGAAGGGTGGCGTACCCCAGTTCCTGGGCGCGGAACGACAGGTCGAGGATCTCGATGAAGGCGCGGACCTCCGACTCCGTGCCCGGCGTCGGCCGGTGCACGGGCAGCCGGTGGGTGGCGCGGAGTTCCATGCCGTCCATGGCCGTACGCAGGTCGTCGAGGGCGGCGCGGAGGGCGTCGGGCGCGCCGCGCGGGGCGTCGAGGATGTCGGCCGCCGCGTCCAGGGCCGTAGCGGCTGCTCGTCGTACGGCGTGGGCGTCGGCGTCGCAGGCCGCGGGGTCCTCTTTCGGCGGGCCGCTGTCGGCCACGATGGCGCTGAGCCAGGTGAGTTCGTCGACGAGGCGGACCAGTGCGCGGGAGCCGGCGGAGAGACCTGTGGGCCGGTAGAGCGTGGCGTCGAAGGCGGTGCGCAGGTCCGCCGCCGCGGCGGCGGCCTGACCGGCGGTGACCTCGCACTGCCGGGTGGTGGCCGCGTCCGGTCCGCCGGCCAGCCACGAGGCGTCTGTACGCAGTTGTTCGGCTGCCGCGCGGCAGACCCGGGCGGCGGGTGCGCTGAGCGGGTCCGCGGCGGGCCGGGGCCACAGCAAGGAGATCGCGAGCATGGCGGCCGCCGCTGCGAGGCCCGCTCCGGCGAGCCGGTCGGGCAACTGCGACAACGGTGCGGGCGAGGTCGCCGGGAGGATGAAGGCCAGCAGCAGCGCGGTGGTCGCGCCCGCGAGGACGGAGCTGACCACACCGGAGAAGAGCACCAGGAAGCCCACCAGGACCATGACGGTGACCGCGAGCCACGTCGTCCGGGCCACCAGCGTGCCGAGGCAGATGAGCACCACCCAGGCCACGGCCAGCCCCACGTGCGCCCGCAGACGCTGCACCATCGGGCCGGTGAACTCCACCAGCAGGAGCATCGCGAACGCACCGAACGCCGCGTAGGTCGCCATCGTCGGGGAGTGCAGCACCTGGCTGCACAGGGCGAACAGCGCGGGCATCACCAGCGCGGTGCGCGCGGCCCGGCGGGTCGCCACGAGTCCCGGATCGTGGTCCCGCAACCAGGTGGGGATCCACCCGGCCAGGACGCGCCAAGGTGTTCGCATGCGCCCGCGCACCTCCTGTCGGCACAGCACCCACGTGCCCCGCCGATCACGAGTATCCGCCATTCGCGGTGCGGGCACACGGCACCGTCGTACCGGGCCGGGACCGGTCGCCGTGACCGGGCCGCGGCGGCCCGGTCACGGTTCGATGACGAAGGGCCGCGGAGTGTGCGCCACGTCGGGGTCCGGGGCGTGGGGGTGGTGGAACGGCGGTCGGGCTCGCCCCGACGGGTCAGGCCCTCGGACCTGCTCTCCCCTACGAACGTGAGGATGGACCATGCAGCACCGCACGTTGGGATTCGCCGCTGTCGGCGTCGCCGCCGCGGGCCTGTGCGCAGTGTTCGCCACGACGGCGCTCGCCTCGTCCAACCACGGAACCGCGCCGCAGGCCGTCGAGCACGCGCGGACCGTGGCCGAGGAGGCCGCGAAACCGAAGCCGACACGCTGGTCGGCCAGTTGAAGGCGCAGGGCAAGGCCACCGCCGCGCAACTGGCGTGGCTGGCGTTGTCTCCCGCCGAGAAGAGCGTGCAGGCTGCACCGGTGGGCCCGAACTGAGTGGAGCGTGACAGTGGCGGTGCCCGAGGCCAGCAGGCCGGTGTGACGGACTTCGAGGAGTTCTACCAGTCGGCGTACGCGCGACTGGTCGGTCAGCTGTTCTCGGTCACCGGCAGTCTCGAACAGGCCGAGGACGTCGTACAGGAGGCGTTCATCCGGGCCCTGGACCGCTGGCCCCGCATCCAGGCCTACGACGTGCCCGAGTTGTGGGTACGCCGGGTGGCGATCAACCTCGCGGTCAGCGAGATCCGCCGGTTGCGCCGACGTGCGGCGGCTCGGCTGCGCCTGGGTGCCCAGCGCCCGCCGTCCCACCTCACGCCGCAGACGGTCGAGGTCGCCGAGATGCTGCGCAGGGTGCCGGTGAACCAGCGCCCTGTGCTGTTGCTGCACGACGTACTGGATCTGCCGATCGAGCAGGTCGCCGAGCAACTGGGCCTGCCGGTGAGCACCGTGCGCGGCAGACCCTCCCGAGCCCGCGCGAACATGGCCCGCCACTTCGCCGCCGATCCGGAAGGAGCTCTGTCCCACCATGCCCGACCCTGAACGCGGTCTACGACAACTCGTCGACGAGGGCACCCGCTCCGCCCGCCGCCCGCCCCTCGCGGACCTACGGCGTCGCGCCCGGCGCCGCCGCACCTTCCGCGAGGTCGCGACGGTCACGGCCGTGGCCGCCGCGGTGTTGGCCGCCTTCCCCCTGGTCGCCTGGAAACGCTCCGGAACCACCGCGCCCGGCCCGAGGTGACGGGCCCCGCGAGCCCGCTGCTCGCCTCACCGTCCGAGACCGTCCCGGGCGGCACGATCACTCTCACCGGCACGGGCTGCGCACCCGGCAAGGCGGTCACTCTCGGGATCCGCTGGGAGCGCGGCGCGAAGTTGAACCCCTCGATGGAGGAACAGAAGCAGTTCCCGGGACAACCACAGCCAACCGCCTCGGCTCCCGGTACGTACGAGCCGCCCTCGGCCGACGCACTCGCCACCGGCTCCTTCGGGACCAGGGTCAAGATCCCGGCCGACCTCACGGTCAACAAGCCGACGCCTTGGGCCAGTTGCGGAACTCCCGCGCCGTCCCGCCCACTCACCCGGTACGTGTCGATCGTCGTCCGCAGCCCGTACCAGCACCCGCCGCGGCGAGAAAGGCGGCCGTCTCGGGATGGGAACCGTTGTCCGCCCAGTCCAAGGGCGACCAGCCGGTGCCGTGGTCTTCCCGTACGTTCGGATCGGCGCCGTGGGCCAACAGCTCGCGCACCGTGTCGGTGTGCCCCCAACAGGCCGCCGCGCACAACGGCGTTCCCTCCGCTCCGGTTCCGCTGCTCTCGGTGGCCGGGGAGGCGCCGGCCGCCAGGAGCAGGCCCGTGATCGCGGCCTCTCCGTTCACCGCGGCCGCGTAGAGAGGTGTGGTGCCCTCGCTGTCGGCTCGCTCAGGGTCGGCTCCGGACCGCAGTACCGCGGTCACAACAGCGGTGTCACCGCCCTGAATTGCTCCGAAGAGACGCCTGGAGAGCTTCTTCTGCCGCCGCCGGTTCATGGGCCGAGACTAGGGTGGGGGCGCGGGCGGAGCCACTCATATCCGCAGCACCCCAACTCCCCTTGCGGCAAAGGGCGATGATGGTCGCCATGGCATTGTCGACGGCGTTCACGAAGTTGTTCGGTGTGCGGCACCCGATCGCGTTGGCGCCGATGGGTGGATCGGCCGGTGGTGCGCTGACCGCGGCCGTCTCGCGTGGTGGTGGGCTGGGGCTGCTGGGCAGCGGCAACGGTGAACGCGGTTGGCTGGCCCGCGAGTTGGCGATCGTCGCCGAGAACACGACGGAGCCGTGGGGAATCGGTTTCCTCAGCTGGCAGATCGATGTGGACGCGGTCGAGCACGCGTTGGAACACAACCCCGCTGCGGTAATGCTGTCGTTCGGGGACCCGAGCCCGTTCGCCGAACGGATCCACCAAGCCGGTACGACATTGATCATTCAGGTCACCGATCTGGAGGAGGCGAGGCGGGCGGTGGACCTGGGCGCCGACGTCATCGTGGCCCAGGGATCCGAGAGCGGCGGTCACGGAGCCCGGTACGGCCGCTCCACGCTGCCGTTCGTGCCGGTCGTCGTGGATCTGGCGGCGCCCGTGCCCGTACTGGCCGCCGGCGGTATCGCCGACGGCCGTGGTGTGGCCGCCGCTCTCGCCCTCGGGGCGGCCGGAGCGCTCATCGGGACCCGTTTCCAGGCCACGACCGAAGCTCTGATCACCGCCTCGACCGCCGCGGCCATCGTGGAGGGACACGGCGGAGACACCGAGCGGAACAGGATTCTCGACCTCGCCCGGGGCTCCCGCTGGCCGTCGAAGTACACCGCCCGGACTCTCGGCCACCCCTTCCTCGACGCATGGCGCGGCCGTGAGACCGAACTCGCCACCGATCCCCACGCGAGACAGGACTACCAACTCGCCCTGTCCCAGGGCGACATACCGCCGCTGCCGGTGTGGGCCGGCGAAGCCGTCGACCTCATCGATGATCTACCGTCCGCAGCGGATCTCGTCGCCGACCTCGCCGCACAGGCGGACGTCGCGCTAGCCCGCGCCGGAAAGGGATGAGCCGAAGCGTTTCGCCGGATTTCGCGGCGGTTCCCGGATTCCGCCGATGGCGATAGCCCCGCACACATGGTTTCCGGTGTCGCGGGTGCCCGGCAGAGTGAGGCCATGACAGTGGGATTCAGTGGCGCTGTGGCCGAGTACTACGCGGAGTTCCGCCGGGGTTACCCTCCTCCGGTCTTCGACGCCCTGGCGGAAGCCTTCGGACTCTCACGGGCCGATGCCGTGCTCGACCTGGGGTGTGGCACCGGCCAGCTCACGCTCCCCTTCGCCTCCCGGGTTCGTTCGGTGGTCGGGGTGGATCCGGAGCCGGACATGCTGCGGCTGGCCCGGCACGCGGCCCGGGCCCAGGGCATTCGGAACGTGACTTGGATGCTGGGCGCCGACACCGATCTCCCGGCGCTGCGCGGGCTGTTGGGAGAGCGGTCGGTGGCACTGACGGTCATCGGGCAGGCGCTCCACTGGATGCGGCACGACGAGCTCTTCCGCGCTGTCGTACCGCTGTTGCGTCCGGGCGGAGGCATCGCCGTGATCTCCAACGGAACTCCCTTGTGGCAGCAGGACAGTTCATGGTCCCGGGCCCTGCGTGGATGTCTCGAAGAGTGGCTCGGGACGACACTGACGGCGACCTGTGGCACGAGCGGTCATGACCGGCTGAGGTACGCGGAGGCGCTGCGGGCCGCGGGCTTCGACGGTGTGCGGGAGCTGGTCGTCGAATACCGTGACGAGCTGAGCTTCGACCAACTCTTCGGCGGGGTCTGCTCGGCCATGCCCGTCGATCGCTTGCCCGGTCCGGACGACCGACCCGCCTTCGCTGAACGTATCCGCCAAGCGCTCCCGGCGGACGAGGCGTTCGCTGAGGAGGTGCGGGTGACCACGCTCGTCGGACAGGTCGGGGATGGCCGGTTCACGTGACGGTGACCCGCATCCCGCCCGCGGCAAGAACATCAAGAGTCTCGGCGATCAGGTCGTACGGCCGACCGTCCGAGGTCAGGAGGTGGGACAGGTACTCGTGCGCGGTCGCGGCGTTCCGCCAGCGCAGGGTCGCCGGGGCGGAGTAGCCGAAGGTGCCGCTCAGGCAGTCGTCGAGGGCCGCCGAAATAGCCGCCCGGACCGTTCACCGCCTCGCCGAGGGCGAGGTAGAGGCCCGGGACGTCGGTGATGTGCCGGCCGTCGAGTTCGTAGACGTGGCCTGCGGGGCGGTCACGGCGGGCGCGTCGGCATCCTCGCTCCCGGACGAGTGCGAGCCAGACCTCACGGCCACGGGTGTCGAGGCCGGCCCAGGCATCCGGACTGTTCGGCGGCCCGGCGAGCCAGCGCTCCCAGATCGGCCTGGCGTGTGCGGGAACGGGGTCGAAGAACTCCCCGTCGAGTTCGAGGTCGATGAGATCCGGCCCGTAGGAGGACGGGCGCCAGGCGCTGACGGTGGTCCAGAGGAGTCGATCGGTGAGCAACTCGCCCTGCTCGTCCCGTAGTTCCAGGGCTGCTTCCTCCAGGTTCAGTGACCGCCGGGTGCCCTTCGCGAGGGCGGCCCGCAGTCGGTCACCCGGGGCAAGTCCCCGCAGGACGAGTGGGGGCGCCACCCGAGCCGCCGGCAGAATGCGGGCGAACTCCCGGCAGGAGCCCAGCCATTGGTGCCCGTCGTGCACTCGAACGCGGCCTCGGTGCCCCTCCGGCGGACCTTCGTAGTCGCCCAGGCCCGTGAGGACGAGGCTGCCCCTCCCCCGGAGTTGGCCCGCCGCGCTCTCCACGTCCTCCAGCAGCCAGGGGCCGAGCGACGCGTCGTCCGGCACCAGCCACACCCTGCTGCCGACCCGGTCCCCCGCCTCAACTGCCTCTGAAACCCAGCCGAACAGCTCGTAGGTCCCACGCCGAGGTTCCCCGAAGAGCCCGTCCACGGCGTCGCACACGCCCCAGACCCGGCCGTGCTCCGTGTCCGTCAGCGCGTACCGTCCCGGCCCGCTACCGCACTCTGACGCCGCGCCCTCGTGCGCGGTGTGAGCCGCGTTCACGCCGCGCCGGGTTTCCGGGCGAGGATCTGGATCCCCGTCGCCTCATGGCCGTTCATCGTGGGCACGGTGATGGTTCGGGTATCGACGGCTTCGAAACCGCCGAGCAGGGTGGTGAGCCAGTCACGGGAATGGTGTCGGCAGACGGCGCCGTCGCCGGTCTCGAACACGCCGTAGCGGCCGGAGTTGTCGCGGAGGGCTGCGCAGCGGTCGTAGCGGCGGCGGTTGCGGTCGTCGTCCTGGAGGACAAGGTCGCTGATGTAGAGGACTCCGCCGGGTTTGAGGAGGCGGTTGAGCTCGGTGATCAGACGACGTTGGGCGTCGTCGGCGGGGATGCAGGTGAGCACGGCGAAGAGCAGTACCGCGTCGTAGGCGGCGGGCGGGGAGGGCAGCGCGGGTGGTGTGTCCAGGGTGGCGAAGTGCAGGGCGGGGTACAGGTGTTGGGCCCGTTCGATCATTGCCGGTGAGGTGTCGACGCCCGTCAGGTTGCCGAAGCCGTGCTGTTCGAGTTCCTTCATGACGCGGCCGTAACCGCAGCCGTGGTCGAGAATCGCCGCGTGCCTGCTGATCCCGTCCAGCCAGGGCGGATGGAGTGGATGGGTGAACGTCTTCGTCGCCGCGACGGTGTCCCAGTACGGAGCCTGGCGCCCGTCGGTGGTCACAGGCTCGCGAGCAGACCGTCGAGCGGCGCCGGAACCCGCGCCGGGTCGAGGGCCTCGGTGAGGACGCGGCCGTAGCGGATCTTGCGCCCCTTCTTCGTGCCGAGGAAGCGTCTGAACTGCTGTTGCGGGGCGCGGCCTTGCTGGGCGGGCTGGCGCAGGAAGGTCTTCAGGGCGCGCGACTCGCCTTCCGCGTCGACGAGTTCCTCGACCCGGGGCACGCCCAACGTGCGGATGAGTTCGTCCTCCAGGTCCGCCGCGCAGACGAAGAAGCTGTCCTGTGTCGCACCGACATGTTCGAAACCCCGGGCGTAGTAGGCGCGTTCCCTCTCGTCGCAGAGGCCCGTAAGGCGGAGGCCCAGGCCGGGTGCGCCGAGGAGTCTGGCGTAGTGGCCGACGCTCATCGCGCCGCCGATCGACAGGACGCAGACCCCCTCGGCGGCCAGGTTCCGGCCTCGGCGCTCCGCCAGCGCGTCAACTGCCGCCACGTCGCTGGGGCCTTCGAGCAGGACGGCCGTCCGGACGGGCAGACGCGCGGCCAATTCGTGCGCGGAGTCACCGGGGCCACCCGTCGCCCACGCGGTGACCGCGTCGCGGAACGCCGCCATGTCTGTCATGGCACGAGTCTCAGCCCGTTCCGCCCGCACCGCGAGCGAATTTCCGCAGTACCCGCACCCGTCAGTGCTCCTCGGCCCCCAGCACGTACAGCCCCGGAAGGTTCACCACGATCGCCTCCTGTGTGCTGCGCGCGATCACCACCACGGCCTCGTCGGCGGCGTCCGGGTTCTCCTCGCGGTGGGGCACGAACGGCGGGACGAAGATGTAGTCGCCGGGCGAGGTGCGCAGGCGTACTTCCTCCGGTTGTGCGCCCGTGTCGTCGAGGAAGACGAACTCGGGGTGTCCGCTCACCACGTAGATGGCGGTCTCGGACTCGCCGTGGTGGTGGTCGGAGGAGGAGGTGGAGGGCGCCACGTGGGTCTGGCCCATCCACAGTTTGTCGGAGCCGACCGTCCTGCCGCTCACCGCGGCGAACCTGCGCATGCCGCCGCTCTGCGCCGTGTCACCGTCGAGGGCTTCGGCGCGGATGTGGTGCAGGCGACTGCGCAGGGAGGATGTCGACTGCCCTGCGGCGTCGTGGAGATGGGGGTGGAAACCTTCGCCGGGGGTTGTCAACGGCTCGCTCATGGTTGGGGACGCTAGAGCCGCTCCGAAAAGGATGTCAAGAGGTGTCCATTGTCCTTCACCTGCGGCAATGTTCCCGCAATGTACGAGGGGAGCATGCGGGGAGAAGCGCCGGAAGCGCTCCCGACCCGGGCCGCGTCGGGCATTATGTGCGTATGCATATCTCCGCGAAGGCGGACTACGCCACGCGGGCCCTGTTGGAGCTCGCCTGCGAACCTGCCCGTCCGCTCACGTGCGAGGCGATCGCCTCCTCGCAGCAGATCCCGTTCCGGTTCCTGAAGTCCGTGGTGGGCGAGTTGCGCCGAGCCGGTCTGGTGCGCAGCCAGCGTGGCTGCGAGGGCGGCTACTGGCTCGGCCGGCCCGCCCACGAGATCACGCTCCTCGATGTCGCCCGCGCTGTGGACGGTGAGTTGATCACCCTGCGCGGCGAACCGCTGGCCGGGCTCGACTACCCCGGTCCGGCGGGCGGTCTGCCCGGGGTGTGGCGCCAGATCGAGGCGGACGCCGCCGCCGTCCTGGGCGGCACGACCCTGGCCACGCTGCTGCCCGCCACGACCGACGAACACCACGCGGCGGACGAGCAGTTGAGCCGCCGGGGAGCCGCATGACGGCCCCGGACCGGCACACCGCCCGACTCCTCGAAGTCGTCGAGTACACCGACCCCCTGTGTCCCTGGGCCTGGGGATCCGAGCCCGTGTTCCGCAGGCTGCGCGCGGTCCTCGCGGACCGCGTCCACTGGCGTCGCGTGTACTGCATCCTCTTCGACCACGACGACGACCCCGCGCCCGACTCCGCAGCCGAGACCGCCTGGTACGCGCGCTACGTCCAGGACATCAGCGCCCACACGCACGCACCGCGAGCACGTCACCTCAGCCGTGTGGCCGCGAGTTCCTGGCCGGCCTCCCTGGTCGCCAAGGCGGCCGAGGCCCAGGGCACGGAGGTCGCCGACCGGGTGCTACGGCGGCTGCGGGAGAGCGTGTTCGTGCTCGGGGAGCCCGCGGACACCCCCGGGTCGGCCCTGTCCGCGGTGTCCGGCGTGCCCGGCCTCGATGCCGGCAGGCTCGCGGCCGACGCGGCGTCGGCCGACGTACTGGAGCGGGTGCGAGCCGACCGTGCCGAGGCGCGCAGGCCGATCGCGGAGGTGCTGTCGGTGCGCGCCGGCACCTCGCCCCATCCGGGCACCGCCAAGGAGACCCCGGACGGCCAACACCGGTACGCGCTGCCGACGTTGCTCCTGCGCACCGCCACCGAGCACCGTGTCGTACCCGGCTGGCGGCCGTACGAGGAGTACGTCTCCGCCGTCATCGAACTCAGCCCCGCACTGCTGCCCGCGCACAGGACTCCGACCCCGGCGGACGCGCTCGCGCGGTACCGGACCCTGACCGATCCGGAGCGCGCGCTGCTGACCGACGGGGGCTCGTGGCCTCCGGCGGGCGCCGTCCGGGTCGACACCGGCAACGGGCCGCTGTGGCTGCACCCGGAGGAGGCCGCGGCGCGTCCCGCCGTGCCCCCCGCTCCTTCCTCCGGGCCCTGACAGGGCTCTGATCAGCGGTCAGAGACCGTCCCGCCCAATGAGACACCAATTGGTGTCCATTGACAGTCCCGGACGGCTGGCCCCAGGATGTGCAGCATGCTCACGACGCACCCCGGTGTGGTGTGCCGCTACGTGGACCTGCGGCGCACCTGTAGCGCTCTCTGTCGCTGACCCGCCGCCCCCGGCCCACAGGCGCCTGACCCCGCTCCCGTAGGCATCGGCGCCCCACCGCCTCGCCGACCGGCGCCCGTCTTCCCGCGCCGCTCCCTTCGCGCTTCGTCGCCGTCTCTCCGCCTCCGTATCCCGGTTCTCCCCCGTGCTCCGCCGACGCCTCATGTCCTGGGCGCGGCATGCCTCCGTGCGCCTCGAAGCCGCATCGGCATGTCTCCCGTCCCGGTCAGCGGTGTCCGGCCCCTCGGGTCAGCCGCCCTCGCTCTCCTTCCGCTGCCCCGGCGCGGCCGGGAGCCCTCGAAGAAAGAAATCAAGATGTCCGGACGACTCACGCCTCGCAGACCCCGGTCGGCCCTCCGCTCCGGCCGGCTGCGCGCCGCCGCCCTGGGGACCGCCCTCGCCACCGTGCTCGTCCCCGCCCTCAGCGCCTGCGGCGGCGACGCCTCGACGGCCGGCGGCAGCGCCACGCTGAAGTGGGCCTCCTCCTACTTCCCCACCCACTGGGACCCGGTCGTCAGCGGCAGTGGCGCCCAGTTCCGCGAACTCGCCCTGGTCTACGCCTCGTTGACCCGCACGGACGCGACCGGCAAGGCCGTGCCCGACCTGGCCAAGAGCTGGGAGTACAACGCCAAGGGCGACCAGATCACCTTCCACCTGCGCTCCGGACTCAAGTTCAGCGACGGTACTCCGGTCGACGCGACCGCAGTGAAGGCCGCGATCGTCCGCGCCCAGAAGCAGAAGAACTCCGCGCTCTTCGGCGACCTCACCTCCATCAAGTCGGTGGACGCCAACGGGCTCGACGCGGTGCTCCACCTCAGCCAGGTCGACTACCAGATCCCCCAGCTCCTCGGCGAGCGCGTGCTCCAGATAGCCAGCCCCAAGGCGGCCGCGTCCCCGACCAAGCTGGACCAGAGCCCGGTCGGCGCGGGTCCGTTCATCGTCACGCAGCTCGTCCCGGGCACCAAGGTCCTCCTGAAGAAGAACCCGGACTACTGGGACGCCAAGGACATCCACATCGACAACGTGGAGCTGACCTCGGCCCCCGACGCGGCGACGGTCGTCTCCGGACTCCAGACCGGCGTCTACAACTTCGCCGACATCGCGCCCAGTCAGGCCGAGGCCGCGAAGAAGGCCGGCCTCGACGTCTTCGTCCAGCCCGGCTTCAACGCCGCCAACCTGAGCCTGAACGTCAACAAGGCGCCGTTCAACAACGCCAAGGTCGTGGACGCGGTCCGCTACGCGATCAACCGCCAGGAGTTCGTGGACAAGCTGACCTTCGGCTACGGCTCGGCGACCAACCAGCCCTTCCCCAAGGGCTATGTGGCCTACGACCCGCAGTCCGCGAACGACTACGCCTACGACCCGGCCAAGTCGAAGCAGCTGCTGTCCGAGGCCGGTTACAAGTCGGGCCAGATCAAGCTGAACCTCGTCATCCCGGCCGAGGATCCCCAAGCGGAGATCGTCCAGGCGCAGTTGGCGAAGGTCGGCATCACCGTCACCATCAAGGTCGACAAGAACTGGGCCACGCCGTTCTTCGCCAAGGACCTGACGTTCTCCCTGTACGGGACCACGGGGCGTGACTCCGCGGCGCAGACGCTGACCGCGCACTTCGGTCCGAACGGCCCGCTCAACCTCAGCTCGCCGTACGAGCCTTCGGGCTTCGAGGCGGCCATCGCCAAGGTCCGCCAGACCCCGCTGGACTCGCCCGACTACACGACGGTCCTCCAGGCGGCGACCCGGGCCGGCCTGCAGAGCAAGGCACTGGTCTTCACCTACTCCTCGCCCAACCTCATCGCCAAGAGCAAGTCCATCTCCGCCCTGCCCAAGAACCCGGCCCACATCGACTGGACCGGCGTGACCATCTCCGGCAGCAACTGACACTCCGTCAACTTCCAGACAGAGTCACTACAGAGAGGGGGCAAGCCATGACGACGACGGAGGCACCGGCCACATCACCCGACGTCCGTCATCGGGGCGCCACGACCGGGGCGCGGCGCACGCTGGGCCGCGTCCTGGTCACCCTCGCCCGGTCGATCGCGATCTTCGTGCCCGTGTTCCTGGTCGCGACGTTCGTGACGTTCGCGCTGCGGTCACTGAGCGGGCTCAGCCCGGCGCGGATCCAGCTGGGCGAGGAAGCAACTCCCGAAGCGGTAGCCAGAGTCGAAGCACAGTGGGGCCTCAACCGGCCCTTCCTCGTGCAGTACGTGGACTGGCTGGGCGGCGTCCTGCACGGACAGCTCGGCACCAGTTGGACCAACGGCGCGGACATCTCCACCCTCATCGGCCTCGGCCTGGGCGTGAGTCTGTCGGTGGCCTTCTTCGCGCTGCTCATCGGCGTGGTCGCGGGCTTCGGTCTCGGCACACTCGCCGCGCTGCGCCGCACGACGTGGATCGACCGCGCGATCACGGGCTTCGTCACGGTGATCTCGGTGATGCCGGCCTTCGTCGTCGGCATCGTGCTGGTCGCGGTGTTCGCGGTGGGACTGCATGTGTTCCCGTCCGCCGGATACATCCCGGCGGCGCAGGGGTTCGGTCCCTGGCTCGCCCATATCACCCTGCCCGCCGTCGCGTTGAGCTTCGACGTCGTCGCCGACGTCGCCCGCCAACTGCGCTCCAGCCTCATCGCCGCCTATCGCGAGAACTACGTGACGGGCGCGGTGGTACGGGGACTGAGTCCACGGCGGATCTTCTTCGGGCATGTGCTGCGCAACGGCCTCGGCCCGGCGCTCGCCACGCTCGGTCTGAAGTTCCCGACTCTGGTCGGCGCCTCCGTCGTCACCGAGTGGATCTTCGGGCTCCAGGGCTTCGGCCGCTTCGCGAACGACTCCGCGCAGGCCGGTGACGTACCGGCCGTGCAGGGAGTCCTCGTGGTGTCGATCGTCCTGGTCGTCGTCTTCAACCTGATCGTCAACCTGGTGCTGGCACGCGTGACGCCGGCCTCGCAGCGGGGGGTGTGACCATGGGACGCCGCGTGCTCTCCCTGACGTCCGGCCGGATCGCCCTGGTGATCCTGACCCTGATCGCCCTCCTCGCCCTCCTCGGCCCGGTCATCGCCCCGCACGACCCGCTGGCCACCAGCTCCGACACCCTCGCCGGTTCCTCGGGCAGCCACTGGCTGGGCACGGACTATCTCGGCCGCGATGTGCTGAGCCGACTGCTCGACGGCTCCCGGGTCAGCGTGCTCGGCGCCCTCGAAGTCGCCCTCACGGCACTGGGGGTCGGCGCGATTCCCGGCATCCTGTCCGTCTACCTCGGGCGGGTCTTCGAGTGGGTCACCCTGCGGCTGACCGACACGCTGGTCGCGCTGCCCTTCCTGCTGTTCGCCGTCGCCGTGGTCGCGCTGCTCGGCAACGGCATCACACAGGCGATGCTGGTCACCGGGGTGCTCGTGTCCCCGCTGTTCTACCGGGTGGCCCGCGCCGCCACCCTGGCCGTGGCCCGGTCGCCGTACGTGGAGGCGGCGCTCATCTCCGGCGCCTCCATCGGGTGGGTCGTCCGCCGGCACGTCTGGGTCAAGGTGCTCCCGCCGATCGCGGTCGCGCTCGCCCAGACCATCGGCGTCGGCTTCGTCATCGTCTCGTCCCTGACCTTCCTGGGGATCGGCGTCCAGCCACCCGCGCCCACCTGGGGCGGACTGCTCGCCTCGGACCTCGGCTACCTCACCCAGAAGCCGTGGGCGCCGCTGGTGCCCGCCCTGCTGATCATGATCACCGTCTGGGCCTGCAACCTCCTCGCCGACGCGATCCGTGACGTCTCCGGCGAGGCGGGCCGCGCCCTGGTCAACAACCGCAAGGCGCGCGCGAATCGGCTCGCCGCGACCGACTCCGATGCCGACCTCGCTCACGTCCACGCCGGAGGTGCGTGATGGCAACTCTCTCCGAGAAAGTCCTCACCGAGGCCGAGCGCCCCACCGCGACCGTGGCCGAGGAGACCGGCACCGGTACGGCCGCCGAGCCCGGACACCGCCCAGGCACTTCGACGCCCGTGCTGTCCGTCCGCGACGTACGCATCAGCGACCGGGCCGCCGGACAGGAGATCGTCCACGGCGTCAGCTTCACGCTCACACCCGGCAGTTCGGTCGGCATCGTCGGCGAGTCCGGCAGCGGCAAGACCCTCACCTGCCGGGCCACGCTGGGTATCCTGCCCGCCCACTTCGAGGTCACCGCGGGCTCGATCGAGATCGACGGCCAGGACATCTCCGGCTTCACGTCGGCCCAGTGGACGGCCCTGCGCGGCGCCACGATCAGCGCCGTCTTCCAGGACCCGGCGTCGTATCTCAACCCCTCGATCCGCGTGGGCGCACAGATCGCCGAGGTGCTCCGCGTCAAGAAGGGCCTCAAGCGCCGCGACGCGCGCCGCCAGGCGATCGAGCTGCTCCACGCGGTGCATCTGCGCGACCCGGAGCTGGTTTACACCCAGTACACCTTCGAGCTCTCCGGCGGCATGCTCCAACGGGTCCTCATCGCGGCCGCGATCGCCGCCGACCCGCGCATCCTCATCGCCGACGAGGCCACCACCGCGCTCGACGTCACCGTCCAGGCGGAGATCCTCGACCTGCTGGCCGATCTGCGCGAACGCACCGGCCTTGCCCTGGTCCTGGTCTCCCACGACCTGGCCGTCGTCGCCCAGCTCTGCGACGAGGTCCTCGTCATGCGGCAGGGCGAGGTGGTCGAACAGGGCCCGACGCACGAGGTGCTGCACAACCCGCAGCACGAGTACACCCGGCTGCTGATCGCCGAGCACGAGCAGTACGGCCTGGACAAGTTCCTCGGCGCGGACGCGCTGGAAG
The DNA here is from genome assembly GCF_044766845.1 of Streptomyces sp. NPDC101776. Lineage (NCBI taxonomy): Bacteria > Bacillati > Actinomycetota > Actinomycetes > Kitasatosporales > Streptomycetaceae > Streptomyces > Streptomyces sp. NPDC101776. The sequence continues at coordinate 193,470 of NZ_JBIWMV010000017.1, read as the reverse complement.
CCCTAGAGCCCACGGCAACCGTCGCCGCCGTGAACACAGTTGAGGAGGACTCATGAGCGGGGAATCCGCCGGCCCCGTCCTTGAGATAACCGACCTGGACGTGCACTACGGCCTGCGCCGACGCCGCCGTCAGGCCCTGAACGGTGTCTCGCTGAGCATCGCGGCGGGCGAGACCGTCGGGATCATCGGCGAGACCGGCTCCGGCAAGTCGACGCTCGCACGGGCCGCGCTCGGTCTGGTGGGCGCCTCGGCCGGGTCGATCGTGATCGACGGCGAGGAGGTCGGCGCGTACGGCCATCGCCAGTGGCGCGCGCTGCGGCGCCGGGGTGTGATCCAGTACGTCTTCCAGGACCCGCTGCGCAGCCTCGACCCGGACGTGACGGTCGAGACGTCCCTGGCCGAACCGCTGCTCATCCAGGGCGTGTCCAAGCAGGAGGCCGCGACGCGGGTGCGCGCGTTCCTCGACCGGGTCCGGCTCGACGAGGAGCTGCTCGACCGGCTGCCGGGCGAGTTGTCCGGTGGCCAGCGTCAACGCGTCGCGGTGGCACGGGCGTTGGTGACCGAACCGCGCCTCGTCATCCTCGACGAGCCGGTCAGCGCGCTCGACTCGGCCAACCGCGTACAGATCCTCCAGATCCTCAAGGAACTCCGCGCCGACGGCGTCGCCCTCGTCTTCATCTCCCACGACCTCGGCTCCGTCGCCGGGGTCGCCGACCGCATCGCCGTCCTCTACCAGGGCGAGTTGGTCGAGGTCGGCGCCACCGGCGATGTCATCAACCAGCCTCAGCACCCTTACACGCGCCTGCTCGTCCGCTCCGCGCCGACCCTGCACAGCGCGGCGGCCGACCGCGCCGAACGCGAGGCCCTGCGCGCCCTACTGCACGCCTGACACACACACCCGACACCCGCGCGCCTGACGCTCCCTCGACTTCCCCTGACAGAACAGGAACAGCCATGTCCCGCACGCTCCACCTCGCCCTCCACCCCTACGGCGTCGGCGGTCCCGGCCAGCACGGTCTGTGGAAGGACCCGCGCGTCGCGAAGAACGCCAGCATCGACATCAACTACTACATCCGGCTGGCGCAGGCGGCCGAACACGCCCTGTTCGACGCCCTGTTCATCGTCGACAGCCAGTTCATCAACTCCACCTACCCGGCGCACTATCTCAACCGCCTGGAACCGCTGACCCTGTTGTCGGCCGTCGCCACCCACACCAAGCACCTCGGCCTGGTGGGCACGGCGAGTTCGACGTACAACTCGCCCTTCAACCTCGCCCGCCGCTTCGCCTCGCTCGACCACATCAGCAACGGCCGGGCCGGCTGGAACGTGGTGACCAGCTTCGACACCGGCACCGCGCGGAACTTCGGGCTCGACGAGCACCTCGACTACGCCACCCGCTACGGCCGCGCCCTGGAGTTCGTGCAGGCCGCGCGGGGACTGTGGGACTCGTACGAGGACGACGCGTTCCCGGCCGACGTCGAGCGGGGCGTGTTCCTCGACCCGGCCAAGCTGCACGAACTCAACCACGCGGGTGAGCACTTCAAGATCGCGGGCCCGCTGAACCTCTCCCGCTCCCCGCAGGGCCAGCCGGTGATCTTCCAGGCCGGGGTGTCCGAGGAGGGCCGTGATCTCGCCGCGCAGGTCGCCGAGGGCATCTTCGCACCCGGGGGCACCCTGGAGTCCTCACGGGACTACTACGCCGACGTCAAGAAGCGCGCGGCCGCCTACGGCCGCGACCCCGAGCACGTCAAGATCCTCATCCACGGCGGCCCGGTCGTCGCCGCCACCGACGAGGCGGCCCGCCGTCGCGAGCGGGAGATCTTCGAGGAGGACGACGACTTCGGCCGCAACCTGGCGCTGCTCGGCCGTTCCTTCGGGGCGTACGACTTCAGCGTGCACGACCTGGACGCGCCCTTCCCCGATGTCGCCCACCTGGCCGAGAAGGGCGGACGCACGGGTGCCACGCAGCTCATCGAACGGGCCAGGACCGAGAAGCTGACGCTGCGTCAAGTGGCCGAGACCGTCAACCAGTTCCGTCAGTCGCCGTTCGTCGGAGACCCGGGGACCGTGGCCGACACCATCCAGCAGTGGTTCGACGCCCGCGCTCTCGACGGCTTCAACCTCGCCTTCCGCACCGAGGACGAGCTGAACTACTTCGTCGACAGTGTCGTCCCGATCCTGCAGAAGCGCGGCCTGTTCCGCACCGAGTACACGTCTGACACCCTGCGCGGCAACCTCGGCCTGCCGATCCCCACCAACCGCCACTCCCGCGAGCGCCAGCTCGTGAACGACTGAGGGCCACGCGATGACCGAACTGATCGAGGCCACGCGATGAGCGAACTGTCGGCGACGGGGGGCCGTGACGTCCACACCGTCCGCTTCCCCGCCGCCACTCCCCCGGCGACCGTCGACGTCCTCGTCGTCGGCGCCGGCCCGGTCGGCCTCGCGGCGGCCGTCGAACTCACCTCGCGGGGCGTCGAGGTCGCCGTCGTCGAACGCGCCCCGGCCGCGACGCTGGTACGGGCCGGCGCGATGGGCCACACCCCGCGTGTCGTGGAGCATCTGCGGCGCTGGGGACTGCTCCAGCGCGTCCGGGACGCGTGGACGTACCCGCCGGAGTGGCACCGGGGCACCCGGCTGGTCACCTCCCTCGCCGGGCACGAGCTGGTGCCGGTGCCCGCCCCGTCGTTCACCGACCGGGCGAGTACCGCCGGGCACTCCGCCGACGAGGCGCTGCGCCGCCCGCAGACCGTGTTCCAGCGGGTGTTCCTCGACCATCTGGCAGAACAGGGCGTCAGCGTCTGTGGCGGTTGGGAGCTGACCGATCTCCACGAGGACGAGGACGGCGTCGACGCGAAGGTCGTGGAGGTCGACTCCGGGCGCTCGCACACCGTTCGGGCCGCCTACGTCCTGGGCACCGACGGAGGCAGCAGCACCACCCGGCGCCTCGCCGGCATCGACCGCACGGGCGAGCACGCCACCGAGAAGCGGCTGCGGCTCATCGTCCGCACCGGCGACATCGCGGACCGGGTCGGACCTGCGCCGAGTGCGACGAACATCGTGGTCAACGCGCACGCGTCCGGCTTCCTCGCCGCCGTGAGCGCACGGGAATGGCGGGTGTACGCCGGGCCGTACCCGCTCGAACACGAGCCCAGCGAGGGCGAGTTGCTGGACGTCGGGCGGGCCGCGTTCGGTCTGGACGTCGATCTCGAGCTGGTGTCCGCGACGACCTTCTACCACGCCACCCGGATCGCGGAGACGTTCCGCCGCGGCCGGGTCCTGCTCGCCGGTGACGCCGCCCATGTGCGCACGCCCGGCGGCAACTTGGGCGAGGGCATCGGCGATGTCGTCAACCTGGGCTGGAAGTTGGCGGCGGTGCTCGACGGGCACGCCCCGGCGAGTCTGCTCGACTCCTACGACCAGGAGCGCCGCCCGCACAACTGGCGTGTCGCCGAGCACTCGTTGGAGCGGGCGCGGCGCTCGCAGGCCACCCTGGCCGAGATCCGGGCCGGCGGGATTCCCGACGACACGGACCTCGGGGAGGACGCCGTACGGCGACGGGCGGAGATCGGCGCGCGGCTGCGCCGGGACCGTTTCGGCAGTGACGGGGTCGCCTTCGACGAGCGGTACGACGCCTCGGCGGTCGTCTGGTACGAACCCGGCCAGCTCGACGCCGAACAGCCCTGGCGCGCCGACGTGTACGAGGACGACCCGCGCCCGGGTCACCGTGCGCCGGACGGCCCCGTCGACCCGAGCGGCGGCACCCTCTACGACCGCCTCGGCACCTCGTTCGGCCTGCTCGTCCTCACCGAGGACCGCACCGTCGAGCGGGCCTTCGCCGCCGAAGTCGCCACGCGCGGGCTGCCGTTCACGGTCGTCCACCTCACGGACCCGGCGGCGCGGGCCGTCTACGGCACGACCAACGTCCTGATCCGCCCGGACCAGCACGTCGTCTGGCGCGGTACCCGACTGCCCGACGCGGGCGCCGCCGCCGTACTCGACCAGGTGCTGGGACAGGCCGGGGCCACGGCGGCGCGCACACCCACCCCGGTCTCCACCGCAGCCTGACACCGAAAGGCCATCACCCCATGACGAGCGAGAGACCACGCTTCCGGCTCGGTTTCCTCACCCACGTCCAAGGCCGCGACGACGACATCGCCCGCACCTACCGCAACGCGCAGGAACTCTTCGTCGTGGCAGACGAGTTGGGCTTCGACGTCGGCTGGGTCGCCCAGCACCACGTCCCCCTCGGGGGCGGCGGGCTGTCTTCCCCGTGGACCTTCCTCGCCCACGCGGCGGCCCGTACCACTCGCATCCGGCTCGGCACCGCGATCACCGTCCTTCCGCTGGAGGATCCGGTCCGGCTCGCCGAGGACATCGCCACCGTCGACACGCTCAGCGGGGGCCGCGTGGAGTTCGGCGCGGGCAGCGGATCGAGCGAGGTGGAGTACGCGGCGTTCGGCAAGGACGTGGCCCGCAAGCGTGAACTGACCAGCGAGAACCTCGACATCGTGCGCCAGGCCCTGGACCGTCGCGAGGTGGGCACGCCCGGCTTCCGTATCCAGCCCCGGCCGGGCGACTTCAACGACCGTGTCTGGCAAGGGGTGTTCAGCGCGCAGGGCGCCGAGTTCGCCGCGCAGAACGGTTCGAATCTACTGCTCAACCGCGCGGCCTACGGCTTCGACGCCCCCACCGACGAGGTCCAACGTCCCTGGGCCGACGCCTACTTGGCCACCTGGAACCAGCCGCACGCACCGCGCATCGGCCTCTCGCGCTTCGTGTTCCCCGCCAAGGACCGGCGTACGGCGCTCGCGGCGATCGGCGACGACGTCCACCGGGCGGCGCTGCGCATGGCGGAGCACGGCGCGTTCCCCAAGGACCTCGACCAGGACGAGGCGTTGCGCCGCTTCCACTCCTTCTACGGCCACCCGGAGGAGATCGTCGCGGCGCTCGGGCAGGAGCGGGTGCTGCCCGTCGCGACGGACCTGATCACCCAGTTCAACCCCGCGGTCCCCGACCACGACGCCGCCGTCCGCGCCCTCGAACTCATCGCCACCGAAGTGGCACCCGCGTTGGGCTGGAAGCCCACGCGGGCGGCCGAACCCGCATCAGCAGGAGTGTGAAATGACCCAGTACACCGACTACTTCGGCCCCGAGGGCCTTCTCGTCCGGGGCACGATCATCGTCGTCCCCGGCCGTGGCGAGACGCAGGCCACGTACACCCGCTTCGGCAGGCGGCTCGCCGCCGACGCCTACCGGGTCCGCGTCGTCGACGCCCCCGACCTGGACACCGAGGACCTGACCGCCCTCGCCACCCGCCTCGCCGAAGCCGCCGAGGACACGGCCGCCGAGAACGGTGTCGTACGGCCCCTCGTCCTCGTCGGAGCCGACTCGGGCGCAGCCGCCGTAGCCGCGCTGCTCGGTCAGGCACTCGCCACTCCGCCCGACGCCGTGGTCCTCGCTGGCCTGCCCGGGCAGGCCCCCGGCACCACCGCGACGGCCGGCACCTGGGACGAGGAACTCGACGTCCGCACCTCCTGCCCCGCCCACCGGGGCAACCTCACCCAGGACCCCGAGGTGCGGCGCGGCTCGCTCGACGACGCCGTGCCGGAGGCCGTGCTCGCCGCCGCCTACGACAGTGAGACCGCCGTCCCCGTCCTGCTCCTCGTCGGCGACGCGGACCCCCTCGCGGACCACGAGGCGCTCGCGCACACCGCCAAGTCCCTTGCAAAGGCCCGGCTTTCGGTCGTGCACGGCGCTCACCACGACGTGCTCAACGACCTCCAACACCGCTCGGTGGCCGCCGAGGCCGTCACCTTCCTGGAGACCCTGCGCAACGAGCTGCGGCCGCTGGTCACGGTGCGGTCGAGCGCCTGGTGAGTGTCCCTCCGCCGACCCGGTACGCCGTCTGAACCCCGACCTCGAAAGGTCCCGTCATGGCCTCGATCCTGTCCGTCTCCGGAAGCCCCTCCCCCACCTCCCGCACCACCCGACTCCTGCGTCACCTGGACGACCGGCTCCGCCGCCAGGGCCATGACGTGACCCCGCTGGAGGTGCGCACGCTGCCCGCGCAGGCGTTGCTGGGCGCCGACTTCGGGCATCCGGCGATCGCCGCCGCCACGGCGTTGTTCGAGCAGGCGGACGGCGTGGTGATCGGTACGCCGATCTACAAGGCCGCCTACTCGGGCCTGTTGAAGTCGCTCCTCGATCTGCTCCCGCAGTACGCGCTGACCGGGAAGACGGTCCTGCCGCTGGCCACGGGCGGCAGTACGGCCCATGTGCTGGCGATCGACTACGCGTTGCGTCCGGTGCTGAGTTCCATGGGGCCCTCGCACATCGTGCCGGGGTGGTTCACGCTCGACAAGGACATCACGGTCGGCGAGGACGGCTCGCTGACCGTCGCCTCCGCCACGGCCACGGCGCTGGAGCAGGTCACGGATCACTTCTCCCGAGCGCTCGGAGGGCGTACAGCGGTGCTCGCGTCCACGGGGTGAACGGGGTCGGCGACGGTGTGGATATGGCAGTCGTGTTCGGCCCCCTTGTGCCGCTGGTCCTCTATGACCGGCTGTGGTTCGCTCACTGCATGACCGTGCTCGTGACCCGTCGCCACGTCGACTATGTGCGTGTCACCACCATGGCCTGTTCCGCCGTGAGCTGACGCCCCGCTCCCCTTCCCCGCCTCGCCGCATCCCGCCGTCCGCCGCCCTGTCCGGGTGCGGCACGCGGCCCCGCGGTTCCCGATCGACCCTGCACCCCGCACACGCACGCCGCACAAGGGAGAACCATGAGCCAGCCCATCGACTCCGTCACCGGGGGCCACACGCCCGAGGACGAGCCCGCAGGTCCGGACACCTCGGCCTGGTCCTTCGAGACCAAGCAGATCCACGCCGGTGCCGCGCCGGACCCGACGACCGGGGCGCGGGCGACGCCGATCTACCAGACCAGTTCGTTCGTCTTCCGCGACACCCAGCACGCCGCCGACCTGTTCTCGCTGGCCGAGCCCGGCAACATCTACACCCGCATCCACAACCCCACGCAGGACGTCTTCGAGCAGCGCGTCGCCGCCCTCGAAGGCGGAGTCGCCGCCGTCGCCCTCGCCTCCGGGCAGGCCGCGGAGACCCTCGCGATCCTCACGCTGGCGTCCGCGGGCGACCACCTGGTCTCCAGCACGTCCCTGTACGGCGGCACGTACAACCTGTTCCGCCACACCCTGCCGAAGTTCGGCATCGAGGTGTCCTTCGTCGACGACCCGGACGACCTCGACGCCTGGCGCGCGGCGATCCGCCCGAACACGAAGGCCCTGTTCGCGGAGACCCTCGGCAATCCGCGCGGCAACGTCCTCGACGTACGCGGCGTGGCCGACGTCGCGCACGAGGCGGGCGTCCCGCTGATCGTCGACAACACCGTGCCGACCCCGTACCTGCTGCGGCCGATCGAGCACGGCGCCGACATCGTCGTCCACTCGGCGACGAAGTTCCTCGGCGGGCACGGCACCACCATCGCCGGTGTCGTGGTCGACGGCGGCACCTTCGACTTCGGCGCGCACGCCGAGCGCTTCCCCGACTTCAGCGAGCCGGATCCCAGCTACCACGGCCTGCGGTACTGGCCGGCGCTCGGCCCGGGCGCCTTCGCCATCAAGCTGCGCGTGCAGTTGCTGCGCGACCTCGGCCCGGCGATCTCGCCGCACTCCGCGTTCCTGCTCCTCCAGGGCGTGGAGACGCTCAGCCTGCGTATCGAGCGCCACTCGTCCAACGCCCAGGCCCTCGCGGAGTGGCTGGAGCAGCGCGACGAGGTGGCCGCCGTCCACTATCCGGGACTTGAGTCCAACAGGTGGTACGAGGCGGGACAGCGCTACCTTCCGCGCGGTGCCGGGGCGGTGCTGGCCTTCGAACTGCGGGACGGCGTCGAGGCCGGCAAGCGTTTCGTGGACGCCGTGGAACTCTTCAGCCATCTCGCCAACATCGGGGACGTACGCAGTCTCATCATCCACCCCGCGTCGACGACCCACAGTCAGCTGGACGAGGCCCAGTTGGCGGCGACGGGTACCTCGCCGGGTCTGGTGCGACTCTCCGTCGGCATCGAGAACCTCGCCGATCTGAAGGCCGACCTGGAGGCCGGGTTCCGCGCGGCCAAGGGCGCGTCCTGAACACCGTACCGACTCCGTCTGCGGTTCCCCTTCCGCCGGCCTCCGGGGCCTGGCGGGAGGGGGATCCGCCCGGGCGCCGTCAGTGGCACGCCCGGGAGAAGCCGCTCGCGCTCGAAGCGGGCGGTGAACTGTCCGGCGTACGGCTGGCGTTCGAGACCTGGGGGCGGCTCGCCCCGGACCGCTCGAACGCCGTGCTCGTGCTGCACGCGCTCACCGGCGACAGTCATGTCGCCGGACCCGCCGAGCCCGGTCACCCCACCCCCGGCTGGTGGGACGCGCTCGTCGGGCCCGGTCGAGTCCTGGACACGGAGCGGTGGTTCGTCGTCGCGCCGAACATTCTCGGCGGCTGTCAGGGCAGTACCGGGCCGTCCTCGCTCCGTCCGGACGGGCGGCATTGGGGCGGGGCCTTCCCGTTCCTGACCCAGCGCGACCAGGTCGCCGTGGAAGCCGGACTGGCGGACGAACTGGGCATCGAACGCTGGGCGTTGGTGATCGGCGGGTCCATGGGCGGGATGCGCGCGCTGGAGTGGGCCGTGACCTACCCGGAGCGGACGGACGCGCTCCTGCTGCTCGCCACCACCGCCGCGGCGAGCGCCGAGCAGATCGCGTGGGCGAACATCCAGCTCCACGCGATCCGTTCGGATCCGCACTGGCACGGCGGCGACTATCACGACACCGGCCGAGGACCGCTCGCGGGACTCGGCCTCGCCCGACGCCTCGCCCACGTCACCTACCGCAGCGAACCCGAGTTGGCGGTCCGCTTCGGCCGTACGGCACAGGGTGCGGAGGACCCGTGGAACGGCGGCCGGTACCAGGTGGAGTCGTATCTCGACCATCACGCCGCCAAGTTGGCGCGCCGTTTCGACGCGGGCAGCTATGTCACCCTCTCCGAGGCGATGAACAGCCACGACATCGGTCGCGATCGCGGCGGCACGCGCGCGGCGCTGCGCCGGGTGACCGCGCGGACGCTGGTCGCCGGAGTGGACTCCGACCGACTCTATCCGCCGTCCCAGCAGGCCGAGTTGGCGGCGGGGATCCCGGGGGCGGACCGGCTCCGGGTGGTCGAGTCGCCGTACGGCCACGACGGGTTCCTGATCGAGACGGAGCAGGTCGGCGGGCTGGTGCGCGAACTCATGGGCTAGGGAGCATTACTGAGGGCGCGCTGTGTACCGTACGTCCTGGAGATCGGGCAACGCTCCCTGCGCGTCGGCGACTTGGGTGGGCCAGCTCCGCCTGTGGGGGTGGAGATCGCACATGCGCGGAACTCCGATGCACCGGACCGGAGAAGTGCGAGAGGCGTGGGGCCGGGTCACCGCGTGGCTTGGACGCAACGACCCTGTGGCTCTCGCCGCGCTCGGCGGCCCGGGGAGCGATGCGGCATCAGGGAAGCCGAGTCGCGCATGGGTCTGGTCCTGCCCGCGGAGCTGCGGGAGTGGCTGCTGGCGAACGACAGCGATGCCGGCAGACAACCCTCCGCCCGCTCCCCTCTGGTGGCGCTGGGGTGCGAGATCGACCTTCCCGGCGGCCACACCCTTCTCGGGCTGACGGACATTCAGCGGGTCTACCTCAGCCGGATGGGCCTGGAGGAGATGCAGCCGTCCGCGGACCCCGACTGTCCGTTCTGGCGTCGTGAGTGGGTGCCCATCGCCGCGGAGACCGACGGTCTGTACGGGACGTTCCTGGACGCGCGCACCGGAACCGTCGGAAACTGGGCCGAGGCAGAAGATGCCGGGGAGGGCGTGTACGCCTCGCTGTCCGCCTTCTTCCACGAGACGGCGGACCGTCTGGAAGGAGTGTCCTCGGGCGACTGGAGCGGACCCGGCCGGTCCGCTCGACCTCAAAGTCTCGAACCCCGTCCGCAGGACGAGCCCATACGTCTCTGGGCACGGGCCAACGGCTACTCGGTCAATGATCGTGGGCGTGTGCCCGCGTCCATCCGTGATGCCTACGAGGCAGCGCGGATGTGAGCATCCGCTCCGCGGCGGGCCCCTAGCGTCGACGCCAGGGCAGTGCCTCCTGGTCGTCCCCGGCGTCCTCCTCGCGATGGAGCGCGGCGTTGATCGCCTCGCCGATCTCCGCGAACTGGCGTACCTGCTCGGGCGTCAGCGCGTCGAAGACCCCTCGGCGTACGGCCGCGACGTGGCCGGGGGCCGCTCGCTCCAGGAACTCGCGTCCCTGCGTGGTGAGTTCGGCGAGTTGGCTGCGCCGGTTCGCGGGGTCCTCGTAGCGGTCCAGGTAGCCGGCCTCCTGGAGACGGGTCACCGCGTGGGTCAGCCGGCTGCGGGTGATCTTGAGGCGCTCGGCCAGCTCCGACATGGTCAGGGTGGCCCGCGGGACCGAGGACAGGTGGGCCAGCAGGATGTAGTCGGCGTGCGTCATGCCCGCGTCGCGCCGCAGCTGGCGGCTCAGGTGGTCGGAGAGGAGCGTGGAGAACTCGACATAGGCGAGCCAGGCCCGCATCTCCTCGGCATCCAGCCAGCGTGGCGTCTCGGTCATGGTCGCACTGTAGCCGCCGCCGTTTGAACCTTCACACCACCGGGCCGGACGTCCTCGCGGCGATCCAGTCGGTGACCTGCCGCACGTACTCCCCGTATCCGGACCGTGCGGCGGACACGACTCCGGCGACCTCCTCGGGTTCCGCGTCCAGACAGAGTTGCAGCAGGACATGGTGCGGCCCGTCCGTCGGCGCGAGGGCCGCCGCCAGCTCCGCGTCGATCAGCCCGGCCCGCTCGGCCGCGCCGAACGAGGCGGTGGGTGTCTGCGGCGGCGCCTCGCCCAACACCCCTTCGGACACATGCCGGTTGATGGCGAAGGCGAGGTCGTTCAGGAGCGCCAGGACGCGCTCCAGGGCCAGTCCGGTGCCCGGGTCGTTCTCCAGGCGCGCACTGTCCAGCCGTCCGAGCGAGTCGAGTTGGACGACCGACTTGCGCATGGTGATGAGCCGGTGCTCGATCGCCGCCCGGTCCACGGTCACCGGCGCCGCCTCTGCCCTCGTTGTGGTCATCGCCGCAGCGTGCCACGCCCGGACCTCGCGACCGGTCCCCGATTCCGTCTGGTGGGACAAGCGATGGACGACCGCTGCCGCCGGGGGGACAGTCGTGCCCCGTGGTCAACCGGGACAACCAGGGCAAGGTGGGTACGGAATGCGGCAGTTGAGTGACCTCTTCCGTAATTTCATGCAGCTTGGATACGTGACGGACGACATCGACGCCGCTGCGGCGTTCCTGGAGTCGAGGCTGGGGACGGTCCAGTGCGTCAAGCACTTCAAGTCGTCGCTGGGCGGCGGCCTCCCGCCCGCCGGTGCCGACGACCCGCGCGGCACCTTCGTCGTGGTGGACGGGGTGCCCGCCGACGAGTGGGTCATCGATGTCGCCCTGGTCAACGCCGGTCCGACCAACCTGGAGATCATCCGCCCGGTCGGCGGCAAGGTCGACCTCTATCGCGGTGCCGTCAGGCCCGGCGAGCCGGCGACGCTGCATCATCTGGGCTTCCGCGTCGACGACTTCGACGAGGCGTCCGCGATCGTCGCCGCGAGCGGCAGGTCGTGGAAGCAGTACGGGGACAGCGGTGCCATCCGCTTCGGATATCTCGACATGACGGCCGAGTTGGGGCACTTCGTCGAGATCATGGAGCTCGACGAGGAGGCCGCGCAGGGGTTCGCGCACCTTGAGGCGGCGTCGAACGCGGGCCGGAACTGAGTGCACTGATTCATTCGGCACGGCCCGACTCCGCGCGAGTCGGCCCGTGTCCATCCCATGCTCGACACCTGGTGAGAGGAACCGTCATGAGCGGCGCAGGCACAGCTGATTCCTACGATGTCATCGTCGTCGGCTCGGGCGCGGGGCTGGTCGGCGCGTACGCCGCGGCCTCGCGCGGGCTGCGCACGCTGGTCATCGAGAAGACGGAGTACGTCGGCGGGACAACGGCCTACTCGGGCGCGGGGATCTGGCTCCCCGGCAACGCGGCCGAGCAGCGGGCCGGCGTCGAGGACGGCCCCGACGTCGCACGCCCCTACCTGGACGCGATCGTCGGGGACGACTCACCGGCCGCGCTGCGGGAGGCCTTCCTCCAGGTGGGGCCCACGCTGATCGACGAGTTGGAGAAGAACCCGCGGTTCGGCCGGTTCTTCTGGCAGGGCGTGCCCGACTACTTCGCCGGACGGCCCGGCAGCCTGCCCCAGGGCCGCACGATCTTCCCCGAGAACCTCGACCGATCCGAACTCGGCGAGCTGGAACCGCTGGTGCGCAGGCCGCTGTGGACGGAGCGCTGGGGTGTCGATCCCGGCACGGAGATGATCGGGGGCCAGGCTCTCATCGGCCGCGCGCTGCTCGCGTTCATGGAGACCGGCAACGGGACCGTGCTCACGAACACCGCGCTGCAACGCCTCGTCGTCGAGGACGGCAGGGTCGTGGGCGTCGAGGCCCTGAGCGAGGGCGAGTTGGTGACCCTCCGCGCCGAACGGGGCGTCCTGCTCGCCGCCGGTGGCTACGAGCGGAACGGCAAGCTGCGTGAGCGCTTCCAGCCCGGGGTCGCCGACGAGTGGACCCAGGGCTGCGAGGGCAACACCGGCGACGCCCTCACCGCGGGCATCGACATCGGCGCGGCGACGGACCTGCTCGACGAGTCGTGGTTCGCGCCCGGCCTCGTCGTACCCGACACGCGCCCGGTGTTCTACACGTCGGTCTGGAGCGGCATCTGGGTCAACTCCGCCGGCCGGCGCTACCTCAACGAGCGTCTCCCCTACGACCGCGCCGGGCACGAGATGCTCAAGGCGCACCGGTCCTCGCACGTGTCGCACCTGCCCACGCACTGGGTGTTCGACCAGCGCCAGCTCGACAACAGGCGGGCGTTCGCCGGGCTGCCGGTCGCACCGCAGGTTCCGGGTTGGTTCGACGTCGAGAAGTTCGTCGCCGCCGGTGTGCTGAAGCGGGCCGACACACTGGAGGAACTGGCGGAGCTGATCGGCCTGCCCGAGGGTGCGCTGACCGAGAGCGTCGAGCAGTTCAACGGGTATGCCCGCAACGGCAAGGACGAGCAGTTCGGTCGCGGTGAGGACCCCTGGGACCTGATGATCACGCACATGGCGGGGTCCCACACCGACGGGCCCAACCCCTGCCTGGGCGTGATCGACAAACCGCCGTACTACGCGGCACAGATCGTGCTGTCCGACCTGGGGACCAAGGGTGGCCTGAAGACCGACGAGCACGCGCGCGTGCTGCGGCCCGACGGTTCGGTGATCTCCGGTCTGTACGCGTCGGGGAACACGATGGCGCCGATGTCCGGCCGGATCTACCCGGGCGCGGGCGGTCCCGTGGGTTCGTCGATGGCGTTCTCCTACATCGCCGCCGTCGACATCGCGGGAGCGGACCGGTAGTCACGAGGCGTACGGTCAACTCCCTCTCGAAGGCGGTCTCTTCGAGAGGGAGTCGCGTGTTCAGGCGGACTCGGTCGAGTGGCCGGGGAACAGGGACAGTGCCGGATCCAGGGCGACGGCCGCGTTGTTGACCGCGGTCGCCACCTCGCCGAAGCCGACGGACATCAGCCGGACCTTGCCGGGGTACGCGGTGACGTCGCCGGCCGCGTAGACCCGGTCGACCGTGGTGCGCATCCTGGTGTCGACGACGATCGTGCGCCGCTCCAGTTCGACGCCCCAGTCGGCGAGTGGTCCGAGGTTGCTGATGAAGCCGAGGGCGGCCACGACCGCGTCCACCTTCAGCACCCGGGGCTCCTCCTCCCCGTCGACCTTCAGGTGCGCCTGGCGCAGCAGGTCGTCGCCGGCCAGGATCTCCACCTGGGCGTTGGTGACGATGTCGACACCGCATTCGTGCAGTTCGCGGACGCTCGCCGCGTGGGCCCGGAACGTGCCGCGCCGGTGCACGAGGGTCACCGAGCGGGCGATCGGGTGCAGGGCGAGGGCCCAGTCGACGGCGCTGTCCCCGCCGCCGACGACGAGGACGTCACGGTCGGTGTGCTCGACCGGGTCCGGGACGAAGTAGCTCAGACCGCGGCCGAGGAACTCCTCCCCGGCCGGGAGGGTGCGCGGGGTGAACGTGCCGATCCCGGCGGTCAGTACGACCGCTCCGGCGTCGACCGTGGTGCCGTCGGAGAGGGTGACCCGGGGGCGCCCCTCGGGGGTGTGCGTGAGGTCTACGGCCTGGCGGCCGAGGAGATAGGTCGGGTCGAACGCGTCGGCCTGGTCCTTGAGGGCGGTGACGACGTCGCGGCCGCGGGTGCCGGGGACTGCGGCGATGTCGCGGATCTCCTTCTCCGGGTAGAGCGCGGTGATCTGGCCGCCGCACTGTGGCAACGCGTCGACCAGGACGGTCCGCAGTCCGCGGAAACCCGCGCAGTAGGCGCCGTAGAGCCCGATCGGGCCGGCGCCGACGATGAGGATGTCTGTGGTCACGGTCTCGGCCACGGGCCGACCTCCTGGGGAGAGTGGTTGGGGGCGCCCCGCCGACGGCGGACTCCCGCGCCGCGAGGAGGGCTGGGGCCGGCACGAGACCTCGAAGGTCGTCGGCCGGGCGAGTGTAGGGCGGCTCCGAACCGGTCCGTCGGCTCCGGTCCCGGCTGATGGGACGGCCGGTGGACGGCCCCGGACGCCGAGTGGAGAGTCGTTTTCACCGCCACCGCGATGACGGCACGGCGTCCACAGGGACAAGGAGGGCGACACTCGTGAGCGATGAGGTGCGGGTGTGGATCGATCAGAAACTCTGCACGGGTGACGGTCTGTGCACCCAATACGCCCCCGATGTCTTCGAGTTCGGCGGCGACGGACTGGCCTACGTCAAGAACGCCGAGGACGGGGAACTGCTGACGCCCGAGGGCGCGCAGGCCGATGTGTCGGAGCGGCTGCGTCTCGATGTGATCGACGCCGCCGACGAGTGCCCGGGCAACTGCATCCACGTGGTGCGGAGCGCCGACGGGACCGAGGTCGCCGGGCCCGACGCCGGCTGACCCATCTTGCGGCCGGGCCTGGAGCCGTACACGCATGTCGAGTGGAGGAGTGGTCAGAGGTGTCTGCAGTGGTTGAGCCCCAAGTGGAGCGTCGCGTCCCGTGGTTCGAGGGCGATGTGCCCGCCGAGAAGGTTCCGGAGAAGTATCGGCTTTCGCGTGCGTTCGTGCCCAAGGGGCGTTATCTGGACGCCGAGTTCCTCAAGCTGGAACTGGACAAGGTGTTCACGCGGGCGTGGTTGCTGGCCTGCCGGCTGGAAGAGCTGCCCGGTGTCGGGTGTTTCGTCGAGTACGAGATCGGTGGTCATTCGATCCTGATCGTGCGGGAGGGCAGGGACTCGATCCGCGCCTATTTCAACGCGTGCCGGCATCGCGGTACGCGGCTGGCGCGGGGCCGTGGCCGGGTCGGTTCGCTCATCTGCCCCTTCCACGGCTGGCGTTGGAACCTGGACGGTTCCATCAGGCTGGTGCTGGACCGTGAGGAGTTCGTGCCTCGCTCGGACGACGACCTGGGTCTGGTGCAGGTACGGGCGGAGCAGTGGGGCGGGTTCGTGTTCATCAACATGGACCCCGAGGCGAAACCGCTCCTCGAGTACCTCGACCCGATCCCGCGGATCTTCGCGCCGTTCCAGTTCGAGAACATGCGGTACCGGTGGCACAAGAGCGTGCTGCTGCCGTGCAATTGGAAGACCGCGCTGGACGGTTTCCTTGAGGCCTATCACGTGGCGGGGACGCATCCGCAGCTGTACCGCTTCGACAAGTCGAACACCAACATCGCCTCGATGAAGGAACTCGAGAACCGGATGTGGGCGCCGACGACCGTGTACGAGCGGCACGCGCACTATTCGAGTGTCGGCCCGAAGAAGAAGGACGTCGCCAAGGACCCGGCCAACCGGGGCACGGGGGGTGTGACCGACGAACGGCTGAGTGTCGCGCTGAGCGTGCAGTACATCGCCGACGACATGCGCGGTCTGGAGAACGAGCGGAGCTGGCGGGCCGCCGAGGCGCTGAAGACGGCGGACGTGCCGGAGGGGATGAGCGCCGGTCAGCACTACCTCCAGCTGTACAAGGAGTTGTCGCTCGCCGAGGGCTACGACTGGCCGGACATCACGCCCCAGCAGTGGGCGGAGGCCGGTACGGCGTGGAACGTGTTCCCGAACACGATCCTGCTGCCCAACCAGGGTTCGGTGTTCGGCTACCGGGCACGCCCCGACGGACTCGACCCGGACAGCTGCCTGTTCGAGATCTTCAGCCTGGACCAGGTCCCCGTCGCCGACTACGGCAAGAAGCGGGACTTCCAGCCCCAGTTCTTCGAGGACTTCCGTGAGGCCGACCTCGGCGAGATCTTCACGCAGGACCTGATGAACGCCAAGGAGGTGACCGTGGGCATGCACTCCCCCAGCTTCGACGGGCACCGGCTGAGCGAGGACCAGGAGATGACCATCTACAACCATCACCGGGTTGCCGACCGGTTCCTCTGGACGGACTGACCCGTCCGACGCCCGATCCGTGGTCCCGGCTCCCAGGAGCCGGGACACGATCGTGTCGGCGAGCTACCGCCGGACCCAGCCGACGTCGTGCCAGTAGGTCTCCAACTCCCGCACCGGCTTGGGCCAGGTCTCGATGTAGGTGACCCCCTCGGATCCCGCCGTCATCGTGTACGGCGTGCCGGCCCGGCTGAGGAAGACCTCCCCCGGCCCCACCCGCACGGTCTGCGGCTCGCCCGACTCGTAGTGCTCGATGTGGTACTCGCCGGCGAAGACGAAGAGCATCTCGTCTACGTTGTGGTGGTGCCGGGGCACCGTGAAGTTCGGCCGCACGCGCAGCGGGTTGCGGTTGAAGCGGGCCACGTCGATCGGCTTCGTGGTCACCCACATCGCCCCGTCGAACGTCGCCGCGAAGTCCACGGGCGCGTCCCGCAGCAGACCGCCGTCGTTCCAGAAGTACTGGGGATGGCCTTGCTGCTCCAGGCCCATGGGAACCCAGTCCGCGTCTTCCACCAAGTCACCGAATGTAAGAGTCACGCGGCGACCGTATGCGCGGCCGAACACGGTGTCGTGGAGAGGTTCCGCTCATCGGGACCCACCCACCGGGAACTCCGGTCCCGGCCAACGGGATTCACGCATGACACGTCCCACACCGGTCCCCACTATCGGGGCATGGGAATCGAGTTCTTCAATCTGCTGTCGGACGAGGGCTGGATCGAGCTGCCGGTCGACCAGTCCGCTCCCACGTATCTGTGGAGCGAGGGCGGTCTCCTGGCCGATGCGCCGGTCGACATGGAGCAGACCTTCAAAGGGAACATGTGGTGGTCGACGAAGGTGGACCCGTCGTTCAACCTGAACGGACTGCGGTGCGCACCGGACTTCGCGGTCCCCCGCCACCATCACAACCTCGACGAGTTGATCATCGTCTTCGGCGGCGCGTTCCATGTCGCCTGGGGCAAGGACGGGGAGGAGGGCAGCCGGACCATCGGTCCGGGCGAGTTCTGGATCAGCAAGGCCGGAACTCCCTATCTCATGACGGCCGGACCCGAGGGCGTCACCTACGTCGAGACCTGGCCCGAGCCGATGGAGAACCTCGAGACGTACTGGCACGACGCGGGCTGGGTGCACCGCGGCCACTGACCAGCCCACTCGCATATTTCGGCCCCTCATTCCAGGCGTCACGCCGGAAGAGGGGCCGACTACATGGACAAGTCCCGTACGACCCATTCCAGCGTGACGCAATTACGTATACTCTTCTTGCTTGCGGCCACTCCTTGCGGGAATCGGCCGCCCCTCTCCCCGCTTCGGAGCAGGGTCCGTCTCGTCGCCGGTCGTGGAACCTCGGCAAGCCCTCGGCACGCCGGCCGGCATGGTCTGCCGCGGCGCCCGGCCCTCGTGCCGTTCGACCTCCACTCGCGGCTCTCACTTCACTTTCTCGGACGGCAGCGTCGCCGCGCGGCGCCGCCGGTCGCTGATCGCAGCGAGTGCCGGGCACTCGCCGACACGTTGGGACCCAGACATGATCGAGTCGGTCGGACGAGCCATCTCCTCACCCAGGTCACGCGCGTCTCTCGCGCTGGTGTCGGCCGCGGCCCTGCTCGCGGGATGCGGCAGCGGCGGTGACGACGCCACCACCGCCACGGACAGCACGAAAGTCCCGGCCGCACTGGCGAGCGCCTTCCCCGGGACGAAGGCCACCGGCGCAGCCGTCAAGATCGGCCTCATCACCAACGAGGGCGGCTCCGCGATCAGCCAGCCCGAGACCAGGGAGGCCGCCCAGGCGGCCATGAAGTACGCCAACGCCAACCTCGGCGGTATCGCGGGCAGGCCGATCGAGTTCGTGATCTGCAAGACCAAGGAGGAACCGGCGACGGCGCGGGACTGCGCGAACCAGATGGTCGAGCAGAAGGTCGACGCGGTCGTCCTGACCAGCAGTGGCCTCGGCGACTCCATGGTGCCGATCGTCACCCAGGCCGGCATTCCCTGGACGACCGCCATCGCCGCGAGCAACTCCGAGGGCACCACCGCCAACGCCTTCTCCTGGACGGGCGGTTTCCCGACGACCATGACGTCGATGGCCGCGTACGCGAAGGACAAGGGCTACAAGAAGGTCGCCGCGTTCGTGATCGACTCTCCGGCCGCGGTGGCCGGTATCGAGGCCATCGGCAAGCCGGTCTTCGCCAAGGCGGGCGTCGGCCTCCAGATCGTGACGGTGGCCGCCGGGACACCGGACGCGTCTCCGCAGGTGAGCGCCGCACTCCAGAAGAAGCCCGATGCCGTCGCCGTCGTAGCGGATCCCACTGTCTGCACATCGGTGCTCCAGGCGATGGGCACGCTCGGTGCCGGAATCGCCCGGATGACCGTCCAGTCGTGTGTGTCCCCCGAGGTGGTCGAGGCCGTGGGCGCGGGCATGGACGGCGTGCAGGTCTTCAGCAGTTTCGACGTCGCCAGCAACGACCTCGAGGCCCAGCTCTACCGGCAGGTGATGAAGGAGTACAGCCCCGACACCTCGGCCTCGGGATACGCGGCGATCGGCTACCAGGGCGTGCTCGCCCTGGTGCGCGCGCTGCACGGTCTGACGGGCACGGTCACCCCGAAGACGATCACGGCGACCCTGCACTCGGCGAAGAACGTCGTCCTGCCCGCCGGTCACGGCATCACGTTCACCTGTGACTCCAAGGCGGTACCGGGGCTGCCCGCGGCCTGCTCGGCGAAGGAGGTCACCGGCACGGTCTCCGACGGCAAGTTGGGGCAGATGCGGGTCGTCGATCCCAGTTCGTTGTTCGCACGGTAGTCGCAGCAGCCGGAAGGAACGGTCTCGCCGATGAGCCAGTACGTCGTGTTTCTGTTGCTGGGGCTGGGAAGCGGTGCCGTGTTCGGCGCGCTCGCGCTGGCCCTGGTGCTCACCTTCCGCAGTTCCGGGGTGGTCAACTTCGCCACCGGGGCGATCGCTTTGTACAGCGCGTACACCTACGCGTTCCTGCGCCAGGGCGAGTTGCTGGTGCCGCTGCCGGGCGTACCGAAGAAGGTCGACCTCGGCGGTCCGCTCGGGCTGTTCCCTGCGGTGGTCATCTCCCTTGTCCTCACTGCCCTGTTGGGGGTTGCGCTGTACGGGCTGGTCTTCCGGCCGCTGCGCACCGCGCCCCCGGTGGCGAAGGCAGTCGCCTCGATCGGGGTGATGCTGGTGATCCAGGCCGTGCTCGCCGCCGCGGTGGGCACGGGGGCGGTGTCGGTCAAGGCGATCCTGCCCAACGACCCGGTGTCCTGGGGCGGTTCGCTCATCCCCGGCGACCGGCTGTGGTTCGCGGCGGTGATCGTCGTACTCACCGTCGTCCTGGCGCTGGTGTTCCGGCTGACCCGGTTCGGTCTAACGGCCCGGGCGGCGGCGGAGTCGGAGAAGGGCGCGCTGGTCAGCGGACTGTCACCGGAACGGATCGCGGTGGCGAACTGGGCGCTCAGCTCGGCCATCGCCGGTCTGTCCGGCATCCTGATCGCGCCGATCGTGCCGCTGGTCCCGGTCTCCTACACGCTGTTCATCGTGCCTGCCCTGGCGGCGGCGCTGGTCGGCAACTTCACGGCGCTGATCCCGGCCGTGGGAGCGGGCCTGGTAATCGGGATGCTCCAGTCGGAACTGCAGTTCCTGCAAGGGAAATGGCCGTGGCTCCCCCAGACCGGTCTGGCCCAACTGGTGCCGCTGGCCGTCATCTTGGCCTACCTGGTGGTCCGCGGCCGGCCGCTGCCCACGCGCGGCTCGCTGATCCAGCAGGCGCTGGGCCGGGCGCCACGGCCCGACAGCATCGTGGTTCCGGCCGTGGTGAGTACGGCCCTGGGTGTCGTCGTGCTGTTCGCGACCACCGGAAGCATCCGCGCGGCGGTGATCACCTCGCTGACCCTGGCGGTGATCTCGCTGTCGCTGGTGGTGGTCACCGGGTTCGCCGGGCAGATCTCACTCGCGCAACTGACCCTGGCCGGGGTCGGCGCGTTCAGTCTGAGCAGGCTGAGCGTCGAATGGGGTGTCCCCTTTCCGTTCGCCCCGTTGCTGGCGGCCTTGGCGGCGACGGTGATCGGCGTCGTGATCGGGCTGCCCGCGCTGCGGATCCGCGGTCTGCCGGCGGCGGTGGTGACGGTCGCGCTGGCCGTGGCGTTGGAGGCGTTCTGGTTCCGCAACACCGAACTGAACGGCGGCCTCGGCGGCTCGAAGGTGCCCTCGCCTCGTCTGTTCGGGATCGACCTGGGCATCGGGGCCGGTGAGGACTATCCGCGGATCCCGTTCGCGCTGCTGTGTCTCGTGGTGCTGCTGCTGGTCGGCCTGGGCGTGGCATGGCTGCGCCGCAGTCGGCTCGGCGCCGCGATGCTCGCCGTGCGCGCCAACGAGCGGTCGGCCGCGGCGGCGGGCATCGACGTCGCCCGTACGAAGATCGTCGCCTTCGCGATCGGAGCGTTCATCGCCGGGCTCGGCGGCGCCCTGCTGGGCTATCAACAGACCGTCGCCGACGCCGAGATGTTCACCGCGATCGGCGGTCTCGGCCTGTTCGCGACCGCCTACCTGGCCGGCATCACCTCCCTGTCCGGCGGCCTCGTCGCCGGGGTGATGGGGGCCGGCGGTCTGCTGCCCGTCCTCCTGGACCGGGCCCTGTCCATCGGCGAGTGGTACGGCGTCATCATGGGCATCGGCCTCGTCCTCACCGTGATCACGAACCCCGAGGGCGTCGTCGGCCCGGCCCACGAACTCACGGCCCGGCTACGGCGCTTGCGCCGCACAGCCACCGTCGACTCCGAGGACTCCGCCGACAAGCAGGACACCGACGTGCTCACCGGAACGGCACCGGCCGCCCGGCCACCGGTCCCCGAGCCGGGCGAGGTGGTCCTCTCGGTCCGCGAGGTCGGGGTGCGCTACGGCGGTGTGGTGGCCGTCGACGCGGTCTCCTTCGATGTGCGCTCGGGCGAGATCGTGGGCGTGATCGGTCCCAACGGCGCCGGGAAGACCACCCTCCTGGACGCGATCAGCGGCTACAACCGCAGTACGGGAACAGTCGAGTTCGACGGCCGGACGATCTCCTCGCTGAAGCCGCACCAGCGCGGACGGGCGGGCCTCGGACGCACCTTCCAGGGCATCGAGCTCTACGAGGACCTCAGCGTCGAGGAGAACGTCCTGGTCGGTGAGGCGGCGGCCCGGCACGGCGGTGACCATGTCGGCACCATGCAGGGTCTTGAACTGCGGAACCGACTGTTCGAGACCTTGCACCTGAGCCGGTTCCGTACCCAGCCGGCGCGCGAACTCTCCCAGGGCAGACGGCAGTTGGTGTCCATCGCGCGCGCCTTGGCCGGCCGCCCCCGGATGCTGCTCCTCGACGAGCCCGCGGCGGGATTGGACAGCTCCGAGAGCCGGTGGCTGGGTGACCGGCTGCGGGCCGTACGGGCCGACGGCGTGACGGTCCTGCTCATCGACCACGACATGGGGCTGGTGCTCGACGTGTGCGACCGGATCGTCGTCCTGGACATCGGAAAGGTCATCGCGGACGGAACTCCCGCCGAGATCAAGGCCGATCCACGCGTCGCCACCGCCTATCTCGGCGCGACGCACGCCGAAACGGACCAGGTACGTGGGGAGGTCGTCCAGTGACCGGGCAGGAACTGCTGACGTGCGAGGGCGTGGACGCGGGCTACACCAAGGGACGGCCGGTGGTGCGCGGCTTCGACCTGAAGCTGCCGCCCGGCGAGGTCACGGCGCTGCTGGGTCCCAACGGGGCGGGAAAGACAACCCTGTTGATGACCCTCGCCGGTCTGCTGCCACGTCTGGGCGGGGCGGTCGCTCTCGACGGACGGGAGATCCGTGGCGGCCGGGCGCGCGAGGCCGCCCGGCGGGGCCTGGTCCTCGTGCCCGACGACCGGTCCCTGTTCACCCAGCTCACCGTGCGCGACAACCTGACCCTCGCACGACGGCGCAGGGGCAGCACCGTGGACCAGGTGCTCGACTTCTTCCCGGCGCTGGGAAAGCGGCTGAAGGTCGCGGCCGGGATGCTCTCGGGTGGTGAGCAGCAGATGCTGGCCCTGGGCCGGGCCATGATCCAGGACCCTCGGGTGCTGCTCGTCGACGAGTTGAGCATGGGGCTGGCACCGGTGATCGTCGAGGAGTTGCTGCCGATCGTCCGGCGGATCGCCGAAGACACCGGCACGGCGGTCGTGCTGGTCGAGCAGCACGTCCGGCTCGCGCTCGACGTGGCGGACCGGGCGGTGGTCCTGGTGCACGGCGAGACGGTGTTGAGCGGCTCCGCCGCGCGACTCGCGGCGGATCCCGGCCTGTTGGAGCGTGCCTATCTCGGCGAGCGGGCAGCGGAGTCGGTCTCGTGACCACGCTCCCGAATTCCCGCAATGGGGATACTCATTAGGTTGATCGGGTACGGAGGGATCGTCACGGGTCTCGCGACACGGGGACCCACGAACGAAGGGCGAAGCATGAGGAACAGCAGCCCGTACGACGACCCGACGCTCGGCCTGGACCTCCCCGAGCCCGAGCGGACCCCGAAGGCCGCGCCGTGGCCCCGGGCGACGGGACAGCACAGCCCGAATGGAGACGGGTACGGCGAGATGATCGCGCGCCTGCGCGGCTTCCTCGACTATGTCGCGGCGGCACGACTGGACCCCGGCACGGTGGCCGCGCTGTCGGACGACCTTGGCGCCTGGTCCGAGCGGCTCGCCGACGCGGCCGTTCCCGAGCGCGAGCAGGTCTTCGGACACCGGGACGACATGCCCGGCCGAGGCCAGACGATGGCACCGGCCCTCCGGGTCCACGAGGCCGACCGGTTCAGCGTCCGGGGCACGGTCCGCTTCGGCCGGTACTTCCTCGGCGGAAACGGCGCGGTCCACGGCGGCGCCGTCCCGCTGCTCTTCGACGAGGTGCTGGGCCGACTGTCGGGTTCGGGCGGCCGCAGCCGGGCCCGAACCGCCTATCTGCACACCGACTACCGCTCGATCACCCCGATCGGACCCGAACTCGACGTGCACGGCTGGTTCGTGAGCGAGGAGGGCCGCAAGCGCGTCCTGCGGGCCGAGATCCGTCACGACGGGGTCCTGTGCGCGGAGGCGGAGGGTCTGTTCATCGTCCTCAAGCCCGGGCAGCCTTGACCGGGAACCAAAAGATAATGAACACTTCTTAGAAAATGGAAGGGCGGGGACTATGGCGGTCATGCCGATCGAGTGGGGCAAGGTGCGGGAGTACGCCACCGCGACGGCGGCGGCCCGTCCCGCCTACCTCGACGACCCGAACGCCCCGATCCCACCGACCTTCCTGGCCACGGTGGTCCACTGGAGCACCATCGGCGAGACGGTCCGCGCACCCGAGGTCGCCGAGGCGTGCGCGACGGTCGGCATCGAAGCCGACGTACGGAATCTGCTCTCGCTGGAGCAGGAGTACGTCTTCCACGGTCCGGTGCCCCGGGCGGGGGAAACGCTGCACAACTCCGAGCGCCTCCAGGACGTCCGGATCAAGCAGAGCCGGCGGGGGCCGATGGTGATGGTCCGTTTCCTGGTGTCCTTCCACGACGCCGAGGGACTTCTGCGCGCCGAGTGCCGGTACACGTCCGCCTATGTGCGCAAGGAGGCGTCGTGAGCGACCTCGTACCGGGTGCCCGGCTTCCGGAGCGGGTGTTCGGGCCGGTCACGATGACCGACATCGTGCGCTACCAGGGTGCGAGCGGCGACCTGAACCCGATGCACCACGACGACGAACTCGCCCGCTCCGCCGGGTATCCGGCGGCCTTCAGCGTGGGGATGCTCGGCGCGGGCTGGCTCGCCGCGTACTGCACGGACCGCTTCGGCGAGGAGAGCGTGCGGCGCTTCCGCACCCGCTTCACACAGGTGGTGTACCGCGGGGACCGGCTGATCGCGTCGGCCGAGGTCGTACGGCTCTTCGAGCAGGGCGAGGAGCAACGGGTGGAGCTCGCGATCCGGTTGCGCAAGGACGACGGCGCGCTCGTGGTCGACGGTTCCGCCGAGTTCGCGCTGACGTGATGAGTCCTCGGTGCCGAGAAGGGACAACGTATGAATTCTGACGGTGAGTTGCGCACCGGGACGAGCGAACGTCCGGATCTGCCCGTCGCGTTGGTGATCGGCGGGGGCGGTATCGGCATGTCGGCTGCGCGCCGGCTGGGCCAGTCCCATCGCCTCGTGCTGGCGAGCCTGTCGGCCGGCAAGAACACAGCGCGGGAGGCCGCGTTGCGCGCGGACGGAATCGACGCGGTGGTGACACGGTGCGACATCACGGAGCCCGACTCGGTCGCGGAACTCGGTCAACTGGTAGCGTCCCGGGGCCGGTTGCGCACGGTCGCACACGTGGCGGCGCTCTCCCCGTCGATGGGTGACTGGAACACCCTGCTGAAGGTGAACCTCGTCGGGGCGACACTCGTCGAGCGGATGAGCCTGGAGCGGGCGGTACCGGGCACGGCCGCGGTGTTCGTGTCCTCCTCCGCCGGGCACCTGGCCGAACCGCCGACTCCCGAGATCACCGCCGTGCTCGACGATCCACTCGTACCGGACTTCGTCGAGCGCCTGGAGAAGCTGGTGCCGGAGCAGACCTCGCTCCAGGCCTACCGGCTCACCAAGTTCGCGCTGCTCCGCATGTGCAGGAGGCGTGCGGCGGCCTGGGGGACGAAGGGGGCCCGCATCGTGTCGATGTCGCCGGGCCCGATCGCCACCCCGATGGGTGCGCTGGAGTTCGAAGGGCCGCACCGCGAGGTCAAGTTGGGCATGCTGCGCCGGTCACCCCTCGGCCGCGAGGGCACGATGACCGAGACCGCCGACGCCATCGAGTTCCTCGCGTCCGACCGGGCCTCCTACATCACCGGAACCGATCTGCTGGTCGACGGCGGCATCCTCGCGACGACCCGGTTCAACTGAACGTGCCGTGGAGCGGCACCGCCCAAGGGAGACGAGCATGCCCGACCGGATCGACAGGGACGACGACCTCGGCGAAGGCCCGGACGGAGGCCCGCTCCACGGCATCGTCGTCGTCGATCTCTCGACGACTCTGCCCGGCGCCCAGGCCACCCAGTTCCTCGCGGACGCGGGGGCGGACGTCATTCTGGTCGAGCCGCCCGAGGGCAGCCGGCTGCGCGCGAACCCCGGCTGGCCGGGCCTGCTGCGCGGTAAACGGAGCATCACCCTCGACCTGCGCGAGGACGCCGATCGCGCGACGCTGGACGGCCTGCTCGCGAGGGCGGACGTCGCCGTCGCCACGATGCGCCCGGCCGCCGCGGCTCGACTCGGCTTCACCGCCGAGGAGTTGGCGGCCCGGTACCCGCGCCTGGTCGCGGCGCTCATCACCGGCTGGGGCACCCGCGGCCCCTGGGCCGACCGCAAGGGTTACGAGGCGCTGATCCTGGCCAAGAGCGGTGTCCTCCACTCCAAGCACCAGCTCACCACCGGCCCCGATCCCGCCTATGTCACCACTCCCTACGCCTCGTTCGCCGCCGCGCAGGCAGCGGTCCACGGCATCCTGGCCGCCCTGCTCGAACGCGAGGAGAGTGGCCTGGGCCAGCTGGTCGAGTCCGATCTGGTGACCGGAGTCGGCGCCTACGACCCGTACAACTGGTTCTACGAGTTGGTCCTCGGCCGCTACCCGGACGCGTTCCAGCCGATGGGCGCCGCCTTCGACCAACAGGGCCGACCGCAGACCAAGTTGCTGTACGCCCTGCTCATCGCCGCGACGGCGGACGGCACTTGGCTCCAGTTCGCGCAGACGGCGCCACGGCTCATGCAGGCCTGGCTGGCCGAACTGGACCTGAGCGCCGAACTCACCGACCCGAAGTGGGACGGGTTTCCCCTCCTTCCGACACCCGAGCTGCGCTTCGAGTGGTGGAACAAGATGATCTCGAAGGTCGGGGAGCGGACGCTGAAGGAGTGGGAGGAGTCGTTCGCCCGTAATCCGGACGTCTTCGGCGAGCAATTCCGCACGCCGGACGAGGCGCTCGACCACCCCCAACTCGTCCACGAGGGACGCAGGATCGTGGTGGACGATCCCGACCTCGGCCCGGTGCGCCAGCCCTCGACCCTGGTCCACGCGGCTGGCCGTCCCCTCACGAGAATCCGCCGCGCGCCTCGCCTGGGCGAGCACAGCCGGGAGCTGCGCACCTTCGCCCATGGTGCAGCTCCCTCCAACTCCACCGCTCAGCAGGGCCGTTGCGGTCCTCCCCTCACCGGCGTGACCGTGCTCGAACTGGGCGCCATGTACGCCGGACCGTACGGCGCCACTCTCCTCGCGGATCTCGGTGCGCGGGTCATCAAGGTCGAGCCGATCGACGGCGACCTGATCCGCACGATCATGGCGTTCCCGGAGGCGGGTGGCGCGAAGGTGCTCCAGGGGAAGGAGAGCATCGCCGTCGACCTCCGCTCCCCCGAAGGCCTGGAGATCCTGCGGGAGTTGGTCGGGCAGGTGGACGTGGTGCTCCAGTGCTACCGGGCGGGCGTCGCGGCCCGGATGGGTGTGGACGAGGCCTCACTGAAGGCGATCAACCCGGATCTGGTCTATGTCAACGCTCCCGGCTACGGGATCGACGGCCCGTACGGTTCCAAGCCCGCCTACGCGCCGTCCATCGGCGCGGCCTCGGGGGTCTCCGTGACCGACGCGCAGGTGGTGGGCAACCCCACCGAGGATCGGAACAAACTGCTGGACCAGGCCCGCAAGTTGTACGCCGGCGGGACGGTACCGGCGGTCCAGTCGGACGGGATGGCCGCCCTCGGTGTCGCCTCGGCCCTGCTCCTCGGGATCTACGCGAAGCGGCGCGGGATCGAACTGACCGACGTCGTCGCCACAATGCTCGGCACGAGCACGCAAGCACTGATCGCGCACAACACCAGCTACGAGGGGCGCCCCGCCCACCCCGGTGTCGACCCGGACTTCCGGGGGACCAGCGCCCTCTACCGGATGTATCCCGCGTCCGACGGCTGGCTGTTCCTCGCGGCGCCGAAGGAAGAGGAGTGGGCTCCCCTGGTCGCCGCACTCGGCGACCCCGGTGATCTCGCGGAGGAGCGGTTCGCCACGAGCCGGGCGCGTGCCGCCGACGACGACGCGCTCGCGGACGTACTCACCAAGATCTTCGCCACCCGGACGAGGGCCGAGTGGGAGGCCGACCTGACGGCGAAGGACGTCGGCTGCGTCGCCGTGACCCAGGAACCGGCCGAACGGCACATGCAGGGCGACGAGTTCTACACCGCGGGCTACGCGGTCGACGCGGTCAGCCCCGTCTTCGACGCACACCGTCGGCTCGCACCGCTCAACCGCTTCTCCCGCTCGACGACGAAACCGGAGGCGGGCTGCACCGTGGGCCAGCACACCGACGCCCTGCTGCGCGCGCTCGGCTACGACGAGGCCCGCATCGCCCGTCTCCGCGACGCACGCGTCGTACGGTGAGGTGACATGACGCGGCTCGACGTACCGGCGGAACCGACACCCCAGGGCGCGTGCGTCCGGCGTGGTCCCCGACGGTCGAAATCAGCTCAACCATGAGTCACGTAACGGTGTCCCCGTGCTCATGAGGTCAGTCCCCCGCTTTGCTCGGTGCGTCCCCCCGAAGAGCAGCCGGAGCGTGTGGTCGAAGCGTTCGTGTCCCTCGCCGGAGTGGGTTTCCTCCGCCGACGCGACCGTGATCGGGAAGAGGTCCGGGGGCAGCGTTTTCAGTCGGTCGACGACTCTGTCCCGCACTGCGGGACTGCCGTCTCCGGGCCCCGCTCGGTCGTCCGCCTGGGTGCCACGACGCGGTTCCACGCCCTGCCGATCGAACAACTCCGCGCCCGCAGCGAGGAGATGGCCGCCATGTTCGACTGGTTCAACACAGTGGGCTTCCGCGCCGATACGGCGGCCCTGCGCGAACACAGCCTCGAGCTGACCACCCTGGCCACGTGGGTACGCGGCCACTGGTCAGCGCCAGCGGAACCGACGATCGCCAGCTGACGCTCACGTCGTGGTGGCCCGCGCAGGACGTCGACGCGGTCGGTGTGAGCGAACCGCTCCGGAACGAGGATGCTCTGCCCACGGGCCGGGGCCCGCTCCAACTGCCGCTTCCAGGCGGCCCATTGAGCGGGCACCCGGCCCGTAGTGCGCAGGACGTGGCTCAGGAGACGGCGTTCCAGGAGTGCGCGACGTCGATGACCACGCGGTCGTCGAGCTGCGTCACCCGGAACGGCAGCCGCGCACGCACACCGACGCCGATCAGCACATCGTCCTCAGGGGCATCGACATAGCGTGTGTCCTTGAACGTCCGGTAGCCCGTGAGGTCCACCCCGGGCAGCGGTTGTCCGTGCTGCCCCGGGTAGGACGTCGAGCCGGTCGACGGGTCGAAGTTCGGGCCCACCGAGATCTGGAGGATCGCCCCGCCGTCGACGGGGATCTCCCCCGCACCGGGCGTGGTCAGCTTGTCGACGTACTTGACGCGGTAGCCGATCGGCCCGGCCGCCGAACCCTTGAAGTCGAGGACCATGCGGTCGAAGCACTCGTGCTGAGCGGTCCTGATGTCCACCAGCGGGGGCTTGTAGTCCTCCGTCGGCGACACCTGCTTCTCCAGGCTCCCCCACCCGGTCTCACACACTGCCGACGCACTGCTCTCGGCCTGTGCCGTCCCCACCGTTCCTCCGATGCCGACTCCCGCCAGCATCAGAACCGTCAGTGCGGTTCCGAGTCGTCGCATGGTTGCTCCCAAAGATCGAGGACAGATGTACGGCGCCAGGGCCTGCCCACCGGAGCAGGCCTCGGGAGGCCGTGGTGGTTCAGACTGGGCTCGCCATGTGATCGGACCTGGCCCGGATCTTCACGGAATGGCAACAGTCCAACGGCCGAGGAAGCTCCTCCGCGACCCCGTTGAGGTCCTGATCGTCCGGCCGCTCCCGTTGTGGGGTTCACACACAGAGAGAAGGCGATGCCGCGCCCGCCCGGACAGCGTGTCCGGGCGGGCGCGGCGTGAGCCGGTGGCGTGGGGTCAGGTCGCGGTGAGCGACAGGTCGGCCGTCGTGGCGCGGCCCGGCAGCAGGGTCACCTCCTTGGACGCCGGCCGGTGGCCGGCGGCCGAGGCCGTGATCCGCAGCGGGCCCTGGCGGGCGTCCAACCAGAGGTCGTAGTGGCCGTCGGAGTCGGTGCGGACGGTGTGCGCGAGGCGGTCACAGCCGGTCGTCCTGGAGTGCGCCACCGGGCAGATCAGGACAGTGGCTCCGGCGAGCGGTGCCCCCGTGCGCTTGTCGGTGATCGTTCCGGCGAGATGGCTCCAGGTCCGCGGGATCGTGACCTTGAGACTGACCTTGACCGACGCTCCCGCGTAGGGGGTGTCGGTGCTGTAGGTGAGCCGTGCGGTGTAGGTGCCGGCCGTGGCGACGGCGGAGGCGTCCGTGCGGACGGTGACCGTGGTGGAGCGGCCGGGGGCGAGGTCGAACGAGGTCTTGTTCGCCGACAGCCAGGTGACGTTGTCGCCGTCGCACTGGTCGTGCCCGGGCAGGACCTCGGCCGAGGAGGCGGTCTCGGAGAGCGAGATCATGCCGCCGACGCGGTAGATCCCGCAGCCGCCGCCGGCCCGGAAGACGGTGGAGGTGCTGTTGGGCAGGTCGGACCAGGTGTTGGACACCGGGTCGTATTCGACGACGGTGTTGACCGCGTCCTGTGCGGCGATGCCGCCGACGGCCTGGAGCCTGCCGTCGTTCCCACTGGCGATGGCGCCCCAGCGCGTGTCGGGCATGTCGGCCGCACGGGTCCAGGTGTCGGCGGAGGGGCTGTAGCGGTAGGTCTGTCCGCTGGGGATGCTGCCCGAGAGGCCCCCGGCGCAGACCAGTTCACCGGTGATGCCGGCGCAGGCCGCGCGTTCCATGACGAACGGGTAGTCGGCGCGGCGGGTCCAGGTGTCGGTGGCCGGGGTGTAGCGGTAGACGGTGCTGACCATGTCATTACAGCCGGATCCGGTGCAGCCTCCGATGGCATACAGGCTGCCGTCGAGCACGGTCACATTGGGCATGCCGACCGCCTGGGGCAGATCGGAGAGGCGGGTCCAGGTGTCGGTGGTGGGGTGGTATGCGTAGAGCGCGGCGCTGGCACTGTCCCCGGCCCAGCCTCCGGCGACGTACATGGTCCCGTCGATGAACGCCCCTCCCGGTGACTCCAGGGTCGCGGGGAGGTCGGCGATGGGTGTCCAGGCGTCGGTGGACGGGTCGTGCACATAGCTGTGTTTGAGGTACTCCCCGCCGAAGATGCCGGAGACTCCGGCGACGGAGTAGACCTTGCCCTGGTAGGTGCCCACCGCGTTGTCCATGACGGTCTCGGGGTAGTCGGCGATGCCGGTCCAGGGCCCGGTCGCCGCCGTGGCGGGCGGCTCGGTCGACGGGCTCTTCGGGGCCGAGGAGGTGGAACTCATCGGTCCGGGTGAGTAGTTGCCCTTGACGCGCAGCGTCGGTGCGCCTGCCGAGGAGTCCGACGTGGTCGTGGAGGTGCCGGCCGGTGAGGTGTAACCGGTGCTCTGCTCACCGAGGTTGACGTGCAGCGGCGCCTGCCCCTTGTTGGTGAAGGTGACCTTCTTGCTGCTTGATCCGCCCAGCGTCTCGCTGACGGAGAGGCTGCCCGAACTCACCGCCAGGCGGCCCGCCTTGAGCGTGCGGTCGAACCGGTTGACCTTGTCGGGCCGCGTGGTGAGGGTGCCGGTCGAGGTGGTGTAGCGGGCGGAGGCCGCCGTGTAGGTGTGGCGTCCGGCGGGGGCGCTGAACAGCCAGTAGTAGCCGTCGGCCAACGCCAGGTCGTCGGGGGTCGCCACGGTGGTCGCCGTCGCGTAGCTGTCGGCGGTGTCGGTGATGGTGGCGGGCGTGATGGTGCCGCCGGTGTTGCCGTCGACGACCTTTCCGGCGACGATGCCTCCGCTCACGGCGGCGCAGGAGCCGACGGTGACGGTGTCGAGCTGCCAGAGCGACAGGCCGCTGCCGGAGTAGTGGAAGCGCACCTTCACGTGCTTCGCGTTTGCCGCCTGGGTCAGGGGAACCTCGGCGTGGCCCAGGTACTCGGCCGTGTCCTGGTGCCACACCGTGGTCCACGTCGCGCCCGAATCGAGGCTGAGGTCGACGGTTGCCGTCGAGTCCTTGCTGGGGGCGTAGGCGGCGTCGAAGCCGAGGACGGGTGAGGTCTGGCCTACCAGGCTGAAGGTGGGTGAGACGAGTTCGGTGTCCTCCGGGACACCGCCCTGGGTGTAGGGGGACGCGGAGGCCCAGTTCCCGGTTCCGCCCGTGAAGTTCCACACCGTTTTATCGGCGAAGTCCCAGCCGGGGCCGCCCGTCTCGTTGTTGACGACCGTCCAGCCGTGCTCCGGCGTCGTGCCGGTCCAGCCTTCGAAGCCGGTCTCGGCCGGGTAGGCGTGACCGGGTGCGACGCAGGCCGTCAGGTCCACGTCCGGGGCCACATCGGTACGTACGTCGGCCGTGCCCACCGGGACACTCAGGTCCGTGCTCAGGTAGCCGGGGTAGACCGGGGCCACATGGAGGGCATAGGTGGTCTTCTCCGGAAGCTCCACACTGTACTTGCCGGTGTAGGGGTCGGTGTAGACGGCGCCGTTCGGGTAGCCGTCGATGGTGATCTTCGAGTACAGGGGCCAGCCGTGCCCGCTGCCGTCCTTCACCGTGCCGGACACCGTGCGGGTGGGCAGTTTCACCAGGGTCAGGTCGGCGGTGGTGCTGTCGTTCTCGGCGACAGCCACTCCGGACCGGGTGTTCTCCTGGTAGCCGAAGTCGGTCGCGCTGATCCGGTAGTTGCCCACCGCGACGGGGAGGTCGTACGCGCCGTCGGCGTCGGTGGTGACGTGGTACTCCCGGCCGTCTGCCGCTTCTTCGGAGATGGCCAGTGCCGCACCGGCGAGCGGGGCGCCGGACTCGCTGTCGGTGACTCGTCCGGACAGCGTTCCATGGACGCCGAAGGCCAGCGCGGACACGCCGTCCGGGGTGCCGAGACCGGTCGGGCCGTCCCAGCCGGCGCCGGCGGTGCACACCACCGTGCCGCAGTCGTCGTTGGAACCTGTCGTGACATCGGTCAGCCCGGAGCCGTTGATGTACGGGTAGGTCACCGGGTAGGTGCCCTCGACGGGGGTGCCCGCCAGCGCGTACATCGCCGTGATCAGCGGTGCGGAGAGGCTGGTGCCGCCGACCTGCAACCAGCCGTCCTTGCTCATCGTGTCGTACACGGCCAGGCCGGACGCGGGGTCGGCGACCGCGGAGATGTCAGCCGTCGCCCGGGTGTCGCAGCCGGTGGCCAGCCCCCTCTGATAGGCCGGTTGGGCCTCGTACAGCGAGCAGCCCGATCCGCCGGAGGTCCAGGCGGACTCCGTCCAGCCGCGCGCGGTGTCCGCGGCACGGGTCAGCCGGGTGCCGCCTGCGGCCACCACATTGGGGTTGGTGGCGGGCCAGTTCTGGACATGGCCGGTGTCGCCGGTGGACGCGACCACGGCCACACCGGGATGGTCGTAGTGGTGGTCGTACGCGGTCTCGCCGGCGATCTCGTTGGGCAGACCGTAGGAGTTGGACACGTACTTGGCGCCCAGGCGTACGGCGGTGTCGACCGCGGTGCCCAGGTCGTCCAGGCTCGCCGAATCACCCTGCACGAGAAGGATGTTGCACGCCGGACAGGCGGCGGAGACCGCGTCGAGGTCGAGCGCTGTCTCCAGTGCCCAGCCCGCGTCGTCGGCGGGGTAGTCCGTGCCACCGTTCTGATCGGTCTTGCGGAAGCAGCCGTTGGCGGTGGTGCACGCGGGCAGCCCGTAGTGCTCGCGGTACGCGGCGAGGTCGGCCTCGGCGTGGGAGTTGCCGTACGCGTCGACGATCGCCACCGTCCTGCCCTCGCCCCCGGCGGGAAGGTTGTAGGCCGCCTGGATGTCGGTCGGGCCCAGCGCCGTGGACGGGGGCGCGACCGCCTGCGGCCGGACGATGTGGTCGGAGCCGGTGCGCACATCGGCGAAGCACTGGGCCACGCCGTCCTTGAGGCTCGGGTTGTTGCAGCCGGCCGGGACGTAGTTCTGCGGGACGCTGTCCTGCGGCACGGCGTTGAGCAGGTCGGAGACCTTGGAGGAGCCGGCGTCGGCCGAAGAGGTGGGCGAGGCCGAGGAGGTGGGGGTGGCCGCGGAGGCGGTGGCCGGCTGTATCGCGGCGAGAGCTCCGGCGGCGAGACAGCCGGCTATGAGGAGGGAGAGCGGCGCGCGTACGCGCGCACGTCTGGAGGACAGCAAGGGGGCACCCTTTTCGTCGCGTTCGGGACCCGGTCGGGCCGGGATCACAGGGGTTCGTAACCGCTGTACGAGTCGTCCTCGCAGGCGGGGTCCGCCGTCGTGTCGTCGGCGGGTACACCCGGTGCGGCGGGCGTCGGTTCGGGGGATGTCGGTTCGGGGGGTGTGCTGCTCATCCGACGGATGGACGCCTCTCCGGTCATGTCCAGGTGCAGGCCGGCCTGCGGACCCTGCGCGCACTGAGTATCGACGGCTGCCGGGTGGCTTCGCGATGGGGCGGATGACCTAAAGATCGGAGCCGGCGCCGGTGGCGTCGCCTTCCGACGGGGTGATTCCGGCCTGTGTCAGGCTGACCGCGAGTGCGGTACGCGAGGTCACTCCGTATTTGCGCATCGCGGAGTTCAGTTGCGCGGCAATGGTCTTCGGGGAACGCGAAAGTGCGCGTGCGATGGCCGGGTTGGTCAGACCGGTGAGCATCAACCGGACCGCTTCCAGCTCGCGCGGGGACAGTTGGTCGCCATAGCCGCGCCGCCCACCGCGCCACACCTCTCGAACCGGCTCCCCGGCCGCACGGCGCGCGACGTGCACCCGGTCGGCGTCCTTCCGAGCGCCCAGAGCCGTGAATCCGGCCTGCGCGCGGGCGAGTTCGGCCAGTCCGGTATCCCTGTCCCCCGCCGCCAGCAGGGAGTGGGCCCGGTGTTCGGCCGCGAGCAGTGCCTCGTACGGTCGGGGCAGGCGCTGCCAGGCGGTGACGGCCCGGCCGAACGCCGCGGCTGCCTCGGCGCTGCGCCCCTCTCCTTCCGCCAGCACTCCACGACATGTCTCCAGGGCCGCGTCCGCCGCCGGCAGGTCCTTGCCGGCGAGCCCTGCCGCCAGGTCCGCGACGAACTGCCGTGCCTGGTGCGGCCGTTCGCCCGCGAGAAGCGCGCCGGTCCGCACCGGTGCGAACTCGGTGGCCCACAGCCAGATGTTCTTGCGGGCCACTACGTCGGCCGGTCCCTCCGTCAACTCCACTGCCTCGGCGGCCGATCCCTCGGCGAGCCGGATCCGCGCCAGGGCGGCCGCGGGCTCCAGCGGCAGATCCACGATGCCGCGCCGCAGCCCCGCGTCGAGCACCTGGCGCAGCCGATCCTCGACGGTCCCGGCCACGCCTTCGGCCACCGCCTCGGGGCCGGGATCCACTCCGCCGCCGGTCGCCCGGTCCAGCAGGGCCGTGATCAGCAGGGCGTCCAGCTGGACCACGGGTTCCTCTTCCACCCCGGCCAGGGCCGCGACTCGCTCGGCCAGTCCGTCCCAGGCACCGGTGAACCAGTCCAGGTGCGCCAGCGTCACCAGGATCATGTCGTGGAGCCGCTGGTACCGGTGTTCCTCGGCCCTGGCCAGCCCGGTCGTCAGCAGCGCTCTGGCCTCGTCGTAGCGGCCCCAACGCATCGCCGAGTTCCCGATGTTGAGTCCGCCGCGCGCCAGCTGCATCATTCCTTCCGGGGTCGTCGCGGTGTCGGGCAGTTCCGCGGCCACGGCCCAGCCGACCTCATCGCCCATGTCCAGCAAGGAAGTTGCCCGGTCCACCACCAGAGCCAGCCGCTGGTCCGCCGTCATCGGCAACCGGGCCGCGTCGGCCGCCCGGTCCAGCCAACGGCGGTGCTCCCCGGCGGACATCAGGGTGCTCGGCGGGCTGCCGAGCGTGTTCATCGCCCAGGCCGCCTGGAACGGCTCGTCGGCCAGATCCGGCAGCGCCCTCTCCAGTTCCGCCGCGGCGGCCGCGTACTCGCCCGTGTGCAGCAGCATCCTCCCCAGTTGGGTGCGGACGGCCGCGCGCTCGTGCGGGGAGAGCGCCTCCCCGTCCAGCACCTCGCGCAGCGCGCGGGTCAGATCGCCGCGGCCGACGAGCCCGGAGAAGGCCAGGACCGGCATCTTCTGTGCCCACCGGGCCACCGAGGCCGCGGGCGGATCGCTCTCGGTGAGCAACTCGTGCAGCAGTCCTACGGCGGTGCGGTGGTCCCCGGAGGCGAGTGCGAGGTCGGCGGCCCGTTCGGCGTACTCACGCCACTGCCCGGTGTCCCCCGCCTCCCGGTAGTGGTGGGCGAGCCGGGCCACCGGCTCGGGCGTCATGGCCCGCAGGGAGCGGCCCGCTCCCCGGTGCAGGGCACGGCGGTCGGGCGCGGGCGTCATGTCGTAGACCGCGCGGGCCGCCAGCGCGTGCCGGAAACTGACCCGGCCGGCCCGGTCCTCGCCGAGCAGTCCACTGCGTACAGCGTCGTCCACGGCCCCGCTGACAACGTTGTTCGGCAGCCCGCTCACCGACGCGAGGACGGCCGGGCCGACGGGTTCGGCCAGCACGGACGCGGCGCGCAGCACGCGTTGGGCGACGGGGGTGAGACGCGAGGCGCGCTCGGCGACCGCGTCCCGGATAGTGGGGGGCACAGCGATGTCCGCGAGCGTCCTGCGCACCCACTCCCCGTCGCGCCGGACCAGATCGGCCCGGTCGCGCAGCAGCCGTACGGACTCCTCGATCGCCAGCGGCACACCGTCGGTCCGCTCCTGGAGGAACGACGCGAAAGCCTCGGAGACGTGTTCGCCGTCGAGCATCGACGACATCAACTCGGCGGTCTGCGGCACGTCCAGCGCGCCCAGCCGGATCCGTACGTGTCCGGTGCCGGCCTGGGGCCGGGAGGTCAGCCGCATCAGCGCGGACTCCGGCGCCACGTCCTCGGGACGGTAGGTCAGCACCAGGCTCATCCGGCGGGAGCGACGGGAGGCGAGGAACAGCAGGAAGTCCAGGGTGGCCTCGTCGGCCCAGTGGACGTCCTCCAGGACCAGCACACCGACTCCCATGGCGTCCAGCAGCTCGGCCAGCGCCCGGAAGAGCCGGTGCCGGGCGGCGCCCGCGTCCGACAGCGCCTCGGGGGCCGGCGGCAGATCCTGCCCCCACTCGGGGAACAGGGGCCGCAGCACCCCGGCGAGCGAGGTGAGGGCCAACTCGGCGACATCGGGCCGGGCTTCGCGAGCGGCATCGACGACCGGGCCCAGGGTGAGCGCCTCCCGGAACGGAGGGCATACGGCGGCAAGTGGCCGCCGGGCGGCGACACCGGGCTCGTCCAGCGCCTCCTGGACGAGCCGGCTCTTGCCGATTCCGGCCTCGCCCTCGACGAGAACGACTGCCGGCGGCCGGGCCAAGGCCCCCCTGAGCCCGTGCAGTTCGACCGCCCGGCCGACAAAGCGCGGAACGCTGACGCCGGGCGGCACGCGCGGAATGCCGCCGTCCGCAGAGCGCTCCATCCGACCGCCTTCCCACGCCGCCCAAGGTGTGCGCGACCCGGGCGCCGACCACGTGTGCGAGTCCCGACACCGCAGCATGCCACGACGCCCGTACCGATCGTGCCCGGGTACGCCACAACTACATTCTCCCCAAGCACTTCTGACCCTGCGTCAATATTGGGCATGCCGCCGGGACGCCCCCCGCCTCGCCGACCCTGACCAGGTCAGCGCCCTCCCCGGGCCCTGGTCAGCCGCGTCCGCGCTTCGCCCGCGCCTCGTCGTCCATGAGGTCGTACGTCACCGCCGAGACGGGCGCGGTGAGCATCCCCACCCAGCCGTCGATGTAGTTGTTGAGCTGTGCGTCGCTGATCGGGTGCCGGTTGCGCGCGTGGTCGCCCAGGAGGTTGAGCACGCTGTTGTAGAGCTGCACCTCGCGGCCACGCCGTACCCGGTCGGGCAGCGCGCCGAGCAGTTCGGGCACCAACTCCTGGAGTACGTCGGTCGCGTCCTCGATCTGGCGCGGCCAGTACTCGGCGTCGGCGGTCGCGGGCGCCAGCCGGGCCAGGAACGGTACGAACATCTCGCCGGCCTCGATGCTCTCGATCAGCGGGCGCACGACGAGCCACACCGCGGCGAGAGGGTCCTCGGCCACACCGTCGGCGCGGGCTTCCTCCAGGAGTACGGCCCGGCGCGCGTCGATGGTGCGGTAACGGAAGGCGATCAGGTCCCGGACCAGGCCCGCCTTGGAGCCGAAGTGGTACGTGATGACCGACGAGTTCGACTGCCCCGCCTCCATCTGGATCTCCCGCAGTGTGACGCCCTCGACCCCGCGCGCGGCGAAGAGCCGCTCGGCGGTCGTCATCAGCAGTTCACGGGTCGCCTCCCCCGTGGTGTGCCGGCGTCTGCGGCCCGCGGCCTTCTCGTCCACTGCCATGGCCTCATGTTCATGGATGTGGTGGGGCACGCGCAACGTGAAAACTAATGGAGATGTATTAGAAAGTATGGACACGGGGCCCGGTCGATGGAACAGTTCGATGCGAAGACCTGCCGACGCAGGCCTCAACCCTCCCTACTTCCGGAGGACTTCACACGATGCCGAAGATCTGGACCAACTCCGGCGACTCCCACTTCCTCGAACCGGGCGATCTCTGGGAGTCGCGGCTGCCCAAACGGCTGGCCGACCTCACCCCCAAGTCGGAGAAGGACCCGGACGGGGAGTACGAGACGGTGCACGTCGACGGTCAGTCCTTCCGTCGCAAACTGCCGACCTCGGTGGCCAGGGAGTTCCTCGAGGAGAGCCGCAAGGCGCAGGGCATCCGCGACGCCCGGGCACGGCTGCGTGATCTGGACCAGGAGGGCGTCTGGGGCGAGGTCATCTTCCCGTCGCTGGGCATGTGGTCCTCGACCTTCCGGACGCCCGAGCTGCTCAAGGCGTGCATGCGAGCGAGCAACGAGTGGGCGCTGGAGGAGATCACGGCAGTATCGGACCGCTACGTCGTGACCGCCCAGGTGTCGACGCTGGTGGTCGAGGACGCGATCGCCGAACTGGAATGGGCCGCAGAACAGGGCTTCAAGGCCGTCTTCCTGCCCACCACCCCGCACCCCAGCGCACCGGACTGGCACCGATCGGACTGGGAGCCGTTCTGGGCCGCCGCCGAACGCGCCCGCATCGTCCTCGCCTTCCACATCGGCACCGACCCGGTGGACATGACGACCGGCGGCGCGGGCCTGGTCTACCGCGGCCCCGGCGGCGCGGTCATGAACTACGCGGAGACGACGTTCTCCGGCCAGCGCGCCGCGATGAAACTGGTGGCCTCCGGTGCCCTCGACCGCCACCCGGACCTGAAGGTTCTGATCTCCGAGGGCGGCGCCACCTGGGTCCCGTTCCTGGGCGACCGGATGCGGGAGGGCTACCGCCAGCACCACTTGGCGGTGCGTCCGAAACTCCAGCGGGACCCGAAGGAAACCCTGATGACCCAGGTGTACGCCTCCTTCCAGCACGACGAGACGGCGGTCGCCGCGTTCGACGCGATGGGCTACCGGAACGTCATGTTCGGCTCCGACTACCCGCACATGGAAGGCACCTTCGGCCACACGCAGGACACCCTGAAGACCCTGTTCGACGGAGTCTCGGACGAGACCCGACTCCGCATCACCCAGGGCGCGTTCTTCGAGCTCTTCCCCGATGTGCCCCCGGTCCCCACGAGCGGGGTCTGAGCCGATGCCGCGGGATTCCGGACTGCGCGACGTCGCGATCGTCGGCGTCGGCGCCACGCCCTACTACCGGCGGGGCGAGTCGGCGGGCAAGAGCATCACGCACCTCGCCGGCGAGGCCATCCTCGCCGCCTGCGCCGACGCCGGTCTCTCCGTCAGGGAGATCGACGGCTTCGCCTTCTACTCGGGCGCCGGTGCCGGCTACGGCGACAAGATGGAGTCCGTCGACTTCATGGAGACCCTCGGCATCCCCGAGGTCCGCTTCTCGGCGTCCCTCACGAACGGCGGCGGGGGCTCCGCGGGGGCAATCGGCCTTGCTCGCGCCGCCATTGTCGCGGGCGACGCGACCGCCGTCGTCACGGTCATGGCCCTGCAACAGCAACGGCAGCGACTCGGCACGGTGATAGCGGCCAAGCCGGTGACCCCGGTCAGCTCCTTCCTCCAGCCGTCCGGACTGGCGGGCCCGGGCCACCTCATGTCGGTCCTGGCCCGCCGCCACATGCATCAATTCGGCACCACCCGGGACGCGTTCGCCGAGATCGCCATCTCCACCCGGCAGAACGCCCTCAACCGTCCCAAGGCGATCAAGAAGACACCCCTCACCCGCGAGGAGTACTTCACCGGACGGATGATCGCCGAACCGCTCTGCGTCTACGACTTCTGCCTGGAGACGGAGGGGGCGGTCGCCGTGATCACCACCTCGGCCGACCGCGCCCGCGACCTGCGCCAGAAACCGGTCCCCGTGGTCGCCGTCGCCCACGGCGGCACCCGCGACTGGGGCCGCGCCTTCTCCTGGTACGGCATGCCCGACGAGACCTTCACCTCCTCGGGGCACGGACCGATCGCCGGACACCTCTTCAAACAGGCCGGCATCACCCCCCAGGACATCGATGTGGCCCTGATCTACGACCACTTCACCCCGATGGTGCTCATGCAACTGGAGGACTACGGCTTCTGCGCCAAGGGCGACGGCGGCCCCTTCGTCGAGAGCGGCGCGATCCGCTACGCCCGCCGCAGAAAGCCCGGCACTGTCTCAGTGAACCCGCACGGCGGGCAGCTCTCCGAGGCGTACGTCATCGGTATGACCCATATCGTCGAGGGCGTCGAGCAGATGCGCGGCACCGCGGTCAACCAGGTCGAGGACGCCGAGTTCGCCCTGTGCACCGGCGGTCCGGCGAGCCTGCCGGTCAGCGGACTGATCCTGGGCCGCGACCGGTGACCGGGGCGCGCATCGCGACGGCCCTGCCGTCGGACGTCGTACGGATCGAGACGGACTACGTCACCGAACCGTTCTGGCAGGCCGCGAAGCAACGGCGCCTGGTGGCACCGCGATGCGGCGACTGCGGAACCTTCCGGCTGCCTCCCACCCCCTTCTGCCCCGAGTGCCAGTCCACCGCCGTCGACTGGCCCCAACTGTCCGGCCGCGCAACGGTCTACAGCTTCGCCGTGGTGCACGGCTACCCCGGGCTGCCGGATCTGACCCTGGTCCCCGCCGTCGTGGAACTGCCGGACGCACCCGGGGCGAGGCTGGTCACGAACATCGTCGGCGCCGAACCGGCGGACGTACGGATCGGGTTGGCGCTGACGGTCGACTTCCACCCCATCACCGACGGCTGGCTGCTGCCCGTGTTCCGCGTGGCCGAGGAGGGTGAGGCATGAGCGACGACTACGAGAGCGCGCTGGAGGAGAAGCCGCTCGAATTCCTGGCGAGCGTGGCGAACAGCGGGGGATCCTGCGACGGCCAGGCCATCGTCCCGGACGGCGACCGCTACCGGTGCTGGTGTTCCTGCGAATCCTGGAACATCGAGGCACCGACTCAGTCCGAGGGACTGCGACTTGCCCGTCTCCACACGTCCACGGCGGGGGCGCGGTCATGGGTGTGATCCTCTTCGTCCGACACGGCAAGGCATCGGTGGGCACGGCCGACTACGACGTACTGTCCGACACCGGTGAACTCCAGTCCGAGCTGCTCGGGACCGAACTCTCCCGACGCGGTGTCACCGCGACCCGCATCCTGACCGGCCGTCTCAACCGGCAGCAACAGACGGCCCGTTGCACGCGTCGCGCGTCGAAATGGTCGGCGTCCCCAGAGGTCGACGAGGCATGGAACGAGTTCAACCACGAAGACGTCGTCGCGGCGCAACGCAAAGTCGCCACCCCTGATGCCGAGCCGCTCGACCGGGCCATCCCCCGCTGGTCCTCGGGACTGTACGACCACGAGTACACGGAGCCGTTTCCCGCGTTCACGAAGCGCGTCGACGACGCGTTGCACACGCTGGCCGCCGAGTCGGCCTCG
This sequence comes from Streptomyces sp. NPDC101776, assembly GCF_044766845.1. Classification (NCBI taxonomy): domain Bacteria; kingdom Bacillati; phylum Actinomycetota; class Actinomycetes; order Kitasatosporales; family Streptomycetaceae; genus Streptomyces; species Streptomyces sp. NPDC101776. The sequence goes on along the minus strand of NZ_JBIWMV010000017.1, from coordinate 151,893 downwards.
GGGGAGACCGCTGTCGTCTTCACCAGCGCGGGGGTGATCGGGTGGGTCGCCGCGACACTGCTCGGCGGCGGCACGCCTCAATGGCTCGCGCTGAACCGCGTGGTGGTCAACAGCGGGGTCACGAAGGTCGTCGTGGGCAGCCGGGGCAGCACGCTCCTCACCTTCAACGAGCACTCCCACCTGCCCCCTCAACTCGTCACCTACAGATAGGGGTTGACATGGAGTCAGGCAGGAAGGTCGCCTTCATCACCGGTGTCGCCCGCGGTCAGGGCCGCGCGCACGCGGTGAAACTCGCCTCCCGGGGCATGGACGTCATCGGTCTCGACATCTGCGAGGACATCGAGTCGATGGACTACCCGAACGCCACCGAGGACGACCTCCGGGCGACGGTCAAGGCCGTCGAGGAGGCGGGTGGGTCGATCGTCGCCGAGAAGGGGGACGTGCGCAGTTTCGACGATCTGCGCCGGGTCCTGGACCACGGCGTCGAGCGCTTCGGCCGGGTCGACGTCCTGATCGCGAACGCCGGCATCATCCGCCTCTCCCCCGGCGGCGACCGCGACCGCACCTGGACCGACGTCATCGACGTGAACCTGACGGGCGTGTGGCGCACGATCGAGGTGGTGCTGCCGGCGATACGAGCCGGAGAGCGTGGCGGGTCGATCGTCATCACGAGTTCGGTGGCCGGGCTGAAGGGCGGCGCGAACGACAAGGCGGGCGGCCAGGCCTACACGGCGGCGAAACGGGGCCTGGTCGGCCTGATGCAGGTGCTCGCCAACGAGTACGCGGGCGAGCGGATCCGGGTCAACACCATCCATCCCACAGGGGTGTTGTCGGGGATGACGCAGAACCCCGCCATGGAGGCGCTCCACGCGCAGGCCGCCCAGGGCGAGAAGAACCCGATCAGCCAGATGCGGAACGCCCTCCCGATCGACATCCTCCGCGCCGAGGACATCGCCAACGCCGTCGCGTGGCTGGTGTCCGACGAAGCCGCCTACATCACCGGCATCCAACTGCCCCTCGACGCGGGCTTCGCCGTCCGCTGAGCCTCGCGGTACCCCGGACCGCCCACCATTCCTAGGGACACCACCCATGCCCGCGACCGCTCCGCACGTGCAACTCCGCTACGGCGACAAGGTTCTCGACTCCGGGTCCGGCGGTGTCTTCGAACACCGCAACCCCTACACGGGCGAGATACAGGCGGCGATCCCCTTGGCCGGCGCCGCCGAGATCGACGAGGCCGTCGAACTGGCCGCCGCACAGGCCGAGTCCTGGCGCCGCTGGACACCGGAGGCGCGACGCGACGTCCTGACGCGGTTCGCCGAACTGCTGGGCGAACACCGTCAGGAGTTCGTCGACCTCCAGGCGCTCGACGGCGGCACCCCGACCCACTTCGGCGAGCGCATCGTCGACAACTCGATCAACTGGACGCGCTACTACGCCGGTTGGTGCGACAAACTCTCCGGCGAGCTGATCTCCACGCTCGACACCCGCGGCTACTTCTCCTACACCACACCCCAGCCGTACGGCGTCGTAGGCATCATCGTCACCTGGAACGGCCCCGTCGTCTCGCTGGGCATGAAGGTCATCCCGGCGCTGGCGGCCGGGAACTGCGTGGTCGTCAAGCCCTCGGAGTTCACCCCCTTCGCACCGCACCTGTACGCCCGACTCCTGCGCGAGGCAGGCGTACCGGACGGCGTGTGCAGCATCCTCAGCGGTGGCGCCGAGGCCGGAGAGGCCCTGGTGCGCCACCCCAAGGTGGAGAAGGTGAGCTTCACCGGCGGCCCCGTCGCGGCCCGCCGGATCATGCACGCCTGCGCGGAACAACTCAAGCCCGCCGTCCTGGAGTTGGGCGGCAAGACGGGCAGCATCGTCTTCCCGGACGCCGGTGACCTCGACGCGGTGGCGAGCCGCGCCGTCCGGGACAGCATCGGGGTGCTGGCCGGGCAGGGCTGTGTGGTGCCGACGAGACTGATCGTGCATGAGGACATCTACGACGAGTTGGTCGAGCGGGTCACCGAGGTCGCCGCGACCTACCGGATGGGTGATCCGTTCGATCCCGGGGTCAAGGTGGGTCCGCTCATCAACGCCGCCGCCGTCGAACGGGTCTGCGGGATGCTCGACCGCGCCAGACGGGACAAGGCCGGGCGGATCACCCTCGGCGGCAACCGGGCCGGTGGTGACCTCGCCGACAAGAACTTCGTCGAGCCCACGATCATCGCCGACGTGGACCCGGACCACGAGATCGCGCAGACGGAGGTCTTCGGACCCGTGCTGCTGGTGTTCAAGTTCGCGACCGAGGACGAGGCGGTCGCCCTGGCCAACAGCACGCCGTACGGCCTCGGTGCCAACATCCAGTCCACGGACCTCACCCGCGTCCACCGCGTCGCCGAACGACTGAAGGCCGGTGGCGTCTACGTCAACGGAGCCCGGCAGAACCTTCCGCACACCCCCTTCGGCGGCCTCGGCCTCAGCGGCTACGGCAAGGAGGGCGGCCGGGCGGGCATCGACGAGTTCCTGCGCTACAAGACCGTGTCGATCATCCCGCCGGAGTGACGACCGGTGGTCCACATCGCGATGTGGTCGCGGCCGGGGCCGTCGGCCGCGCCGGGGGCCTGGGCCGTCGACGCCCTCGCCTTCGGCTTCGGTCTGACCCACGCGGCGAACAGCCGCCAGGACGACCCTCCGTGTCACAGATCAGGAGGTGTTCCACAATCCCTGGCATCACTCCGGGAGTCGGCGGGTCCCCGTCGTTTCCGCCGGTGTGGAGGGGGCCTGTCACGCGGACTGCCGAACGATCACTCGTGCCGGTTCGGGAGTGGTGTCGGCCGCCGGCAGGCCCAGCGCGCTGCGTGCGGCGATGCGGCCGATGGCCTCCGCGTCAAGGTGCACGGTGGTCAGAGCGGGTGAGAACAGTGCTCCGTGCGGGGTGTCGTCGAACCCGATGACGGCGAGGTCCCCCGGTGCCCGCAGTCCCATGTTCCGCATCGCGGCGAGCATGACGAGTGCGAGGTCGTCGTTGTAGGCGAGGACGGCTGTCACTTCCGGGTGCGCGGCACGGAAGGCCCCAAGCCGTTCCTCCGCGGCTCCGAGGCTGCTGGGAAGGACGAGTGTCGGGCAGTCGGCCAGGCCCGCGGCATGAGTGGCCTGCCTGATCAGCCGCCCTCGCAGACCGGCCAGGGCCTGTAGTTCCGGAGTGTCCGGCATGGCGGTGGCGAGGTGCCGGTGGCCTCGGCCGACCAGGTACTTGACCGGGACGTCGGCCTGTGCGGAGAACGCGTCGGGGGTTGTCTCCGCGTCGGCGACGATCTCGTCCGCACTGCCCGCGTCGCCCAGATCGATCACGGCCCGCGCGGAGACAGTCTGCGCCACGTCGGACAGCGCCTGCGAAGAGAGGTGGCCGTGCATCACCAGCAACACGTGCTGGTGTGCGGCGAGTTCGGCGTCGAGGCCCCGGATGTAGTTGCCGAGGCCGCTGCCGGTGGGGACTCCCTCGATGTTCAGCAGGACGATGCGGGAAGCCCCCTTGCGCAGCGCCTGCGCCGAGCCGTTGGGGACGTAACCGAGGTCGCGAGCGGCCTGTCGTACCCGTTCCCGCGTCTCCTCGGAGACGTGCCCGGCCGCCCCGTTGAGCACGAAGCTCACCGTGGTCTGTGAGACACCACTGGCCCTGGCGACGTCCTTGGCCGTCGCACGCGTGGACCTGCTCACTCACGGGCTCCTCGGGGCTTGTGGGGTGCGGGGTGCGCTGGATACCGTACCGCAGACAGCTAGTAATACGATTTACCAGCCGGGGTGCGCGCACCCCGGACCGGATGCCAGGAGAGGCGCACATGAACCTCGACGAGATCGACCCGGAGCTGCGCCGAAGCGTCTCGCGGATGCCACGCCTGCCGATCCGCCGCACATGGGGGCGGCGCGTCGTGCGTGCCCTGGTCCGGCGGCGCGGGCTCGGCGTGCCGGCCGAGGGCGTCGGGATCAGGGATGTCGACCTGGGAGAGCGCATACGGGTGTACACCCCTGCGGCCGGTGGCTCGGGGGCGGCACTGCTGTGGGTGCACGGCGGTGGCTATCTCATCGGCGATGTCGTCCAGGACGATGCCTTCTGCTCCGCCACCTCCCACGAACTCGGCATCACGGTCGTCTCAGCGAACTACCGTCTGGCCCCCGAGCACCCCTTCCCGGCCGCGCTCGACGACACCGCGGACGCGTGGCGATGGTTGCAGGCGTCGGCCGGGGATCTAGGGGTCGATCAGAAACGTGTCGTCATCGGAGGCTCCAGCGCCGGCGCGGGGCTGGCGGCCTGCCTGGTACAGCGCTTGCACGACGAAGGCGGGGTCCAGCCTGTCGGGCAGTGGTTGTTCTCGCCGATGCTCGACGACCGCACCGCCGCCCGCCGCGAACTCGACCCGGTACGACACCGGGTGTGGGACAACGCCTCGAACCGGATCGGTTGGGCGGCCTACCTCGGCACCGGACCCGGAGGCCCGCAGGCCCCCGATCACGCGGTCGCGGCCCGGCGCGCCGACCTGAGCGGTCTGCCGCCGGCCTGGATCAGCGTGGGCGACATCGACCTGTTCGCCGACGAGTGCCGCACCTACGCCGAGCGGCTCCGCGACGCGGGCGTGGACTGCGCCTTCGACCTTGTCCCCGGCGCTCCCCACGGCTTGGAGGCCTGGGCCCCCGACACCCGTATCGCCCAGGAACTGCTGAACCGCAGCCGCGCCTGGCTGGATGCCCGGCTGGCCGGATCGGCCACGACCGTCCCCGGCGAAGCGTAGATCTCCACGTACCACCGCCCCTCCGGACCGATGCCCGACCCACACCTCACGGAGATCCGATGAAGCGCACCTCGTTCAACGACGAGTGGCAGGCCCGAGCCAAGGTCAATCCCTTCGCCGAACTGTCCGGCACGAGGGTCCCCTACCTGCCGGTGACGCTGCCGCACGACGCGATGATCGGACAGGATCGCACGGCGCCCGACGGCGAGGTCACGATGGAGGGCGGCGCGGGCGCCTATTTCCCGGGCGGGACGTACGAGTATCGCAAGACGTTCACGGTTCCCGAGGAGCACCGGGGCAAGCGGATTCTCTTCGAGTTCGAGGGCGTCTACCGCGATGCCGTCGTCCACATCAACGGGGACTACGCCGGCCAACGCCCCTTCGGCTACTCGCAGTTCGTCATCGACGCCGACCGTTTCCTGCGCTACGGCGACGACGGCGACAACGAAATCCGTGTCGAGGCCCGCACCCACCAGGACTCGCGCTGGTACACCGGCGCGGGGATCTACCGCGACGCGTGGATGCTCGTCGGCGAGGTGGTGCGGATCGCGCCCGACGGGGTCCGTGTCACCACCCCGGACATCGACGGGGAGCGCGCGGTGGTCGAGATCGCGACGAGGGTCGAGAACGACTCGATCGCGATCCACACGGTCGACGTCGTGACCGAGATCCGCGACAGCGGCGGGAGCGTCGTCGCGAGCGACCTCTCGAAGGTCACCGTCCTGCCGGGTGAGCCCGCTACCGTACGTCAACGCCTGTACGTCCGCGACCCGTTGCTGTGGAGCACGGACACGCCCGCCCTCTACACCGCCACGGTCGCCCTGACGGACCTGGACACCGACACCGTCACCTTCGGCATCCGTTCGCTGCGCCTGGATCCGGAGCACGGTCTGCGGATCAACGGCGAGACGGTCAAGCTGCGCGGTGCCTGCGTCCACCACGACAACGGAGTGCTGGGCGCGGCCACGTTCGCCCGCGCCGAGGAACGGCGGGTCCACCTCCTCAAGAACGCCGGGTTCAACGCGCTCCGCATGTCCCACAACCCCATGAGCAAGGCGATGCTGGACGCCTGCGACCGCCTCGGCATGCTGGTGGTGGACGAGACCTTCGACGTGTGGACATCCGGGAAGAGCGAGTTCGACTACAGCCTGAACTTTCCCGAGTGGTGGGAGCGCGACATCGAGGCGATGGTCATCAAGGACTTCAACCACCCCAGCGTCATCATGTACTCGATCGGCAACGAGATCCCCGAGACCGGCTCGCCCTCCGGCGCCGAATGGGGGCGCAAACTCGCCGAGAAGGTCCGCTCGTTGGACGGAACGCGCTACGTCACCAACGCGGTGAACGGCATGCTCGCCGTCATGGCCGAACTGGGCAAAATGCGCCGGCAGGCACAGGAGCCGGCTCCGGAGGAGGGCGCCGGCGTCAACACCCTCATGTCCGACGCGGGCGACATGATGAACGCGATCAGCGCCTCCAGCCTCGTGACGGAGAAGACGGCCGAGTCGTTCGCCGTGCTCGACGTCGCCGGTATGAACTACGCCGAGGCCCGCTACACCCTGGACCGCGACCTGTTCCCCAACCGGATCATCGTCGGCACCGAGACCTTCCCCACCCGCATCGACGGCAACTGGCGTCTGGTCGAGCAACACGGCCACGTCATCGGCGACTTCACGTGGACCGGCTGGGACTACCTCGGCGAGGTCGGCATCGGCCGCCCCCAGTACCTCACCCCCGAGACGCCCCGCCCCGTCCACACCGCGCCCTACCCCTACCTGCTCGCGGGCTGCGGCGACCTCGACATCACCGGCCACCGGCGCCCCGCCTCCTACTACCGCGAGATCGTCTTCGGCCTGCGGACCGAGCCCTACGTCGCGGTCCGCCGCCCCGAGCACCACGGCAAGGCCTACGCCGGGTCGCCCTGGGCGTGGAGCGACACCGTCGCCACCTGGACCTGGCCCGGCTTCGCGAGCGAACCGATCACCGTCGAGGTCTACGGCGACGCCGACGAGGCCGAACTCCTCGTCAACGGACGCTCGTTGGGACGACGGCCGGTGGGCCCGGAGCACCGCTTCCGTACCGAGTTCGAGACGTCGTACGAGCCCGGTGAACTTCTCGCGATCGCCTACCGCGACGGCGTCGAGACCGGCCGTACGACCCTGCCTTCCGCGACCGGCCCGCTGCACCTGCTGGCCGAGGCCGACCGCCCGGTCGTCACCGCGAAAGGCGGCGACCTCGCGTACGTCTCCCTCACCCTGACGGACCCGGTCGGCACCCCGAACACCGCGGCCGACCGTCCGGTGCGCCTCGAAGTCACGGGCGCGGGCGTGCTGTTGGGCTTCGGCAGCGCCGATCCGGCCTCCGCGGAACGCTTCGACGCCACCGAACGCCGCACCTACGAAGGCCGCGCCCTGGCCGTCCTCCGCCCGACCGGCCCCGGCAAGATCCACCTGACCGCCTCAGCGGCGGACTGCGCCCCAGTCGGCGTCACTGTCACGGTCGAGTAGGCAGACAGTCGCTGATCGCGCCCGATCGCCGCGCGGGCATCGACGCGGTCCGGCGTTACCGGACCGTGTCGGTCATCCGGCCGGAGTGACGGCGAGGTAGCCGGTGAGTACAGCGGTGACCACCTCGGTGCGGGACCGCAGTCCGGTGCGGGTGAACAGCCGGGAGAGCCGGTTGGCGACCGCGTCCTCGGTGAGCCGTAGCACCGTCGCGATCTGACGGTTGGTCAGGCCTTCGGCGATCAGCGTCGCGAGCAGCAACTCACTCTCGACGGTGGCCTGTTTCCGGCCGGGGACGGTGATCCCGGCCGCGCGCATGGCGGTCCGGGTGTGGAAACGGTCCAGTGCGGCACCGCACTGGCCGAACAGTTCGTACGCCTCGCTCAGCAGCGTGGGCGGGCCCGCGCCCGCGTCGGCGGCAGCGACGAGGGTGATCGCGGTCTCGTACGGCTGGCCGCGCGTGCGTGCCAGTTCCACGGCCTCCCGAAGCTGCTCGTCAGCGATGGCGGGACTGTCCTGTCGTAGGACCCGGGCCGATGCGAGCAGGTGGCGCAGCCGGGTCCTTCCGGTGCCCATTCGGTCGGAGATGTGTTCCAGGCGGTCCAGGCAGGTCATCGCCTCCGCCGCGCGTCCCGCGTCCGTGAGCAACTCCGCCAGAGGGGCCCAGAGTTCATCGGTGCTGGCGATCTGCTCGTGTGCGGCTGCCGCGTCCAGTCCTCGCCGCAGCGACTGCTCGGCGCCGGCCGGATCGCCCAGGGTCCGCAGTACCGCTGCCTGGACCGCGTCCAGGGAGTGATCCGGCGGGCCCTCCCCCGGGGCGCGCACGCTGTCGATCACGCGGCGGGCGCTCGTGACGCGGCCCCGGGCGAGGAGGATCGCCGAAGTCCGCGCGGGAATCAGGTACTTGTCGATCGCGGGGGTGTGGAACTGGTTGTTGGCCAGCATCCAGCGGCTCGGCTCCAGTGCCTCGTCCCACTCGCCCCGGAGGTGGTGCCGGAGGAACTGGCCGGCCCGGGGCAACACTTCGGGGGTCAGACCCTGCGCGGCCAACAGAGCCTCCCCTGCGAGCAGGTCACCGCCGTTGAGGAGTTCGTCGAACTTGGTGGCGGTGAGGGTGTACGCGTGGTCGGAACCGATGTGCGGCGCTTCCGGGATGGTCAGTGAGCGTATGAAGCGTTCCGGCCGGCCCAGGGCGAGTTCGGCCGCGTCGCGGAAGCAGGCGGGATTGGTGCGGGCGCGGACCTCGGTGGTCCAGACGGGTTCCGTGCGGGTCAGAACGTCCAGCGCCTCGCGCCATCTCGCCAGGAGGCACAGGGCCAGCGCCCGGCCGGTCGTGACGGCCAGGACGGGCAGCGGCAGTTCGTCCCACCACTGCTCCGTGGCGAGTCGGGACAGTGCGCGCCAGTCCAGGTCGTTCGCCGTCGCCGCCACCATCAGGGATGCCGTCTCCTGGAGTTCGAGTCGGCCGACGACGTCCGGGCGGTTGCGCAGGATCGACTCGGCGATGGTCCGCGCGGACCAGAAGTCCCCCGCGAAGTAGGCGGCGACGGCGTACCGCTGAAGGGCCGGGACCCGGTCGGCGGGACGTTCGACGAGGTGGCCGGCCGCCTGGCACCAGCGGAGCGTTCCCCGGCCCTCGGAGTCGGGATGCAGGCGTTCCACTGCGGCCGTCAACTCGCTTACCGCGCGGCCCCGTTCGACGAGAGTCCCCGCTTCCGCGATCCGGTCCGCCAGGTAGGCCACCGCGTCCGCCGCGTCGAGCCCGACCGTCGTCGGCGGCTTCCCCTCGGACGCGATGCCCGCCGCGTCCGCGTCCGCCCACAATGTCTCCACCGCCGTGGCGGACAGCCGACTGCGCTCCAGCGGCCCGAGCCGCTCCCGCAGCGCGTGTGCCACCAGCGGAACCCCGAACGTCCACCCCTGCTCGGCACCGCCCTCCGGACCGGACAGTTCCTCGACGATTTCCGCCTCGACCAACTCAGCGATGGCGTACCGGACTTGGCCGGTGGACAGCCCGGCCGACCCCGCGATCAGCGCTACGGCCCGTATGCCCAGGGGCCACAGGGTGCTCAGCGCTCCGGCCACCGTGCGGCACGGCTCCCCCAGCGCGTCCAGCGCCCGCACGAACCGGTCGCTGTCCCGCAGCACGGGCGTCGGCGTGCGCACCCCGACGAAGGCGTGCCCGTCCGCCACCCTGATCGCCCCCTGCCGAGCCCAGTCGGTGAGCAGCGTGTCGACAGCCCCGGGCACCCCGCGCGTGAGGTCCCGCACCCGCCGGGCCAGCCCGGTGTCGGGGACCGCTCCCAGCCGCCCCGTCACCACGGTGGTGGTCTCGTCCGGGGTAAGTCGGGACAGCGCGATCACGCGGGCGCCCTGAACACCCGCCAGATGCGCCGGGGTTCCCTCACCGCGCCCCACGGCAGAGGCCAACAGCCGGACACCGGAGGGCACCGCGAGGTCGATCCCGCCGAGCAGCGCCAGCGACTCGGGGTCGGCGTGCTGGATGTCGTCCAGCACCACGACCACCGGAGCGGGCCGCGCCAGAGCGGCACGCAGCAGCGCGGCCATCACCGCCCCGTCACCCCGCCCGGCCGCCCGGAGCGCCTCCGTGGGCCGACGCTCCTCCACCGCCATGACGAGCCGCAGCGCCAGCAGGTACGGCTGGGCGTCGTCACCGGGTACACAGCTCACTGAGCGCACCAACACCCCATCGGCGCGCAGCCGTTCGGCGAGCGCGTTCACGAACGCGGTGCGCCCGACGCCTCGTTCACCCCGGACGAGCGCCAGTCGCGGCCCACCCATGTCCGTCAGCAAGTCGTGGACCGCATCCAACTCCCGCCCACGGCCCACCAGATGGCCGGTCGCAGCCGTACCGCCCCGCACCGACCACGAACTCTCGGACGGAACGGTCACGGTCCACCGCTCTCTCTTCGACGACATGAGCAAGGCGGGCAAGGCCAGACCCGGACCCCTCCGGTCGGCCGTATGTTCGGAAACCGGCCCCGCATCCACATTATGATCACATTCACACGGCCGTTTCCGTCGGACGGCCGACTCCGCACGCACCGCCACCAACTCACCTGCCCCTGTTGGCCGTTCACCCGTGGAGCACCGAACCCGGAAGGGGTGGACGTGCGGGAAGGAGACCCCGTCATCGGCAGGGACGCCGAACTCCGGGATGTGACACAGACCCTGCTGTCCACCGGCGCTTCGGCCCGTAGCCTCCTGCTCGTCGGAGGCCCGGGCACGGGCAAGACCGCCCTGCTGGAACAGGCCCGCCGAGCGGCGGCCGGGGAAGGCGCCCATGTCCTGCGGCTGCGCTGTCACGACACGGGGAGCCCACCCGGTGCCGTCGCCCTGGCCGACGGCGTGCACTCGGTGCTCGCCAAGTTCCACGACCGTCGCAGCCCGGTCCGCGTCGGCGCCGTCCGTCGGATCCGGCTGCAATCCAGCGGCCAGGACGGCGAGTTGGCGCTGCTGTCCGTACTGAGCGAGATCCTCACGGACGCGGCGGCCCACATCCCCTTTGCCGTGGTGGTCGACGACGTCGAACGGATGCCGCGTCCGACGGCGTCCGCCCTCGGCCTGCTCCTGCGCGTCTTCCGGCCGGCCGGGGTGCCGATGGTGATGGCCGGCCGCCCGATCCGCCCCGGAGCCGACGGTGCCTCACCCCTCACGGCGGCGGCCGACCGGCTGCTCGAACTGCCGCCGCTGCGGCCCGCCGACCTCGAAGTCCTCGTCGTACGGCGGCTCGGTCGGCCGGTCGAGCCGGCGCTGATGACGGCGGTGCTGGCCGCGCTGGGCCCGATGGCAGGGACCCCCGCGGCCGTACTGTCGATGCTGGACGCGATGGACGAGCACGGCGACTTCCTGGAATTCGACGGGCATGTGTGCCTGACCGAGCCGGAGCGGGCGCTGCGATTCGCCACCGGCACAACGGAGTTGAGCCGACTCTGCTGGCCCGATGCCCCGCCGGACGCCGACAGTCTGGACGACGCGGCGGCGGTGGCGCGCAGCCTCGAACACGCCGAGGTCCGGCTGGACGATCTGCTCCGGCTGAAGCCGGGCGGTCCGCGCCGGGCCGGCCTGGTCGACCGGGCGGTCACCCCGCTGGTCAGGGACGGGATTCTGACCGTGGACAAGGACGGCCGGATGGCGTTCGCCGTGCCGGCGCTGGCGGCGACGCTGCGGGCGCTGCCCACCTACCACGACGTGTCGTCGCTGCACGCCCTGATCACCCGGTCGTTGACCGATCGGCTGGGCGCGGTGGCGGCGGGCAGTTGCTATCCGCGGCTGGCCGAACATGTGGCGGCCGCCGGGGCGGACGTCGACGACTCCCTCGCGGTGGACGTGCTGCTCGCGGCGGCCCGTGCGGACGCCAGGTCGGACTGGCCCCGGTCGGTCCGCGCCTATGCGTCCGCGCTGCGGCGGCTGGAGCCGCACGACCAGCGGACGCCCGGTGTCCTGCGCGAGTCCGCCGAACTGAGCCTGCGCCACGCCGACCACGCGGGTGCCCTGGCGTTGGGCGACCCGCTGCTCGCCCACCTCGCGACGACACCGGCCGAGGAACAGGACGGGGGCAGCCTGGACTTCGTAGCCGAGGTATGGGCCCTGGCGGCTCTGCATGAACACCGGTTGCCGGACAACCCTGAAGTCGATGCCCGGGGTCCGATGCCCGCCGTGGCCCAACTCGCGGAGCTGGTCGGGCCGTTCGGGCTCGGAGCGGTGTCGCCCCGGCCGGGGAGCAAGCCCCACAGGCCTTCAGCCATCGGACGAGGGACGGGATCCGGGCCGTTGCCGTCCGCGCCGGAGCTACGGCTGCTGGCCGCCTCGGCGGGCAGCCGCGCCGACCTGTCGGCCGCTCCGCACACCTTGCCGGCCGACGCGGACAGCGCACCGGACCTGGACCGGCTGCGGACCGCGGCCGTCCACGGGGACCTGGCCGGCGCGCTGTCCGCCGTGCTCGGTGACCGGTACACGGGGGCGGGGAACAGCACCGCCGCCTGGTACCACGCCATGGTCCGCGACTACCTCGACGGCGACTGGGACCGGGCCCTGGTGTCCGCCCGTCGGATCGAGGCGCGCAGCCGGACCCGGGGTACGACGGCGGGCGCGGCTCAGCCCGCCCGGGCGCTCGCGGCCGAAATTCATTGCACGCGTGGGGAGTTGGGGCCCGCTCAGGACTGGCTCGCGCTGATCCCTGAGGCCGTGTCGCACTCGCTGGTCGTGTGGGCCAGGCTGGGCGTGCGGTACTGGTCGGGCCAGCAGGAGGAGGCGCTGGCGGGGGCCCTCAGAGACGTACGACGAACTCGCGAGCGGGGTCTGCACTCGGGCGCGGAGAAGGTGCTGCTGCGGTACGTCTCGTTCGCTCTGGTGGCAGGGCTGCCGCAGGTCATGCCGGCGGCGCTGGCCGAACTGGAGGCGCTGGACGAGTTGGTGGGCTCTCCCATGACGCGCGAGGCGATGCTCTTCGGGCGCGGTCTGGTGCACGGCGACGCGGACAGCGCGATGGCGGCGCTCCGGTCGGTGCGCGGCCGGGGCGACGCGTACCTGGAGCTGCTCTGCTGCCTGTGTCTGATGGAGATCGGCGACGGGTCGGAACCGTGGCTGGCGGAGGCCTCGCGGATCGCGCAGTCGCTGGGGATCGGGCGTGCCACCCGTACGACGCTCGGTCACATGACACGGCGGCGGACCTTCGGACTGCCGAGGACGCGCCCGGTCGGCGACACGTTCGGTGAGGAGGACGTCCGGCTGACCGCGATGGTCAGCGAGGGAGCGACGAACCGGCAGATCGCGGCGCGGCTCGCGTGGAGCGAGAAGACCGTGGAGCGACGGCTCAGCCGGCTCTTCCAGCGCACCGGGTGCCGCTCCCGGGTGGAGCTGGCCGCGGCCTGGCTGGACGGCAGCCTCGCCCGCCGCGCGCCGGCGCCGGACGGCGCGCCGCCCAGGACCGGCGGTCCCGTGCCGGGCCCTGGCGGAGCGCGGCGGCCGTAGCCAATGGCGGTGCCCGTCAGGTCAGTTGAGGTGCGCCGCGTGCGTGTCGACGGGTACACCGAGCCGGCCGGTGAGCAGGGAGCCGTCGGGCTGCGCCTGGAGGTTCCACTCCAGGGCGGGGATGTAGCCGAGCACCAGCAGCGCGTCGGTCCCGCGCAACGGGGTGTCGCCCCAACGCTCGTCGCGGTACTGCGCCGCCGTCACCACGAAGAGCCGGCGGGCATGGGTCCGCGCGTTGGCCGCACCGCGGTCCCTGCCCATGTGCAGGGTCTGGAGTGCCGACGCTCCCCCGCCCTGTCCGGGCGACGACGTGTTCTTTCCTACGGCCAGTGCCTCGCCCCGGGTGGCCGCGGTGTGCAGGCGCGCCGATCGCGCGCCCAGTCCGTCGGTCACCGAGGGAGTGGCCGCCGAACCCACCAGGACGACCGTGGCGAGGGTCCCGACCGGCCCGGAGACCAGTTCGGAGATGAGTGCCTGCGCCAGGAGCAGGACATCGTTGTCGTCTCCGGTCAGGGCGATCGGCCCGCTCAGCCGCGAGAGATCGACCAGCATGCGCTCGCCTCTGTGGAGGCCGAGGGTGACGGTCAGGGAGTACGGATGCGTGGGCCCGTCGCCCCCCTTGCCCCCTCGCCGTAGCTTCGCCGTGTCCACGGACCACTCCTTTCCGGAGACGTCCGCGGTCCAGGGCGCCGGCGCGTGCCGGTCCGCCTCGGCGAGCCGCACGGTCAGCCGCTGCCCCGAGTGGACGACGACGTGTATGTCCGGCAGCGGTCGTCCGCCCTGCGGACGTCCCGCGGCCACGGCCCGCAGGCCCAGCGCGACTGTTTCGAGTGCCCTGCGGTTGGCACCCGACAGTGTCGAACGGCCTTGCGCGGAGGAGGAGTTGCGCCCCCGCCTGATCGCTGCGGCCCCGAGCAGTAACAGGCCGAGCACCACGCACAGGGCAATGGACGCGATCATGCGGCCACCTTTGTTGCTAGAAGTTGCCAGAGACAGTCACCGGCCGTGGGGACGCGGCCGTCGGCGTGGCACGGCGACGGCGGAGCGAACCGGTGGACGAAGGGCGTCAGAACGCGCTTCCTACGGCATCGTCGCGCGCCCGCTGTTTCCGGCGAAAGCCGAAACCGCCAACCTTGCCGGTCCGTACAGAGAGTTGCAGGGATCTTCCCGGCCGAGGACGACTCCACGTGGCGGCCCGAGGTCAGGACACCTCGGCGACTCGCGCCAGGTTTCCCTCGGCTCGCGGGCGCGGGGCCGGTGGCGCGAATGCGGGGTCCCGGCCGGTGACACCATCGTCCTCCCGAACCTCATGGACGATCTCAGTTGCGAGTTGGGGGGCACATGCCTCAGCAAGTACTCGGCGAGAGCCTGCGCGTGGCGATCCACGCCCCCGCTCCGCTGATCCGCGCCGGGCTGGCCGGCTTCGTCGCCATGGAGCCGCGGCTGCGCGAGGTGCCGCCGTACAGGAGCCGGGAGGCCGACGCGATCGTGGTCGCCGTGGACGTGGCGGACGCCTCGGTCCTGGACCTGCTCCCCAGCCTGAGCGACAACCCGCGCGCCCGCTTCCTGGTGGTCGTGAGCAAGCGCTGGCAGGCCGATGTGTCGGCTGCCCGGCACCGGGGCGTCCGAGCCGTCGTGTGGTGGGACTTCTGCAGCCCGGACGTCTTCGTCCGCACGGTCCGCGCCGTGGCGGGCGAGGGCGGGACCGAGCCCCCCGCGCCGCAACGACAGACCACCGACCGAACGGCACTGAGTTCGCGCGAGGTTGCCGTACTGCGCCTGATCGCCGAGGGCAGACAGTGCGACGAGATCGCGACCGAACTCGCCTATTCCGAACGTACGGTGCGATACATCCTCTACGGCGCGATGAAGCGCCTGCGGGCCCGCAACCGCGCCCACGCCGTCTCGTACGCGATACGGGCCGGACTGATCTGAGTCGCCGTACCATCGGTCTCCGGCACGGGAGTCGACGAAGGAGACACCGGTGAACCTGGGCAGCCACCTCACTCAGCGTCTGCTGAGCCTTCCTCCGCCCCTCACCCGTGATCTGGTCGTCGAGCACGATCTACGGGTGCCGATGCGCGACGGCACCGTCCTGCTGGCCGACCGCTGGTGGCCGAGGTCCGGCGGAGACGGCCTGCCGACGCTGCTGCTGCGGATCCCCTACGGCAGGGCGGGCATGGCCGCGGGGCCGATGGTCCGGCCGTTTGCCGAACGCGGCTTCCAGGTGATGATCCAGAGCACGCGCGGGACATTCGGGTCCGGCGGCGTCTTCGACCCCATGCGGCGGGAGCGCGAGGACGGGCTGGACACCGTGGACTGGGTGATCGCGCAGCCCTGGTTCGGCGAGGCGATGGTGCTGTACGGCATGAGCTACCTCGGCTATGCGCAGTGGGCCGTCGCCGACCAACTGCCGCCGCAGGTCAAGGCGATGATCCCGGCGGTGTCGGAATCGGCGCTCACCCTGGAGTTCCTGCGCGCGGACGGGTTCTCGCTGGAGACGCCGTTCGGCTGGGGTGTCATGGTCGCCGGGCAGGAACGCCGGTGGGCCGTTCCGCGCCAACTGCTGGGCGCGCGGCGGGTACGCCGGGCCATGTCCGAACTACCGCTGAGCGAGGCCGACTTCGCCGCCCTCGGCCATCGCTCCGACTACATCCAGGACGTCCTCGCCCACGACGCCGGTACGCCGCGCTGGGCGGACCTCGACCATCGTCGTCGGGTGGCCGACATCGCCGTGCCGGTGAGTTCGGTCGGCGGGTGGTACGACATCTTCCTGCCGGGCCAACTCCGCGACCACCAGGCCCTGGTGGCGGCAGGACGACAGGCCCGGCTCACGGTCGGACCGTGGTCGCACACCTCCCGGGGCGTGGGCGTCACGGCGGCCGGCGAGGCCCTCGGTTTCGGTCTGGCCCTCGCGCGCGGCGAGCAGCCACCGGAGCGTGCCCCCGTCCGGCTGTTCGTCATGGGCGAGGACACCTGGCGGGACTTCCCGTCCTGGCCGCCACCGGGCCGCACACCGCGACGCTTCCACCTCCACCCGGACGGCCTCCTGTCCACCGACACGGCGGGCGCGTCCGAGCCCGACCGCTACCGCTACGACCCGGCCGACCCGACTCCGGCCGTCGGCGGCGTGCGGCTGGCCCTCGGGGTGAGGGGCGGCCGCGTCGACAACTCCGGACTCGAAGCCCGGCCGGACGTACTGACCTACACAACTGCCGTACTGGACACGGACGTTGAAGTCATCGGCGAGGTGAGCGCCGAGATCTGGTTCCGCTCGGAGCTGCCCCACGCAGACGTGTTCGTCCGGCTGTGCGACGTGGACACCAAGGGCCGCTCGACGAATGTGTGCGACGGCCTGGTCGGTCTGACCGGCGCCGAGCGGACGTCCTGCGCGACGGTACGACTGTGGCCGACGGCATATCGCTTCCGGCGCGGTCACCGCATCCGCGTCCAGGTGTCCAGCGGTGCGTTCCCGCGCTACAACCGCAATCCGGGCACCGGTGAACCCAGGGCGACGGCCACGACTCTGCGCGCCGGGAACCAAGAGGTGTTCCACGACCCCGAACACCCGTCCGCGATACTTCTGCCGGTCTGCCCGACAACGCCGAAAAACGACTTGCCAGACCTCTAAAGTGGACTAGACATTACTGGACTAGACAATTAATGCCGCTTCAGCCGCCGTTCGCGGCCCCGGAATGCAGCCTCCCAAGACCCGGCCGGTCTCGGCGCGCATATTGCCCACCGAGACCGAACCGACATGACGACTAGTCAATTGTCATATGCCCAGGCGTCTTTATACCTCCAGGGTGCTCTCAAGACGCTTGAGGTTATGCCTCGCCAGTGCCAGATTGCTGCGCTCCCGGTCCAGCGCCAGATACAGGAAGAGCGAGCCCCGGGTGCTCGCCAGCGGCCTGATCAAGTGGTACTGCTGACCGAGAGTGATCAGGATGTCCTCGATCCGGTCGTCCAGGTTGATGGACTTCAGCGTGCGCTGCTTCGCCCGCACCACCTCGGTGTTGCCCGCCCCGGCGATCTCCAGGTCCAGATGCGGGCCGCCGCCCAACGCCCCCAGCGTCATGCCGCTCTCGTAGTCGACCAGGGACACCCCCAGGGCCCCGTCGATAGTCATCGCTTCCTTGAGTGTCGCCTCAATGTTCACGTGGTGCCTCGTTCCCCTCACGCCCCGGCAAGATTCGGCATCTCGCCACGAAAACGGTCCCAATGCGAACCGTGCGGATAACAGACAACACCATCTTTGGTCAGAGTTGCGATAGTTGGCAAACAAAGTAGTCTGCTCACGGAGTGACTGAAGGGGGGACCTTTGTCATCGCTCGACGCCGTACTCGGCCGTGCCCTGACCACACCCGGCATCAGCGGTGCCACCGTGCTCGATGCCGTCACCGGCCTTTCCTATGCGGAGTCCGGTGATGTGAGTGCCAGTCAGGACTCCAGCGAAATAGCGGAGTTGGCCCGTACCCGCCTTACTCGGGCAGGCGCGGCAGGGGAGTTGGAGAGCGTCGTCGTGACCACCTCCACCCGGCATCTCGTGACGATCCAACTCCCGCGGCAGGGTGACCCCTTGCTGTTGTGCGCGACCGTCGACCGCGAGCGCACCAACCTCACCTGGGCGATGCGCGAACTGAACCGGCACGCCGACGAGTTGCTGGCATGACGGAAGGCACCGAGATACCGCTCGCCGACTCCCGCAACGTTCCGGCCCTGTTGGCGGCGCTGCGGAACCGACGGCGCTCCTGCACCGTGCTCGTGACCGGCACCCCGGGCGGCTCGATCCATGTGCGGGACGGACTCGTGGTGGCCATGGAGACCCCTGGCGCCCCGGGCATCGAGGGCCTGCTGCTCAGGTCGGGCCGGATCGGCGAACAGGCCTGGTCGGCGGTCCGCGCCTCCGACACCAGCCATGAACGCCTCGCCGCCGAACTCGTGGAGCGCGGGCTCATCGGCGCCGGCGAGCTGGAGGTCATCAGCCTGAGCGCGCTGTTCGACGCGGCCTTCGCGCTCTCCCTCGCCGTACCCGACAGCTGGGAGGTGACCGACCCCGTGCCGACGCTGTACCGCAATGCCGGTGTCACCCCCGAGCGACTCCTGGGCGAGGTGTCCCGGCGCATCGACCTGCTGGCCGGGGAGCCCGGTTCGGCCGCCGCCCTCGCCCGCACCCGGATGCAGCCGACGTCCACCGCGCCCCTCCCCGGAACCGTCGGCGGACTTCCGGTCCGGCACCAGGAGGTCCTGGCCACCGCGGACGGCCGCCGGACGGCGAGGGACATCGCCTTCGCTCTCGGCCGTGGCCTCTTCGCCGTCATGCTCGACCTACGGCACCTGCTGGACCGCGGTCTCGTCCGGCCGTACACACCCTCGACGGACCGGCGGCCGAGTACGGCACCGCGTATCGCGCCCTCCGCGGTGGCGCCCGCCGTGCTCGACCCCGTATCGCTCCCGCGTCGCCTCCCCGGCCGGAACTCCGCGCCGACTCAGCGGCCCCACGACTGAACCACCCTCCCCCGGCCGCGCCCCCACCCGGCTCCCCTCCTGCCTCGTTGCCCCACCGCCTGCACGCAAACAGGAAGAAGACGCCATGAGCGACCCCGTGACCGACCTCCTCATCGCCCTGCGGGACAACGTAATGGGAGTCACCGAAACCACGCTGGCCACCAGTGACGGGCTCGTCGTGGCGAGCGACACGACCAAGACCCACCCCGAGTCCATGGCCGCTGTGGCGGCGGCGACCCTCGCTCTGGGCCACCGGCTCGCCGACCAGGGCGGCACCGGGCACCTGCGTGAGATCAGCGCGCGCTGCAGCACGGGGCATGTCATCGTGACGGCCGTCGGCGACCGGGCGCTGCTCGCCGTGGTCGCGGACGACGGCCTGGACGAGGCGGCGTTCCGCCGTGAGATCCCGGCCGTCACGGCGAGACTGCGGCGGCATCTCGACGAGGACGTGTAGCCGGGTTCACCGGCCGTCACCGCGCCGGCCCCGGCAGGGAGGGACGGCATGTCGAATGCGCCGGTTCCCGATCGACGTGAGAGTGGAAGCAGCAGTACCTCCACGACTCAGGAGCACCCTCGTGACCGTGACCGCGGATCTGGCGATCTCCCTCGACGGCTACATCGCCGGCACCGACGTGACCGTCGACAACCCTGGCGGCGACGGCGCCGAGCCGCTCTTCGAATGGATCCACAACCTCGCGAGCTGGCGGGAGCGCCAGGGCATGACCGGCGGGGTGGAGAACCGCGACTCCGAGTTGATGCGCGAGTGGTTCGACGCGACCGGAGCGGTGGTGATGGGCCGGATGATGTACGACACCGGTGAGGAGTTCTGGGGCGCCGACCCGCCTTTCCGGACCCCGGTCTTCGTCCTCACCCACCGCCCCCGACCGACCCTCGTCAAAGAGGGCGGCACCACGTTCACGTTCGTCACCGACGGCATCCACAGCGCGCTCGACCGGGCCAAGTCGGTCGCCGGTGACCGGAACGTCGACATCGCAGGCGGTGCGAACACGGTCCGGCAGTACCTCGCCGAGGGCCTCATCGACGAACTCCAACTGCATGTGGTGCCCGCACTCCTCGGCGCGGGACTGCGGCTCTTCGAAGGACCGGGCCCGGGACCGCGCCGCGTCGAACCGATCAGGGTGGTCGAAACACCCCTCGCCACCCATCTGAAGTACCGCTTGGGCAGCGCCGAGGGCTGACCCTTCGTGGCCGGGTCACGCGGCCGGGCTTCGGGAGGAGATCGCCGTCAGAGGGTCAGAAGCTCCTCGTGGAAACCGCCGAATCCCCGTTCGCGGTCGATGAGATGGATCTCCAGGATCCAGTGGGAGGTACGGCCGGCCTTGTCGGTGCGGCGCAGCGGGGTGTCGTTGTCGGGGGTGATGTACGACTCGACGTGCGCGCCCTCGATCGTCTCGTGCGGGAACTCGCCCACGAGGTGCCCGGCGTGCCAGCCGCCGAGCTCCCAGCCCGCCTTCTCGGCAAGGCGGGCGACCTCGCTGTACAGGCGTTCACCGGTGATGTCCGGGGTGTTCTCGAAGAAGCGGCGGCCGGCCGCGAACACCTCGGGGAGGTCGTCGCGCAGCCGGTGCTTGACCGGGTCGTCGCCCAGGACGAAGGTCCGGCCGAAGTCGGCCTCGTACTCCTCGAAGATCGGCCCGAAGTCGGCGAACACGATGTCGTCCGCGCCGATCACCCGGTCCGGAGGGTTCTCCTTGTACGGCTTGAGGGTGTTCGGTCCCGAGCGCACGATCCGCTTGTGCCAGTGCTTCGTCGTGCCGAACATCTCGTTCGCGAGGTCACGGATCCGGTCGCTGACGGCCCGCTCCCCCTCGCCGGGCGCCACCAGCCCGCGCTCCTCGATCTCCGCGAAGAGCTGCGCGGCCTTGGCCTGGGCATCGAGCAGGCGTGCGGCCCGCGTGGGTTCGTCATCAGCCATGGGGCGAACCTAGCCAGGTAGATCGTTGTCGGCAATGGGATTCCGGCGGAGGCGGCGGCCAGGGAGGTTTCTCTGATCTGCCAGGACGCGGCGAACTCCCAGGTGGCGGATGCGAGGGGATCGGTGACGGGCGTGGCCCGAGGGGCTAGCTTGTGGACGCACAGTCGGCGACAAGTCCGACAATCCAGACCTTTCCCTGTGAGGCGTTCCGTCATGAGCTTGAGCATCCGCAACCAGATCCCCGGCACCGTCACGGCCGTCACGCCCGGTGCGGTGATGGCGACCGTCAAGGTGCGCCTCGACGGCGGCCAGGACCTCACCGCGGCGATCACCTTGGAGGCCGTGAAGGACCTCGGGCTCACCGAGGGCACTGCCGTGCGCGCCATGATGAAGTCCACCGAGGTCGCGCTCGCCACGAGCCGGGTGGAGGGGCTGTCCATCCGCAACCAGTTGCCCGGCACCGTCAGCGATGTCGCCACCGGTGGGGCGATGGCCGTCGTCAAGGTCACGGTCGACGGGGGCGAGCTGACCGCCGCGATCACCAAGGACGCGGTCGGCGACCTGGGGCTGCGGACCGGTTCCCAGGTCGTCGCGCTGATCAAGTCGACCGAGGTGTCCCTGGCGACCGTCTGACGCGGGCCGGGACAGGGCGCCGTAGCCGGAATTCCTCCGTGCGGCGAGGCGCGGACACGGACCGGGACCCGCCGTCGGGCCCGTTCCGCGTGAGCGCCTACGCTGGCTCGGGAAGGCAGTCCCGACCCGGAGACCAGCGAAGAAGGGGCGTCACGCGTGGCAAGCGACCGACAGGACACGGCCGAGGCCGCCGCCGACGCGTCCCGGCCCGTCCCGCCCGGGCAGCGTCATGTGCACGGCTGGCCGGTCTCGCACTACGGGCCCGTCCCCCGTTTCCGCCCCGAGCGCTGGAACCTGCGCGTCCACGGAGCCACCGCCGACGGCGCCGAGCGCACCTGGACGTTCGACGAACTCGCGCCGTTGCCGCATGTCACGGTCGTCGCCGACCTGCACTGCGCGTCCGGCCCCACCTCCACCGACCACGAGTGGTACGGCATCCCCGCGACCACCGTCCTGGAACTGGTGCCGCCCGCGCCTGAGGTCACGCATGTCATGGCCTGGGCGGAGTACGGCTACTCCACCAACCTCCGCCTCGCCGACTTCACCGCCCCGCGGACCCTGCTGACCACCCACCACAACGGCGAGCCCCTCACCGCCGAACACGGCTTCCCGCTGCGCCTGGTCGTGCCGCATCTCTACGGCTACAAGAGCCCCAAGTGGCTGCGCGCCATCGAGTACCTCACCGAGGACCGGCGCGGGTTCTGGGAGGAGCGCGGCTACCACACCATCGCCGACCCCTGGAAAGAGCAGCGCTACTCCTACCAGGAGCAGGACGACAACGGCGTACAGCCTCCCGGCCCTTAGGCGGAAACCCACCACTCGCCTCAACAGGCCCGACACGTAGCCTCGTCCGCATGGCGACGCATCGGTTCGTGGACGTGAACGGCATCCGGCTGCACATCGCCGAGCAGGGCGAGGGCCCTCTGGTGGTGCTCCTGCACGGCTTCCCGGAGTCATGGCACTCCTGGCACCGCCAGATCGGCCCGCTGGCCGACGCGGGGTTCCGGGTGGTCGCCCCCGACCAGCGGGGATACGGAACCAGCGATCATCCGGACGAGGTCGACGCGTACACCATCCTGCATCTGGTCGGCGATGTCGTCGGCCTGATCCAGGAGTTGGGCGAGGAGAAGGCGTACGTCGTCGGACACGACTGGGGCGCGCCGGTCGCCTGGCACACCGCGCTGCTACGGCCGGACCTGGTGCTCGGGGTGGCCGGGCTGAGCGTGCCGCCGCCGTACCGGGGGACACAGCGGCCGATGGCGATGATGCAGGAGATCTTCGGGGGCCGGTTCTACTGGAACTACTTCGACCGACCCGGGGTCGCCGACGCCGAGTTCGGCCGCGACACCCGTACCACGCTCCGCAAGTTCCTCTACTCCGCCTCCGCCGCCGCGTCTCCCTCCGGCGAGATCATGCAGCCGTTGGTCGACCCCGAGAAGGGCTGGCTCGCGGCCATGGAGGACCCCGAGGTGCTGCCGGAGTGGCTCACCGAGGACGATCTCGACGCGCTCACCGAGAGTTTCACCAAGGGCTTCACCGGCGCCCTGAACTGGTACCGCAACCTCGACCGCAACTGGGACCTGACCGCACCGTGGAACAACGCCGTCGTCACCCGGCCCGCCCTGTACATCTTCGGCGACCGCGACCTCGTGCCCGCCTTCCCCGGCGCCCGCGACGTCATCGACCAGCTACCGGACTTCATGCCCAGCCTGGTGCGCCCGCCCATCGAGCTCCCCGACTGCGGACACTGGACCCAGCAGGAACGCCCCGCCGAGGTGAACGCGGCGCTCATCGACTTCCTCACGACCTGCGAGCGCGACGCCGACGGTGACGCGGGAACGGGTTCAGCGCCTTCGTGATCACCGCGGCCACCTCATCCTGACGTAAGGCAAGGAGGAGGTAGCCGCCCGAAAGCGTGACGAGGTCGACGGCGTCCGCCGGACGCGTGCGAGGCGGGCGTACGGGCCGCTGTTGTCCGACGACGGGGCCGCGTGGCTGGGCACGGCGGCGCTGCTCCGCGCACCGGACCGGGAGACGGCACGCGCCGTGCTGACGCAGGACCGGTATGCCGAAATCGAGGTGCACATTTGGCAGTTCGGCGGGCGGGCGACCTGATGCGGGGGGGGGCGGGAGCCGCCTGGGAGGCAGCTCCTCCCAGCAGGGAGGAAGTCGGTCATGGCATCGGCGCCGGTCGCTGACGCATCCTGGGCGTGCGATGAACCACAACCGTCCCGGAGCAGGCCCCCTCACCGTCACCGTCCTCGTCTTCCCGGGTGTGCGGCTGCTCGATGTGACCGGCCCGATCGAGGTGTTCACCTCGGCCAACGACTTCGGCGGACGGTACCGCGTACGGATCGCGTCCGAGGACGGGGCGGCCGTGATCACCTCCGCAGGGATCCGGATCAGCGCCGACGTCCGCGTGGACGACGTGCGTGAGCCGTACGACGTGCTGGTGGTCCCGGGCGGTCCGGAATGGGAGACGTTGCTCAAGGACGACGCGCTCCTTGAAGCCGTCCGGAGACTGCACGGCCTGGCCCGCTGTACGGCGTCGGTGTGCACCGGCGCGTTTCTGCTGGCTGCCGCCGGGCTGCTGCGCGGCCGGCGCGCCGTGACGCACTGGCGCCAGTCACGCCAACTCGCCGTGCGTTTCCCGTCCGTTCGGGTCGAACCGGACGCCGTCTTCGTGCGGGACGGGCCGATGATGACCTCGGCGGGTGTCAGTGCCGGTATCGACCTCTCCCTGGCGCTCGTCGAGGAGCACTGGGGTGCGCGGGTGGCCCGGGCGGTCGCCAAGGACATGGTCGTCTTCATGCAACGGCCGGGAGGACAGTCCCAGTTCAGCGTCCGCTCCCAGGTCCCGCACCCCCGGCAGGAGACGCTCCGCGGAGTGCTGGACGCGGTCGCCGAGAACCCCGGCGCCCCGCACACCCTGGCGGCCATGTCCCGCCGCGCCGGCCTCAGCGTCCGCCACATGAGCCGGCTCTTCGACGAAGAGGTGGGCACCACCCCGGCCCGGTATGTGGAACAGGTACGGCTGGAGGCCGCCCAGGTGCTGCTGGAGACCGGTGACGACCCGCTGCCGGTGGTGGCGCGACGCACCGGGTTCGGCTCGGCCGAGTCGCTCCGCAGGGCCTTCGTGCGGCACCTGGGGGTGACACCGGGCGTCTTCCGGACCAGCTTCCGGACGACCGGCGTGGGCGGGACCGGCTCGATCACCGACGAAAGAGAAGAAGAAACAGAACAGGACGGACAGGCATGACCGCGTACGACCATCTCTACCTCGTCAAGCCGGAACTCGTCGTCATCCCGTGCGGCAGCCGCAAGTTGGACCGCCCCGCACGGGCGGCGGACCTGTACATCGGCTCGTACCACCGCGCGTGCCGCGGGGCGGCCGAGGCGCTGCGCCCCGACCGGCTGCTGATCCTCTCCGCGCGCTACGGCCTGCTCGACCTCGACGACGTCGTCGAGCCGTACGACACCCCGCACGGCACGACGGACGCCGTGACGTCCCAACTCGTCCTGGAACAGGCGACGTTGAGAGGCATCGTGCACCTCGACCCCGTCCTCGCCCTCGGTGGCGCACGGCACGTCGGCCTGGTCCACTCCGTCTGGCCGCACGCCCTCACCCCGCTGGCCGGAACCAGGGGCATGGGCGAGCAGATGGCCCGCCTCGCGGCACTGCGCAAGGGTGTCGCCAACTAGCCCGATCAGCCGCGGGAGTTGCTCAGTTCCCGTGGTGCCGAGGGCGCGGTCCGGGTGGTGGCGTGGCGCAGGGAGCGGCCGGCCACGACGATCCAGGCCAGGACGAGCAGCGCGTAGAACACGACGGCGGGCCACACGAACAGCGCCGAGTCCGTGCGCGCCGCGAGAGTACTGGTCGCGGTCACCAGCGCGCCGAACGGGAAGATGAACGACCACCAGGTGGGCGCGAACGGCAGCCCGGCCCGGATCGTCCGTGCGGTCAGGGCTGTGGCCAGCGCCAGCCACAGCAGGGCGAAGCCCCACACCAGGACACCGCCCAGCAGCGCGAGGGCCTCGGCGCCCCGGGCGTAGAGGGCGGGCAGTGCGCTCGGTGCCGCCGTGGCCAGGGCGGCGAGTGCCGTCACCGCCTGGCCGAGGGCTCCGAGGCCGATCCACACCGTGGGCACCATCGCGCCGGTGGGTGCGTCGTGGTGCACGAGGCGGCCGTAGAGCATGGTCAGGACCAGTAGGGCGGCGACGAGGCCGAGGCCGAGCATCGCGTAGCAGCCGAGGAGCAGGGCGAGCCGGAGTTGGCCGGGCGGGGTGTGGGGGACGAGCAGGGCGCCGGTCGCGGCGGAGACCATCGGCGGCACGATCGGCATCAGCCAGCCGCCGAAGGCCGCGTCCGGCGCGAAGCGGTGCCGGGTGATCATCAGGTACGGCACCGCGCAGGCGGTGGCCAGGCCGAGTACGGTGCCGAGCGACCACAGCACCCGGTCCACGTCCAGCGCGGCGTCGAACCCGATCACCTTGCGGCCGAGCAGCAGTGTCCCGGCACCGACCGTGAGCAGTGCCATCGGCGGTGCGCCGAAGAACTGGGCGATGACGGGATCGGCCGCGTGCGTCCGCAGCGCCCGGTCCCGGAGGCAGCGGACAGCCAGCACGAGCAGCAGCAGTGCGGCGCCCGCCCAGACGACCGTGGCGGCGGTTCCCAGTCCGGGGAGGCTCCGGGGCAGGGTGGCCGCCGCGTTGGCGACGATGCCGGTGCCCATCACGGCCGCGAACCAGCTGGGGCTGAGGGGTGGACGTGCCGTGCCGGGTGTCGTCGGCGGCAGGGGGCGGGTGGACGAGGAGCGGCGGATCATGGGCCCAACGTAGGACGGGGCTGGGGCCACGTTGTCGGGTATGTCCTGATGCGAGGCTGCCGTGGCAGAAAACGAGGGGCGGGCGGCAGCACTGTCAGGCGGCGGTCGTCACTCCCCCGCGTCCGGCTCGCCGGGCCGTGGCGGCGGTGCGGGTGTGACCGTGGCGTTGGGGAAGTCGCGGCCCATGAGGACCGGGGCGTAGTAACTGCCGCCG
Source organism: Streptomyces sp. NPDC101776 (assembly GCF_044766845.1). Classification (NCBI taxonomy): domain Bacteria; kingdom Bacillati; phylum Actinomycetota; class Actinomycetes; order Kitasatosporales; family Streptomycetaceae; genus Streptomyces; species Streptomyces sp. NPDC101776. Next base: position 125,500 of record NZ_JBIWMV010000017.1, on the reverse strand, counting down.
CTGATCGAGTTGTTGACCGAGCCGTCGCCGGTGCGGACCAGCTTCGCCTGTTCGTGCCAGGCGGCGAGGGCGGTGGCGAAGTCGGGGTCCAGTGCCGCGCGGACGGCCAGGGCCGTGCTCAGCGCGTGGGCCCGGGTCCCGTCACCGGGGGCCTGTTGCAGGCGCGCCAGTTCGTCCTCGCCCGGAACCGGGCCGACCGGGCTGTCTTCGCCGCGGTGGAACGGTCGCCGTACGAGAGTCGTGAGAGCGGTCCACACCTGTCGTCCCACCTCGCCGCCCGCACCGCCGGCCAGCGACGCGAGCAGTCCTACCGACACCGGGTCCATCTGGCACCATCCTTGACGGGGCGTCACCACTCCTGTGCAAAGAGGGAACGCGCGGCGGGGGGTCCCGGTTCCCGTCCGTCACGAAGTGTCGGGTCTGCCCCGTACATAGAGGCGTACGAGTGCGCGCAGGCGCCAACTGTCCGGCTCGGTACCGGACTCGACCAGGTGCAGCCGTGCCACGTCGGCGAACAGACCACCGCCGGGGAACCGGCCCTGGGCGAGTGCCTGGTGAGCGGCCGTCAGGACCAGTTCCGTCTTGCCGCTGCCGACCAGGCCACCGACGACCGCCACGGGACCGCCCTTCCTCGTGTCCCGCGCGAAGAGGGCGCTCAGGGCGTCATGGAGAAGAAGACTCCGCCGGATATGTTGTTGCCGATTCCGGTCACGCTCATCGTTCATGCCGCCCTTGCGGATTCCGATGGTGCCGTTGCCCGCGCTTCGTGCCGGCCGCAGAGCGCGGCCGGGTCGCGCGTCGCCCCCGTGCGGGCGAGGGTGTCGTGTTCCACGTGATGCCCAAGGCTGAGAATGCCCTCTGGGATGTGGCCGGAATCCTGGGGGCGACCACCGGGTGGCCGCGTATCGCGTGAACCGGTGTGTCCCGGGTAGGAAAGGGGCTCGGACGTGGCCGGACGGGCGGTCGCTCCTTGTGTGAGAGGACAGTTGGGACATGGCATTGGAACAGGCCGCCGAGGCCGTAGAGGGCGCGGTGGACGCGGTCGTCATCAACGACGGACGCCTGCTGCTGGTGGACGAGCAAGGCGGGTGGAGCCTGCCGTCCGGCGTCCCCGAGGAGGCCGAGACGGCGCAGGCCACCGCCGCGCGGGTGGTGTACGAACTCACCGGCTATCTCGTGGACGGCACAAGCCTTCTGGGAGCCGGGTCCGGAGGCGGGCCGGCCGTGGTGTGCCAGCTGCTGAGCGACGACCCGTCGGGCGAGGCCCAGCTCACCGCGGGGCAAGTGCGCTGGGCGTCGTTCGCCGACGCCGTCGCGGCCGGGTTGCCGGGATCCGTGCGCACCTATCTGGAAGGCCACACGCCGGTGTAAGAAGCTCCGGCTCCCGGAGGGGGTACCACTCGTACCGCGGACGCCATGCCGAACACGGCGGAAGTCATAACCTTCCGCGCGCGACCGCCGTCGAGGAGCGGCTCCTCGACGGCTTCAAGGAGTGCGGTGGTTCGGGCCGGGTCAGGCGGCGTGCCCCCCTCGTTGGAGTTCACGCAGGGCGTCCGCCTCGGCCGCCCGGATCGCCCGCCGGCTCCGCGACCGGACCGCTGTCCGACCCTCGCTAACCGGCGTCAGGAAGTCGCCTTCCGGATACGCGCCAGCAGGGTCCGCAACTGCGCCCGGTCCTCCGCGTCCAGCTCGGCCGTCGCCTCCGCGAGCGCGAGGCCGTCGACCTCTTCGGCCTCGCGGTGGCACTCCCGGCCCTTGTCGGTGAGGCGCAGCAGGAACGCGCGGCGGTCGTCCGGATGACGTAGGCGCTCCACCAGCCCGTCGCGTTCCAGGCTGTCGACGATGCTGGTCGTGGTCCGTGCCGCGACGTCGGTCATCTCGCTCAAGTCCCGCATACGGAGAGGCCGTTCGGACAGCGCGAGCATCCGCAGGGCACGCAGCCGCGCGACCGAGGCACCGCCCGCCCGCAGCCGGGTCTCGACGAACTGGCGCAACTGGTGCGTCGTCTCGTAGAGCTCGTCGACCAGGATGTCGCTGCTGCCGTGCACTGCCATGGCGTTCCCCGTTCCGTGATGAGGGCCGATTGTACGAGCCTCGGCCGGCGACAATGAGCACTCACATAGTGAGTATGCTCAGCATGTGCTGCCGTTCCGACGCCTTCCCGTCCCTCGTGTCCCCCGTGTCCCGCTCGTCTCCCGAATACCGCTCCGCTTCCGCCCCGGCCAGCGGCTGGTCGTCCCCGTCATGTGTGTCTGCGTGACGTTCATCGCGATCGTCGACGGAGCGATCACGACCGTGGCACTCCCGTCGATCGCCCGCCAGTTCCACCTGACGACGGCCGCCCTGGACGGGGTCGTCGTGGTCTACCCGGTCTGCCTGGCCATGGCCATCCCCGCCTCCGCCTGGCTGGTCGAACGGTTCGGCGCCAAACGCGTGTTGCTCACCGCCCTCGGCGCCTTCCTCGCCTCGTCCCTGCTGTGCGGCGCGGCGGCCGACCTCGGTCAGCTCGTCGCCTCCCGCGCGGTGCAGGGCTTGTCCTCCGGGCTGCTGTTCCCGGCCGCGTCGTCGCTGCTCTACAGCACCTTCAACTCCTGGGAGCAGGTGCGGATCTCGCGGTACATGATCATCCCGCAGCAGATCGCCCCGGCCGTCGCCCCCATGCTCGGCGGACTGCTGGTGGACCATCTGTCCTGGCGCTGGGTGTTCTACGTCAATCTGCCGCTGGGCCTGCCCGCCGTGCTGTTCGGGGTGTTGTTCCTCGCCGGGCACCGCGGCCACCGGCCCGGCCGTTTCGACCTCACCGGGCTGCTGCTGAGCGCGGCGGCGCTGGGCGGGGTGATGTTCGGCGTCTGCGAGGGTCCCAACCGCGGCTGGTCCTCCCCCTCCGTCGTCACCGCCCTCGTCCTGGGCGCGGTCCTGCTCGCCGCCGCCGTCGTCTTCGAACTGCGCGTCTCCGAGCCGCTGTTGAAGCTCCGCCTCTTCGCGGACCGGCTCTTCCGGGACACCAACCTGATCAATCTGGTGGGCCTGGTGCCGATCCTCGGCGCGATGTACCTCGGCCCGCTCTTTCTCCAGCAGGGACAGGGGCGTTCCGCCCTGGAGTCCGGCACGAGCACGTTCCCCGAGGCCTTCGGCGTCCTGCTGACCGTCCAGATCGCCGGAATCCTCTACTCCCGGGTCGGCCCCCGGATCATCATCGGCAGCGGACTGGCGATGGTGAGCGCGGTCCTGCTGCTCCTCGCCACCTGCGACCAGGACACGAGCCTGTGGACCTTCCGCGGCTACATGTTCCTGCTCGGCGTCGGCATGGGCGGGGTCTTCATGCCGACCACGGTGGCCTCCCTGGCGACCCTCTCCCGCAAGGACCTGGCCCAGGCCTCCACTCTCAACACGGTCGTACGGCAGACCGGGGGCGCCTTCGCACCGGCGGCGGTGACCACGGCCCTGGTCCTGAGCACGCCCACGGCGGCCGCGGCGAATCCGCCCATCTCCGCCTACCAGCACGCCTACTTGACGCTGGCCGCCCTCGCCGCGGCGACCGCCGTCTTCGCCTTCACGATCCCCGACGGCCCGGCCCGTGCCGCGGCCCGCGGCACCACCGCGGCGGGCGGCGGGAAGGCTCCGCTACGACGCCGGCACGAGGAGGCGCACTGAGCAGGCGTACCAAGTCCTGTTCGCGAGAGCCGTGATGGAGGCGATGTCCCCTTCGGGAAAGTCCTGGTGGAGGCGACGTCCCTTCCAGGAGAGCCTTGATGGAGGCGGCGGCACCGGTCGCCGTCCTCACGAGCCGACCGGCGAAACCGGCCAGGATTCCCGGGAGTTGAGCACGGCGGTCGTGCACCCGGCGAGCTCCCTGTACCCCTGGGAGACGGCCCTCGCCTGCTCCTCGGGCACCGGACCGCCGATCCCCTCGGCCAGGGCGATGATCTTCTCCGGGCCCAACTCGCGGTTGGCCAGGACAACGTTCGGCGGCGCGCAGCAGGGCGGCGCCATCGTCGCCCTGCTGCGCGCCGCCGAGCTGAGTCCACGCGGCTACGAGCGCAGTCGCCGCATCGCCGAGGCGGCCTATCTCGGCGCGGATCTCACCGGTGATCTGCGCGATGTGCCCCGGCTGCTGGAGGAGGCACGGCTGGCCGACGGCGGCCGGGCGGGGCCGTTGGTCGCGGCCGTCGCGGCGGCCCACCACATCCTCCTCAGCGGCGAGGGCGACCTCGACACCGCGCACCGGCTGCTCGTCGGCGCGATCGACATGCAGCACCAGCCCTACGACGCCACCGACCCCACCATGATCGACGCGCTGTACACCCTCGCCTGGCTGTGCCAGAGCAGTCAGCGCACGGAGTTGTGGAAGCCGCTGCACCGGGCGCTCGGCCTGCTGAAACCGGAGGTCCCGGACCAACTCGCCCTGACGCTCAGCACGATGGCCGACCCGGCGCGCACGGCACCGCCCGCGCTCGGGAAGCTCGACGAGGCCATCGCCGCTCTCGACCGGGAGGCCGACCCTGTCCGCGTCATCCGGCTCGCCATGACCTCTCTCTACGTCGACCGGTTGCCGGCGTGCCGGACGGCGCTGCGGCGTGTGCTGCGCGACGGGCGGGACAACAGCTCGCTCACCGTGGAGATCCAGGGGCTGGTGTATCTGGGCCGGGACCATTTCGTGTCGGGCGAGTGGGACGAGTTGGAGGCGCAGGCCGCACAGGGCCGGGATCTGGGCGAGGCCCACAGCTACCAGTTGCTGTCGAAGGAGTTCCTGTACCAGCGTGCGCTGGTGGCCGCGGCCCGTGGCGACGAGACCGCCACCCGTGCCCTGACCGACGAGATGACCCTGTGGGCGAGACCGCGCGGGGTCGGCTCCTACCTGTCGTGCGCCTCGCACGCGCGGGCGCTCGCCGCGCTCGGCCAGGGACGCTTCGAGGACGCCTACCGGCACCCGTGCGCCATCAGCCGCGCGGGGGAACTCGCCTCGCACGTCCCGCCGGCGCTGTTCGTCATGATGGATCTCGTCGAGGCCGCGGTCCGGACGGGCCGGACCGAGGAGGCAACTGCCCACACGGCGGCGGCAGATGAGGCGGGTGTCGCCGCGATCTCGCCGCGGCTCGCCCTGCTCGTGAAGGCGTCGGCGGCCGTCGCGGCCGTGGACCACGAGGCGATCGATCTCTTCGAGGAGGCCCTCGCGGTCCCCGGCACCGACCGCTGGCCCTTCGAACTGGCCCGGGTCCGCCTCGCCTACGGCGAACGCCTCCGCCGGGTGAAGTCCACGACGGAGGCACGCACCCAACTCGCCGAGGCCATCGACACGGTCGAGCGCCTCGGCGCCCGCCCCTGGACCGCCCGGGCGGGCAACGAACTGCGGGCGACCGGCCTGTCCGTCGGCGCCGCAGGGGTCACCGGCCCGGCGTCACTGACACCCCAGCAACGGGAGATCGCCCTCCTCGCGGCGGCCGGACTCACCAACAAGCAGATCACGGAACGCCTGTTCCTCTCCCCGCGCACGGTCGCCGCCCATCTGCGCCAGCTCTTCCCCAAACTGGGCGTGGCCAGCCGCGCCGCACTGCGCGACGCGCTGGCCGAGCTGCCACCGGACCAGTCCTAGGGGCGCCGGCGATCAGAAGATGCCCTGCCCGGGCACCAGGATCCCCTTCGGGTCGTACGTCTTCCTGGCCTCGGCGAAACGCTTCCAGACCGGCCCGAACTGCCGCTTCCAGTCGGCGTGTTCGAAGGGGACCGAGCCGACCGGGTACTGGGTTCCGCCGACCGCCCGGACCGCCTCGTACGCGGACCGGTTGGCGCCCAGCAGACGTCGTACGGTCGCGGTGTCCTCGGGCGGCGCGGCGCGGAGGACCGCGAACAGGTAGGGCACCGGGTCGTCGGGCATGCGCAGCAGCGGGGCGTGGAGGTGCTCGCGCAACAGGGGGTACAGGAGGACGACACCGGGTCCCAGGTCGGCCGGGGTGAGTGCGTCCAGCAGGGTGCCGGCCACGTCCGCGGTGCTACGGCCCGGCAGGACGAGGTTGAGCCAGGGGTGGGCGTAGGCCCACAGGCCCGCTTCCTTCAGGGCCGCGACGGAGGGGGCTAGCCGGTCGAGGAAGTCGTAGTAACCGAGGTCGGTGATCTGGGCGCCGGACGCGTTGTGGCGCAGGCCCCGCAGGAGGACGGTGTCGTCCGGGGTGTCCCCCGCCGGCGGTCCGTAGGCGACGGCCTCGATGGCGAACTGGTTGAAGGCACCGGCGGTGTCCGGGCTCACTTGGCCCTCGACGTAGGCGAAACGGCCCTCGGTGGCGAGGAGCCGCTGGTCGTCGAGGAAGGTCCGCAGGTCTTCGTACGGCAGGAGGTAGTGCCGTACGGTCTCGGGGGCGCGCACCAGTCGCAGGGTGGCGCCGACGATCACCGCGCACTGGCCGAGGCCGGCGAGCACGGCGTGGAAGAGGCCGGGGTGGCGGGTCGGGGAGCAGCGGAGCAACTCCCCTGCTCCGGTGACGACTTCGAGTTCGAGGACGTTGTCGACCTGGGCGCCGTGCCGGTGGCTCTGGCCGCCCAGGCCGCCGACGGACAGGGTGCCGCCGACGGAGAGTTCGAGATAGTCGGTGAAGACGGGCGGGGTCAGACCGTGGGCGATGGCCGCCTTGGCGACGTCGCTCCACTTGGCGCCCGCGCCGACCGTGACACGTGAACTGCCCGTCCGCACAGGCCCGATGGAGGCGAGCGGCTCGGTCTCGATGATCAGGCCGCCCTCGGCCTGTGCCTGTCCGTTCGTACCGTGGCCCTGTCCGCGCGGGGCCGCGCGAAGCCCGTGCAGATTGCAGAACCGCACCATCGCGACGACGTCCGGCACGGAACCGGGCCGCAGCACCGCGGCCGGACGCCGGTGCACGATGTGCCCGAAGTCGTCCGCGTCGGCGGCGAGCGAGGCGTCGTCGGTGCGGAGCGTCCCGTCCAGGTGCGGAAGTCCGCTCAGTTCTCCGCCGGAGTCGGTCACCGCCCAACTGCGGGAGAAGGGATCAAAGCCGATCACCACGGCTGAGCCTGCGACCAGGCCGCGCAGAGCGGTGCGTCGAGACGGGGTGCGGGGCATGTGGTCCTCCTGAGACCGTCCGTCAAACGATCAACGACGGCTCAGTCTAGGCATGTTGGGGTGCCGAACCGGGTTCCGTCGCGGCGCGTTCCCCGACCCGTTCGATGCCTCCCCCGACCGGTTCGGCACGTGCCGCGACGGCCCGCCCCGCTAGTCGTCGCCCTGGCTGCCCGAGTTCAGGCCCCGCCGACGCTTCTTGTCGGAGCTGCGCAGCAGTTCGCTCGCGGTGAGGGTCACGGTCGCCACGACACGCGCCCAGCGGGGCCCGCCGCGTTCGGCCCACACCACACAGGCGCACCCGCCGATGATGAGCACGAGGACGCCGAGCAGTAGCAGCACAACGGTCATGTTTCCCACCCCTGGTTCGTACGGCCCGGTGACGCGTACGTTCCTGATGATCTTCTCAGGTCTGGACGTGTCGGCCCGGGTCACCCCTCCCGCATCCACACGCGCGTGCCGAACGAGCCGGTTGCCCGCGAAGCCACGGTGGCCGCCGTGCGCAGTGCCTCGGTGAAGCCCTCCGAGGTCAGGCGGTCCTGGAGTGCGAGGTGATGGGCGAGGGCCCCGTGCAGCACGTCGCCCGCGCCCAGCGTGTCGGCGACGTGGACCGTGGGCACCTCGATCGTGCCCTCGCCGTCGGGGCCCGCCCACAGAACGGGGTCCGCTCCCCTGCTGACCGCCGACCAGCCGACCCCGTGGTCCCGCAGGAAGCGCAGCGTGTCCGCCGGTGTGCGAGTGCCGGGCGGGTGGAAGTCGGCCGAGCAGACGGCGACGTCGAGCAACGGCAGCAGGTTCTCGGTGCCGGGCTTCCAACTGCCGCCGTCGAAAAGGGTCTTGCGGCCTGCGGCACGCGCCGAACGGGCCGCCGCGACGGCGAGTTGCATGTGGTGGCCGTCGAACTCGACGAGGTCGCAGGCCGCCACCAGCGCGTCGAGGTCGTCGGGCGGGGCGAGCCGGTGTGCCGTCGCGTTGGTCGAGGCGACGGCGCGTTCCCCGGTGGACGCGGTCACCAGGACGGTGGAGACGGCGGGCGGGCGCGTCGAGTCGGCGGCCAGGTCGCGCACGGTCACGCCCAGGGCGTTCAGGTCGGCGACCACGCCGGCTCCCAACGGGTGGCGGCCGATCGCCGTCAGCAGGGTGGCCGTACCGCCGAGATGGCCGAAGGCCACGGCCGCGTTCGCCGCCGGGCCGCCCGCGGCGACCACCTGGTCCCGGGCGGTGAGTTTCTCGTTCGGGCCCGGGGCGTGGTCCACGAGCTGGATGACGTCCAGGGTGCACAGCCCGACGAACAGTCCTGTGGGGCGTCCGCTCTCCACCGACGACCTCCTCGCTCGATTTACTAACAATTGGTTGAGCAGTCCAGGCTGATAAATCTAGTGTTAGTACCCATGAAGGTGGACAGTCCGAACGACACCACACGGCTCGCGTCCGAGCTACGGCTCGCGGTGGGCCGGCTGACGCGGCGCCTGCGCCAGGCGCACGCCGTGGGCGATGTGTCGCTCTCCGGAGTCTCGGTCCTGGCCCGGCTCGCCCGTGACGGCTCCGAGTCGCCGACGTCCCTCGCCGAGGCGGAACGGGTCCGCCCGCAGGCCATGGCGAGCACGCTCGCGCTGCTCGAACAGCGCGGGCTGGTCCGCCGTAGCCCCGATCCGGCGGACGGGCGGCGCAGCATCCTGGAGATCACGGACGAGGGACGTGCCGTGCTGGCCGAGCGGCGCTCCGCGTCGGTGCACCGGCTCGGGGCCGTCCTCGACGAGTTCACCGCGGAGGAGCGGGCGGCCCTCGCGTCGGCCCTGCCCCTCCTCGACCGACTGGCGGAGCGACTGTGAGCGGGACAGGGCACATACCCGGCGACGGTGCTCGGCCGTCCCTGTCGGGTGCCGTGCGCTCGGGGCGTCGTAAGGACACGCCTCCCGGGCCGAACTACAAGTGGGTCGCGCTGTCGAACACGACCCTCGGCGTGCTGATCGCCACCATGGACGCCTCGATCGTGATCATCTCGCTGCCTGCGATCTTCCGCGGTATCGGCCTCGATCCGCTCGCGCCGGGCAACATCGGCTATCTGCTCTGGATGATCCTGGGCTATCTGCTGGTCTCGGCGGTGCTGGTCGTGGTGCTCGGCCGGCTCGGGGACATGTTCGGCCGGGTGAAGATCTACAACATCGGCTTCCTGATCTTCGCGTGCGCGTCCGTCGCGCTGTCCCTCGACCCGTTCCGCGCGGGAGCGGGGGCGATGTGGCTGATCCTGTGGCGCGTCGTGCAGGCCTTCGGCGGTTCGATGCTCACCGCCAACTCGGCCGCCATCCTCACCGACGCCTTCCCCGCCCGGCAGCGCGGAATGGCGCTCGGCATCAACCAGATCACCGCGCTCGCCGGCCAGTTCCTCGGTCTGCTCGCGGGTGGTCTGCTGGCCGTCGTCGACTGGCGCGCGGTGTTCTGGGTGAGCGTGCCGATCAGCATCACCGGCACGATCTGGTCGTACCTGAGCCTGCGCGAGACCTCGGCGGGCCGCCCCGGCCGCATCGACTGGCTGGGCAACCTCACCTTCGCGGCGGGCGCCGGAATCCTCCTCGCGGGCATCACCTACGGCATCCAGCCCTACGGCGGCAGCGCCACCGGCTGGGGAAATCCCTGGGTACTCGGCGGCCTCATCGGCGGCGTCGTCCTGCTCCTGATCTTCTGCTACGTCGAGACGCACATCGCCGAACCGATGTTCAACCTGGCCCTGTTCAAGGTGCGCGCCTTCGCCGCGGGCAACCTGGCCGCCCTGCTCACCGCGATCGCGCGGGGTGGGCTCCAGTTCATGCTGATCATCTGGTTGCAGGGGATCTGGCTGCCGTTGCACGGCTACGACTACGAGGACACCCCGCTGTGGGCGGGCATCTTCATGCTCCCGCTCACGGTCGGCTTCCTCGTCGCCGGGCCCATCTCGGGCTACCTGTCGGACCGGTTCGGCGCGCGGATGTTCTCCACGGTCGGGCTGGTCGTCGTGGCGGTCTCCTTCCTCGGTCTGCTCGCGCTGCCCATCGACTTCGACTACGGGACGTTCGCGGCGCTGCTGCTGCTCAACGGTCTTGGCCAGGGCATGTTCTCCGCGCCCAACACGTCCTCCATCATGGGCAGCGTGCCGAGCGAGTACCGGGGCGTCGCATCGGGCATGCGCTCCACGTTCCAGAACTCGGGTACGGCCCTGTCCATCGGGGTGTTCTTCTCCCTGATGGTGTCCGGGCTCGCGTCCTCGCTGCCCGCGACACTGAGCAAGGGGCTCCAGGCTCACGGTGTGCCGACCGGCGCCGCCGAACAGGCCGCGTCGCTGCCGCCGGTGAGCACCCTGTTCGCCACCTTCCTCGGCAACAACCCCATCCAGCACCTGCTCGCGTCCAACGGCACCCTCGCCCACGTGACCGCCGCCCAGCGCGCCGTCCTCACCGGCCACACCTTCTTCCCCCGCCTGGTCTCCGGCCCGTTCCACCACGGTCTGACCATCGTCTTCAGCGTCGCCGCGGGCATGGCCCTGGTCTCCGCGGTCGCCTCGGCGCTGCGCGGCGGCCACAGGACCGAACCCGACCCGGAACCGTCACCGACGGACCGGCCTCCTACGCCCGCGGGGACACCCGAGGCCTCACAGTCGGGGCCCAACGGGCCGTCGTAGCACGCGGGTTCGTACGAGGTCAGGCGCGAAGGCCGCCCTTGACGGGTGGATATGCGACACGGCAATTGCTGGGTAGAGTTGTCTGGTTACAGCTGGTTGTGGGGACAACCGGAATGCCTCGGGGAGGGCAAGCACCTCATGAGTCGTCGTTCTACCGGCGTTGTCGGCGTCTGGGCTGAAATGCAACGGCAGCAGCAGCGCCAGATGCAGGCGGAAGCCAGACGACAGAGACAGGAAGTGCAGCAGGCGCGCGCCTATCAGCGCCGGGCCGCGCAGAGCCATCGTGAGTACCGGCAGGCGGAGGCGCTGCGTCGTACGGAGGAACTGGACGCACAAGTCGCGTCGCTGCAAGGCCTTCTCGCCTCGGGTTGTCGGGCTCCGGCCTTCAGGGCTTCCTCGCTCCTGCGCTCCGAGCACGTCCAGCCCTTCGCTCCGGGACCGTTGGCGCAGCCCGTGCCCATGCCGGACTTCAACACGTACCAGACGCAGAGCGGGTGGACCGCCGGTCGCCGGGCGCAGGCGCAGACCGAGGCGCGGGCGCGCTTCGAGCGGGACTGGCAGACGGCTCAGACGGCGGAGGCCCACCGACAGCAGCAACTGGCGGACTACCAGCGGGAGTACCAGCGGTGGGCCGATGCCCAGCTGGCCGAGGTTCGTCGGTACAACGCCGGCATCGTCGAGGTGACCGAGGGGGTGAGGCGCCGCGAGCCCGAATCCGTGGTCGAGTACTTCTCGGGCGCTCTCTACGCCTCCACAGCGTGGCCGGAGGAGTTCCCCCGTCAGGTGGTGGCCGCCTACGACCCGGCGGCCCGACAACTGGTGCTGGACTGGGAGTTGCCCGCCTACGGCATCATCCCCGAGGTCAAGTCCGTTCGGTACGTCTCCGGCACGGACCAGGACAAGGAGACCTCCCGCCCGGTGGGACAGTGCCGGGCCCTGTACCGAGAGGTGCTCGCACAGTGCACGCTGCTCGTCCTGCACCAGCTCTTCGCCGCGGACGAGTTGGGTGCCCTCGACTCGGTGGCGATGAACGGGTTCGTGGACGGGCACGATCCCACGACGGGCCGACCGGGACACATCTACCTGGCCACCGTCATGGCCTCGCGTTCGACGTTCCACGACCTGCACCTGGCGCAGGTGGACGCGGGCAGTTGCCTGGCCGACGCGCTGCGCGGCCAACTCTCGGCCCGCCCGGACCAGTTGACGCCGGTACGCCCGAGTCGCCTGCCCGTGGAAGTCGGGAACCGCGTGGTCGCGCACGGCGGCGACGAGGAACCCGACCTGTACGGCATGGATCCGATCCTCTTCGAGAACCTCGTCGCCGATCTCTTCCGGGCCATGGGGATGCAGGCGGTCACCACCCAACGCTCCAACGACGGAGGCGTCGACGTCGACGCGCTGGACCCGACACCGATCCGCGGCGGCAAGATCGTCGTACAGGTGAAGCGCTACCGCAACACGGTTCCGCCCACCGCCGTACGCGACCTGTACGGGACCGTCCAGGACGCCGGTGCCAACAAGGGCGTTCTCGTGACGACGTCGGGCTTCGGTCCCGGTTCGCACGCCTTCGCCAACGGAAAGCCGCTCGAACTGATCCCGGGCGCTGAGCTTGTCGACCTGTTGCACCGCCATGGATTGCGTGGACGCCTCGGCGAATCCGCCCGCCGGGCTCCGGCGCGGGCCGTGCCGTCCGCCGATTCGGCCACCCGGCTGCCCGACGACTACAACGTCCTGGGCATGTCGTGGACCGGCAGCGTCGTGCTGGACGTGTGCGCTCTCGTCTGTCATGGCAACCGCGTCCTCAGCGACGAGCACTTCGTATTCTTCAACAACCCCCGGACGGCGGACGGTTCGGTCCGCGCCCTCGCTCCCACGGCACCTGACAAGGCCGCGATCTGTGTGTCCTTCGACAGCCTGCCGGACGAGGCCGACCGGTTCGTCCTCGTAGCGGCCATCGATCCGGAGGCAAACCCCGAGGCGGATCTCTCCGGTTTCACGGACGCCTGCATCCGCCTGCGCGACCCGGGCCTGAACGAACTGGGACGACTCGACGTCTCCGACGGCCGGCCACGCGAAACCGCTCTCGTGCTCGGCTCGTTCCGCCGAAGGTCGAGCGGGGACTGGGACTTCGTGCTCGGCGGCAAGGGCTATACGGGCGGCCTGGAAGAACTCGTTCGGGACTTCGGCATCGACGTGGACTAGATCGACTAGATCCGCCCATGACTACGTCAGGACGAGCGGCACGGTGATGGTGAGGTGTCCGTCGGTGGTCGGCAGCGCGGTGGCAAGGGCGTCCATGCGCGTTGCGAGGTGGCCGATCACCCGGCTGGTCAGTTCCTCGTCCCACTCCGCCGTGCCGTCCGGTGGCAGGCGCATCTCCTCCTCTGCAGGCGGGTTGTCGCCGAGATGGCGCGCGGTGTCCCTGTTGACGACCCAGCAGGCCAGCGCGATCCTCACCTGCCCGGGTGCCGCCCACCGCGCCCGTATGTGGGCGCACATGCTGAAGTCGTCCCCGCCGAGCGTGACGGTCGTGGAGAACGACCTGCCACGGGGGTACTGCCGTACCAACTCGCGTACCGCCGGTTCCACAACGGCTCGCGCCATAGGTTCCGTGTACATCGTCCGCCCCCCTGTCGAGCCCGGTCCTCACCATCCCAGACGGGACCTGCCACGGACAGATCGCCTGCCGCCCCGACCGTTTCCCCTCCAGGAAAGCGACAGCGCGGCCTCCCGGGACGACGTCCGGGAGGCCGCGCTGTCCGCGCGGGTGCCGCGTCAGGTCACCAGGAGGTACGGCCCTGGGACTGCGGGGCCGACTGGGCGGCCTGGGCCGGCTCCTTGGGCGGGAAGGCGGAGTCGCCGCCGAACAGCGGGGCGGCCGTGGACTCCAGGGCCTTCGCCTCGGCGTCGCCGATCATCATGTCGGGGTCGAACATGACGATCACGGCGGCGACCAGGAGGACGATGAGCGGACCGGCGAGCATGACCAGCAGGAACGCGACCAGGTCGGCCGAGGACTGCGAGGACCCGGCCAGGTTCGTGAGGTGGACGGAGACCGCGGCCATGCCTGTGTAGTGCATACCGGTCACGGCCACGCCCATCACCAGGCTCGCGCCGAGGCTCGCCCACAGCGCGTGGATGGAGACCACCACCCACAGCGCCGCGGTGGCGGCGGCGATGGCGATCACGACGGAGAGCACCACGGTCGGAACGGCGTAGTGAATGGTGCCGTTCGTGTGGATGGCGGCCATTCCGAGGTAGTGCATGGCCGCGACACCGAGCCCGGTGACCGTGCCGGCCACGCCCAGGTTCAGCGGCGATCCGCCGCGGTAGCCGACGAGGAACACCCCTATCGCGACCACCGCGATCGCCACGAAGAGGCTCAGGATCGTCTTCGTGGTGTCGTAGCTGACCAGCGCGCCCTCGACGCTGAAGCCGATCATCGCGATGAAGTGCATGGTCCAGATGCCGCAGCCGATCGAGATGGCGCCCAACGCCAGCCAGCGGGCTCTGTGCTGCGGGCGGCGCAGCGATCGGGTCGTGCAGCGCAGCCCGAGGGCCGCTCCCAGGCACGCCATCAGATAGGCGGCGACGGGGGTCACCGCACCGTAGTAGAAATCGGAGACGGTGGCGGCGGTGGCTGTGACGGTCATGCGCGGTTCCCTTCACGTACGTGCCGACGGACGGCAGCGCAGTCGCGGTGTGCCGGCACGCTGACGTGACGCGCGTTCCCGTCCGGCGGACCGCGGGCAGTCGCGGGCCATGCCGAGCACGGGCCGGTGTCCGGACCTCCGGTCGGGAAGGGCGCGGCGACACAGGATGCGCTACGGCAGGGGCACGCGCGGATCGACCACTCCCGCCCCCACCGCACGTTCGTACCGGCTCGGCCGGGCGGACTGACCTGCGCGAGCGCGCGGACATCCTGCTGATCAACGACAGGACACGGGGAACCGAGCGGTCGAGATCTGGCCACCTGGCCGAGTTGTGCATGATTCAATCACGACTCGCGCACATATCCTGCACAACTTGGATAGGTGTTAGCCGAATCGATACATCGCCACGACTGCCCACAAAGCCCACCAGGACGGGGAGTTCAGGGCTCGGACAACTCCGGGTGAACGCCGGAATTACCGAATACTTCGGCCGTCCCGGATGCCTCGGATGTCTCAGATGCCCACGTGGTGATGGGCCGCCCAGGCAGCCGGGGCGTCGCCGTAGTGGACGCGGACCAGTCGTGCCGTCAGGGCCAGCGCCACGGCCGGTTCCTCGCGGGCGGTGTCCAGGGCGTCGTAGAACGCGCGGGCCGTCCGCTCGGCGACGGCGTCCGGTACCCGCCACAGGGTGCCGATCACCCCGGAGAACCCGACGAGCAGGAACGCGGACGTGAGGTGGATCGCCTCGTCGGCGAGCAGGCGGGGCGTGTACGTCGTCTCGCACGCCGAGAGATACGCGAGCCGGCCCCAGCCGCCCCGGCGCGCGGCGATCTCGGCGAACGTCAGATCGAGGTCGGGCAGCAGGAAGCGGCTGGTGCCGGGGTCGTCCTGGTCCGCCACCGCGTGCAGCGCCATGTGCAGATGGGTACAGGTGGCCAGCGCCGCGATGAGGACCTCCCGCCCGCACTCGGCGAGGTCCAGCGGTTCGACGCCGAGGCGGTCCGCCGCCGCGCGGGCCTCGCGGCGCGCGGCGGGCAGCTCCGGCAGTCCCGGCCTGCGCACGTCGGCGTGCACTACGGCCGCCACCGTACGGTCCGTTGCCACGGCGCGGGCCCGCGCGTGGTGCAGGGCGGTGACCGTCGGCGTGTACGAGGAAACGGTGCGGTCCACCAACGACTTCGGGAGGTCCGGGGCGCCCTGCGGGATGTCCGCAGTGTCGTGCGGGCTGTCCGAGGTCTCCTGAGGGTCCGTCGCCGTCGCCGCGTGCAACGGCAGTCGGCACAGCGCCTGGGTCGGTACCCACCAGATCCGGGTGTCCGGATCCGTCACCCGCAGCTCGGCGAGGACCGGGGCGGCCACCTCCCGCCACAGCAGGTCGAGTGTCGCGGTGACGCGCTCGTTGGCCGCGTCGACCTCGTCCTGGGCGGCCCGCACGTCCAGCGCGGTGACGACGTCCGTGTGGAACACGTCCGCCGCCTCCTCCACCTCGTCCGCGTCCAGTCCCTCCAACGGCATGTGCCGCAGCCCCTCGGGGGTGAGCATCAGCGCGTCGCAGCGGTACTCGCTGACGTTCACCACGACCACCGGACCGTGCGCTGCCTCGGCGAGCAACGACTCGACCGACGGCGGCAGTTGGAACGCGGACTGTCCGGGCAAGGCCCTGATCCTCCGTACGACGAGGGCGAGTTCGGCCTCGAGGTCCCGGCGGCGCTCCCGCTCCCGACCCGCCGCCCCCGTCTCCGTCACCGTCTCCGTCTCCGTCACCAGTGCTGACCCCGTCGGCGGGGTCAGCGGGGGATGGTCCAACCGGTCGAGCGCGTCGCGCAGTTGCTCAAAGCGCCGGGCCAGGCCGGCGTCGGTGTCGTGGAGGTCCGCGAGGTCGGCGCGGATTCCCGACCGGCGGTTGAGGAGCACCCCGCGGCCGAGTTCCAGCAGGCTCAGCGCCCGCGCGGGGTCCCCACAGGCCAGCCACATCGCGGCCGCGTCACTCGCCAGCCCCGCGGCCTCGGCGAGCCGGCGCTGGGCGTCGGGCCGCTCCAGCCGGCGGGGCGTGGCGTCCGGCAGCAGTTCCACACCGAGCGCGAACGCCTCGGCCGCAGCTCGCGCGTCGCCCGTCAGCGCCGCGAGCCGGCCCCACTCGCGGGCCGCGTACAGCCGCACGTCCGCAGGTCCGGTGCCGGTACGGGCCGCGGCGCGCAGTGCGTCGAGCGCTCCGGCCCGGTCGTCCGCGTCGCCGGTGGACTCGTGCCGCAGGTTCAGCGCGTAGGCGAGGTTGGACAGCGAGCGGCTCAGGTCGGGATCGTCCGGCGGGGTGTCCGCGACCACCCGGCGGGCCAGCGTCACCGCCTCGTCGAGGTCGTCGTCGCCGGACCGGGCGGCCAGCGCGAGCAGCAGACTGCCCCGGACGGCGGTGGCGGACCGGCCTTCGTCGAGGGCGGTCAGGGCACCGCGCGCCGCGTCGACGGCTTCCGTCGCCGCCGCGGTGCGATGCGTCGACTCCTCCCGCAGCGAGACCGCGAGATTGGCGAGCTGGAACGGCAGATGCGGGTCGGTGGGCGCGGTGGCCGCGACGGCCGTGCGCAGACTGGCGAGGGCGCGTTCCAGCGTGTCCTGGTCGCCGGTGATGCCGTACCGCGCGTGCAACGCCAGACCGTGGGCGCCCGCGACCGTCGCCAGCCGCCGGGACGCCGGCCCGGACGCCATCGCCTCCTCCAGCAGTGTGAGCGCCTCGGCCAGATCGTCCCGGACACCGAGCGACTCATGGCGTTCGGTGAGAGCGGTGGCGAGATTGCTGAGCAGGCCGGGACGCTCCGGATGGCCTTCCGGAACCAGCCGCAGCGCCTCGCGCTGGAGGTCGATGTCCTCGTCCAGGTCGGCGAGGACGCCATCACGGGTGTAGCGCGCGTACAGCGCCCCGCCCAGGTTGCTCAGCCGCAGCACCCGCTGGTGGGCGGGACCGTCACCGCGTACGGCCGCCCGGCCCGCGTCGATCGCGTCGTCCAAATCGTCGTCGGCACCATGGAGGCGGGTGCGGGCGGCGAGGGCGGCGCCCAGGTTGTTCAAGTAGATCCCGGCGTCGGGGTGGTCGTCGCCGACCAGGTCCAAGGCCTCGCCGTACCGGCCGATCGCCGCGTCCAGGTCGGCGGGCTCGCCGTTCTCCTCGTACCTCAGCACCAGCCGGACACCGAGGTTGCCGACCCGCCCGGCCCGGTCGCCGGGCGACCCGACCTCGATCAGGGCGGCCGCCTCGCCGCACTTGATCGCCTCGTCCAACAACCCGGGGTCGTCACTCAGCAGATACCCGCACCGCAGCACATCGCCGAGCGTGTCGAGCGCGTCGGCCCGCCGCTCCCTGTCACCCCCGGCCAGCCCCAACGCGACCCGCGCCGCCCGCTCGGCCTCCTCGGCAACGCCGAAGTCCTCGTGCTGGTCGGCCCATTCGCACAACACGGCGGCGGAGATCTGCCAGACGTCGGAACGGTTGCGGGGTCGGGTGGGAGCGGTGAGGGAGGCGGGTGAGTGATCGGCCGTTGCGGGGGCATCGGGCACTGCCTCCGACGCCATCACCCCGCGTACGACCGCCACCGCCTCCGCCAGCGCCCCCGGGTCCCCCGCAAAGTGGCACTCGGTCAGGGCGCCCGCCAACAGGCAGGCCCGCTTGGCGTGTTCCTCGTCGTTCTCGGCTGTGCGGTTCAGCGACTCGCGGGCCGCGGTCGCGGCCTCGTGTGCGAGGTGGGGATCGTCGCTGCTGCCGGAGCGGTAGCGCAGGACCTGGGCGAGTTCGGCGTACTCGTCAGCCGCGTCGAGGCCGTGCTCCTCGCACTGGGCGACGGCGTCCCGGGCCGCCGTCTCGGCACGGGCGAGCGTCTCGGCCGCGCCGTCGTGCTCGTACCGCATACGGTGGGCCTGGGCCAGATGCAGCGGTGAACCGCCGCCCGCGGCAAGGGAGTTCTCGATCATCACGACGACCTCCTCGAACAGTTCGGGATCGTCGAGGTCCGACCCGGCCTGGAGCAGCAGTTCGGCGGCCGAGGAGAGGACCATGATCCGGGGCAGCGGGTCGTCCGGGGCCCGGTCCGCCGCCCGGCGTGCGGTGGCGACGGCCTCCCGCAGCAGCCCGGGGTCGTCCGTCAAGGCGTGCAACGCGGCCTGCGCCTCGGCGAGTTGCGCGAGGAGCAGCGCCTCGTCCGGTCCCGCGTCGGCCAGGGCACGCCGTAGCGCCTCCACCGACCGCACTCCGGCGGCAGCGCCTCCACCGCGCCGGGCCGACTCGGCGTGCAGCGCGGCGATCGCTTCCAGCAGCGCCACCCGGTCCTCCCGCCCGGCACACCCGAGGGCGGCCTCCAGGAGGGCGACAGCCCGGTCCGCACGGCGGGGGAAGCGGCCGTCCACGGTCACCCGGCGAGCACGCCGCAGCGCCCGGGCCAGCCGCAGGCGGCGGTACGGCGACGGCTTCACCGGAGGGCGCGGTACCGGCTCAGCGTCGGTCGGCGGCGTCGTCGGCTTCTCCCGCCGTGGCCTCGACCTGCTCGGGGATGAGGTGCACCAGAGCGGTGACCCGATCCTGCAAGGGCTCCGGCGGTGGGATGTCGGCCGGGTCGGCGATGCGGTCCACCCGGTTCGGGCTGAGGACTTCGAGCCGGGCGACGGCGACTTGGAATGCCGACTCGTCCCCCGCGTCGTAGGCCGCCGCGAGCGCCTCGACCGCGGCGGCGGGCCGCGACCACGCGGCCTGGGGAAGCCGCCCCTTGGAGATGTCGAGGAGCAACTCACGGGCCCGCGTGAGCAATGCGGCATCCATGTTCGTTCCGGGTGAATCCGCCCTAGACTGCATGGGCTCAACTGTAGCGAGAACGCCGGGAGTGGCGACGCGAGGCGGGGGTGTACCGGTACGTGGCCGAGGGTGAAGTGACGGGGCGTGAGGTCACGGAGGAGGAGGTCGCGGTTCACGTCTTCGTTCCGCTGCACGGCAGGCGCGCCGCGGAAGGAGCCGCCTCCGTCCGGGCGATGTGGGGGCGCTTTCGTGAACTCCAGCACGCGGACAGGGAGTTGTACGACACGCTGCCGGTCCCGGTGCCGGACGCGCTGTTCACCGCTCCCCCGCACGGTTCGGTGGTGGTGGCCGGTGTGCAATCAGCCGACCGGCTCGACCAGGCGGTTCTGCGACGGCACGGGGAGATCCTCAATCTGTCGGTCCTGCTCGGCGCCGGCCCGGACCGGGAGTGGTCCGGGTTGCGTGAGCGGGTGGCGACGATCGTGGGCCCGCTCGGGTTGTGCCATCTGGGCGCGGTGACGCTGGAGTTGGGGAAACTGCCGGAGGAAGCACCCGGGGTCGTCGATCTGTCGGAGCCGGCGGGCGGGGACGAGTCGCAGCGGTGGCGGCTGTTGCGGATGCTGGGGCGGGTCGGCGCCGATCCGCGGCTCGGAGCCTGGGCGTGGTCGGACAACCATCGCCCTGAAATGCCGCATTTCGTCCGCTACTTGATGTACATGACCGCGCTGCGTCATCAGTGGGCGACCCATCACGCGCTGGGCTACGCACGGGCCGCGGGGCAGGACGGAACACTCGCCGAGGTGCGCCTGCCGTACTGGGGCACGGAGCCCTATGAGTTGGCGGGCGCCGAGGCCGAACTCCGGTTCATGCGGCGGATGGTGTGGACGCTCCAGGGCAACGCCCGGCAGGCGCTGGAGGACTCGGGTCTCGACGGCGAGGCCGTGCTGGGCGCGGACCGACGGTTCGGCTCGTCGTTCGTCCAGCGGCTGGACGACCTCCTCGCCCTCCGCGAACTCACCGGCCCGGCGGAGCCTTTGCCGAGCCCGGCGGAACCGATACGAGGCCGGGCGGACCCGCTGCGGGTCCCGGCACCGGAGCGGAGCCCGCGGGCGGCGGGACCGGATCAGGTCCTGGCCGTCGTCGACGAGTGGTTCCCCGCCCACGGCGGGCTGAGCGCCTTCAACCGTGGGCTGTGCATCGCGCTCGCCGAGGCCGGTGCGACCGTCCGCGTCCTGGTGGTGTCCTCCACTCCCGAGGAACGCGCGGACGCGGCCGAACACCACGTGCTCCTCGTGGACGCCGCCCGGCCGGGCGTCCAGGGCAAGGAATCACTGTTCCTGAGGCCGCCGTTCGCCGACGGATTCGAGCCCGCCCTCGTCATCGGCCACGGGAGGGACATGGGGCTGGCCGCCCGCGCGCAGGTGGAGGAGTACTTCCCCGACGCCGGGCGACTGCACTTCCTGCACGTGGAACCGGACCGGGCGGAGGCCCAGAAGCCGCAGGCGGAGGCCGACTTGGCGGTCCGCGCCCAGGAACGCACGGAGCGGGAGCTCGAACTCTGCGAGGGCGCCCTGCGTTCGGTGGCCGTCGGCCCTCGGCTGGCGAGGAACCTGCGGCGTGATCTGCGCACCCGGCAACTGGCCCCCTTGCTGCGCGTCGACCCCGGATTCGACGGAAGGCCCGCCGCCACGGCTCCCGGCCGCGACGAGACCCCGCAGATCCTGATGATGGGCCGGCTGGACGACGCCCCCCTCAAAGGGCTCGACATCGCCTGCCGGGCGTTGGGAGCGGCCGTACCGCAACGGGCGCGGCACGGCGCCTGGGAACTGCTGATCCGCGGAGTGCCCGCCCACAAGTCGCGGGAGTTGTACGCGCAGGTGGAGGAGTGGATCGGCAACCCGGCGGTGGATGTGGCACTTCGCCCGTTCTCCGAGAATCCCCGGCACATCATGGCGGACGTGGCGCGGGCGAGCCTGGTCCTCATGCCCTCCCGTGCCGAGGCGTTCGGCCTGGTCGGTCTGGAGGCGATCGCCGCGGGGGTACCCGTGCTGGTCAGCGGGCGCAGTGGGCTCGGCATGCTGTTGCTCAACCAGGATCACCTGCCGGTCGCCCACCAGGCCGTGGTGGATGTGGCCGCCACGGTGCGGGACTTCGAGGCGGACGTCCGGTTGTGGGAGAAGTCCGTCCACGCCGTCATGCGGAACCTGCCGGCCGCCTTCCGCGACGCCGCCGAACTGCGGGAGGAGATGGCCGCCCGCTGCTCCTGGGCCACGGCCGCCGCCGCCGTGCTGGACTGCCTCCGCCCCGACGACTCCGCCTGAGCCGCGACCGGCCCTCCACGTCTCCCCTGTCACGTGGAGGGCCGGAGTCAATTGCGGCTACGGGGTGTTCAGTGGGTCTGCACGGCTGTCGTCCTCCTGCGGCCGGCCGAGGGCCGGTATCCCCTCGGCGTGGAATCCGCAGGCAAACACGTGGATCCGTCCGGCCGTCCGGGGTCCTGGAACACACTGGAAACGTCTGGATCCGTGCGGTGCGGATCCGTCAACGTCCCCGCGGAGGAACGGTGGTGAACGAAGTTCCCCGGCCGCCCGGCCACGACGGAGGGGCGCTGGGACAGCGGCTGGCCCTCGAACTGACCCGCGCTGTCGTGCGGTCCGAGAAACGGTTCGGCAGAGCGCTGGACCGCCGCGAACTCGCCAGGCGTCTGAACGTGTCCGCCAGCAGCCTGTACGCGTATCTCAACGGCACCACCCTGCCGGGCACCGGAATGTTCGACGCGCTCCTCGCCGAGTTGGGCGTCGAGGGACCCGAGGCGGGTCGGCTCGCCACACTGCGGGACGAGGTCGACGCGGCCCGGCGGCTGCGTCCGGCCGCCGCCCGCGGCTCCGCCCGCCGGTCGCCGGGTGCTGCCGCGGTCCCCCGTCATCTCCCGCTGAGCCACCCCGTGTTCGTCGCCCGGGACGCCGAACTCGTCCGGCTGGACGCGCTGTTGGGCCCCTCCGACGACTCCGCGCCGGGCCGGGCCGGAGTCGCCGTGGTCGAGGGCACGGGAGGTGTCGGCAAGACCGCGCTCGCCCTGCACTGGGCGCACCGGACGCAGCACCTCTTCCCGGACGGCCAGCTCTACGTCAATCTGCGGGGCTTCGGCGACGAGGCGGTCATGGATCCCGGTGAGGCCCTGCACGGCTTCCTCCAGGCGCTCGGTGTCACCCCGGCCGCCGTGCCGACCGACACCGCCGTGGCCTCCGGGCTGCTGCGCACGCTGCTGACCGGTCGCCGGGTGCTGCTGGTCCTGGACAACGCCCGCTCCACCGACCAGGTGCGGCCGCTGCTGCCCACCGACGCCGGTTCCGTCGCCGTCGTCACCAGCCGCAACCGTCTCGACGGCCTGGTGATCCGCGAAGGCGCCCTGCGGATCGCCCTCGACGTACTGCCGCGCTACGCCGCCCGCACCCTCCTGGAGCGTCAGATGGGCGCCGAGCGGATCGCGCTGGAGCCGCGCGAGGTGGACGAACTGGTCGACCTGTGCGCCCGGTTGCCGCTCGCGCTGAGCGTCGCCGCCGCCCGCACGGCCAGCGCCCCGGCCGGTTCCGTGGGCGCCCTGGTCCGTGAACTGCGGCGCGCCCGGGCGCCGTTGGACCTGTTCGGGGTGCAGGACGCGGATGTCGATCTGCGGACCGTGTTCCACGGTTCGTACGCGCTGCTGCCGGCGCCGGCCGCCCGGCTCTTCCGGCTGCTGGGCTGCCACCCCGGACCCGAGATCGACGCCGCCGCCTGCGCGGGACTCACCGGCGACGCGGACCCGCCCCTCGCGCTGCTCGACACCCTCACCGCCGCCCACCTCGTCCGCCAGCACACCCCCGGCCGCTACACGCTGCACGACCTGCTGCGGCTGTACGCCGTGGAGCTCCTCGACGGCGGCTCGCCGCAGGAACGCCGGGACGGCACCGAACGGCTGCTGCGGCACTGTCTGGACATCGCGCGCCTGGCCGACCACCACCTCGAACCCTGGCGACAGACACCGGGTCGTACGCCGAAGCCCACCGGGGCGCAGCCGCCGATCGGCGACCACGCCTCGGCGACCGCCTGGTTCGAGTCCGAACTGTCCTCGCTCCAGGCCCTCATGGCCCAGGCCGCCGCCACCCCGGGTCTGGAGCCGTACGCCTGGCTGCTGGCCGACGCCTGCGCCCTGCACCTGCGCCGCTCCGGCCGCCGTGCCCAGCGGGCCGCCGTGCACGCGCTGGCCCGCGACGCCGCGGACCGGGCCGGGGACCGCGCCGCGCAGGCCACCGCCACCCGCCGGCTCGCCGACGCCCTCTCCCGCCTGAACCGCACCGGGGAGGCGCTCGACCTGCTGTACGCGACCCTGCGCGCCTGTCGTGCGCTGGGCGACGCGGAGGGCGTACGAGAGGTCCGCCTCTCGCTGGTCCGGGTGTACGGCTCCTGCGGCGACCCGCGCAGGGCGATGCCGCACGCCCGGCTCGCCCTCGCCATGGCGGAGCGCACCCAGGACCCCGTGGCCCTCGCGGACGGCCTCACCTCCGTGGCCCAGCAGTGGGAGCGGCTGGGCGAACACACCGTCGCCCTCGACCACGCGCACCGCGCCCTGGAGCTCTACACCCGGCTCGGCCACCTCGACGGACAGGCGGGCATCCTGTTCGGCATGGGCCGCGCCGAACAGGGGCTCGGGCGGCCCGAGGCGGCGATCGGCCACTACGAGGTCTCCCTGGACCTGGACCGGGCCCTGGGCGACCGGTTCCGCGAGGCCCACGCCTTGGAGCACCTCGGGGACGCGCACGCGGCACTCGGCCGGGGCGAGGTGGCGCGCGCCCTGTGGGAGGAGGCCCTCGCGCTCTTCGAGGATCTGCACCACCCCGACGCCGAGCCGGTCCGCGGAAAGCTGTGCGCGGCGGCGGACTATCCTCCGGTACCCGCCTCCAGCCAGCTCAGCCCGTAGCCGTAGCCCACCTTCATGGCCCCGAACTCGGCCTCCACGAGACCGTGTTCGTCGGGGCGCAGGGTCGGTGTGCCCGGGTTCCGCTGGTAGATGACGGCGGTGGGCACGCCGGCCAGCCGCCATACCGTGCGCGGCGGCTTCGCCGGGTCGAAGGCGATCCGTAGCCGGAAGTGCTCGCTGCGGGTCAGCGGGACGTGTACGAAGTGGGGTGCCATGGGCTGGTCCGGCGGGATGCGCAGCCGGAGTTCGTAGACGTGTCGGGCGCCGGCCCCGATCGGTGCGGGCAGGACCAGGAACCGTTCGAAGTAGCTCTCGTACTGCGGGCCGCCGTCCGCCAGCCGGCCGCCCCGGACGACGGACATCTCCAGTTCGTGCCGGGGCGTCGTGTCACCGGTGCGCCGGGGGACGCTGACGCCGACCGGGATCCGGGCCAGGCCGTCGCAGGTGGCGACCACGATCCGGCGCTCCAGCGCCTCGGGCGTCGGGGTGTCGAGGCGGAGCAGGGTGGACACGGACTCGGTGTACCAGCCGTGCAGCTCGGTGCGCGCGCAGTCCGCCGGGCACCGCTCGGCGTGCGCTCCGCCCGCGCGGCCCGCAGGACCGTCCCAGGGCGGCGGGACGACTCCGTCGACACCGTCCGGCGAGTCGGGGTCCAGGGCCCGGCGCACCTGCGCCCAGTACTCGCCCCACCGCGGCACATCGCCCCCGCAGGCCCCGACGATCGCCAGGGTGACCGGACGGGTCGGATGGATCTCGCCGCGCATGGCGTCGCTCACGGTCGTCCTGCCGTACCCGGTGCGCCGGGCCAGTTGGTCCAGTGTCAGTCCGGCCGATCCTCGCAGGTCGCGGAGCCAGTACGCGAAGAGCCGGGCCGGTGATCCGTCCAGGACGATCTCCTTCTGCGGACGTCCCATCGTGCGCAACCCCCCTGCCGGGCAACGGCGTTGCCGCCGATGTCGCGGCCGAGTCTCGCACACGGCGGGACACGTCGTCCCGGTCTTGTTCGCCCGCCCGCCGGCCGTCCGGGTTTTCCGGAGATCGTCCGGTTCGCCGGAGAACCGTTGAGTGCGAACTCCGCCCCTTGTTACACAGGTTGCGCCCGGCTCCGGTGCGTCCGCATCGGTCGGTTCCCGCTCGTGTGCCAGGAGAGGACCATGGCTTTGTTCCCCAGGACGCCCCGCGCCGCACGGCTGCCGGGCGACGTCGTGTCGCGGATGGAGCGGTTCGGCCGCTTCGAGTTCGACCCGGTCGGCACCGACATCGACGCCTCGGACGTATGGGGCGAACTCCAGGCGCCGTACCTGCCGTTCGCGCAGTCCGACCCGCAGGGCTTCGCCCGCGCACTGGCCGACGCCGTGCTGCCGGTCGGCGGCTTCGCGCTGTTCGGCGCCGCGCGCACGGTGTGGAACCTGGTCGGCTCCGACTTCACCAGCCCGGCCTACGACACCGTACGGATGGCCGCGCTGGAGTTCTTCCGGGCGAACGGGGTGCCGAGCAACCGGCTGTCGGCCGCCGACTGGCAGTTCTGGCAGGAGAACCGCTCCGAACCCTGGCTCGTGGGCCGGCCCCGGCCGGCGCCCGAGTCTGCGCACATCCCGGCCCTCGCGCCGGGAGAACTGCGCCAGATCGCGCGGATCACCGAGGCCTCGAACTCGAACGTCCTCTACGTCACCGCCGCGCGCGAGGGCCGTTTCGTGACCGTGGTGGACGCGCCGACCAGCGAGACCGACCCCAGCCGGGCGCGCTTCGAGTGGATGTCGGCGGACACCCTGCACGAGCTCTACACCCAGGTCGGCGAGGCGTTCCAGACGCCCGTGCACTGGGTCGCCGACGAACTGCGTCCGTTCATCCCCCTGCCACCGTCCCGGCTGTGAGCCGACCGGCCCCCGAGGACGGGGACATGACCAACGGCCTCGACTGCGAGAACCGGAACAAGTAAGGAGAACAGAGCATGGCCAAGACACCGGTGGAGATAACCACCCAGCTGTCGATGGCGGAGGCGGCCGACGTCTTCCGCGCTGCGATGCGGGTGAGCTGGTGGAGCGAGAACATCACGGGCGCGGGCACCTCCTTCGAGGAGCCCCGGGGCTCGGTCTTCGACACCGTGGCCCAGGACCGGCCCGACTTCAGCGTGATGGCGCTGCTCGGCGGGCGGGGAGCGGAGATCCAGAAGTCCGCGGTGCACATGTACATGTGGGACCGGGGCGCCCACCGCGAGATCGCGCTGGGCGTCGGCCGCAACCTCGGCGCCTTCGGCATCAAGGCGAACCGCAAGATCCGCCGGTTCGTCGACACGCTGACGGAACTCGATCCGTCCATGAAGTACACGGGGATCTGAGAAGCACACGGGAATCCGAGTGGGCCTTCGGTCCCCGTCGGTCCGACGAGCACCCGGCGCAGGGGACCGGGTGCTCGTCGCCGTGAACGGGCCTGTCGCGTCCCGGAGTTCAGCCGGCGGCGGCGAACGCCTCGGCGGAGACGTCCCGTTCGAGCACCGACCGGTGGAAGGAGTAGACGCCGATGTCGGAGACCTTCACCACCAGGCAGTACCGATCCGTCGACGCCACCGACCGGACCACCTGCGCGTACTCCCGGCGCAGGAAGTGGATCGCCGCCTGGTTCGCCACCGAGCTCTGTCCGCACACCAGCAGCACCGGGCGGCTCGACTCGGGCGGCGTGAACTTGGCGACCACCGCGTACTCCTGGTGCCCCCGGTCGAAGTAGTAGCGCTCCCCGCCGACCGCGATGGCCACCGAGTCGCGCCGGTCGCTGAAGGGGATGATCCGCACCCCGGGCAGATGGGCCGTCAGATGCCCGCCGGTGCGCGGATTGGACCCGCCGATCGGCCCGCCGACACAGAACTCGGTACGGTCGCCGTTCGAGCCGCGCAGCTCGCCGGACTCCACGCTCACCCGACACCCCAACTCGCTGAGCAGCACGGTCAGTTCGACGACCGCCCGCAGGTCCCGCTGCTGGGTGGTGCCCCGCTGCCCGTGCTTGGTGCCGACGACGATCACACAGTGCTCGCCGGGCCGGGTGCCGAAGAACGCGGCCCTGCGGTACAGCGTCCGTCTCCGCCGTCCGCGCTCCCACAGCGTGCCCAGACCGAGACCGACGAGGCTGGTCAGCAGACCGATCGCGACATTGACGAGTACCGACAGCATCGGCCGGCCGTCAGGTCCGCTCGGCGCGCGCGGGGGGCGCGGGTGACCGTCCGTCGGGCGGGGAGTCCGGGGCGAGCGTGTGCACGAGCGCGACGACCCGCCCCCGCTCCTCCTCGGGCAGCGGCACCCTCTCGGGCTCGGTGATCCGGGTGACCCTGTGGCCCGACAGCACCTCCAGTCGGCCGGTCAGCACGGCGACCTCGGCCGCTTCTCCGGCTGCGACGGCCGCCGACAGGTCGTCCAGGACCTTGGCGATCTCCACCCATACCTCGGGCGTCTGCCGCCACTCCTCCAGCATCAGCCGCAGCGCCAGACTCGCCTCGCCGGCCGTCTCGCGGTCGATCATGGCCGCCCCCTCCGTTGTGCTCACGCCCTGTTCCTTCCCTTGTACGTCGTCACCGGTCAACGCCCCGTGTGGACGTACGGCGCCCATACCCCCGGCGAGCCGGGGTGCCGCTTGCGCAGACCCCGGACGATCCCGTGCACGACCCGCGCGGTGTCGGTGACGTCGAGTCCGCCGCCGTAGGACCGCAGGTCGCGGTAGAGACGGTCCGTCAGCCGTACCGACACCAGGTCCGTCGCCTCCCACAGGGCGCCCACCACCTGCGGGTACCCGGCCGTCTGGAACGCCGACGTCAGGTGCACGGCCTCGTCGGGGAGGCGGTCGGTGCGGGTGGTGTGGCAGGCCAGCAGCACGGCGAGCCGGGCGTGCGGCAGGTGCCCGCGGGCCACGTCCCGCACGCTGAGCTGTCCGTCGGCGAGCACCAGATGGCTCCTGGACGGGTCCTCGGCGACGCTGAGGCCGTGGCACGCGAAGTGCACGGTGGCCGCCGAGGACAGCTCGGCGAGCACCCGGCGGACCGTCGCGTCGGAGCCCTCCACGGTCCGCAGTCCGCCCAAGGTGTGGGCCATCGCCTTCACCTCCGCCACGGACGCGCCGTCCCTGCCGTCGGCGCCGGTGGGCTGCCGTACCGCCAGGAAGGGCCCACGACCCCCGCCCGTCGGGGCCTGCCGGGCGTGCCGCAGCGCCCTGATGCTAGGTGTGTACGAAGAGGCGACGCGGTCCAACACCGAGCGCCCGTCGGCGAGTTCGGCCGCCCGGTGATGCCCGGCCGCGTGCAGCGGCAGATGGGCCAGCGGCCCGGACGCCGACCACCACAGCCTCGGTACGGATCCGCGCGGGGTGCCCTCGGGGATCGGCCGGGTCAGGCCCGCGGCTTTCAGCACCGGTTCCGCGATGGTGTCCCAGAGCCATTCGAGGGTGTCGAACACGGTCCCGGCTGCTTCCTCGCGCCGGGCGAGCGAGTCGCCGCCGTCCACGGAGACCGCCGCGAGGAACTGCCGTGCTTCGAGCGCCAGCCGCCCCTCGGTGACATCGAGGGACACCGGCACCATGCCCCGGGTGGTGACGACCAGGGCGTCCGAGCGCAGCCGGTCGATGTTGATCAGGACGATCGGCCCCTCCTTCGCCTCGCGCCGCATCTGCTCGGTGCTCGGCGGCAGCAGGAAGTGCTCGAACCCGCGCAGCTCGCGGATCCGGGCCAGCAGCCGCTGCCAATCCTCGGTCACCGCGTGCTGCTCCCGGATCCGCGCGGCCTCGCCCGGACCGCCCGAAGCGCTCGGCGTCTCCGTCGCCCGCAGCCTGCGGGCGAGGGCGGTGAACTCGCGGGCCACCTGGGGATGGGCCGCGGCGAGGTCGGCGTCGTCGCTACGGGCCTGGAGGTCCTGGCCCATCAGTACGGCCCGCCCCTGTTCCAGCAGGGCCGCCGCCTGTTCCGTGCGGCCCGCGGCGAGCGCGACCGCGCAGGCGGTACGGGCCAGGCTGGTCCCGGCGATCCGGTCCGGGAGGTCTCCGGTGCGGCCGTCGCCTCCCGGGCCGGGATAGCGGCGGCCGAGCAGCGCGGTGCGCAGGACGTTCTGGCGGTCGTCCCGGCTCAGCGCCTGGGACACCATCAGCGGCAGCGCTTCGAGCGCGGCCTCGGCGGCGTCGGTGGCCCGGGCCCAGTTACGGCCGGCGACCGCCGAGTCGAGCGCGGTCCGCGCGTTCTCGAAGCGGGCCCGGGGCGGCAGCACCCGTTCGGTGGCCGGGTCCCAGGAGCTGGGCTCGGGGTCGCCGTAGCGGTACCAGGTGAGGTCGTCGTGGGCGGTGTTGACCAGTTCGGTGACGGTCGCCAGGGCGGGGCGCAACTGCTCGCGCAGCGCGGCCAGTTCGGGTGAGTACTCCGGCCGGCCCGGCAGGTCTTCGAGGCTCCGCGCTGCCAGCTCGACGAGCCGTTTCGCCTCCTGGGTGCCGGTCGCGTCCCGGCGCATCCAGGAGGCACCGGCCAGGGCGTGCGCGTACGAGATGGCGCAGCCGAGCCAGCTCGCCGACATCTCGGGCAGCCGGCCCATCGCCCAGGCCAGCGCCTCGCACGCCCGGGTGACGGTCGGCTCGTCCTGGTGGAGCATTCCGTAGTCGCCGCGGTGCGTCTCCACCGCGCACAGCAGCTCGATGTACCTGGGACTCGTGGGCGCCAGCAGCGCCAACTGCTCGTCCCCGCACCGCACGACCTTCTCCAGGTCCTCCCGTCGCTCGCTGAAGGTGAACTGCGCGGCCAGGAACCCCACGAGCGTGGCGGCGAAGAAGCCCCGCTGTCCGTCCGGCAGCCGCCCGGCCAGCACGGCCCTCAACTGGTCGACGGCCAGGGCCAGTCGACGCGGATCGCTGACGCCGGAGCCCAGCAGGGCGTTCCGGACGGCCGTGACGTCCGGCGGCAGCCCGTCGAGGTCCGTCGCGTACGCCGGCTCCGCGGGCCCGGCGTCGGCGGGCGGCCCGGGCGGCCATACCAGGCGGGAGGCTCCGGTGCGGCCGGGTCCGGCGTCCGCCGAGGCGGGCCGGGGGCCGCCGGTGAAGGGCGCGAAGTCCGCCGGTCCTGGACCCGGTGAGCGCACTCCCGGGCGACTCGGCGGGACGTACATCTGGATGGGCGGCAGTTGTACCCCGCTCAGCAGCGGTCCCATCATCGGGCTTACGAGCTTGAGCAGTTGGGCGCCGCTGATCGGCGACCACTTCAGCATCTGCCCCATCTTGGCGCACGCGGCACGCTTCTCGGCGATGTGCGGCGTCAGGGGGTGGTCCGGTGGCAGGTCCCGCTGGAGCGCGGCCCACAGTTCGTCCGCGTGCCGCAGATCGGCCGGCGAGTTGGTGAGGAACGCCCGCGCGCTCAGCAGCGCCGGCATGTTCCCGGCGTAGATCCCGCTGTCGTCGGGCGGCGCGCTCGCCCGGAACGCCTCCAGTTGGGCGATGGCCTCGTCGACCACCTCCTCCTCGGGATGGAGCGGTACGGACGCGGTGAGGGCGAGCGAGAACATGAGGTGGGCCGAGGCCGCTTCGGCGTCGACCGGGGCGGTGCCGTGGCGCCGGGAGTGCTCGACCGCCCGCACCGCCGTCCGGCCGGCCCGCAGCGCCAGTTCGACGGGGCGGGTGTCGCTCGGTTTGTCGCGCTGGCGCGCCAGTGCCGCGTAGACGACGGAGCAACTGACGAGGCCCGCCTCCAGGTGGTCGGCGGTGATGCCGGTGAACGCGGCGTCGGCCCGGCGCCCGGCATCGGTCAGCGCGTCCGTGTCGCCCGACTCCATGCGGAAGAACGCGGACTGCGCGAGGCGCGTCAGCAGGCAGGGCCGGACCAGATCGTCCGCGGGGAGCCCTTCGGCGAGCCGTACGGCGTGCGGATGCGAGGGCCGGGGCGGCTCGAAGTGGCGGGGCGGGGGCTCCTCCGGGTAGGTCGCCGCGACCGCCACCGGATCGTCCGCCGGCCGGCCCTGGGTCTGGGCGGCGAGGTAGTAGTGGGTCTCCTCCGACAGCCGGTGGTCCTCGAACCGCAGCGACAGCGTGCGCTCGGCCAGCCACAGGTGCAGCACCCAGCGCGGTCGCCGCGGATCCCGCTTCTCCCCCATGTCGAGCGCGTGCTCCAGGACGGCCACGGCGGCGACCGCGCAGTCCCGGCCGCCCGCGGTCCAGGAGGCGCGCAGCAGTGCGGCCGCCGCGGGCAGCCAGCCGTCGGGGTCCGGACCGGCGCCGGCCAGGTGCCGCTCGACCTCCGGTGTCCACCGCGCCTCACAGCGCGCCAGCAGGCGTTCCACGACCGTTCGTATCTCTGACACACCGCCAGTCTTCCCGGCCGCGGCCCGCTTCGGTCGTCATCCGGAAATCTCCGACAAACAACCCGCCGTGTGCTCAAGGCCGTTGACGGTCCGTCAGGGCGACTCGGTGCCCGCCCGCTCGCTCACCATGTACCGCGCGTACCAGTCGGGCCAGTCCGGGTCCTCCGCGCCGATGCGGGCCTCGTGCTCGCCGTGCGCTGCGGCGGCGCGGCGCAGCGCGGCCGCCAGGTCCTCGGCCGAGGCGTACGTCGTGGTCGCGGGGTCCAGGCGGCCCGGAAGCCGGGCGGTGATCTCCTGGAGGATCCAGCCGTTGCCGTCCGGATCACTGAACGACACGAACGAGCCGTAGCTGCTGCGCTGCGGGTCCGGGCCGGGCACCCGGGCGTCGGTCCCGGCGTGGTGGAAGACGCCGCCCTCGTCGTGGAACACGTCGCCGGGGTCGGCGCCGAGCCGTTTGAGTTCGTCGTGGGCGGCCTCGATGTCGTCCACGATCAGGTGCAGGCCCTGCGCCGAGCCCGGCACCTGGTCGGTGACCGAGGTGCCGAAGATGACCGAGGCCGGGGAGCCCGGCGGGGTCACCTGTACCACCCGGAAGTCCTCGCCGGTGGTGACGTCGGCGTCGAGCCGCCAGCCCAGTGCCGTGTAGAAGTCCTTGGCCCGGTCCACGTCCCCGACCGGCACCACGACGACTTCGAGCTTCATGTCCATGGGGTGTGCCTCCGTTCTCGGACGAACTTCCGACTCCACCAGCTTCGCCCCTACGGCCCCGGTTCGCGCCGGGACTACCGCGCGGATCTCGCCGCCTCGGCGGCTTTCGCCGTCACGTCGGCGGCGGCACGCGCGGCTCGTCCCGTCACCCGCCAGCCGAGCATGCCCAGCCCGACGGCGGGGCTCGGCGGGAAGACGCCGAGCTGGCCGAGCATGGTCACGTCGTCGCGCACCGCCTCGTGCCCGGCCACCTTGCCGTCGCGGAGGTCGAGCACATGGATCTGTTCGAAGTCGATGTCGCGCCCGGTGGGAGGTATCGCCTGGTCGAGGGCGCCGTCGCGGAAGCGGACGAAGGGCCCGGTGTGACGGCCCCGCATGCGCAGCCGTAGCCAGACCTGTTCGTCGTTGTGGGCGATGCCCAGGACGGGGAAGGCCAGGTCGCTGAAGGCGGAGCGCATCCACGCGCTGGAGGCGAGCACCCCTGCGGGCCCGGGGAGCGCGCAGGCGGTGGGCGAGACGGCCGCCTCGCGGTTGTGGAAGTCCTCGTGCACCACCTCGGCGGCCAGTACCGGGTCGCCGGTCTCGAGGATGCGGAAGAGCCCGTGGGCCAGTTGTGCGGCGTCCATGCCCATTGCGTGATCCCTTTCAGGGGGTGCGATCCGAGAGGTGTGCTGCCGATCGACGCATTTGAGGTTACAGCACGCCTATTGAATTCATCGCCGTACGATGGCGCCATGCCCGCCAAGCGCCGTTACGTCTCTCCGCTGCGTGAACAGGCCGCCGCGCGGACGCGCGCGCTGATCCTGGAACATGCCACGGAGCTGTTCGCCGAGCGCGGTTACGGCCGGGTCACCGTCGCCGACATCGCCTCGGCGGCCGGCGTCGCCGCGAAGACCGTGTTCGCCAGCGTCGGCAGCAAGAGCGACATCCTGAACCTGATCGTCGACCAGGGCGTGCTCGCCTCCGGCTACGAACGGGCCATGACGGACCTGCTCGAACTGCGCACCCCGGAGGCGGTCCTCGGGGCGCTGGCCCACGGCACGCGGCTGGGCAACGAGGGGCAGTTCGCGGTGCACGAGGCGATCCGCAAGGCACTGCCCGTGCACGAGGACGGCGAGGAGCTGTGGGCGCGCGCGACGGCCGCGTACCGGGACGCCCTGGACGCCGCCGCCCGGCATCTGCACACCCTGACTCCCCCGCCGTCCCACTCGCCGAAGGAGACCGGCGATCTCCTCTGGTACTGGTTCGGGCCCACCGGCTGGCGCACGCTCGTGGTCGAGAACGGCTGGTCGTGGGACCGCGCCGAGGAGGTCCTGCGCGGCACGGCGGTGGCCACGCTTCGCTGACGCGCAACCGGAACACCGCGCGTCCTCGTCAGAACCCGTAACTGCTCTGGTTCATAAGGGCAGTTGGCAACCGAGAGCGTTGGCGTGCGCCACACTCGTGGCAACGGTGGCGGGCACAGGGGCGGGAGCGACGCATGGCCGAGTGGAGACCAGTCTTAGCCGCGGCGGCGGGGGTGCTGCTGCTGGCGGGGTGCAGCAGCGGGTCGGACGACGGGCCCGAGGCGCGGAAGACACCGGAGAAGAGCGCCGGAGCGTCGCCCTCGGCCTCGGCGACACCCGCGAACGAGCCGTACACACTCGCCCAGGACCGGGCGCCGAGGACGCGGGCCGAGGCGGTCCAGTTCGTGTCCGAACTCACCGTGCGCCCCGACTACTTCGGCACCGGATATCGCAAGCGTGATCCCTTCGAGAGCGATCCGGCCGAGTGGGCCGTACTCGGCGAGGACTGTCTGTGGCGGCGCGAGGCGCTGCCCGGCACCGTACTGGCCAGTCTCACCCGGGCGTACGAGCTGCCGGCGAAGGGCGGCAAGGGGCCGGTGTACCTGTCGTTGACCGTCACCGTGCACCAGGACGTCGTGGCGGCGCGGCGCGACATGGCCGGGTCGCTGGAGGAGGCGCTGCGCTGCCCCGGGCAGCGACTGAACGCCACGGACCGGGTGCTCGGCCTGTTCTCACGGGCCGACGCGTTCGCCGACGGGCGGTCGGTGATCTCCGACGACGACCTGACGGAGTCCGGCACCTGGATCGCCGACGGCGGCAGGGCGCATCCCTTCGACTGGTACAAGTTCCGGATGGGGCCGGTCACCGTGGCCGCGACCGCGCGGCACGGCGCGGGCCGGACCGAGGCCGAGGACTCCACCGTCACCACCGACATGGGCAAGGGAATGACCTTCGTCGCGGCGAGCATCGACAGCCGGGGCAGGGCGGGCGACGGCGCCACCGCCGAACCGACCGTGACGAAGGGGGCGGGACAGTGAGCGAACCGCTGCGGTCCTCCGACCCGTCCCGCATCGCGGGGTTCCGGCTGCTGCGGCGGCTCGGCGCGGGCGGCATGGGTGTCGTCTACCTCGGACGCACCGACTCCGGCGCACTCGCCGCGGTCAAGGTGATCCGGGGCGAGAGCGCCGGTGACGACGGCTTCCGGGCCCGGTTCGCGCGCGAGGTGGGGCTGGCGCGGCGGGTGGACAGCCCCTGGGTGGTCCCCGTCCTGGACGCGGACGCCGAGGCACGCGAGCCGTGGCTGGCCACCGCGTTCGTCCCCGGCCCGTCCATCGCCGAGGCGGTCGCCGATCACGGACCGCTGCCCTCGCCGGCCGTGCGCGTCCTGGGCCGGGTGCTGGCCGAGGCGCTGGACGCCGTGCACACGGCCGGGCTCGTGCACCGGGACGTCAAGCCGGGCAACGTACTGCTCGCCCTGGACGGACCGCGCCTGATCGACTTCGGTATCGCGCGCGCCGCCGACGACACGGCACTGACCGCGTCCGGGCTCGTGGTCGGCACCCCGGGTTTCCTCGCCCCGGAGCAGGCCGAGGGGCGGCCCGCCACCGCCGCCAGCGATGTGTTCGCGCTGGGCTGCGTGCTGGCGTACGCCTCGACCGGCACGCCTCCCTTCGGCACCGGGACACCCGATGCCCTGATGTACCGCACGGTCCACGACGAGCCCGAACTCGACACCGTGGACGGCGAGTTGCGGACCCTGGTGGAGCGTTGTCTGGCCAAGGACCCGGACGCGCGGCCCACGGCCGACGACTTACGGAGCGTGTTCACCGACGACGCTCCGGACGACTCCGGGGGTTGGCTCCCCGATCCCGTCGCCCGGATGGTCGCCGCGCGGGCCACCGAGAGCCTCGCCTTCCCGGACGTCGAACCCACGGTCG
The DNA here is from genome assembly GCF_044766845.1 of Streptomyces sp. NPDC101776. Lineage (NCBI taxonomy): Bacteria > Bacillati > Actinomycetota > Actinomycetes > Kitasatosporales > Streptomycetaceae > Streptomyces > Streptomyces sp. NPDC101776. The sequence goes on along the minus strand of NZ_JBIWMV010000017.1, from coordinate 90,154 downwards.
TGAACGATCCGGCCGACCCCGCCCGGCACCCGGGCAGGCGCCGCCTGCTGCTGGCCGGTGGCGCGCTGCTGCTCGCGGGCGGTGGGACCGGAGCGGCGGTGTGGGCGTCGGGGGACGACGGGAAACCGGCGGCGAGTGTCGGACGTCCCGTGTACGTCCTCGGCGTGCACACGACCGCCACCGCGGCCGAGGCCGCCGTCAGCCGGGCCTCCGAGCGCGCCGCCCGCCTCGCCGTCGCCCAGCACAACGCCGCTCCGAAGCGCTCCTACGACCTGAAGGTGAAGGTCCTCGCCGACAAGGGCGACGCGGACACCGCGCAGGCGGTGGCCCGTACGTTCACCGCCGACCGGAACGTCGTCGCCGTGCTGGGACCGGTCGCCGAACTCCCCATGCTGCGGGCCGCGTCCGTCTACGGCGTGGCGGGACTGACCCATGTCTCCAGCAGTACGGGCCAGCAGGACTACTTCCTGACCTCGCCCAAGACCTCGTTCCAGACCAGCCCGGCCCACGCCGCGCTCGGCGGCTGGATCGGACTGCACGCCTACGTGACCGGGCAGGTGGTGCGGGCCGGCGTCGTGATCGACCGGGACGGGGGCCCCGCCATGCAGGCCGAGGGCACCCAGGTGGTCGGCAACTGGCGCACCATCCTCAAGAGCGAGGTCGTGCCCCGCGTCGTCGCGGAGGACACGGACGACGGCCCGAAGGCGGTACGCCAACTGCTCGCCGCCGATGTCAGGGCCTTCGTCTACCTGGGCACCCTCGACGCCACCGTCCGCACGGCCCAGGAGCTGGCCACGGCCCGCTTCACCGGCCCGCGCTGGATGCAGCACCAGCTCTACGGCTCGGACTTCCCGCGCCTCGCGGGCACGGCGGGCGACGGCTGGTACGTGGTGACGGACTCCGTGGACCCCTCCGTCCTGACGACGAAGCGGGCCAGGGACTTCACCGCGGCCTGGCGGAAGCGCTACGGCGCCACTCCCGAGCCGTACGCGACAGAGGCTTACGACAGCGTGGGGATGCTGCTCGCCGAGTTCGCCCGCACGGTCCCGGCCGGGGCGCGCCGGCGGCCGGTGCGGACCGATCTCGCCGTACGGCTGGCGAAGGTGAAGTACCAGGGCATCGCGCGGACGTACGCCTTCGGCGACTTCCACCAGTACGACAACAGCTCGACGGGCTGGGCGGACGAGACCTTCGTCCACGAGGTGCGCGGCGGGCGGTTCCGGCAGCTGGGATCGCTCGGCGATCTGAATCGCGCGGCGCAGAGCCGGAGTTGACGGAGATCCGGCGTCGGCGGGCGGGAACCACGGGGAAACGGAGGCGGCGGACGTGGAACGGCTTCTGCCCACCGATCCGTCCCTGATCGGCGGGCACCGGCTCGCCGGGCGGCTCGGCGCTGGCGGCATGGGCGTCGTCTACCTGGCGCGCTCGCCGCACGGCGCGTGGTGCGCGCTGAAGGTGATCCGCGAGGAGTACGCCGACGACCCCGGCTTCCGCGCCCGTTTCCGCCGTGAGGCCGAGCTGGCGTCGCGCCTGACGAGCCGATGGACCGTGCCGGTCGTCGCGGCCGACGCCGACGCCCGCTCCCCGTGGCTGGCCACCGCCTATGTGCCCGGCCCGTCCCTCGCCGAGGCGGTCGCGCTGCGCGGACCCTGGCCCGAGGCGCAGCTTCGCGGCCTCGGCGCCGTGCTGGCCGAGGCGCTGGACGGGGTGCACGCGGCCGGGCTGGTCCACCGGGACGTGAAGCCCGCCAACGTGCTGCTCGCCGCGGACGGGCCACGGCTGATCGACTTCGGGATCGCGCGGGCCGTCGGCGCGACCGCCCTCACCACGGACGGCTCCGTCGTCGGCTCCCCCGGCTACCTCTCCCCGGAGCAGGCCCGCGGGCTCACCGTCGGCCCGCCCAGCGACGTCTTCTCGCTCGGCTGCGTCCTCGCCCACACGGCCACCGGCCGCCCGCCGTTCGGCACCGGCGGCGCGGCGGCCGTCCTGTATCGGACAGTGGGACAGGAACCGGACCTGGACGGCATCCCGGAAAGCCTCGGCCGGACCGTACGACGATGTCTGGCGAAGGAACCGGAGCACCGCCCGAGCACCCGTGAACTCCGCGCCGCCTACGGCGAGTTCGCCGTGGCCGAGTGGCTGCCCGAAGGACTCCCGGCCCTGGTCGCCGCCCGTGCCGCACGCGTCCTGGACCTGCCCGTTCCCGACCCCACCATGCTCACCGGGCCCTCCCCCGTGGACGCCCCGCCCTCGCCCACCCGGCGCCGCCTGCTCGTCGCGGGGGCAGCGCTCGGTGTCACCGCGGCGGCCGGGGCGGGCGCGTGGTGGCAGTGGGGCCGGGGCGCCGCGGCGGCGAACACCGGTTCCGTACGGCGCTCCCGCCATGTGGTCGCCCTGCTCGGCAGCCCGGACGACCCCTTCTTCACCGACCACGAACGCGGCGCCCGGCTCGCCGTCGAGCAGCACAACCAGGACGCCGAGCGAACCGTGGACCTGGTCCTGCGCACCGCCGACGACGCCGGCACCGCGAAGGGCACCGCAGCGGCGGCCACCCGGCTGGCCGCCGACCCGGACGTGTCCGTGGTGATCGCCGCGGGCCCGAACGAAACCGTGCCCGCCGCTCTTGACCCCTGTACGAATGCCCGGCTGACCCTGCTGGTCACCCGTGCCGACACCGACGCCCTCGACACCGTCAACGTCACCAGCGCGCTCGTCCTGCGCGCCACCCGGACCGTCGGCCCGTTCGCGGCACTGATCTATCTGAACCGGGTCGCCAAAGCCGCCCGCACGGTGATCGTGCACGACCTCGCCACCGAGGTGGAGAGTCTGACCACGGTCCGGATCATCACCGTCTACGGCAAGGTCGACGGCGAGACGTCGGTGGAGGAGGTCGCCGCGGCCGAGGACTTCACCGGGGCCGCCCGCCGTATCGCCGCGCACCCCCGAGACGCCGTCTTCTTCGGCGGGGTGGACACCGACCGCGCCGCCGCCTGCGCCCGCGCGCTGCGGGACGCGGGCCACCGGGGCGCCCGGGTCGCGGGCGAGCACGTCCTCGGCGCCCCCTTCCTCGCTGTCGGCGAGGACTGGCGGATCGGTACGGGCTACACCGACGCGAACGCCGACACCCGTACGAAGGCGTTCGCCGCCGCGTTCCGCGCCCGCCACGGACACGCGCCCGGGCCTTGGGCGGCCGAGGCGTACGACGCCGTCCGGTTCGCCGCCCACGGCCTCGCCTCCGTCGGCGACGACGGCCGCACCGCCCTGCGCTCGGAACTCCTGCGCCGCCCCTGGCAGGGCATCACCCGCCTCATGGACTTCGACGCCGCCACGCAGTACTTCACGACGGGCGACGACGGCGGAGGGTTCCTGTACCGGGTGACCGGCGGAACCGCCCGCTTCGTGGCGCGCTCCGACGACATCGGCAAGAAGACCTGAGCGGTCGTACAACTCCCCTTGAGAACGAGAGGAGTTGTACGACTGTCATGCGCCGACGTACGCCGCCAGATGCTCCCCCGTGAGCGTCGAGCGCACGTCGACCAGGTCGGCCGGCGTCCCCTCGAAGACGATCTTGCCGCCGTCGTGTCCCGCACCGGGGCCGAGGTCGATGATCCAGTCGGCGTGCGCCATGACCGCCTGGTGGTGTTCCACGACGATGACCGACTTCCCGGAGTCCACCAACCGGTCCAGCAGGCCGAGCAGTTGCTCGACATCGGCGAGGTGCAGACCGGCGGTGGGCTCGTCGAGGACGTAGACGCCGCCCTTCTCCGACATGTGCGTGGCCAGCTTGAGGCGTTGGCGTTCGCCGCCGGAGAGGGTGGTGAGCGGCTGGCCGAGGCTGAGGTAGCCGAGGCCCACGTCGGCGAGGCGGGTAAGGATCTTGTGCGCGGCCGGAGTTGCCGCCTCGCCCGCGCCGAAGAACTCCTCGGCCTCGGTCACCGACATCGCGAGCACCTCGCTGATGTCACGCCCGCCGAAGTGGTACTCAAGGACCGACGCGTCGAACCGCTTCCCCTCGCACTCCTCGCAGGTGGTGGCCACGCCCGCCATCATCGCCAGGTCGGTGTAGATGACGCCCGCGCCGTTGCAAGTGGGGCAGGCGCCCTCGGAGTTGGCGCTGAACAGGGCCGGCTTCACACCGTTGGCCTTGGCGAAGGCCTTGCGGATCGGTTCGAGGAGTCCGGTGTACGTCGCCGGGTTGCTGCGGCGTGAGCCGCGGATGGCGCCCTGGTCCACCGACACCACGTTCTCGCCTGCCGGGATCGACCCGTGCACCAGCGAGCTCTTCCCGGAGCCCGCGACACCGGTGATGACGGCGAGGACACCGAGCGGGATGTCGACGTCGACGTCCTGGAGGTTGTTGGTCGCGGCGCCCCGGATCTCCAGACTGCCGGTGGGCTTGCGCGTCGACTCCTTCACCGACGCCCGGTCGTCGAAGTGCCGGCCGGTGATGGTGCCGCCGGTGCGCAGTTCCTCGACGGTGCCCTCGAAGCAGACGGTGCCGCCCGCCGTACCGGCGCCCGGGCCGAGGTCGACGACATGGTCGGCGATCGCGATGGTCTCCGGTTTGTGCTCGACGACGAGCACGGTGTTGCCCTTGTCGCGCAGGCGCAGCAGCAGGTCGTTCATGCGCTGGATGTCGTGCGGGTGCAGTCCGATGGTCGGCTCGTCGAAGACGTACGTCACGTCGGTGAGGGAGGAACCGAGGTGGCGGATCATCTTGACGCGCTGCGCCTCACCGCCCGACAGCGTGCCCGCCGGCCGGTTCAGGGAGAGATAGCCGAGGCCGATCTCGACGAACGAGTCGAGGGCCTGCCCCAACGCGGTGAGCAGCGGCGCCACCGACGGCTCGTCGAGGCCGCGGACCCACTCGGCCAGATCGCTGATCTGCATCGCGCAGGCGTCGGCGATGCTGATCCCCTTGATCTTCGACGAGCGGGCGCCCTCGTTCAGGCGGGTGCCGTCGCAGTCGGGGCAGGTGGTGAAGGTGACGGCCCGGTCCACGAACTCGCGGATGTGCGGCTGCATGCCCTCCCGGTCCTTGGCGAGCATCGACTTCTGGATGCGCGGGATCAGACCTTCGTAGGTCATGTTGATGCCCGCGATCTTCATCCGGGTCGGTTCGCGGTGCAGGAAGTCCTGGAGTTCCTTCTTCGTGAACCTCCGGATCGGCTTGTCCGGGTCGAAGAAACCCGACTCGCTGTAGAGCCGGGAGTTCCAGCCGCCTCCCGTGTACCCGGGGACGGTGATCGCGCCTTCCGCGAGGGACTTGGAGTCGTCGTAGAGCTGGGTGAGGTCGAGGTCGGTGACCGAGCCGCGCCCCTCGCAGCGCGGGCACATGCCGCCGGTGATGCTGAAGCTGCGGCGCTCCTTGACCTTCTGTCCGCCGCGTTCCATGGTGACCGCGCCCGCGCCGCTGATCGAGGCGACGTTGAAGGAGTACGCCTTGGGCGAGCCCAGGTACGGCTTGGCGAGCCGGCTGAAGAGGATGCGCAGCATGGCGTTGGCGTCGGTGGCGGTGCCGACCGTGGAGCGGGGGTCGGCACCCAGCCGCTGCTGGTCGACGATGATCGCGGTCGTCAGTCCGTCGAGGACGTCCACCTCGGGGCGTGCCAGCGTCGGCATGAAGCCCTGCACGAAGGCGCTGTACGTCTCGTTGATCAGCCGCTGCGACTCCGCGGCGATCGTGTCGAAGACGAGCGAGCTCTTGCCCGAGCCGGAGACACCGGTGAACACCGTCAGCCGGCGCTTCGGGATCTCGATGCTGACGTCCTTGAGATTGTTCTCGCGCGCCCCGTGCACGCGGATCAGGTCGTGGCTGTCGGCAGCGTGCGGTGCGGACGACCGCGTGTCCGTCCTCGTGGCCTTGCTCATCGTGCCTTCCCTCCGATTGCGCCGGGCCGCCGACGGTCCCTCGGCGGCCATCGCCCGGCTCGATCCAACCAGGCTTCGAGCGGTACGTCCGCTTCCGGTACACGCTGGTGCACCTGGCAGTCACGCTAGGGGCACCATGTGGCCTCGCGCTTCTCGAATCCTGACCGGAACGGGGACCCGACCCGCCTACCGATCGCCGCGCAGATAGCGCGTGACCATGTCCACCAGCTCCGTCTCGAACGTCTCGACCGGAATAGCCCGCGGGTCCGCCATGAGCTTGTGGATGTTGATCTCCACGGTGAACACGATCAGCTCGACCGCGGTGTCGAGGTGTCGCACCTGGACGTCCGGGTGCCGGGCGAGGAGGTCGCGCACCTGACCGACGCGCGCCTTTCCGTGCCGCTCGACCGTGTCGCGCAGTTCCCGCGAGACCGGTGCCTCTTCCATCATGATCCGCAGCAGTTGCGGATCGTCACGGTGGTTGTCGATCGCGTCCCGGACCAGCGCCCGCACGGTCGCCTCCAGCGTGCCGGGAGACAGGTCGAGCTGTTCGGCCTGCGTCCAGGCACCGCGGTCGATGTGCCGGACCAGCAGCGCGGCGAGGACGGCGTCCTTGTTCGGGAAGTACTGGTACAGCGAGCCGATGGAGACGCGGGCGCGTTCGGCGATGCGGTTGGTGGTCCCGGCGGCGTAGCCGTACTCGGCGAAAACGTGAGCAGCGGCGGTGAGGATGCGCTCGCGGGTGAGTTCGGCGCGCACCTGGCGGGGCTTGCGACGTGGTTGAAGACGGTCGTCGGCCGACGGCATCCCGGGAGCCTCCTGGGGGCGCGAAAAGCGAGTAGCCAAGGAGCTGAGCTATTGCTCACAATATAGCCATGAGCTGCGAGAACAAGGCCATGGCCGATCGCGGCCCGGGCCGCTCGGGCTCCGTCCGAGAGGAATCCCCGTGCGGCAAGCGAACCGGTTCAGCGCCCTGCGTCGACTGACGACGGAGGCAGAGGTCGAGGCGACGGTCGGTCACCCCGCGTCGACGATCATGCTCAAGCAGATCAGCGCGCTCGACGAGGGCTGCCGGACCGTCCTCGCCCGGTGCCCGATCGCGGCCGTCGGCTACCGGGACGCCGACGGCACCAGCAGGACGACCTTCATCGGCGGCACACCGGGGTTCGCCCGCGTCCACTCGCCGACGCGCCTCTCGTTCTCCCTGCCCGGCCCCGGCGCCCCGCACGGTCCGGTCTCGTTCTTCTTCCTCCTGCCGGGTGTCGGGGAGGTCCTGCGCGTCAACGGCTCGGTGGCCGTGCGGAAAGGCGCCGAGACCAGCGTCGACATCCAGGAGGCGTACGTCCACTGCGCACAGGCCGTCCTCCGGTCCCGCCTGTGGCAGCCGCCCGCCCCTTCACAGCCGGTCGCCGAGATGGCCGGAGACGGGCCCCTGTGTCGACCAGGTGTCGTGGAGTTCCTGGCGGCTGCCCCCTTCCTCGCCCTGTCCACGTGGGACAACTCCCGTGGCAGCGACACGAGTCCGCGCGGGGACCGGCAGGCGGTGGCGCGTGTCCTGGACAGTCGCACGCTCGTCGTCCCGGACCGGAAGGGCAACAAGCGCGCCGACACGCTCCACAACCTGCTGCGGGACGACCGGCTCTCGTTCGCCGCGCTCGTCCCGGGCCGCAGCGGTGTGCTGCACGTCCGCGGCCGTGGCGCGATCACCGACGATCCCGCGCTGCTGGAGACGATGGCCCTGCGCGGGATGCCGCCGCATCTGGCGCTGCTCATCGACGTCGAGCACGCCGAGGTGACCGGCAACGACGCCGTGGCCCGCTCGCGGCTGTGGACCCCCGGCGCCCACCCCGACCGGGGCACGGTGCCCGACCTGATCGCGCTGGGCGGAGAGCACCTCGCCGCCCGTTCGGCAGCGGCCGAGGGCGGCCCGCCCGCGTTCCTGCTGAAGGCCGTCGGAGCGATCCCGGGCATGACCCGGTTGCTGCGCCTGGTGATCAACCGTCTCTACCGCTCCGGACTGCGGAAGGAGGGCTACGAGGACGACGGGCCCGGCACGGGCGGCCGGCGCCGGGGTTTCCCGCGTCGCCGCCCCGCCGACGCCGGGCGCCCGGTTTCCGGTGGACGGCCGGAGGACCCCCTGCGGGAGGTGCGCGTCACCGAGGTGCGCGCCGAGACTCCGAGCGCGGTCACCCTCGTACTGGAGGCCGTGGGCGAGAACCCGGGATCGTTCGACTTCCGTCCCGGCCAGTTCTTCACCCTGGTCGCCGACATCGACGGACGCCCGGTGCGGCGGGCGTACTCGGCGTCGTCGGCACCCGGTTCGCCCCGGCTGGAGGTCACCGTCAAGCGCGTCGAGGGCGGCCGGTTCTCCACCCACGTGCACGAAAGCTTCCGGGTCGGTGACCGCCTCGCGGTGCGCGGTCCGTCGGGGTCGTTCCACGCCGAGCACCGGCCCCCGGACGAGATCGTGCTCGTCGCGGCGGGCAGCGGCGTGACACCGATGATGAGCATGATCCGCTCCCGGCTCGCCGTCGAGTCGGGCCACGACCGGATCGCGCTGCTCCACAGCAGTCGCAGCACCCAAGAGACCATCTTCGCCGAGGAGTTGACCCGGTTGGCGAAGGACCACCCCGACCGGCTGTCGGTCACCCACGTCCTGACCCGCCGGGACGGGCGCCTCGACGCGGACGGCGTACGGCACTGGATCACCGGCCTCTCCCCGGCGCCGGGCGCCCACTTCTACACCTGCGGTCCCGTACCGCTGATGGATGCCGTCCAGGACGTCCTGACCGGGCTGGGAGTCCCGGACGAACTGGTCCACCAGGAGCGCTACACCAGCCGAGCGGACACCGGAACCGTGAGCACGGCACCGCACGAGTTGGTCGTCGAGGAGGACGGCCGCGCCGTCGGCACGGTGGTCGTAGAGCCCGGCCAGACACTCCTCGACGCGGGACTCGCGGCGGGGTTGCCGATGCCGTACTCCTGCACGGTCGGGAACTGCGGCGACTGCATGGTGCGGCTCCGCGAGGGGGAGGTCACGCAGAACGAGCCCAACTGCCTCACCCCGCGACAGAAGGCCGACGGCTATGTGCTGGCATGCGTGAGCTGCCCGATGTCCAAGGTCACCCTCGCCATCACCGACCCGTGACCGCGCTCGTCACCCGGGGGAAGAGAGAACTTGTTCACCTCCCCGCAACCGCCCTTTGGATCCACATACTTAAAGTGTGGATCCCCAGCATCGACACCCACCGTCGCCGCCCGCCACCGATCCCCCGGACCGACCCTGGACCCGACACCCGAACCTGAACACCCGCGCTCTCTGAACGGATCTCGCCCATGCGCCTGCCGCACCACCCGCAGCCCTCATGACATCACGCCACGGTGTCCGCAGGATCGTGCCCCTGCTGCTGGGCTGGGAGGAACTCCCCAAGTCCGTCTCCGTGCACGGCGCCCCGTACGAGGAACGCCTGCGTGAACCCGTACCGGCCGTGCTCCTGGAGTGCGACGGCGGCTGGCTGCTGCTCGACACCGGCTTCAACACGGCACTGATCCGGGACCCGGCCCTGCGCCGCCGCTTCTACGGCTCCCCCAACTACCGGCCGATCCTGCCCGGTCCCGGCGAGCCGCTGGAGGAGGCCCTCGACGCGGCCGGCATCCCGATGGACGCGATCCACGCCGTGGCCGTCAGCCATCTGCACGCCGACCACGCGGGCGGACTCAAGCACTTCGCCGGCCGGGTGCCGGTGCACGTACAGCGCGAGGAACTCTCCTACGGCCTCTCCGGGCAGCCGGAGGTCGAGCGGCACTCCATCTTCCGCGTCGACTTCGACGACCCGCGCATCGACTGGCGACAGGCCGACGGGGACATGGAGATCGCGCCCGGCGTCACCGCCGTACTGACGGCCGGACACACCCCCGGGCACCAGAGTTTCGTCGTCGACCTCGCGGACGGCGGCGGTTTCGTGTTCGCCTTCGACGCCGCCGATCTCACCGAGAACATCGAGCACGAGCTCCCGATCGGCGCCTCGATCGGCGTCGACCCGGAACGCACGGTGGAGCCCATCCGCCGCCTCAAGAGCATCGCCGCCGAACGCGGTTACGAACTCGTCCCCGGTCATGACCCCGTGGTCTGGCCGGAGTTGATGCGCCGCAGGGGCGTGCCGGGCACCTAGCCCGCCCTGGCCGGATCGCACCAACAACTCGGTTCACACGCCTTTAACACCCGGGACACGAGAGATGGCCTGTGGCCCGTGAACATGATTTTGGATCCAATCTTGACACTTTGAGATCCAACACCTGAGGATCGGTACCCAAGGAGGCCCACATGCCGGACCAGTCAGCTGGATCGTCCTCACCCGGTTCCGCCCCGTCGACGGCGTCGCGCCGCACCATGCTCCGGGGCGCGGGACTCCTCGGAGTGGGCGTCGGCTTCGGACTCCCCGCCCTGCTCAGTGCCTGCGGTGCCGCGGCCGACGACGCCAAGGGAAGCGGCAAGGGCGGCACGCTGACCCTGGCCATCGACGCGACCAGCGCGGTCAACGACCCGTCGTTCTACACCTCGTTGGGCGACTGGATGGCCGTCGACTGCATCTGCCGCGGCCTGACCTTCATCTCCTTCGAGACCAACGAGCCCACCCCCGACCTGGCCAAGAGCTGGACGATCTCCGACGACCAGCTCACCTACACCTTCGCGCTGCGCGAGGGCGTCAAGTTCCACGACGGCACCACACTGACCTCGGCGGACGTACTGGCCAGCCTGGGGCGGCAGTTCGACGAGAAGGACAAGACGCTGCCCAAGGGCGCCACCCGCCCGCTGTCCGACCTCGGCGCGAACGTCGCCTCGCTGACGGCCCCGGACGACCTCACCGTCAAGATGGTCCTCAAGAAGCCGGACCGGACGGCCCTCGGCCAGCTCTCCGACATCGGCGGCCGCATCATCTCCGCGGCCGCGCTGAAGAAGTACGGCGCGGACATCGGCAAGCACCTCGTCGGCACCGGCCCCTTCGCCTTCTCCGCCGCCACCTCCGGCCAGTCGATCACCCTCACGGCCTTCGACGACTTCCGCCTCGGCAGACCGCCTGTCGACCGGCTGGTGCTGCGCCAGGTCCAGGACCCCTCGACGATCGTCAGTTCACTGCTCAGCGGCGACATCTCGGCCACCCAGTTCACCCCGTACTCGGCCGCCGCGCAGCTCCGCAAGGACGACTCGGTGACGGTCTACAAGACGCCGTACAACGCCAACGCGATCCTGATGATCGACGCCCGCCGCGTCCCCGAGCTCAAGGTCCGTCAGGCCATCAACCTCGCGATAGACCGCAAGTCCATCCTCGACCAGGCCTTCTACGGCGTCGGCGCGCTGCCCGGCGGCTACGCCATCCCGCCCGCGCAGAGCGGCTACGACACCGGCCTCGCCGACCTGAGCACCCAGGACACGGCCAAGGCGAAGAAGCTCCTCGCCGAGGCCGGTGCCGGCGGCCGACGCATCCGGCTCATGGCGGCGAGCGACTCCTGGCACCCGAAGGCCGCGCAGATCGTCGCCCAGAACCTCACCGACGTCGGCTTCAAGGTGGTCACCACCTCCGTCGACCCGGCCACGTACTTCACCCGGCTCCTCGACGGCAAGGACGACTACCACGACCTGATGATCTGGGAGCGCAACACCTACGTCCCGGACGCCAACGACATGGTCGGCGCCATGGCCAGCCCCACCGGTCTCTACGGCGCGACGATCACCGGCATGGACACGCTCAAGGACGCCGCGTCGCTCCAGACGGAACTGGACACGGCCAAGAACCTGCCCCTCGGCGCGCAGCGCACGGCCGCCTACACGAAGATCCAACGCCGTTGGGCGGAGGACTACATGGTGCTGTCGATGCTGGCCTGCTTCGCCAACCTCGTGGTGAGCGGCTCGCACGTGAAGCACATGAACACCGCCGCACTGGCCAACCACCGCTGTTACATGGAGAAAGCCAGTGTCTGAGACGACGGCCGCTCCGGCGCCCGTGGCGACCGCACGGCCTCCGACGCCCGTTTCCCGCGCGGCCGTGCGGACCGTCCTTTCCGCCTGGCGCCGGCGCCGGTTGGGGCGGTCCTGGCCTGCCGTCCTGTCGTGGCTCGTCCTGGTCGTGCTGGTCCTGGTGGCCCTCGTGGGGCCGCTGTTGATCCAGGCCGACCCGCTGCGTCAGACCTCGTCGGCGCTGCTGCCGATGGGCTCGGCGGGTCACCTCTTCGGCACGGACGACCTGGGCCGCGACGAACTGGCCCGACTGGTGCACGGCGCACGGCCGTTGCTGCTCGTGGCATTCGCGGCAACGGCACTCGCGGCCGTCGCCGGCACCGGGATCGGCCTCCTCGCCGGATACCTCGGCGGTGTCGTCGAGCAGATCCTGATGCGGATCGTCGACCTCGCCCTCGCCTTCCCCTCCATCCTGCTCGTCATCCTCCTGGTGGCGGCCGCGGGCCCGGGCACGGTCAGTCTGATCGTCGGCATCGGAGTGTCCCTCGCACCCGGTCTGGCCCGCCTCGCCCGTGCCCTGACGGCTCGCGAGGCGGCCCATGACTACGTCGTCGCCGCCAAGTTGGGCGGCACCCGCACCTCACGCATCCTCGCCCGCGAACTCCTCCCGAACATCGCCGGACCGATGCTCGCGCAGGTCGTCATGACACTGTCGATCGCGGCGGGCTTCGCCGCCGGTCTCTCCTACCTCGGCCTCGGCATCCAACCCCCGCAGCCCGACTGGGGCTACATGGTCCAGGCGGGCCAGGAGTTCCTCTACACGGCACCCCGACTGGTCGTCCTGCCCGCGACGTTCACGCTGCTGTTCGTCGTCGCCTGCAACTTCGTGGGCGACGACCTGCGCGACGCACTCGACGTACGGGGGCCGGCGTGACCACCGCACTCCTCCCCGTCCACCGCCCCAAGTGGGCAGCGGGAACAGCCCTGTTGTTCCTACGACGGCTCGCCCTGATCCCCGTCGTGCTGTTCGCGCTGGCCAGCCTGGTGTTCCTCGCGATGCGCCTGCTGCCCGGCTCACCGGCGACCTCGCTCGCGGCCGGCGGCAACAACCTGTCCGCGACCGAACTGGCAGCCAACGAGGCACGCGTCAACAAGGCACTCGGCCTCGACCGACCGCTCCTCGCCCAATACGGCAGCTTCCTCAACGACTTGGTGCACCTACGGCTCGGCACCTCGTTCTACGGCTCCAACAGCGTCCTGGGTCTCCTCGGCGACGCGCTCCCGGCCACCATCGAGCTGACGCTCGCGGCGATGACGATCGCGGTCCTCCTCGGTGTCGTCACCGGGGTCATCGCCGCGCTGCGCAAGGGGAGTTGGATCGACCACTCGACCCGGGCCGTCGCCACGGTCAGCTTCTCACTGCCTTGGTTCGCGCTCGGTGTGCTCGGCATCGTCGTGTTCGGCGTGTGGCTGCGCTGGCTCCCGGTCCTGGGCCGGCTGCCCAGCTCGCTCGACTACAACCCGACCACCAACTTCGTTCTCCTCGACGCCATCCTGCAGAACCGCCCCGAGCTGGTGTGGCCCTGGATCCAGCATCTGATCCTGCCCGCCGTCACGTTGGCGCTGTCGATGGCCGGGTTCATCACGCGCATCGTGCGCGCCTCGGTTCTGGAGGTCCTCGACGACGACTTCGTACGGACCGCCCGCATGAAGGGCCTCAGCGAGAGCGTCGTGGTCCGCCACCACGTGCTCCGCAACTCCTGGCTGCCCATCGTGACCGTCCTGGGGCTCCAGTTCGGTTCCCTGCTGGGCGGTTCGGTGATCACCGAGACGGTCTTCTCGTACGCCGGTGTCGGCCGCCTGCTCGTGCAGGGCGTCCTGCAACGCGACTACCCCGTCGTGCAGGGCGCCGCCCTCGCCATCGCCCTCCTCTTCACCCTGGTCAACCACGCGGTGGACCTGCTGTACACGGTCCTCGATCCGCGGCTACGGAAAGGATGACCCGCATGGACATCGTGCTCGTCCACGGTGCCGGCGGACGGCCGACGACCTGGTCGGCCGTCCAGCCCCTGCTGGCCGCCCGCGGCCACCGGCTGTTCACCGTCACCAACCCGATGACCTCGTTGGAGGACGACGTCGCCAACACGGCGGCCGTGCTGGCGGAGACGACGGGTCCGGTACTGCTCGCCGGGCACTCCTACGGCGGCGCGGTCATCAGCAACGTCGGCCGTGATCCGCGGGTCAAGGGGCTTGTCTACATAGCCGCGTTCGGGCCGGACGAGGGCGAGACGGTCAACGGGATCGTCGAGCGGTACGAGGAGGCGGAGATCTCCAAGTACATGCGGCGCGGCCCGAACGGCGAGTGGAAGTCCGAGACGAGCGAGGAGTTCTGGGCGGAGATCGGCTCCGACCTGTCCCCCCAGCAGCGGGCCGTGGTGGAGGCGGAGGGCCGCAAGGCGGAGAACCTCATCTTCACCCAGCCGACGGGCGCACCGGCCTGGCGCGCACTGCCCAGTTGGTATCTGGTCGCCGACGACGACCGCACGCTGCGCCCGGAGATCCAGAACGACATGGCGGCCCGGATGAAGGCCACCGTCGAACACGTACCGGGCAGCCACTACACGACCCTCGTGTGGCCCGAGCGCGTCGCCGACCTGATCCACACGGCGGCCCTGGCCGTGGGCGAGAGCTCATGACGTCCGCCCCCGTGCTCGAAGTCCGGGACCTGCGCGTCCAGTTCGACGTTCCGGCGGGCCGACTGCCCGCCGTGGACGGTGTGGACCTCACCCTCCACCAGGGCGAAGTCCTCGCGCTGGTCGGCGAGTCCGGGTCCGGGAAGTCCGCCCTGTCGATGAGCCTGGTCGGCCTCAACCGCGGTCCGCGCACCCACATCAGCGGCGAGGCGGTCTTCAAGGGCCGTGACCTCGTCGCCGCGTCGGAACGGGAGCTGCGCGGGGTACGCGGTAAGGACATCACGGTCGTCTTCCAGGACGCGCTGGCCGCGCTCAACCCGCTGCACCGGGCGGGCGCCCAGGTCTCCGAGATGATCCGCGCACACCGCGATATGACACGAAGTCAGGCGACGCTCCGGGCCGTGGAGTTGCTGGGCGAGGTCGGCATCGCAGGCCCGGACCGCACCGCACGCGCCTATCCGCACCAGCTCTCCGGGGGCATGCGCCAGCGCGTGATGATCGCGATGGGCCTGGCCAACGACCCGGCGGTACTGATCGCCGACGAGCCCACCACGGCTCTCGACGTCACGATCCAGGCCCAGGTGCTGGCCGTCCTCAAACGCGTCCAGCGCGACCACGGCACCTCCGTCCTCCTGATCACCCATGACCTGGGCGTCGTCGCCGAGGTCGCCGACCGGGTGGCCGTGATGTACGCGGGCCGGATCGTGGAGCAGGGCCTGCGAGAAGAGGTGCTATTTCAGCCCCAACACCCCTACACGATGGGCCTGTTGGGCTCCGTCCCACCGATCGACGGCCCTGTCGTACGACGGCTGCCGACCATCGCGGGCAGCCCGCTCACCGGGGTCGACCGGCCGTCCGGCTGTGCGTTCGCACCCCGGTGCCCCTTCGTCCACGACGCGTGTGCCGAGCGGCCCGTGCTGCGGCAACGGCACGGCGACGACGGGCATCTCGACGCCTGTGTGCTGCCCTCCCCCGCCCGTGCCACGGCCCGCTCCCAGGGAGGCCTCGCATGACCGCCGCGCTCATCCAGGCCCGCGAGTTGCGGGTCGAGTACCTGGGCCGAGCGGGCGGCCGGGTTCGGGCACTGCGCGACGTCGACCTCGACATCCTCCAGGGCGAGATCCTCGGCCTGGTCGGCGAGTCGGGGTGCGGCAAGTCCACGCTCGGCCGGGCCCTGTTGCGGGTGATCGAACCCGCCTCGGGCCGCATCGAGTTCGACGGCACCGACCTCACCCGGCTGCGCGGGCGTCAACTCCGCCGTACCCGGGCCGAGTTGCAGATGGTCTTCCAGGACCCGTTCGGTTCGCTGAACCCGCGCCGCAGGATCGCCGACATCGTCGCGGAGCCCCTGCTGCGGGCACGCGGCGCCACCCGCGCCGAGGCCGCGAAGACGGTGGCCGAACTGCTCGACCTGGTCGGTCTGGGCGCGGAGGCCGGCGGACGCAGGCCACACGAGTTCTCCGGCGGCCAGCGCCAACGCATCGGCATCGCACGGGCGTTGGCCTCCTCACCGCAGTTCGTGGTGGCCGACGAGGCCGTCTCCGCGCTGGACGTGTCGATCCAGGCCCAGGTGCTGAACCTGCTCTCCGACCTGGTCCGCGACCGCGGCCTGACGATGCTGTTCATCTCGCACGACCTCGGCGTCGTACGGCACATCGCCGACCGGATCGCGGTCATGTACCTCGGCCAGATCATCGAGGTCGCCTCCCGCGACGACTTCTTCGCCGCCCCCGCACACCCCTACAGCCGGGCGCTGCTGTCGTCGGTTCCCGTGCTGCGGCCCGGAGAGACCCGCGAACAGCAGGTGCTGGAGGGCGAGTTGCCCGATCCGGCGAATCCGCCCGAGGGCTGTCTGTTCCGCACCCGGTGCCCCCTCGCCACGGAGCGGTGCCGCACCAGCGCGCCCGAGCTGCGCGAGATCGCGCCGGGCCGCAGTGTGCGCTGCCACCTCCCCCTGGTCTCCAGCGAGTAGCGAAGAGCGAGTACGGCACCTGGTCGGCACTCAGTAAGGACGAACCGCCTTGATCATCGACGCGTACAACACCACCCAGGACGTCCGCGGCCGTTCCGACTACCTCACCGGCGCCCGCAAGGGCCAGGCCCCACCGCCGTACAAACCCTTCGAACCGCGCCGCATCCTCGACCGGATGGACGCGGCCGGAGTGGACATGGCGATGGTGTGCTCGCTCGCGCAGCGCATCGAGAACGACTTCATCGCCTCGCTCGTGACCTCGTACCCGGACCGCTTCTTCGGCTTCGGACAGGTGATGCCGCAGGCCGACGACGCGCTCGACGAGATCGACCGGATGGCCGACGCGGGGCTGGTCGGGCTGAAGCTGCACCCGAGCCTGCACGGCTACCACGTCGCCGACCACGGCCTCTTGGACCCGGTCTTCGAGGCGTGCGCGCGGCGCGGACTGCTGGTGCTGATCAACGCTCTCGACGACGCGTTCTGCGCGCCGCTGGCCATCGAGGAGATCGCCCGGGACCACCCCCAAGTCCCCACGATCATCGCGCACATGGGGGCGGTGTGGAACGTGCCGGAGGCGATCATCGTGGCCGAACGGCAGCCGCACGTGTACCTGGAGACGTCCGCGACGCTGATGAGCGACGTGAAGCGCGCCTACGCGCGGCTCGGCCCGGAGAAGATCCTGATGGGCAGCGAGTGGCCGGGGTCGGACTTCGACCTGGAACGCATGAAGATCGCCAAGGCGGTCGAGGACGAGAAGGACCGTGCGCTCGTCGAAGGCGGCAACATGGCCCGGCTGTTGGGGCTCACGGTATGAGCGCCTCGAACGTCCGCCCCGTGGCCGTACCGCCGTCGATGCACGAGGACGACGTCGAACTCCTCGCCACCGCACAGCACTTGCTCACCCGCGTGTGGCAGTCGGGCCGTCACGAGGTCGCGACCGCGCTGCGCACGGCGGACGGCCGGGTGCACACCGGGGTCCATGTGGAGGGCTCCTGCCGGCGCAGTTCGATCTGTGCCGAGGGGGTGGCCATGGGCACCGCCCGGGGTGCCCTGCCCGCCGGTGCGGAGCTGAGCGTCACGTCGGTGGTCTCGGTGCAGATCAAGCCGGCGGGGTGGTTCCGGATCATCGCGCCGTGCGGGGTGTGCCGCGAACTGATCAGCGACTACTGCCCGGACGCCACCGTGTGGGTCACCACGGTCGACGGGGACGAGCCGGTCCCGCTGCGCGCCCTGGACCTGCTGCCCGAGAAGAGCCGACGCCGATGGTGAGCGCCATCGGTCCCGAGGAGAGGAGAGCCATGTCGTCCGTCTTCGTCACCGGTCCGTCCGGACGAACCGTCCCCACCGGGCTCGATGTCCCCGAACTCGCCGCACAGTTGGGCGGTTCCGGGTCGCCGGTGCTGTGGGAGGAGCTGACCTGGCCGGAGGCGGAGTCCACGGCCGCCGCCCAGGACGCCGTGATCATCCCCATCGGCGCCACCGAGCAGCACGGCCCCCATCTCCCCCTGGCCGTGGACACCCGGATCTGCGAGGCGGTCGCCCTCGGCGTCTCCGCCCTGACCGGCGTACCCGTCGTGCCGCCGCTGAGCTTCGGGGTGTCCGCGTCGCACGGCGACTTCGCCGGGACGGTGGCGCTGCGGCCGGAGACGATGATCGCCGTCGTCGAGGACGTCATCGACTCCCTCTACGCCTCTGGAGTACGGCAGTTCGTGCTGCTCAACGGGCACATCTGGAACAACGGCGCACTCGATGTGTCGGCCGAGAAGCTGAGGGTCCGTCACAAGGACGCACGGGTGAGGGCGTTGGGGTACGTGACGATGTACCCGGGGCCGGAGGTCGACGGACATGTCACCTACGGGCGGGCGTTGATGCACGCCAACTTCTTCGAGACGTCCGTGATGCTGCACCTGGCGCCGGAACTGGTCCGGATGGACCGGGCCACCTCCCACGTCGACGTCGACTCGTTCTGGGACTACCGCATGGACCAGGTCAGCGAGACCGGGGTCTGGGGCCGGGACGTCGCCGACGCGAACCCCGAGCACGGCGAGGCGGAGTTCGACCGCTGTGTCCTGACCACCGCCGGGGCGGTGTCCACGGCGGTCCGTGAGCCGTGGCCCGACCCCACTCACCGTCCCGGACGCCAGGCGTGAAGGAGAACACCGTGGACCCCAGCATCGTGATCCCCCGGCTGCCGGACTGCGAGCCCATGCTCATCGGCGGCGAGTGGACCGCCGGCACCGCGACGGAGCGGATACCGGTGCTCGACCCCGCCACCCGCGAACAGCTCACCACGGTCGCCCAGGCGGGCCCGGCCGAGGTGTCGGCGGCGGTCGAGGCCGCCAACGCCGCGCACCGGGACCGCCGTTGGCGCGGGCTGCCACCCCGGCGGCGCCGTGACGTCCTGCTGCGCCTCGCCGACCTGGTGGAGCGAGACGCCGAGCAACTGGCCGTGCTGGACACCCTGGACAACGGCAAGGCGATCGAACGCGCCCGGGGCGACGTGGAGTTGGGGCTTCAGGCCATCCGCCACTTCGCGGGGACCCCGACCCGGCTGGAGGGCTCCGTGCACGCGGCCGGCCCCGACCGGCACGTGTACAGCGTCCGTGAACCGGTGGGCGTGGTGGCCGCCGTACTCCCGTGGAACTTCCCGTTCATGATCGCGGCCTGGAAGCTTGCCCCGGCGCTGGCCGCCGGCTGCACCGTCGTGGTCAAGCCGGCCGAGCAGACCCCGCTCACCGCGCTGCGGCTGGCCGCGCTCTGTCTGGAGGCGGGCGTGCCCGAGGGCGTCGTCAACGTCCTGACCGGTGACGGCCGTACGGGCGCGGAGCTGGTCGCCCATCCCGGCGTCGCCAAGGTCTCCTTCACGGGGTCCACCGAGGTCGGGCGGCACATCATGGCCGCGGCGGCACCCTCGTTGAAGCGACTGACCCTCGAACTCGGCGGCAAGTCACCCAACATCGTCTTCGCCGACGCCGATCTCGACGCGGCCGTACCGAACGCCGTGCGCGCGGTGTTCGGGCACTCCGGGCAGATGTGCACGGCCGGCAGCAGGCTGCTGGTGGAGCGCGGAATCGTCAAGGAGTTCCTGGACCGGCTGGTGCCGGCGGTGGAGGCGCTGCGGATCGGCCCGGGGCTCTCGGGCGGCGTCAACATCGGTCCGCTGGTGTCGCAGGAGCAGTACGACCGCGTCACCGGTTACGTCGAACTGGGCCGCGCCGAGGGCGCCGAGGTGGCCGTGGGCGGCGAACCGCTGCCCGGGCCCGGGTGGTTCGTGCCGCCGACGGTGTTCACCGGGGTCTCCCCCGACATGCGGATCGCCCGGGAGGAGATCTTCGGGCCGGTCGCCACGATCCTGCCCTTCGACGGCGAGGAGGAGGCGATCGCGCTGGCCAACGACAGCGAGTACGGGCTCGCCGCCGGTGTGTGGACAGGCAGTCTGGCCCGCGCCCATCGCACGGCCGCCGCGCTGGAGGCGGGGACCGTGTGGGTCAACACGTACAACGAGTTCGACCCCGCCGTGGCCTTCGGCGGGATGAAGCAGTCCGGCCTCGGCAGGGACCTCGGCGACGCCGCCGTCGACGGGTTCACCGAGCTCAAGAGCGTGACGATCGCCCTGTGAGCGCCCCCGTGACGGCCACGACGGCCACCTCGCCCCCGAACCCACCGCCCCCGCGCACCCTGAACGTCGCGGCCGAACGGGCCCGTACGCCGGGCTCGTTCACCGGTCACCACTTCAACGCGGCCGGTGCGGCCCTGCTCGCCAACGGCACCGTAGAGGCGGTCATCGACCACCTCCGTGCCGAGAGCCTGTCCGGTGGCTACGAGGCCGCGAAGCACGCGGCTCCGGCCCTGGAGGCCGTCTACGCGCGTACCGCCGAACTCCTCGGCGCCCGGCTGGAGGAGGTCGCCCTCGTCGAGAGCGCGACGGCCGGCTGGCAGCGGGCCGTGTCGGCACTCCGACTGCGCCCCGGTGACCGGGTGTTGGCGGCCCGCTCCAGTTACGTCAGCAGCGCGCTGCATCTGCTGTCGGTCGAACGCGACCACGGTGTCCGGGTCGAGCTGCTGCCCAACGGCCCTGACGGAGCGGTGGACTTGGAGGCGTTGGAGACGGCGCTGCGGGCAGGACCGGCGGCGCTGGTGACGGCCGCGCACGTCCCGACGTCCTCGGGGCTGGTCGAACCCGCCTCCTCCATCGGCGCGTTGGCCCGCGCCCACGGGGTGCCCTTCCTCCTGGACGCCACGCAGTCCCTCGGTCAACTGCCGGTGGACATGGCCGCCATCGGCTGCGACCTGCTCATCGGCACCGGCCGCAAATTCCTGCGCGGCCCGCGCGGCACCGGCCTGCTCGCCGTCCGCCGCCCGCTCCTGGACCGGCTCGCCCCCGAGGCGCCCGATGTCCGGGGCGCCGTATGGACCGCCGAACGCACCTGGGAACTGGTGCCGGACGCCAAACGCTTCGAACTCTGGGAGGCCGCACACGCCCTCCGCCTCGGCCTCGGCGCCGCGCTGACCGACCTCGGCACACTGGGCGTCGACACCGTCTCCCACCACCTGACAGCCCTCGCCGCCGCACTCCGCGAACGCCTCTCCGCCCTCGCGGGCGTGTACATCACCGACCCCCCGGCCGCGGGCGGCGCGATCGTCACCTTCGTGGTCGACGGCCTGGACGCCTCCGAGGTACAACGCCAACTCACCTACCGCCGCGTCCACTTGATCGCCGTCCCGGCGGGCCACGGCCGCTGGGACATGGATCACCGGGGCCTGACCAAGGTGGTCCGAGCCTCCGTCCACGTCTACAACGACCAGGACGACCTGGACGCGCTGGTGGAGGCGGTACGCGAGATCGTCTGCTTGCAGGGGCGCGGTACGGGGTCCGGTGCGGGGCGACGGGAGCGGGGGGCGGGAGACGCGGGGCGGGGCAACGGGGAGCCGGAGGCCGATCGCGCCATGCCCACGCCCACTCCGTCGCTGTCAGCGCCTCGGACCACGGCACCGGCACCGGCACCGGCACCGGCACCGGCCATCGGGCTCCACTCCTCACCCGCAGCCACACGCACCCCCCACCACACCCACGACGCGATCGTCGTCGGCCTCGGCGTCCACGGCAGTGCCGCCCTACGTCACCTGGCCACACGCGGACTCGACGTGATCGGCCTCGAACAGTACGGCCTGCACCACGACTTGGGCTCTTCGCACGGGGCGACCCGGATGATCCGCCGCGCCTACCCCCACCCCGACTGGGACACGCTGGTCGACACCGCCTACCGGGCCTGGACGGAGCTGGAGGGCGCCTCGAAGGCCCAACTGCTCGACATCACCGGCGGGTTGTACGCGGCACCGCGGGACCGCCCCGATCCGCTGCGTGGCCCGGGCTGCCGACAGGTCGACGGCGAGGAAGCGGCACGGATCTTCCCGGGGCTGCGGCTGCCGGCCGGATTCTCAGCGGTGCACGACCCGCGCGCCGGAATCATCGACGCGCAGGAGACGCTCCGCGCCCAACTGACCCTGGCCGAACGAGCCGGAGCGCACCTTCACCACCACGCCCGCGTCCTCGGCTGGGAACCGGACGGCGACGACATCGTGGTCCGCACCGGCCAGGCCGCCCTGCGCACCCGCCGCCTGGTGCTGTGCACCGGCCCCTGGACCGCAGCCCAAGTTCCCTCCCTCGCACCCCACTTGACGGTCACTCGTATCGTCAACGCCTATTTCGCCGCCGACCCCGCGGGCCCGCTCGGCCCGTCCGGTCTGGGCAGCTTCTCCGTCGACCTGCCGCAGGGCCTGCTCTACGGGTTCCCCGCGACCGACGGCCGCGGCCTCAAGGCGGGGCTGGACAGCGGTCCGCCCTGGGACCCGCGGGCACCCCGCCCCGAGGCGACCGACGCCGAACTCGCCCTGCTCGCCGAGGCGGTGGCCCAGGTGCTGCCCGGCGCCGGGCCGGTGACCGAGAGCCTGACGTGCCTCTACACGATGACCGCCGACCGACGATTCCTGGTCGGCGAGGTGCCGGGCGTACCGCAGGTGCTGGTCGCGTCGGCGTGCTCGGGGCACGGGTTCAAGTTCGGACCGGCGATCGGCGAGGCACTGGCCGACCTGGTGTGCGGAACCGCCCGCCCGGACCTGGACTTCCTGTCCCCGGCCCGACTGTTCCCCGGCGGAACCTCGTGAGGCGGCACCACGAGGTCCGCTCAGCCGTGGAACACCGTCTGGGAGCGGCGCTCGTACCAGGCCGTCAGATGCTCACCGGAACTGATGACGTGCTCGCGCATCAACGCGTCGGCACGGTCGGCGTCGTGCGCGGCCAACGCCTCGATCACGGCCTCGTGTTGACGGATGTTGAGCTGTCGATGGCGTTCGTCTCCGGCGAGGGCGAGCGAGGAGACGTTGCGCGGGAAGCTCTCGTTGATCCGGTCGATCATCCGGGTCAGCCAGGGGTTGTCGGCCGCTTCGCAGATGACCGTGTGGAAGCAGTCGTTCGCCGCCGTGGTGGCGGTGTTGCCACCCCCGGTCCCCTCACCGGCGGCTCGCGCCACCGCCTCGCACAGGACGGCGTTGTGCTCGCGCAGCGCGGCGAGCCCGCGTTCGGCGATCCGGGAGGCGGCGCGCCGGGCGGCCATGCCCTCCAGCTCGGCCCGCACCTCGTACGCCTGGCGCACTTCCCAGGGCGCGGGCACCCGGACCACGGCGCCGCGGTTCGGCTGCATCTCGATCAGCCCGCCGTTCTGGAGCTGGCGCAGCGCCTCGCGCACCGGTGTGCGGCTGACCCCGAACTCGGTGGCCAGCGCCGCCTGGCGCAGCGGTTTGCCGATCGCCAGCTCGCCGTTCATGATCCGCGCGCGGATGCGGGCCGCGATGTCGTCGACGAGGGGACTCTCGTCAGTCTGGGAGGTCATCGGAGTCGGTCAAACCCTTCTCGGGGGCGGTCGGGGGGTGCGCGGTGGTGGAGCAGTTTCCCACGCGGCCCGGGGCGTCCACAGCCGCTCGTTTTTGGATCCACTTCCATCATATCCGCATCCAATAGGAGGGCCGCATGAATCTGGACTTCGCCAAGGCGATCGACGTGTCCGTTCCCATCCATCCCGGCATGCTGCACTGGGGCCGTCGCCCCGAGGTGGAGATCGTCGAGTCCCGCACCGCCGGCGACCCGTCGAACGTGAGCCGCTGGCGGATCGGCGCCCACACCGGCACCCACATCGACGCTCCGGCCCACTTCATCGACGGCGGGAAGACGGTCGACCGGCTCGACCTGTCCGCCCTCAACGGAAGCGCGCGCGTCCTCGACCTCACCCACGTCAAGGAACAGATCACCGCCGCCGACCTCGACGCGGCCGGCCTCGGCAGCGAGGAGCGGGTGCTGCTGCGCACCAGCAACTCCGAGGGTGTGCTGCGCAGCCCGTGGAAGGCCCGGCAGTGGGTCGGCCTGGCCCCGGACGGCGCGGAACGGCTCATCGAGGCCGGGGTGCGCACCGCGGGCATCGACTACCTCAGCATCGAGGCCGTCGCCTACACCACCCACTGGGAGACCCACCAACTCCTGTGCGCGGCAGATGTGTTGATCCTGGAGGTCGTCGACCTCCTGCACACACCCGCCGGGGTCTACGACATGATCTCCCTCCCCCTGCCTCTCCAGGGCGCCGAGGCCGCCCCCTCCCGCACCGTGCTGTTCCCGAGGGACGAGGCATGACGGCCGCCTCGCCACTGATCCTGGCCGCCCCGCACCCGGCGGCGCTGGCGGCGGCCCGCCGCGCGGCCCAGCGAGGCGGCAACGCCGTGGACGCGGCGTTGGCGGCGGCCGCCGCCCTCACCGTCGTCTACCCCCACCAGTGTTCCCTGGGCGGCGACTTGATCGCGCTCGTCCATGCCTCGGGCGGCTCGGTGCGCGCGATCGTCTCGGCGGGGGCGGCGGCAGGGGCCGTGGACGTCGGGGCACTGCGCGCCGCCGACCGGCGGATGCCCGCGCAGGGGCCGCACACGGTGACCGTGCCGGGTGTGGTGGCGGGCTGGACCGCGCTCGCCGAGGCCCATGGCACACCCGGCGCCCTGGCCGCCGCGCTGTGGGACGCCGCCGAACTCGCCGAGGACGGGGCCAGCGTCTCGGCCGGTCTGGCGCGCGCCGTCCGCGAACGGGCCCCGCAGATCGCGGCCGACCCCGGTCTCACCGGGCTGCTGACCGGCCCCGACGGCATACCGCTCGACGAGGGCGACCCGCTCCCCCAGCCCCAACTGGCCGCCGTACTGCGCACGCTCGCCGACGATCCGTCGTCCTTCTACCGGGGCGCGGTCGCCGAGGCGTTGGCGAACGGCCTGCGCCGGGCGGGGAGTTCACTCACCGCGGGCGACTTTGCGGCCCATCAGGCGGCGGACGTCGAGCCGTTGACGCTGGACGTGGCCGGAACCCGTTGGTGGACCGCGCCACCACCGAGCCAGGGGGCGAGCCTGCTGGCCGTACTGGAGACCGCCGCCTCGGTGGCGAAGCTGTCCGAGCCGGAGCACACCGGCGCGCTGGCCACCCGTTGCCAAGACGCCTCGGCGGCAAGGGACTTGCTGCTCGGTGATCCGCTCGGCCCCGCGCCCCTCGACCTGGACGGGCTGCTGCACCCGGCGCCGCTCGCCGGTACGGAGCCTCCCGAGCCGTCCTTCCGGCCGGCCGGGGACACCGTCGCGATCACCGCCGTGGACGCGTCCGGACTGGCCGTCTCCCTGATCCAGAGCGTCTACCAGACCTTCGGCTCCGGCATCTGCGACCCGGAGACGGGCATCGTGCTGCACAACCGCGGCTCGGCGTTCAGCCTGATCCCCGGCCATCCCGCCCTCATCGGCCCCGGGCTTCGGCCCCCGCACACCCTGTGCCCGGTGCTCGGCCGGTCCGCCGAACTGCTGCTCGCGGCCGGTTGCCAGGGCGGCCGGGCGCAGCCGCAGATCCTCGCCCAGACCGCGCCCGACCTGATGGACCCGGCCGCCGATCCGACGGCCGTACTGGACCGCCCGCGCTGGGTGATCGGCGCCCGCGACATCGGCCACGAGACACAGACCCTGCTGGCCGAGCCCGGCTCCGTACCGGCGGGCGCGTTCCCGTCGGTGGTTCCGGTCGTCGTGGCGCCGGGCCGTACCGATCTGGCCGGTCACACCCAGGCCGTACGACTGTCCGTCGGCGGTCGGCTGGACGGCGCCTCCGATCCCCGCGCCGACGGCGGCACCACCTTGGAAGGAAGTTCCCTGTGAGCGCTCTCGCCCCCGAACCCGTACCGGCCGGCGCACCGCATCCGCTGGACCCCCTCACCGTCACCGAACTCGCCACGGCCGTAGGGGTGTTGAGGGCCGACACCCGGGTGCCCGACGACTCGCGCTTCTGGGGTGTGGCGCTGGACGAGGACCACGCGCGCCGGGCCTCGCCCGGGGACACCCGGCGGGCCCGCGCGGTGGTGTTCTCCCCCTCCGTACGCCATGCCTTCGAGGTCGATCTCGAACTCGGCGACAAGCCGCAGACCACCGCCTGGCGGGAGTTGGACATCCGTAGCCCTGGCTGTTCCTCCGAGGAGGCGAGGCAGGCGGCGGCCATGTGCCGGGCGGACTCGCGCTTCCGGGAGGCGCTGGCGCTGCGCGGTATCCACGACGTGTCGCTGGTGATGGTGGACCCGGAGTCGATCGGCGGTTTCGAGCCGCCCGAGTACGCGGGCCGTCGGCTGACCTGGGGCAGCGTCTGGCATCGCGTCTCCGAGGACGACAACGGCTATGCCCGTCCGGTGCAGGGCGTGGTGCCGATCATCGACATGGAGACCATGGAGATCCTGCACATCGAGGACCACGGGGTCATCCCGTTGTCGGAGGAGTCGGGCGTGTTCTCGGCCGGGACGGTGGCCGAGCGGCCGGGGCTGAAGCCGCTGGAGGTCGTCCAGCCGGAGGGACCGAGCTTCACCGTCACCGGGCAGCGGATCGACTGGCAGGGGTGGTCGGTGCGGGTCGGCTTCAGTCATCGCGAGGGGCTCGTGCTGCACGACCTCGCCTTCGCCGCGGCCGGGAAGAGTCCCCGTCAGGTGATCCGGCGTGCGGCCGTCAACGAGATGTACGTCCCCTACTTCGACACCGCCTCCACCCAGTACCGGAAAAACTTCTTCGACTGGGGCGAGTACGGCGCGGGCCCGCTCACCAACTCCCTTGCCCTGGGCTGCGATTGCCTCGGTGTCATCCAGTACTTCGACGCGGCGGTGATCGGCGGCGACGGTGTTCCCCGGCTGATCCCCAACGCCGTCTGTGTGCACGAGGAGGACGACGGCATCCTCTGGAAGCACCACGACGGCCGCACGGGCCGTACCGAAGTGCGCCGCTCCCGCCGGCTGATCATCTCGGCGTTCGCGACCGTCGCCAACTACGACTACGGCTTCTACTGGTCGCTGTACCAGGACGGTTCGGTGATGCTGGAGATCAAGATGACCGGCATCCTCTCGGCCACCGGCGTCGAGGAGGACGAGGCGACGCCGTACGCGCGCCGGGTCGCGCCGAACGTCGCGGTCACCAACCACCAGCACTTCTTCAGCGTCCGGCTCGACATGGCGGTGGACGGCGATCCCAACCGGCTGGTCGAGGTCACCGCCGAGCACGAGCCCGACCCGGTCCTCGACCCGTACGGCAACGCGGCCAGGACCGTGCTGCGGCCGATCCTCAGCGAGGCGGAGGGAGCCAGGCGCACCGACCCATCACGCGCGCTGCACTGGCGGGTGGAGAGCACCGAGTCCCGCAACCGGATGGGTGAACCGACCGCGTACCGCGTGCACTTGGAGAACACGGCGGTGCTGCCGGTGCGCGAGGACAGTGTCTGCGCACGCCGGGCGCCGTTCGTGGGACGGCAGTTGTGGGCGACGGCCTACGACGCGGAGCGGCGGTTCGTCGGCGGCGAGTACCCGAACCAGGCCGAGCCAGGTGCCGACGGCGTCCACAAGTGGCAGGAGGAGAACCGGTCGTTGGACGGCACGGACCTGGTGCTGTGGGCCACGGTCGGCTCCCACCACTTCCCGCGCCCCGAGGAGTGGCCGGTGATGCCGGTGGCCAAGGCGCGGCTGCGCCTGGAGCCCGACGGCTTCTTCGACCGCAACCCGGCCCTGGACGTGCCCGCCCCCGTCTCCTGCCACACGCCTGGCCCCACCGCACCGGACCACTGCTGCGGCTGACCGCGCCCGTCCCCTCATCAGAAAGGCGTCCCATGCGCGAGGAAGAGAACACCCGGCTCACCCGGACCGGTCCCGGCACCCCGGCCGGTGAGTGGATGCGCCGCTACTGGCAGCCGATCGCCCTCGGCGAGGAACTCGCGGGCGAGCGACCGCTGGTGGCGCCCAAGGTGATGGGCCAGGACCTGGTCCTGTTCCGCGACGAGGACGGCGGACTCGGTCTCGTCGACCGGGGCTGTCCGCACCGCGGCGCCGATCTGGCGCTCGGCCGGCTGGAGGACGGCGGACTGCGCTGCTGCTTCCACGGCTGGCTGTTCGCCCGCGACGGCTCGTGTCTCGACACCCCGGCCGAGCCCGCCGAAAGCCCGCTCAAGTCCCGTGTGCGGCTGGGCAGTTACCCGGTCCGTGAGATCAACGGCATCATCTGGGGCTACCTAGGCCCCGGCGAACCGCCCGAACTCCCCGCCCTGGACTGCTTCCAGGCCCCCTCGGACCACGCCTTCGCCTGGAAAGGGCTGCTGGAGTGCAACTGGCTCCAGGCCCTTGAGGTCGGCATCGACCCCGCCCACGCCTCCTACCTCCACCGCTTCTTCCAGGACGAGGACCCCGCCGACAGCTACGGCAAACAGTTCCGCGCCGCCTCCCAGGGCACCGACCTCCCGATGACGAAGGTCCTGCGCGAGTACGGCCGCCCCGACATCGACGCCGTCCGCACGCCGTACGGCATCCGCCTCACCGCCCGGCGCACGCTGGACGGCACGGACACCCAGGGCCTGCCGATGGACGGCAGCCGTACCCATGTCCGCATCACCCACCAGGTGTTCCCGCACGCCTTCCACATCCCGCTGGACGCGCAGACGGCGATCACCCAGTGGCATGTGCCGATCGACGACAACTCCAGTTACTGGTATGCCCTGTTCACCAGTGTCGGCGGTCCGGTGGACCAGGCGGAGATGCGCCGTCAGCGGGTCGGCGCGGTCACCCTGCCCGACTACCGGCCTCGTTTCGGCCGAGCGAACGGCTACGGCTACGACCCGGCGGAACAGCGCACGACGACGTACACCGGGCTGGGCTTCGACATCAACGTGCACGACCAGTGGGCGGTGGAGGGGCAGGGGGCGGTCCAGGACCGTACCCGCGAGCATCTGGGCCGCTCCGACAAGGCCATCGTGATGTACCGCCGGATGCTCGGCGAGGCCATCGCCGCCGTCGAGCGCGGCGAGGAACCGCTCCTGGTGCTGCCGGCCGAGGAGGCGGGGCGGCTGCACGGACCGGTCGCCCTGGACGGGATCGGCCCGACCGAGGGCTGGCTGGAGCACTGGGCCGCCGTCACCGACAAGCAGCGCGCCGACAGCGGTTGGGCGCAGCCGCTGGGAACGGACGGCTGAGCCGCGTGGGATTCATCGAACGGCACGGCCTGTGGAACGCCGAACAGGCCGCCGCCGCACGGGAGATACAGGCGCGCGCCGAGAGCGGCGGGATGACGGTCGTACGACTGGTCTTCGCCGACCAGCACGGTCTGCTGCGCGGCAAGACCGTCACCCTGGGCGAGCTCACCAACGTCCTGAGGGACGGCACAGGCATCGCCTCGTCCCTGCTCGCCAAGGACACCTCGGGGCGGACCGTGTTCCCACTCTTCACCAAGGAGACTCCGCTCGGGCTGCCCGAACTGCGCGGCGCCGCCGACATGGTGATGGTGCCCGACCCGCTGACCTTCCGGATGCTGCCGTGGTCGCCGGGCACCGGCTGGCTGCTGTGCGACCTGCGCTTCACCTCCGGCGCGCCGGTCCCGCTGTGCACGCGCGGGCTGCTGCGCTCGGTCCTCGACCAGACCGACGGGCTGACCTACCGCACCGGACTGGAGGTGGAGTTCCACCTCTTCCGGCTCGACGACTCCCGGCTGGGCCCCGGCGACCAGGGCCAGCCCGGCGCCGCGCCCGAGGTCGGGATGCTGAACCACGGCTACCAGTACCTCAGCGAGCTGCGCTACGACGAACTCGACCCCATCCTCGACATCCTGCGTTCCAACATCGAGGGGCTCGGACTGCCCTTGCGCAGCCTGGAGGTGGAATTCGGCCCGAGCCAGGTCGAGTTGACCCTCCAGCCCGCCGACGGTCTCGGCACCGCCGACGCGATGGTGCTGCTGCGCAGCGCAGTGAAGCAGGTCGCCGCCCGCCACGGCCACCACGCCACCTTCATGTGCCGCCCCCACCTCCCCGGCGTGTTCTCCAGCGGCTGGCATCTGCACCAGAGCATGGTGCGGGACGGCGTGGGCGTCTTCGCACCGGACGACGGTGAACTGACCACGCCCGGGCCGCCGTTGTCGTCGTACGGGACCGCCTTTCTCGGTGGGCTGCTGCGGCACGCGCGGGCCACCAGCGCGTTCTCGACCCCGACTCTCAATGGTTTCAAGCGCTTTCGCTCACTGTCGTTGGCGCCGGACCGCGCCGTGTGGGGCAGCGACAATCGCGGGGCGATGGTGCGGGTGCTGGGTGACAGTCCGTCAACTGCCCGTCTGGAGAACCGGATCGGGGAACCGGCGGCCAATCCCTACCTCTACCTCGCCTCCCAGCTCGCCGCCGGTCTCGACGGGGTCGCGGGCGGCCTCGACCCGGGCCCCGCGGCCGACGAGCCGTACGCCGCCCAGGCCGAACCCCTTCCCCGTTCGCTGGGCGAGGCCCTCGACGCGCTGGAGGCGGACCAGGCGCTGGCGACCCGGCTCGGCAAGGACTTCGTCTCCTACTACACGGGCATCAAGCGCGCCGAGATCGACCGCTTCAGCCAAGAGGTGACCGACTGGGAACAGCGGGAGTACTTCCGTGTCTTCTGACCTCGACTCCCCCCGCGCGAACACCGAGCGCCTCCTGGTCCGCCAGGCTCGCTGGATCGCCCACGACGTGCTGGAACTGCGCCTGACCCGGCCCACCTGCGGCGTCCTCCCACCCTGGGAGCCGGGCGCACACGTGGAGTTGACCCTGCCCTCGGGTCTGCGGCGGGCCTACTCGCTGTGCGGGGACGTGGCGGACAGAGAGGTGTGGACGATCGCCGTGCACCGCGCGCCCAAAGGGCGTGGTGGCTCCCGGGAGATCCATGAAACGGCTCTGGTGGGACGGGAGTTGGAGGTGCACGGGCCCGTCAACCGCTTCCCGCTCGTGCCCGCCCCCGGCTATCTCCTGCTGGCCGGCGGCATCGGCGTCACCCCGCTGCTGCCGATGGCCCGCGAACTCACGGCTCGCGGTCTGCCCTGGCGACTGGTCCTGGGCGCGCGCGACCGCTCCCGGCTCGTGTACGCCGAGGAGTTGGTGAGGCTGGGCGGCGACCGGGTGCTGCTTCTGCCGCAGGACGAGGGGGGCCTCCCGGACCTGGCGGCCGAACTCGCCGCCACCCCGCCCGCGCACGCCGTGTACGCCTGCGGCCCGCAGCCGATGCTCGACGCGGTGACGGCTCTTTGCCGTACGGCAGACCCTGCGCGGTCACCGAACCTGGAACGCTTCACCTCGGCGGGCGACGCGGAGCCTGATCAACTCGGCGCCCCGAGCGGGGAGTTCGAGGTGGTACTGACCCGTTCCGGCCTGCGGCTGACCGTGCCCGCCGACCGTTCCGTACTGGATGTCGTCCGGGAGAAGTTCCCGGACGTGCCCTATTCCTGCGAGGAGGGCTACTGCGGCACCTGCGAGACACCGGTCACGGCCGGGCTGCCGGACCACCGCGACACGGTGATCGAGCCGTCCGAACGACCCACCGCCACCACGATGATGATCTGTGTGAGCCGCTGCCTCTCCCCCGTGCTGGAGCTGGACCTCTAGGCGCGGCCCTTGGCCAGACGCCGTAGCAGCGCCCGGGGTCGGTACGGGATGACCTCGGCCAGGGAGATGGCGGTGCTGGTCCGGTCGACTCCGTCGATGGCGAGGATCGCCTTGGTGACGCGGTGCAGGTCCGCGGTGTCCTTCGCGACGACGTGCGCGAGGAGGTCGGCGTCGCCGGTGGTGTAGTGCACCTCGATGACTTCGGGGAGGTCGAGAAGGCCCTCGTGGACGCTCTCGGGCTCCGCCTGGCTCACCGCGAGCGACATGAACGCGATCAGGCCGTATCCGAGGGCGGCTGGGTCGACACGTCGGCTGACGGGCTTGAGCACGCCGTCGGCGGCCATCCTCCGCAGCCGGGCGTGCACGGTGTTCCGGGCCACGCCCAGCGTCTGGGCGAGGGCGAGGATCGTCGCGTCCGGGTCGTCGTCGAGGGCCAGAACGATCCGGGCGTCCAAGGGGTCCATCAGAGTCATGGTGCGCATTCTGTCAGCACATGCCCATACAGTTGAGCATCTGTCGCAGTCGCTCGGGCACGTATTGCGCGACTGCCCTGTCCTGTGGTCAAGGTGGTGGGGAATTCACCTCTCCTCCTTGATGAAGGACCGCCCGCCATGCCCGAGCAGACCCACCCCTCCGGCACCGGCACCGCCTGGATCGTCGTCGTTGCCGCCGGGGTGGCTGCCGGGTTGCAGGTGTGGAAGATGCCGCCGGCTGTTCCGTTCCTGCGGCACGATCTGTCGCTGAGTCTGGTCGAGGCCGGGACCCTGCTGGGGATCGTCCAACTGGCCGGGATGCTCGGGGGACTTGCCGTATCGCTGCTGGCCGAGCTGATCGGTGAGCGGCGCTGTCTGAGCGCGGGGCTGGTCCTGCTGTTCCTGGGGTCGGCGGGCGGCGGCTTCGCGTGGTCGGCGGCGCCTCTGCTGGTGTCGCGGGCGGTCGAGGGGGCCGGTTTCATCCTGGTGGCGGTGATGGGCCCGGGGCTGATCCGGCGCACCGCCCCACCCGGCCGCTTCACCACGGCGATGGGCTTCTGGGGTGCCTACCAGGGCATCTCCACCTTCGCCGGGCTCGTCGTCGGCGCGCTGGTGCTCCAGGTGGTGCTGTGGCGGGTGTGGTGGTGGGGCATGGCCGTGATCGCGCTGCTGCCGTTGCCGTGGGTCCTGGCCCGGATTCCCCGTGACGACGCGGGCGGTGTGCGAGGCGCTGCCGAGGCCCTCGCCCGGATCGGCCGTACCGTCCGGGCACCGGCCCCCTGGACGGCCGGGCTCGTCTTCGCCTGCTACACGCTGCCGTGGATGGCGGTGGTCGGGTTCCTGCCCACCATCTACCGCGACGGCAGGATGACGGGCGGTTGGCCGGGTGTGCTCAGCGCGCTGGTCGGCGCGGCGAACGCCGTCGGCTCGATCGCCACGGCGGCGCTCATGCGCCGCGGGCTGCCCACCCGCGTCCTCCTCGTCCCGGCGTTCGTCGTCATGGCCGGCACGTCCGTGCCGGCCTTCGCCGTCGACTGGCACCGCCTCCCGGCAGGCACCGCCGGGCAGTTCGCGTGTGTCGCGGTGTTCTCGCTGACCGGCGGTGCGATACCGGCGACCCTGCTGCGCACGATCGGTGAGCTGACGCCGGCCGGGGGCTCCGCACCCGCGACCATGGGGCTGATCCAGCAACTGTTCAACGCGGGCAGTCTCATCGGCCCGACCCTCGCCGCGTGGCTGGCGACCCGCACCGGCGACTGGCACTCCACCTGGTGGATCACCTGTGCCTGCGCGGCAGTTGGCATCGCCCTCGGTCTCCGCCTCGGCGACCGGTCCGGATCCGCTACGGCACCTTCCGCTCCCGGAGCCGCTGTTGGAGATCGACACGGAGCGGATCGTCGGCGGGCAGGCCGAGTTCGGCGGTGAGGGCGAGGGCGCGGGACCAGACCTCGTGGGCCGCGTCGGACTGGCCGGCGCTGTGGTGGCTGTCGCCGAGGCAGCTCAGACAGGCGGCCTCGCTGCGGCGCTCCCCGGTGGCGTGGAAGAGCTGGGCCGCCTGCCGGTAGTGGTCGACCGCCTCCTGAAAGCGGCCCAGTTGGTGATGGATGTAGCCCAGGCTGTCGGAGATGTGGGCCTGTCCGTCCACGTCGTCGGCCGCCCGCGCGAGTTCGAGGGCCTGCTCGCAGTGGGCGAGCGCGCGGAGATGGTCGCCGAGGTGCGCCTGCCGCCAGCCGATGTGGTTCAGTGCCGCGGCCTGTCCCGCCCGGTCGCCCGCGGCGCGGTAGTGCTCCAGACTCAGGTAGGCGTGTTCCAGGGCGAGTCCGGAGTCGCCCTGGGCCCCCGACATCCGCGAGAGATGCTGATGGGTGCGGGCCTGACCCGCGTCGCTGCCCACGGCGGCGAAGAGTTCGAGTGCGCGCAGGTAGTGCTCCCGGGCCGGTTCGGGGCACTTGAGCCGGTCCAGGGCCAGCCCCAGACCCCGGTGGGCACCCGCCCTGCCCGCCAGGTCGCCCTCCCGCTCGGCCGCCGCCAGCGCGCGGTGCCCGGCGGTGAGCAGTGCCTGCCAGTATCCGTGCCGGTCCAGGAAGGTGGTCAGCACGGTGACCAGCCGCCACACGTGGGCGTCGAAGCCGGGCTGGGGCTGTCGCACGATCGCCAGCAGCACCGGGTGTTCGGCCAGCAGCCAGGCCTGCGCCCGGTCGTAGTCCTCGAACTCCACGGCGTTCGCGCCGGCTCTGGGCGCGCGCGACTCCACCGGATTGGGCTGCGGGGTCACCAGGACGTCGGCGGCCCGCGCGGAGTGCAGATAGTGGTCCATCATCCGGTGCAGTGCCGACCGGCGTTCCCATTCGTCGTCGTACGCGGTGACGAGTTCCGCGGCGTACACCCGCAGCAGGTCGTGGAAGGCGTACCGACCCGGAGCGTGCTCCACGAGCAGGTGGCCGCCGGTCAGTTCGGCGAGCAGTGCGCGGACGCGTTCGGTGGGCGCTCCGGCCAGGGCGCCCGCCGCGCGCTGGTCGAGGTCGGGTCCCGGGTGCAGGGCCAAGAGGCGGAACAGTCGGGCGGCGGCCGGGCTGAGCGCGCTGTAGGACCAGGAGAACACCGCCCGTACCCGGCTGGACTCCTCGCCCCCGTCCAGGGCGTCCAACCGGCCGCCCGCCTCCCGGAGTTCCTCCGCGAGGGTGCCGAGCGACTGGCCGGGCTGCGCGGCGGCGCGGGCCGACACCACGGCCAGCGCCAGGGGCAGTCCCGCGCACCAGGTGACGACGTCCGCCACCGCCGCCGGTTCGGCCGCGACCCGGACCGCCCCGAGCCGCTCCGCGAGTACGTCGCGTGCGGCGGCCGGTGTCAGCGGGTCCACCGCGAGCAGATGGGCGCCCTCGGTCGCGGCCAGACCGGTCAGCCGGTTCCGGCTGGTCACCAGCGCCATGCAGCCGACCGCGCCCGGCAGCAGCGGGCGGACCTGTTCCTCGTCGCGGGCGTTGTCGAGGACGACCATCATCCGACGCCCCGTCAACAGACTTCGATAGAGACCGACTTGGGCCTCCAGCCCGGGCGGCATCCGATCCGGTCGTACCCCGAGCGCGTCCAGGAACCCGCGGACCGCCTCGGTCGGCGGCACCACCGATCCCTGCGGGTCGAATCCCCGCAGGTTCACGTACAACTGCCCGTCGGGGAACGCGCTCTCCACCCGGCGGGCCCAGTGCACGGCGAGCGCGGTCTTTCCCACTCCCGCCATGCCCGACACCGCCGAGATGACCACGGCGGCGGACTCTCCCTCGGCCGAGGCGAGGATCGCGGCGAGCCGGGCCAGTTCGCCGTCACGGCCGGTGAATCCGCGTACAGCCATGGGGAGTTGGGCGGGGAGTTCGGTCCGGCGTGTCACCGCCGACGGTTCGGGGGGCGGGGTCGACGCGGAGCGGTGGCCGCGCAGGATCGACTGGTGGAGTTGGCGCAGTGCCGGTCCGGTGTCCGTGCCCAGCTCCTCCGCCAGCCGTTTGCGGACGGCGGCGTAGCAGTCCAGGGCCTCCGCGCTGCGGCCGGTCTCGTGCAGGGCCCGCATCAGCGCCTCGGCGAGGGGTTCGGCGAGCGGGTACTCGCCGAGCAGACCGGTCAACGGGCCGATGACGGGGGCCGGATCGCCGTGGCGCAGTTCCGCGCGGGCCCAGCCGACGGCGGCGTCCTGGTGCTGACGCCGCCAGGCCTCGCGCATCCGGGCCGCCCACTCCCCGTTCAGACCGGACAACGGCTCCCCGCGCCAGAGGTCGAGTGCCGCGCGCAGCAGCCCCGCCCGCGCCGGGTCGGCCGGTCCCGCCGCCCGCGCCTGGTCGACCAACTGCCGGAAGCGGTACACGTCGACCTGTTCCGGACGGGCTTCCAGAAGGTAGCCGCCGGAACGACGTACCAGTAACAAGGGCTCAGGCACGGCCTCGGCGGCCTGCTCGCACATCCGCCGTATCCGGGCGACATGGGCGTGCACCGCGCCGCGCGCGCCGTCCGGAGCACGGGGACCCCAGACCCGCTCGATGACCACGTCGACCGCGACGGGCCGGCCGACGTCCACCGCCAACGCGGCCATCACGGTGCGGCGTTGAGGCGGTCCCACCTCCACAGCGCGCCCCTCCGCCGACAGTTCCACCGGCCCCAGCAACTGCACGTCCACCATGGTGTGCGCCTCCCCCTGCACAGAGCCTCCTCTCTTTCTCCACGGACGTGTACGCGGCGCGACAAGCCTTCGACAAGGTTTCCCGTCACACCCCGATGCGAATCTGCTGGGGAACGGACGGGCCGCCGACCGCGTCCCGTCCGGCCATGACGGCAAGGCCGTCGCCTGGCGGCTGCGCAACAGGCAAACGGGGGCGAGACGTGTGATCACACAAGGAGTGATGGCACCTGCGACAAGGGTGCCGGTACGGCGGCCGGAGACCTTATCGGCCGCCACATCGGCCGCCACGGGGAACGCCGGCGGACGGAGCGTGCTGGAAGGCGCGTTCGCACTGCTGGAGGCGGTGGAGCGGGCCGTGGAGGCGGGGCCGACCAGGCTGGCCTCCGACTGCGGGCTGCCCAAGACGACGGCGTACCGGCTGCTGGAGCAACTGGCGGACCTGGGCGCGGTGGAACGGTGCGGAGGGAGTTACCGGGTGGGCCCGCGGATGTTCCGCCTCGGGCGCGCGTGGCAGCCGCATCCCAGACTGCGCGCCGCCGCGCGGGAACCGATGCGCCGGCTGGCGAAGCTCACGGGGTCGACGGTGGGCATCGCCGTGTTGTGGAAGGGCGAGACGCTGATGGTGGAGTGGTGTCCCGAGGACGCCCAACGGCCCGATCCGCTGGAGACCCGGATGACCTGGCCGTGGTTCACCGCGGCGGGCAAGATCCTGGTGGCCACGGCCGTTCCTGCACCCCTGCTGGGTCCGCTTCCCGCGTCCTGGCCGAGGGACGCGGCGGAGATACGGGAGCGCGGTGCGGCGTTCGACCGGGAGGAAGTGGTGACCGGGGTGTGCTGCGCGGCGGTCCCGCTGCTGGGGGTGCGCGGTACCCCCGTGGCGGCCCTGTGTGTCCTCACCGATCCGGCGCACCACCTGGAACGGCTGGCGGAGACCGCCCGCCGGACGGGCCGGGTGATCAGCGCGGGGCTCCGGAGGCGGTGACGGGACGGGGGTGACGGAACGGGGTGTCGGTGCGGCCGGGTGCTCGTGCGGGGTCGAGCATCGACCGCACCGGCACCCGCACGCCTGGGGACACGCGAAAACCCCTGCGCTCGCCGTAGATCCGCGTCGTACGCTGACGGCCGCTGTCTGCCGAGGGAGGACACATGGGGATCCGAAGCCTGACCCGCACCGAAGCCGAGCGCCGGGGCGCGCTGGTCGCGGTCGAGCGGTACGACGTGGACGTCGATCTGACCGCGCTGCCGGACGGGGCGGAGGTCCGCTGTGTGTCCACCGTGGCGTTCACCTGTCACGAGCCGGGCGCGGAGACCTTCGTGGACTGTGCGGCCAGGGTGGTGAGCGCCACCCTCAACGGGGCCGAACTCGGTCCGGCCGAGGACGGACGGATCCACCTCCACGGCCTCGCCGGGCGCAACGTGCTGCGGGTGGAGAGCGTCCAGGCCGACACGACGACCGGCGAGGGCGTGCACAAGGCGACGGACCCCGCCGACGGCGAGGTGTACGTGTGGATGAGCTTCGAGCCGGACGAGGCCCGCTTCGTGTGGGCGTGCTTCGACCAGCCCGACCTCAAGGCCCCGCACGCCTTCACCGTCACGGCCCCGGCCGCGTGGACCGTCACCAGCAACTCCGGTGACGCGCGCGTCGAGGAGCTGGACGGGACCCGCCGCTGGACCTTCCCGGACACCCCGCCCCTGTCGACGTACAACACCGTCATCAACGCGGGTCCCTTCCACGAGGTGCGCCGCGAGACCGACGGCCACACCTTGGGCCTGTACGCCCGCCGTTCGCTCGCCGAGGTCCTCGAACGCGACGCCGACGAGATCCTCACCCTCACCCGCCAGGGCCTCGCGTTCTACGCCGAGGCCTTCGCGATGCCGTTCCCGCAGCGCCGCTACGACCAGGTGTTCGTGCCCGAGTTCGGCGGGGCGATGGAGAACTACGGCTGTGTGACCTGGTCGGACGTCTTCCTCCGCCGGGCCGAGCCGACTCCCGCCGAACACGGGCTGCTGGCACGGGTGTTGCTGCACGAGATGGCGCACATGTGGTTCGGCAACATCGTCACCATGCGCTGGTGGGACGACTTGTGGCTGAACGAGGCGTTCGCGGAGTTCGCCTGCCACTGGGCGGCCGAGCGCGCCACCCGGCACACGGACGCGTGGGCGAGCCATCTGATGATCGGCAAGATCAGCGCGTACCTGTCCGACCAGGGCCCCGCGTCGCACCCGATCCACCAGCCCATCCACGATGTCGCCGAGGCCGCGTCGATCTTCGACAACATCACGTACCCCAAGGGCGCGTCGGTCCTCCAGCAGCTCAAGACGTACGTCGGCGAAGAGAACTTCAGGACCGGCATGGCCGCGTACTTCGCTCGGCACGCGTGGGGCAACACCACGCTCCAGGACCTGATCGACGCCCTGTCCGAGGTCAGTGGCCGCGACCTGGACGCCTGGCGCACCGCCTGGCTGGAGACGGCGGGTACCGATCGCTTCTCGCTGGAGCGCGACGGTGACGCCGTCACGCTGGTGGCCGCCGAGGGCCCGCGTCCGCAGGTGCTGGCGGTGGGCGCGTACGTCGAGAACGGTGACGCGCTGGAACGCCGGGCGCTGGTGCGGGTCGAGGTGACGGAGCCCCGTACCGCGATCACCGGCCTGCCGTCCGGCGCGGACGTGCTGCTGATCAACGACGACGATCTGACGTTCGCGACGACCCGCCCGGATCCCACGACCAGGGACGCCCTCTTCCGTACGGCGGCGCGGTTGCCCACGGCCATCTCCCGGGGCGTGGCCTCGGCCACCGTGTGGGACATGCTCACGACCGGCGAGGCCACGGCGGCGGAGGCCGGGCGGTGCCTCACCTCGGTGCTGAGGGCCGAGACCTCCGACGCGGTGATCGAGCCGTACATCACCCTCGCCGCGAACGTCGCGGAGTTGTGGGCGCCGCCCGCCGAGCGCGTCGCGTTGTCGGCGGAGGTGGCGGCGGCCTGCCGGAGTCTCGCCGAGGACCCCGGCCGCCGTCAGGTCGCGTTGCGCGGGCTGGCCCGTACCGCGACGTCGGCGGACGATCTCGCCTGGCTCCGCGAACAGGCCGGTGACGACGTGGACTTGAGCTGGCGCGCGCTGGCCCGCGAGGCGGAACTGGGCGGGGACGTCGCCGCGGAGTCCGACCGGCTGCTCGCGCGTGACCCGGACCCCGACGCCTGGCTCCGTGCCCTCACCGTACGGGCGGCCCTGCCGGACGCGGACACGAAGGCGGACGTCTGGCAGCAACTGGTCGTGGACCGCACCGTCCCCATCAACTCGGTCGGCCTGGTGGCGGCCTCCTTCTGGCGTCCCGGACAGGACACGTTGCTGTCCCCCTACGCCGAGCGCTACCTGGAGGCGGTGCCGAAGCTGCACCAGGGCGGCATGATCCTCGCGATGAGCTACACGAGCCGGCTCTTCCCGCCGCACGCCATCGACGCCACGTACATCGAGCGGGCCCGGCAGGCGTCCCGGGAGGCGGTCCCGGTGGTCCGTACGACCCTCCTGGAGCGCTCGGACGAGGTGGGCCGCATGCTCCGCGCCCGGACGGTGCAGCCCTGATCCGACGTCGACTCAACGCCCCAACCGGTCGGCCAGGCAAGCGAGATAGAGCGCCATGGCCGTCCGGTACTCACGGAGCGGGCGGCCGGTGATCTGCTCGATCTTGTTCATCCGGTAGACGACGGTGTTGCGGTGGATGTGCAGGGTCTCGGCGGTACGGACGAGGTTGAAGCCGCTCTCGCACCAGGCGGTGACGGTGTCGCGCAGGGCCGGCCAGTCCGGCTGGGCGCGCAGTTCGGTGGCGGTGAGTTCCAGCAGCCGGCTGCGGGCGGACTGGCTCATCGCCGTCACCATCTGGTGGACGCGCAGGTCGGTGATCAGGTGCACGGGGTCGGAGTCCGCGAACCGGGCGCCGAGGCGCAGCGCGTCGCACGCGTCCTGGTAGGAGTCGTGCAGTCCGCCGACGGCGGTGGCCGCCTCGCCGATGCCGGCGCGGGCCGCGAGGCCGTCCTGGGCGGCGATGAGCTCGGTGACCCGTCGGCAGTCGGCGACGAGGGAGGTCGTGGAGCGTCCGGCGGGCAGCCGGTGCAGGACGCCGATCCAGCCGGGCGCCGTGGAGGCGACGATGTCCTGCGGGTCGGCGAAGAACTCCCCTACGGTGCGCAGGAGTTCGGAGCGGACCAGGGTCATGTCCCGGTTCCGGGTGCCGCCCTGCCGGCGGGGCGCGGGGTGCGGCACGGTCACCTCGAAGGCCACGGCGACCCGTCGTAGGCGCAGGTCGTAGCCGAGTTCGGCGGCGCGGAACACGAGGAAGTCGCCCTCGACGACCTGGGGGTCGTAGGACGCGATGTCGGCGAGGAGTTTCTCGGCGGCCCGCTCGGCGAGGAGCCGGGAGCGGAGCATCACGGACTCGCGGAGCAGGATCTCCGTCTGACGTTTGACGAGCAGGCCGAAGCGGCGGACCTGGGCGGGGGTGCCGGTGATGCCGACCGTGCCCACGGCCTGTCCGTTGGTGATCAGCGGGAGGGTGACTCCCGGGCGCACTCCGCGCAGTTGCTGTGCCTGGGACGCGCTGTGCGTGGCCGGTTCCTTCGTCCGTACGACGTCCACGGACGCCTCGTGGAAGCTGCCGACGCGGCTGCTGTCGCCGCTGCCGATGACGATCCCCTCGGCATCCGTGATCAGCACGTTGAAACCGATGACGGCGGAGGTGTCCCCGGCGATCTCCTGGGCGAGTGACGGGCTGAGCACGGGCTTTCCTCCCGTCGCGGGCGAGCCGGATTGGACGCACCGTACAGGCGACCGCATGAATCCGGCCACAACTTCGTACGAAGTGGACGATGACGCACGGCGCGTTGGTGCCTAGCGTTTGGGCCCAATCACTTCCCGCCGAGGGCACAGCGCGGTGAACGGCGGGTCCCTTCAGTGCCGATCCCTCAGTGCCGATACGGAAGGCCCGTGCCGATGATCCGTGTGCGCTCGCTCGTCGTGGCGTTGTCCGCGACGTTGATGTTGTCCACCGTCGCCGCCTGTGGTTCGGGCGGCGACGACGCCCCGAAGAACGTCTCCGCGAAGACCGCCGCCCTGGGCACGCTCACCCCCGGCGTCCTCAAGGTCGCCGTCCAGCCGTACGCGCCGTACACCACCGTGCGGGGCGGGAAGATCGTCGGGCTGGACGGCGACATCCTCACCTACGTCGCCAAGAAGCTGGGGCTCGAAATCAAGCCCCAGGTAACGGACTTCGCCGGCATGCTCGCCGGGGTGCAGTCCCGCCGCGTGGACATCACGATCGGCGGTGTCGCCTGGTCCGCCGACCGGCAGAAACAGGGCCTGTTCACCGATCCGCCGTACTACTCGCCCCCGGCGATGGCGGTGCGCAGCGGCAAGACCTACAAGACGCTCGCCGACCTCAAGGGCCTGAACCTCGGCACGGTCGACGGCTATGTCTGGGTCAAGTCGATCCAGGCCGTGCCCGGCGCGAAGCTGCACGCCTACCCGGACGCGAACGGCGTCTTCGACGACCTCGGCGCGGGCCGCGTCGACGTCGGCTTCCTGGACCCCCTCATCATCATCGCGGCGCAGAAACAGCGCCCTGACCTGAAGATCGCCACCGAGTACCTCACCCCGCCAACTGCCGCCGAAGTCAAGGCGAAGCCGGCGCTCCAGTACTTCCAGCCGTACCAGACGGGCTTCTATCTCCCCAAGAAGGCGACGAAGTTGGAGCGCGCGGTCTCCGCGCAGATCGACGCGATGTACCGGAACGGCGAGTTGGCGAAGCTCGTCACCAAGTACGGCGGAGATCCGGAGCAGTTCCTCACCCCCGCCGCCGATGTGGCCACCTCCCGGCGCGGTGTGGACCGGCCGAGCGACTGGACGCCGCCGTCCATCGGGAAGTGAGGCGCTGACATGTCGGGTCTCTTCCAAGTCCCCTGGTCCGACTACCGTTCCGACCTGATCGACGCGCTGTGGCGGACGATCTCGTACACGGTGGTCAGCTTCATCGGCGCGGTTCTGCTGGGGCTGGTCGTGGCGCTGCTGCGGCTCGGCAAGGCGTGGCCCGCGCGTGCCCTCGCAGCCGTCTACACGGAGCTCTTCAAGAACGTCCCGCTCCTCGCCATCATCTTCCTGACCTACTTCGGCCTGGCCTCGGCGGGCATCCGGCTGGACGTGTTCACCGCCGGGTGCCTGAGCCTCGTCGTCTTCTACGCCGCCTATCTCTCCGAGATCTTCCGCTCCGCGATCAGCGGGGTGCACGACGGGCAGACCGAGGCCGGTGAGGCGCTGGGCATCGGGAAGGCGGGGATCTTCGTCCACATCGTGCTGCCGCAGGCGGTCCGGCAGGCGCTGGCCGGCACCAACACCATGCTCGTGGACCTGCTGAAGTCCACCTCGCTGCTGGTCACGGTGTCCGCCGCGGAGTTGATGTCGGAGGGCAGGCTCATCACCTCGGCCACCTTCCGTGCGCTGGAGGTGTATCTGGTCATCTCCGCCATCTACTTCGCCCTGTGCTATCCGCTCTCCCAACTCCTCCTCCTGCTGGAACGCAAGGTCCGGGCGGGCGTCCCCCTGTCCCCCTGGCGACGGCGCAGGATGCGGGCGGCCCGGGCGCTGCTCGCCGCCGACCTCGGAGCGCACATGAAGGAGCCGGCCGTATGACCGAGCCCGTCACCACGGCGAAGGCCGACCCAACCGCC
Source organism: Streptomyces sp. NPDC101776 (assembly GCF_044766845.1). NCBI lineage: Bacteria > Bacillati > Actinomycetota > Actinomycetes > Kitasatosporales > Streptomycetaceae > Streptomyces > Streptomyces sp. NPDC101776. The sequence goes on along the minus strand of NZ_JBIWMV010000017.1, from coordinate 47,343 downwards.
CACGCGGAAGCGGTCGTTCGGATCGAGGGACTCAGCAAGTCCTTCGACGGGCGGCTCGTGCTCGACGACGTGAGTCTTGAGGTGGGCCGCGGCCGGATCGTCAGCGTCATCGGGCAGAGCGGCGGCGGCAAGACGACGCTGATGCGCTGTGTGAACCTGCTGGAACGACCCGACCGGGGCACGGTCGAGGTCGCCGGGGAGGTGGTGCACCGCGACGGCCGTACGGTCTGCCGCGACCTGCCCGGGCTGCGCCGTACGGTCGGCATGGTCTTCCAGCGCTTCAACCTCTTCCCGCACCTCACGGCCGTGGAGAACGTCGTGGTCGCCCAACGCAAGGCCGGTGTACCGGAGTTGGAGGCCCTGGAGCGGGCCGTCGCCCTGCTGCGCCGGGTCGGCGTGGCCCATCGCGGTCTCGCCCTGCCCGACCGGCTCTCCGGCGGTGAGCAGCAACGCGTCGCCATCGCGCGGGCGTTGGCGCTGCGGCCCGAGGTGCTGCTCTTCGACGAACCCACCTCCTCCCTGGATCCGGAGGCAACCCGCGAGGTGCTGAGCGTGATGCGCGAACTGGCCGCCGACGGCATGACGATGCTGCTGGTCACCCATGAACTCCCCTTCGCCCGCGAGGTGTCCGACCGCGTCGTCTTCGTCGACGGCGGCCGGATCGTCGAGGAGGGCCGACCACAACAGGTCATCGACCACCCCGAACAGGCCCGCACCCGCGCGTTCCTGGCCGCCTACGGATCCACGTCATGACCGGGCTCGGTGGTCCGGTCGTCGTGGTCGGCGGCGGTGTCGTGGGACTGTGCACGGCCTACTACCTGGCCGAGTCCGGCCTGGAGGTGGAGCTCATCGAGCGGCGCGCGCTGGGCTCGGGGGCGTCCCGGGGCAACGCGGGCTGGGTCTGCCTCAGCCATTCGACCCCGGTCCCCGCACCCGGCGTGGTGCGCTACGCGCTCCGCTCCCTGGGCCGCCCGGACTCGCCCCTGTATCTACGACCGCTGCCCGACCCGGCGTTCGTACGGTGGCTGTGGCGGTTCTGGCGCAGCAGCACCCCGGCCGCGTTCAGAAGCGGTTACACGGCGATCGCCGAGCTGAACCGCACCACGTTCGACCTCTTCGACGGGTTGCGCGCGGCCGGAGTCGAGACGGGCCTGACCCGGCCCGGCATGGTGCACGCGTTCCTCTCCCCCGCCGAGGCCCGCCACCATCTCGCCGTCCAGCGGCAGATGGCGCACGGCCGCTACCCGATGCCGGACGACGTCGTTACCGGCGACGAGGCCCGCCTCCTCGATCCGGCGCTGTCCGAACGGGTCCGCGCGGCCTATCTCGTGGAGGGCGAGGGCGTGGTCGATCCGGAGGCGTTCGCCCGCGCCCTGGGCGAGGCGCTCACCGCCTCCGGGGTCAAGATCCACGAGAACACGGAGGCCACCGGGTTCCGTACCGAGGGCGACCGTGTCACCGCGCTGCGCACCGCGACCGGCGAGATCCCGTGCTCGGCCACCGTCATCGCGGCCGGCACGCGCTCCTCGGACCTCCTCGGCTCACTCGGTCATCCCCTGCCGTTGCAGGCCGGGAAGGGCTACAGCTTCTCGGTCGACCTGGATCCGGCACCCCGGCACACGCTGTACTTCGGCGAGCGCAGGGCCGTCGCCTCGCCGATCGGGCCCACCACCCGCATCGGCGGCACGATGGAGCTCAGCGGCAACAACAACCGCCTCGACTGGCGCCGGATCGTCGCCGTCGCGCTCGCCAGCCGGCACTATCTGGGCCGCTGGTTTGACGACCCGGACGACCTGGTGAGCCTCATCCGCGATCCCTGGGTCGGTGGGCGGCCGTTCCTGCCCGACGGGCTTCCGGTCATCGACCGTGTTCCCGGGCACGACAACGCGTTCGCGGCGACCGGACACGGCATGCTCGGCGTCACTCTGGGCCCTGTGACCGGGCATCGACTCGCCGCGTATGTGCGCACCGGCCACCGTCCGGACGCGCTCATACCGTTCCGCTTCGGCCGAGGGGCCTGGGCCTAGTCCGCCGGTGGCGTCGGCTCGGGAGCGGACCGTTCCGGGTGCGGGAAGGAGGGCTGCACACGCAGCGGCCGGGCCGCCCACGCGGGCAGGTGCCAGTTCCAGCCGCCGAACAGGGAGACGAGGGACGGGACGAGCAGCATCCGCACGATGGTCGCGTCCAGCAGGATGCCGATGCCGAGGCCGGTCGCGAGGGTCTTGAGGTCGGTGCCCGGTCCCGAGGCGAGCGCGGCGAAGGCGAGGAAGAGGATGAGTGCGGCGCTGGTGACGAGCCGGCCGGTGCGGCCGATGCCCTCGACGACGGCCTCGTCGGTCGAGAGGCCGGCGTCGTACTCCTCGCGGATGCGGGAGAGGATGAACACCTCGTAGTCCATGGACAGCCCGAACAGGAACGCGAAGATCATGATCGGGATCCAGAACGTGACGGCCCCGGTGGCGGCGATGCCGAAGATCGCGTCGGAACCGTGGCCGTCCTGCCAGAACAGCACCATCAGGCCCAGGGTCGCCGCCAGCGAGATCAGGTTCAGCAGCACCGCCTTCAGCGGCAGCAGCAGGGAGCGGAAGGCGCGTACGAGCAGGACGTACGTCAGCAACGCGATGATCGTGAGCATCAGCGGGAAGTTGCCGTAGACGGCGTGCAGGAAGTCGATCTGGGCCGCGCCGACACCGGCGACGCCGACGGCCCCGGGCAGGTGCTCGGTGACGGTCTTGACCCGTCTGACGACGTCGACGCTCTGCGAGTTCACCGTCTCGGTGTCCGGGATGACGACGACGATGCTCTGCCCGCCCTGGTTGCCCGCCGGCCCGGACGGCACGAACACGCTGCTCACGCCGTCGACCTTGGCGATCGCGGCGGCGACCGGTTTCGCCTGGTCGGTGCTGACCAGGACCTCCATCGGGGTCAGCGCGCCGGTCGGGACACCGCCGCGCTCCAGGGTCTGGAGGGTCTCGTAGGCCGGACCGCTCTTGGCCAGTGATTCCGAGGAGGCGAGGCCGATCTTGATGCCGAGGAAGACACCGACCAGGGCGGCGAGCGCGGCCAGTGCGGCGCCGGCCGCGATCCAGCGGCGCCGTACGACGGCGGCGGTCCAACGGCTCCAGAAGCGGCTCGCGCGGTTCTCGTGGCGGATCTTCGGCCAGTCGACCTTCGGCCCGATGCCGCCCAGGATCGCGGGGGTCAGGGTGAGCGTCGTCAGGACGCTCGCGAGCGGGATGAGCGCGCCGCCGTAGCCCATGCTGCGCAGGAACGGGACGGGCAGCACGACCAGGGAGAGCAGGCCGATGGCGACCGTGACCCCGCTGAACACGATCGCGTGCCCGGCGTGCTCCATCGCGACCACGACCGCCTCGTGGTTGTCCCGGCCGCGGTCGCGCTCCTCGCGCCAGCGGGTGACGAAGAGCAGCGAGTAGTCGATCGCGACGCCCAGGCCGATGAGGGCGACGAGGAACTGCACGATGAAGGACACGTCGGTCGCGTAGGTGAGCGGCAGCAGCATCACGAAGGTCGCGAGGATCGACACCGCGGCGACGAGCAGTGGCAGCAGGGCCAGGAAGGACGCGAACACGAAGGCGAGGACGGCGAGCGCGCCGACGGCTCCGAGGAGCGTCTCGCCGAGCACTCCGGGCCCGCCGCCGTCGTCGCCGCCGGAGGCGAGTGGGTCCTCGCCCGTCACGCCGACCTTCGCGCCCGCCGGCGCGGCCTTCTCGGCTGCCGCCTTGATCGGGTCCGTCAGCAGTGTCTGGCTGGGCGACGGGTTGAACCGGTAGAAGACCAGCGCGTAGGCGGTACGGTCGTCCTTCGTCCGGAACGCCTTGTCGCCGGTGTTCGCCTCGTCGATCACCCGCAGTCCCGGTGCGGCCGTGCCGGCGGCGGTGAACACGCGTCCGACGTCCGACTCGTGGCCGGTGACGGTCTGTCCGGCCGGCAGGGTGATCGCCACGAGATACGGATTGGTGTCGCCCCCGCTGCCGAAGGCTTTCTCGATCTTGTGCGCGGTCACGGTGCCTGGCTGACCGGGCAGGGAGAAGTCGATCGTCAGCCGGTCCGTGGTCCGACCGGCCAGCGCGATGCCGGCGATCAGGACCAGGCCCCAGAACGCCACCACCGCTTTGCGGTGCCGCAGAACGAATTCGGCCCACCGTCGCATGCCGGACCTTCCCGGGTCGTAGGTTGCGCGAGTCTAGCCCGCCGCCCCGTTCATCCTCTATCGGGATAATCCATCCGGTTTGATGGGATCCGGAAGCACAGAATCCGGGTTCGCGCCCCTCGGGAAGAGAGCACGGCGCAGGGCTGTTTAGCCTGTCGGCACCGAATCATCGCCGGACTCCTGAGAACGGAGCAGTCAAGGTGAACGACGCGTCGAAGGCCGACATACGCCAGGTGGCAGACGTCCCGCCGCCGACGCCCGAGACGCTGGAGCGGGTACGGCGGCATCGGCGCCACACCCTGGAGCTGCTCACCGTCTGTGCCGTCGGGCTCGTCCCCTGGACCGTCCTGCTTGCGGTGACGCTGCCGTCCGGCTACGAGGTCCACCAGTGGCGGACGACCTGGGTCGGGTTCGACGTCCTCCTCGTGCTCGCGATGGCGGCCACCGCGCTGCTCGGCTGGCGGCGGCACCGGGGGGTCATCGTGGCGGCGATCTTCTCGGCGGCGCTGTTGATCTGCGACGCGTGGTTCGACGTGTCGCTCGCCTTCGGCACCTCGGACGTCTGGTCGGCCGCGGCCCTCGCGGTCTTCGCCGAACTGCCCCTGGCCGGCTATCTGATCCACCGGGTCATGGCGATGATCTCGCTCGCGCGCTGGCCGAACGTGGAAGCCGGCACCAGGCTCACCCAATAGCGGTATTTGCCTCTCGGGCAACGGTGAGGTTTTCGCAACTCCCCTTTGTTCCCGATGACTTCGTTCGGAAATTCTCAGGGCTGAAGTTGGTCGCCATGGAGAGCGGCGAGGTGGCAAGGCCTCGGCGCGCGGCATGGAGGATGTCATGCCCGAGATGTATTTCGATGTGCGCTGGCCCGACGGTCTGACCCAGCGCTGTTATTCCCCCTCCACGATAGTCGAGGACTACTTCACCCCGGGCGGTGAATACGAACTCGCCGAATTCGTCGAGCGCAGTCGCACCGCCCTCGGTATCGCCGGGGAACGGGTGAAGGAGAAGTTCGGCTTCCACTGCACCGGCGCCTCCGACCAACTGGCGCGCATAGAACGGACGGCCGCCGCCTACGGCGACGTCGGCGGCGCCAAGGTCACGGTCGAGTCGCTCCTCGGCGCCGACGGGAGTCCGCGATGAGCCCGGCTGTACGGCTGCCCGGCGCGCACTTCCCGGTGGCCGTGGTCGGTGGTGGTCAGGCGGGACTCTCCGTCAGCCACGAACTGCGCGAACGAGGTATCGACCACGCGGTCGTCGAGGCCCACCGGGTCGGACACGAGTGGCGCGAGCGCCGCTGGGACTCCTTCTGTCTGGTGACCCCCAACTGGCAGTGCAGGCTGCCCGGTTACCCCTACCGGGGCGACGACCCCGACGGGTTCATGGTCCGCGCCGACATCGTGCGCTACCTGGAGGGCTACGTGGCCCGCTTCCGCCCGCCGCTGGTCGAGGGCGTGACGGTCACGAGGCTGCGGCGCGCCCCGGGCGGGGTCTTCGAACTCACCACCACCGAAGGGGACTTCACCGCCGACCAGGTGGTGATCGCCACCGGCCCCTACCACACCCCTTCCCTGCCCTCGATGGCCCAACGACTGCCCCACTCCCTCACCCAGGTCCACTCCTCCCGCTACCGCAACGCCGCCCAACTCCCGCCGGGCGCCGTCCTGGTGGTCGGCACCGGCCAGTCCGGCTGCCAGATAGCGGAGGACCTGCACCTCGCCGGACGCCAGGTCCACCTGGCCGTCGGCAGCGCGCCGCGCGTGGCCCGCTTCTACCGCGGCCGTGACTGTGTGGCCTGGCTCGACGACATGGGCCACTACGCGAAGAGCATCGACGACTTCGACGACGCAGGCGCGGTCCGGATGCGCGTCAACCACTACGTCACCGGACGCGACGGAGGCCGCGACATCGACCTGCGCGCCTTCGCCCGCGACGGCATGCGCCTCTACGGCCGGCTCACCGAAGTCGGCGGCAGCGCACTGGAGTTCGCGGACGACCTCAAGCTGAACCTCGACCACGCGGACGCCGTGGCGGAGGGCATCAAGGACGCCATCGACGCCCACATCACCGCCCAGGGCATCGCGGCACCGGACGAGCCCCGCTACCTGCCCGTGTGGGAACCGGACGAGCAGCCGCGCGAACTGGACCTGGTCCAGGCCGATATCACGTCCGTCGTCTGGTCGACCGGGTTCCGCCGCGACCACCGCTGGATCGAGGCACCGGTCTTCGACGGCCGCGGCTACCCGATGCACTGGCGCGGCGCCACCAGCGTCCCCGGCCTGTACTTCCTGGGCCTGCCCTGGCAGCACTCGTGGGGTTCGGGACGCTTCGAAGCGGTGGGCAGGGACGCCGAGTTCCTCGCGAACCACATCGAGGCATCCCGCCGCCTCGCCGACGTCTGCGGCACCCTCACCGGCGCCCCCACCGAACTCGCCTCCGCGCTCCCGATCGGCTGAGGAAGAGGAACGGGAAACCCCATGGTCTACGACGCACACCGCCACATCGGCGTCCTGCCCGCCTACCCCTTCTACGGCGGCCCGCCGGTCAACCCCGACACCACCGCCCGCGCCACCGTCAAGCAACTCGTGGCCGACCTGGACGCGGAGGGCACCGAACGCGCCCTGGTCATCCCGAACTACGGCGTGCCCGACCCCGCGATCGCCTTCTCCTTCAACGAGTTGGCGATCGAGGCCGCCCAGACCGACGACCGCATCCGGGCCGGACTGTGGGTCTCCCCGCGCCCCGAGGACGAGCAACGCACCGCCCAGGCGCTGGAGTTGGCGGGCGAGCGGGGCGTGAAGGCGCTCAAGCTGAGCTTCCTGCTCGGCGGCCGTCCGACCGACCCGGCCTGCCGCCCGCACCTCGACCGCATCTTCGCCGTGGCGGCCCGGCACGGGCTGGTGGTGCACGTCCACACCTCCCCCGGTGCCGCCTCCGACATCGACGAGGTCGGCCACCTGGTCGACTGGTACGCCGATCAAGTCCCCGTCCATCTCGTGCACTTCGGCGGCGGGATGAGCGGCCACATCAAGCTCGCCGGTTCCCGGTTCTTCGACTGGATCACCGCCGGCAAGCACGTCTACACCGACCTCTCCTGGGCCATCGGTTTCACTCCCCGCTGGCTGGCCCGGGAGATCGAGCACCGCGGCACTGGCCACGACCGGGTGCTCTTCGCCAGCGACCAGCCGTGGGGCGACTTCACGGGCGAGTACGCCCGCCTCGCCGAAGCGACCGGCGGCGGCGAACTCGGCGACCTGGTCTTCAGGGACACGTTCGCCGCGCTCTACGACTGACCCATTTCCCCTCTCCAGTCCGGCACGCACAAGGAGACAGCCATGTCCGAAACCGTCGAACTCAGCGAGATCGAGCAGCAGTCCCTCAATGAGATCCCCCACCCGTCCCTCCCGGACGGCACCAGCATCTACGGCGCCACAAAGGTGTTCCCCGACTACAAGGCCGAGGACGGCGAGACGTACTTCACGCTCGTCCACGGCATCGCCCACGAGTCGTCGGTCTCCTTCGTCGCCGTCCTCCAGGCGACCCGCGCGCTGCGCAAGGGCTTCGAGACGGCCATCTACTTCTACGGCCCCGGCTCCCTCAACTGCCTTGCCACCCGCGGTTTCCCGACCACCGGCAACTCGGCCTTCCCCGGCGAGCACAACATCAACAACCAGCTCAAGACGTTCATCTCCGAGGGCGGCAAGGTCTTCTGCTGCCGCTTCGGCCTCTCCCTGCACGGCGCCCGCGAGGAGGATCTCATCGAGGGCGTCATCCCGACCCACCCCCTGGACGTCCAGGACGCGCTGATCCACTACGCGCGCAAGGGCGCCATCATCAACTCCACCTACCAGCTGTAAGGGGGCCGCTGTGAGCGTTGGCACCGAATCGACGAGTACGGCGGTGGATGTGCGCATCCTGACCCGAGCCGAACTCGCCCTGCACGGCGTCGCGTTGGACGCCCCCGTACGGCGGCCCGACGGCGCGGGTCCGAGCGGCGACGGTCACTTCCTGATCGGGCACGGTCTCGTCGGCGGTGCCAACGCCGCGCTGCCCACCAACCCCGCCAGCCCCTACCGTGTCCGCGACGGCAGCGTGTGGCTGGGCGAGCAGGACACCGGGCTCGCCCTGACCGCCGTGAGCCGTCCGAAGTTCTACGATCTCACCACCGCCGACGGCATCCCCTACGAGCACATCGCCCGCCTCCACGGCGCCGATGTCCTCGCCACCACCGTCGTCCAGACTTGCATCCGCTACGCCGAGTCCGACCGCTGCCGCTTCTGCACCATCGAGGAGTCCCTGCGCTCGGGCGCGGCGGTCGCCGCCAAGACGCCGGCGCAACTCGCCCAAGTCGCTGAGGCGGCGGTGCGGTTGGACGGGATCAAGCAGATGGTCATGACCACGGGCACGACGACCGGCCCCGACCGGGGCGCGCGCAATCTCGTCCGCTCCGTGCGCGCGGTCCTCGAAGCGGTGCCCGGCCTGCCGATCCAGGTGCAGTGCGAACCGCCCGGCGACCCCGCCTGGATCCGTGAACTGCACGACGCCGGGGCCACCGCGATCGGCATCCATGTCGAGTCCCTCGACGAGAAGGTGCGACGGCGCTGGATGCCGGGCAAGTCGACCGTCCCCATGGCCGAGTACGAGGCCGCGTGGGACGAGGCGGTGCGGGTCTTCGGGCCGAACCGTGTCTCCACGTATCTGCTCGTCGGACTCGGCGAGGATCCGCACGAACTCATCGCGGGTGCGGGCGAGTTGATCGACCGAGGGGTGTACCCGTTCGTCGTCCCGTTCCGCCCGATGGCCGGCACGCTCGCCGCCCGCGACGGTATCCCGGCACCGAGCGCCGAACTCCTGACGTACGTCACCGAGGGCGTCGCGGCCAAGCTGCGGGCCGCCGGGATGAACGGCGCCGACCAGAAAGCGGGCTGCGCGGCCTGCGGGGCGTGCAGTGTGCTGCGCACGGCGGGCGGGTGACGGGCGTGTACCTCGACGGCTCCACGACACCGTTCGCGGCGGACGGGCCGGTGGACATCCTGGCGCTCCTCGGCGACCGCAGCACGCTCGCCCGCCGCCCCGCGTTCCACATCGAACAGGCCACCGGCGCGGCCGAGTTGACCGCCTACCGACGGCTGCGCACGGAGACCTTCGTCCACGAACAGGGGCTCTTCAGCGGCGACGACCTCGACGACCGTGACGCCGACGACCGCACCGTCGTACTGGTAGCCCGCGCCCCGGACGACACCGTGATCGGCGGGGTGCGGCTGGGCCCGGTGGACGACGGCCCGGACCTCGGCTGGTGGCAGGGGGGCCGACTGGTCGTCGCCCCAAAGGCGCGCGGTCCGCGCGGAGTTGGCGCGGCGCTGGTCCGGTCGGCCTGCGCACGGGCGGAGGCCGAGGGCGCACTGCGCTTCGACGCGACCGTGCAGACCCGCAACGAGGTGCTGTTCCGGCGGCTCGGCTGGCAGTCGGTGCGGGCCACGGCAGTCGTCGGCACCCCGCACGTCCTGATGCGGTGGCCCATCGACCGAATAGCGGCCCAAGTAACGGCCACGAAAGCCGCGTTGGGCCCCCTGCTCGCCGCACTCCCCGCCCCGCCCGGCTACGTCGGCGACGACGGCGCGCCCGTCCCCGGCACCGACATGATCGCCGCGTGCGACGCGATCGTGCCGTCGATGGTCGAACGGGACCCGGAGTGGGCGGGCTGGTGCGCGGTCCTGGTGAACGTCAACGACCTTGCCGCGATGGGCGCTTCACCGGTCGGGCTGCTCGACGCGGTCGGCGCGCGCGACGCGGCGCACGCCGCGCTGGTCCTCGCCGGACTGACCCGGGCCGCGCGGGCCTACGGCGTCCCGGTGCTCGGCGGGCACACCCAACTCGGCGTCCCCGCCGCCCTGTCGGTGACCGCCCTCGGCCGCACCGACCGGCCGGTCCCCGGTGGCGGCGGACGCCCAGGACACGTTGTACGGCTCACGGCCGACCTCGGCGGCGGCTGGCGCGCGGGCTACCGGGGCCGCCAGTGGGACTCGACGACCTGTCGTCGTACGGACGAACTCCGCACGATGACAAGGGCGGTGGCCGTGGGACGGCCGGCCGCCGCGAAGGACGTGTCGATGGCCGGGATCGCCGGGACGCTGGGGATGCTCGCCGAGGCGAGTGGCTGTGGGGCCGTGCTCGATGTGGCCGCCGTGCCCCGTCCGGCGGGTGCGTCCACGGGCGACTGGCTGACCTGTTTCCCGGGCTTCGGGATGCTCACCGCCGACGAGCCCGACGCGGCGGCGCTGCCCGCCGGGCCCGCGACAGGCGCCGTGTGCGGGGAGTTGACGGCCGGGCAAGGGGTCGGGCTGCGCTGGCCCGACGGAGAGATCACCGAGGCGGTCACCTCGACGGTGACCGGAATGGGGACGGCATGAGCACGCTGCGGATGGCGGCCGTGGCCGCCGAGTTCGGCCGCGACCTGGAAGAGGACTTCGCGATCGCCGAACGGCTGATCAAGGAGGCCGGTGAGCAGGGAGTGCGGCTTCTCGCGCTGCCGGAGGCGTGCCTGGGCGGCTATCTCCTCAGCCTCGACGACGACAGCGCACTGGACGAGGGCCCGCCCGCACTCGCCCTCGACGGCCCGGAGATCCGCCGACTCGCCGCCCTGGCCGGGGAGTTGACGGTCGTCGCCGGATACTGCGAAGCCGCCGGGGACGGACGCCAGTACAACAGCGTCGTCTGCGTCAGCGGTGACGGCGTCCTCGGCAACCACCGCAAGGTCCACCAACCCCTCAGCGAGGACGCCAGCTACGCGTCCGGCGACCGCTTCCACGCCTTCGACACACCGGTCGGCCGCATCGGCATGATGATCTGCTACGACAAGGCGTTCCCGGAGTCGGCGCGGGCCCTGGCGCTGGACGGCGCCGAGATCGGGGTGTGTGTGTCGGCGTGGCCGGGCGCGCGGACGAACGCGAGCGCGGACCTGGAGAAGGACCGCTGGAAGCGGCGTTTCGACCTGTTCGACCGGGCCCGCGCGCTGGAGAACCAGATCGTGTGGCTGTCCGCCAACCAGGCGGGGACCTTCGGGTCGCTACGCTTCGTGGGCAGTGCCAAGGTCGTCGACCCGGGCGGTGAGATCCTCGCCGACACGGGCGTGACGGCCGGCATCGCCGTCGCCGAACTCGACGTCGCACAGGCCCTGGAGACCGCCCGCCGGTCGATGGGACACCTGCGCGACCGGCGGCCCGAGACCTACGGACCAGCCCCGGGAGCAGTCACCGTATGAGCACCATCCGGATCGCGGCCGCGGCCGCCCACTTCGGCCGCGACCTGGAGTTCGACCTGGCCCGCGTCGGCAAACTCGTCGACGACGCCCGCGGCCACGGCGCCGGGCTGCTGGTGCTGCCCGACGCCACCCTCGGCGGCTACCTCGCCGACCTCCGCGACCCCGACCCCCGGGCCCTGCCCCCGGCCCTCAAGCCGGACGACCCGCTGATCCTCCAAGTCGCCCGGCTGGCGGCCGAGATGGTGGTGTGCGTCGGGTACTGCGAGGACGGCGGGACCGAGCGCTACAACGCGGCGGTCTGCGTCAGCGGCGACGGCGTCCTCGGCCGGCACCGCAAGGTCCACCTCCCGGCGGGCGAGGTCGCCGCGTACACGGCGGGCGACCGCTTCGATGCCTTCGACACCCCGGTCGGCCGCCTGGGCATGCTCATCGACTACGACAAGACGTTCCCGGAGTCGGCCCGTTCACTGGCCCTGGACGGCGCCGAGATCCTCGCCTGCCTGTCCGCCTGGCCCACCAGCATCACCAACCGCGCCCCGCGCATGGCCCAGGACCGCCAGGCCCGGCTCTTCGACCTCTACGACCAGTCCCGCGCCGCCGAGAACCAGGTCGTCCTCGCCTCCTCGAACCAGACCGGCGCGATGGGCGGCATGCGCTTCCTCGGCCAGGCCAAGGTCGTCGGGCCCGGCGGCGACATCCTCGCCCGCACCTGGTCCAAGGCCGGGCTCGCCGTCGCCGAGATCGACGTGGCCGCCGAGACCGACCGGGCCCGCCGTGTCCTGCGCCACCTCGACGAACGCCGCCCCGACGCCTACCGGGAGTCCCGTACGTGAAGATCGCCCTGCTCAGCTACTCCACCCGGCCGCGCGGTGGGGTCGTCCACACCCTCGCCCTCGCGGAGGCCCTCGCGGCGCTGGGCGAGGACGTCACGGTGTGGACCCTGGGCCGGGGCGGCGACGCGGGCTTCTTCCGCCCAGTGAACCCGGCGGTACGGGTCGAGATCGTGCCCTTCCCGGACGGCCCGCCCGGCGAGACGGTCGGCGCCCGCATCCTGCGCTCCATCACCGTCCTCCGCACCGCCTTCGACCCCACGCCCTACGACGTCGTCCACGCCCAGGACTGCATCAGCGCCAACGCGGCCGGCCGCTGCGTCCGCACGGTCCACCACCTCGACCACTTCACCACCCCCGAACTGGCCACCTGCCACGAGCGCGCGATCGTCGAGCCGTACGCCCATGTGTGCGTGTCGGGGTCGGTCGCGCGGGAACTGTCCGGCGGGTGGGGCATCGACGCGCAGGTGATCCCCAACGGGGTCGCCTACGACCGTTTCGCCACCACCGACCCTGCCGCGAGGGCGAGTTGGCGATCCCGCCTCGGCCCCTACATCCTCACCGTCGGCGGCATCGAACCCCGCAAGGGCTCACTGGACCTGCTGGAGGCCTACGCCCTGCTGCGCGCCGAACGTCCCGAGGTCCGGCTGGTGATCGCGGGCGGCGAGACGCTCTTCGACTACCGCGACTACCGGGCGAGCTGGGAGGCGCGGGCCACCGAACTCGCCGTGGAACCAGTCGTGTTGGGGCAGGTCGACGAAGGTGAACTGCCGTCCCTGGTCGCGGCGGCGGACGTGTTCGCGTTCCCCTCCCTGAAGGAGGGTTTCGGGCTCGCCGCGATGGAGGCGCTGGCGGCGGGTGTTCCGTTGGTCGTGCGGGATCTGCCCGTGCTGCGTGAGGTGTTCGGGCCCGCCGCACGTTTCGGGGCCACCCCCGAGGAGCTGGCCGCCGAGCTCGGTCACGCCCTCGCCGCCGAGGATCCGACGCGACGATCGGCCGGGCGGGAGCTGGCCGCCCGGCACACCTGGGACACCGCGGCCCGTAGCCATCTCGACTTCTACCGCTCCCTCAACTCACCTGTCTGAGCACGGGCGTTGACACCGTGTGCGATCCGCGTCACGGTGAGGTCCCCGTAGCGCTCGGAGGTCGCCCATGGCTCCGCCCCCGTCCGATGCCGGCCTCGTCGAACGCGTACGGGTGCTCCAACCCCTGCTCCGCGAGCGCGCGTTGCGCACCGAGCAGGAGCGAAGGGTGACGGAGGACGTGGTGTCGGCGCTGACGGACGCCGGGGTGTACCGGATGAACGTCCCCCGGCGGTACGGGGGTTACCAGAGCCGGCTGAGCACACAGGTCGAGGTCTTGGGCGAGATCGCCGCCGGGTGCGGTTCGACCGGCTTCATGGCCCTGATCCAGGCGGGGTGTTCGTTCATCGCCGCGCTCTTCCCGGACGAGGCCCAGGACGAGATCTTCACCGGTCCGGACGTGCGGATCGGCGGCACGCTCGTCCCGGACGCCGTGGCGGTCGCCGCGGAGGGTGGCTATGTCCTCAACGGCACTTCGGGCTTCGCCACCGGCTGCCAGAACGCCGACTGGCATCTGCTGACGGCCCGGGCCGCGTCCGAGGGCGGCCCGCCCGAACTGCTCTGGACAGCAGTGCCGATGGCCGATCTCGAGATCCTCGACGACTGGTATGTGTCCGGGCTGGCGGGGAGCGGCAGCAACAGCGTCGTCGCACGGGACGTGTTCGTGCCCGCGCACCGCGTCCTGCCCGTCGGGCCCCTGCTGGCAGGCGAGTTCGCCTCGAAGGCCAACGCCGGCGACCTCTTCTACCGGATGCCGGTCCTGCTGCTGTTCTGCGCCTGGACGGCACCGAACGCGCTGGGTCTGGCCCGGGCGGCCCTCGCGGAGTTCACCGAGCGCATCCACCGGCGGGGCATCACCTACACCTTCCACGAGCGGCAGTACGAGGCGGGCGTCACCCATCTCCAGGTCGCCGAGGCGGCGTTGAAGATCTCCTGCGCCGAACTGCTCACCGCCGATTTCGTCGCGCGGATCGAGGCAGCGGCGGAGAGCGGCGTGTCGTACACGCAGGCGGAGCGGGCCAGGATCCGGGCGCAGAGCGGCTATACGACTCGGCTGTGCAAGGAGGCCGTGGATCTGCTGTCCTCCGCCTCGGGAGCCTCGTCCCTCCACCGGGACGTCCCCGTCCAGCGAGCCGTACGCGATCTGCACGCGCTGAGCCTGCACTCGTTCGTCAACCCGACCACCAACCTGGAGCTCTACGGCCGGGTCCTCTCCGGGCTGGACGCGGGCACGCCGTTCCTCTGACGGCTCAGCCCAGGGTCGCCAACCAGGCTGCGGTGTCGCGGGGTTGGGCGAACCGGAGTGTGGTGAGCGGAGCGAAGCGTGGGTCGTTCGTACGGCGCTCGATCTCGGCGCGCCTGCCCGCGTGCTGGGACCACGCCCACCACGCCGGGTGCTCCCGGCTGAACCACCCGGCCCAGGTCTCCCTGTTGCCGCCGAAGACGCTCTCGCGGGTGACCGTGCGCCGCAGTGAGCGGCGCAGGACGCGCGGCATGATCACGCGTTTCGTGTAGTCCAGCCAGATCACCGTGTCGGCCGACTCCCAGAGCAGATCGCGGACTTCGGGCGAGCCGATCGAGTCGATGATCCAGCCGGGTGCGGAGGTGAGCCGCAGCACGTCGTCGGTCAGGCGCTCGTTGACGGCCCAGTCGGGGCCGATGAAGTACAGGGCGTCCATCTCGTGGTACGGCAGTTTCAACCGTTCGCCCACGTCTCGGGCGAGCGTGGACTTGCCCGCGCCCGTCGCCCCGACCACCAAGATCCGCTCCATCCCCGCACCTTAACTACGATGTGCCGAGCCCGCCGATCATTAACAGGAGCAGCACCATGAGCAGTCCGCGCCACGCCCACGCCTCCCTCGACGGGCTGGTGATCGGGGACGCCTTCGGTGACGGCTGGTTCACCCGCTCCGACGAACCCGCCGAGGAGCTGTGGGCCGCACGGGAGTTGCGCCCCGTGCCGTGGTTGTGGACGGACGACTCGGCCATGGCGTTCGTGCTGTTCGCCCATCTGGTGGCCCACGGCGAGGTCCGACCGGATGTGCTGGCACGGGAGTTCGCCGCCGAGTACGAGCGGGAGCCGGGGCGGAAGTACGGCCCGTCCATGCACAGCGTGCTGCGCCGCGTCGGCGCGGGTGAGGACTGGCGGGCGGTCACCACCGGACAGTTCGGCGGACAGGGGTCCTACGGCAACGGTGCCGCGATGCGGATCGCGCCGCTGGGCGCCTGGTTCCGGGACGATCTCACGGTCGCCGCCGAGCAGGCCAGGCTGTCCGCGCTGACCACCCACGCCCACCCGGAGGCCGTCGCCGGGGCGGTTGCCGTGGCGGTCGCCGCCGCGCTCGCGGCCGCCGGGGAGGGCCAACCGACCGCGCCCCGCGCCGAGTTCCTGCGGGAGGTCGCCTCGCACGTGCCGGAGAGCGATGTCCGCTCCGGCCTGCTGGTCGCGGCGAACTTCTCCGAGCGGACGTCGGTACGGCACGCGGCGTCCGTGCTGGGCTCGGGCACGCTCATCTCGGCTCCGGACACCGTGCCGTTCGCCCTGTGGTCCGCCGCCGGGCATCCGGACGACCTGCCCGAGGCGCTGTGGCAGACCGTCGCCGGGTGGGGCGACCGGGACACCGCCTGCGCGATCGTGGGAGGTGTCGTCGCGGCCCGCACCGGCACGGGCGGCGTCCCGTCCGCCTGGCGGGAGGCGTGCGAGGCGATCCCCGCGTGGAGCGGCTGGGACTCGCTCGCGGCGGCCGACCAGGGCAGCGAGTAGAGCGGGCGGCGGCCTCGTGGATGTGGTCCATGCTCGGGCTCTGCACACCGCTCATGATCCCGGTCGGCGCCGTCCGGTCACCTTCGACGCGGGGAGTCGGCCGGCTTTCGAGGTGCCGGTGAGAGTGTCGTCCTCGACGGTGACCGCGAAGGTCAGGTTCAGGCGCAGCGGCTTGGTGACCGCCTGGTTCCAGGTGATCCGGTCGCCGTCGACGACGACGTCCCGGAGGGGGACCTCCTCGCCCGTGCCGTGCGCGATGCCGGTGAACTGCGCGCCCTCCCGGCGCAGTTCGACGACGGGCTTGATGCGGCCGACGGGTGTGGCGATGGTCAGGTCCCAGACGCCTTCGATGGACATGAGTGGTTCTTCCTTGCCGTGAGGTCGTGGAGTCGGTACGGATGCCGATCGGGCGTCACACGGTGACCGGGGTCGGCCCCTGCGCCCGCCAGGTGGTGCCGCGGCGCTCGTGGGCGAACAGTTCCTCGACGGCGTGGGCGATTCGCGGACCGATCTCGCGCTCCAGCAGATACAGACCCAGATCGAGGCCGGAGGTGACACCGGCGCCAGTGACCAGGTCGCCGTCGTCGACGACCCGGGCGTGGACGGCGTGCACGCCGGTGGCTTCGAGCATGTCCAGGCCGAGATGGTGGGTGGTGGCGTGCCGACCCTCGATGAGCCCGGCCATGGCCAGGACGAGCGAGCCGCCGCACACCGCCGCCATGGTGATCCGCGGATTGTCCAGGGCGTCCTTCAGCAGACCGGGCAGCCCGGTGGTCAGCGTGCGTCCGAGCAGTACGGGGATGAACTCGTCCTGCTGCCAGGCCTGTTCGACGTCGGCGTCGCTGTCGACGTCGATGTCGGGCACCTCGCCCGGTTCCCCGACCCGGCCGGAGGCGCCCGGCACGAGGACAAGGCCGGCGCGGGCGGGGTCGAGTGCGCCGATGGCCCGCAGCGTCAGGCCACCGGTACCGCTGACGACGTCCCGGGGGCCTTCGGCCGATACCAGCTCCACGGTCACGGCACCACCCGAGGCGCTGCCGCCCGCATACAGGACCTCATAGGGGGCGACGACATCGAGCGGATCGAAGCCGTCGAACAGAACGATCTGGACGTGCATAGGGCATCTCCCATAGAGGAAGACCGGCGATCACCGGCCTGTCCCTCGACGGTAGAAGCCCGTGCGGGAGGCAGCCAGAAGGCTCGGTGACAGGCTCCGACGGGATCCCGCCACCACCCGGGTGGCGCTTCTCGAAGAGGGCCACGGCGTCGTTGGTGCGCTGGGCGCGGTCGTCGTCGCCCCACCAGGCGAATCTGAGGTCAGGAGTTGTCACCAGGTCCGGGGGAAGGTGGGGGGAACGGACCGACGACATGACAAGCGCTTTCGCGTTGCAAAGAACGTAGATCCCGTCCGTCCGGTCGGTCAACGGTGCTGCGGCACATGTTTGTTCGGACATGGGGCACGGATACCGCGGTCGGTATCTGTGCCCCGGGTCGGCTCTCGGCCTCAACGGCCGTACATGGAGGGGGTTCTAGAGACGCACGGCCAACGCCCGCTGGGCCACCGCGACCAGTCGCTCCCGCACCAGCTCCATGCACAGCCGCATGTTCTTGTCAGCGATGTCGTTGTCCGGGATGCGGCACGCGAACTGCAGGCCTTCGTGGACCCGGGTCACCCACGCGCACACCTGGTCGCCGTACGAGACCCGGATCAGTCCGTACGCCTTCAGCTCTTGCCAGCGCTCCGAACCGGGCAGGGCGCGCGAGTCGACGTAGGAGACGATCGAGTACAGGTCGGGGGACGTGGGCCTGAAGTCGGCGCCCAGCAGGCGCAGTACGCGGGCGATGGGCATGCGGGCCAGCGAGCGGTTCTCGCGGAGGGTGGCGCGGACCATGCGCAGGGCGTGGTCGAAGTCGGTGGCGTGCTGGACGGGGATCTCGATCGGCGCGCCGCCCACGTACCAGCCGACCGAGTCGGCCCAGCGGGACTTGGCGCGGGTGTGGAAGGGCACGACGGTGCGGTACACGTCGAGGCCGCTGATCTCGCGGGCGGCGAGGGCGACGGCCGCCAGGACGCCGACCAGGCTTCCGCCGTACGGGCGGCAGTACGCCTCGAAGGCCGCCGCGTCCGTGTCGTCGACGAGCATCTCCTGGAGGAACTTCTGGGTGGGCAGCGGCCCTTCGGGGTCGAGGCCGAGGTCGACGGGGAAGTTCGGCAGTTTGCCGTCGCAGCGGGCGATGAACTCGCGCCAGCGGTTGACGACGGTGTGCGTGTCGTCGATCTGGTCGGCGTCCGTGCGCTCGCCCGCGCAGAAGTCGATGTAGCTGGCGACGGGCGCCGACTCGACCGCGTTCCCGGCGAGGCCGGCCGCGTACAGCTCGTGGACCTCGCCCGCGATGCGGTGCAGCGAGTAGGCGTCGACGTTGCTGTGGTCGAAGGCCAGGTAGACGCTCGTCCCGTCGTCGCGCACGACCGCCGCGAAAAGGAAGTTGGGCCAGGTGAGCGCGTCCGCCGCCACATCGAAACGGTCCTGCATGTAACGGGTCAGCGTCCCCGCGTCCGCGAACTCCCCTACGTCCTCGCGGTGCAGGGCCACGGCGTCGGCGTCCAGGGTGAAGCGGCGCATGTCGTCACCGGCCCACCGGAAGCCGCTGCGCAGCGTCTCGTGCCGGAGCATCCAGGATCTCAACGCGCCCTGGAGCACGTCGAGTTCGATCCGCCCCGGCATGTCGAAGGCGGTACCGAGCCAGGTCGGCACGAACAGCCCGTCCTCACGCACCGTACGCGCCGTACGGATGTGGGACTCCTGCACGTACGCCGGTGGCCGCGCGTCGTCCGGGAGGGCCCGCGCGGCTCCCACGGCCGCCGGGTGCAGCGTCCACTCGACGAGTCGTCCGGGCCGGATCTCGCACCGCTGAAGGTCACTCATGCGCACAGGGCTCTCCGTTCGCCTGCCCACGGGAGGCCGCCGGGCACCACTGTCGATCCATGCCTCCATGCCGCTCGGGCACCGCTCACTGCATGGGAGATCAACGATCGGATATTCGGAAAGCAACGCTGTGAACAGGCTTGCTGATCACTTCATTTCAAGGCGTTCGTCGCAGCCGTGCCGAGAGGTGGTGTTGCAGCGGCTCTCCCACGGCCTCCAGATCGTGCTCGAAGGTGAGCGTGGTGTCGTCGGTCAGGGTGTAGCGGCGGCGGGTGGCGGTGACCTTCTTGGCGGTGGGGGTGAGGGCGACCTCGTGGGTGGCGAGTTCGACCGTGCCGGCGGTGGCGTGGCCGACGAGGATCTCGGCGATGCCGGTGGGCTGGGTGACGAGCGCTTCCACCCGGCCGTCGGGCTGGAGGCGCCACCAGCCGCTCTCGCGGGCGGCGGGACGCAGGGGTGCGTCGTCGGCGTCTGTGTCGAGGAGCCAGGCGCGGGCCTCGTAGTGCAGGAAAGGGCGGCCGTCGTGGCTGAAGGTGACGTCCTGTGCGTAGGTGAAGTCTCCGGCGAGTGTGGGGTATTCACCTCGGCCTTGGCCGTGCCAGTGACCGAGGAGGCCGAGTACGGGTTCCAACAGCGGGTGTGGTGCGGGGTGTTCGTCCGGGTGGTGGGCGTCGGGGTACGGGGGTTTCGGTGCGGGGTGGGGCATGGGTGCTCCTGGGAGTTTTGGGGTGGCTGTCGGGCCGCAGCGTAGGCGTTCCGCCGGCTGTGGTGGTATTCGGCTGCGCCGGGCCCCGACAGGCCGTCGTTTCGCTGCCGCGCCGTCGTGGCCGGTCGCGCAGTTCCCCGCGCCCCTTCGGGGCGCTGCCGAGCTTGCCCGATCCGCCAGGGCGCCGGTCGCGCGCACGCGGCGGAGCCGCACATCGATACAGCCCCGCACTCCTCCAGGGCACTGCAGAAACCGCGTGCTACGAAGTCTTTGCCTACTCGCGGGGACCCCATGAACCACCCCCCACCTGCACGAAGTCCTCTTTGTCCAGTCGCGTCCGCGGCGGGTAATCCCGAGTTCACCGAGGTTCCCTTCCTCCACGTTCTACGCGCGTGGTGTCATGCACCTGCCCGCCACACCCCACGTGGGCATCAACTCGACTAGGAGTCACGCATGTTGAGGACGTTCCTCGGACGTGCCGGCGTCACCCTGGTGGCCGGCGCCGCCGTCTTCGTCACCGCCGTCCCCGCGAACGCGGCGACCTACACCGCGTTCGCCTTCTCGCAGAGCAGCAGCGAACCGACCATCTACGACTTCATCGACTCGGCCACCTCCTCGCTCGACATGACGATGTACGAGCTGGAGGACACGACCGCCGTCAACGACCTGATCGCCCTGGAGAAGAAGGGCGTGACCGTGCGGGTGGTCCTGGACCGCGCGCACCAGTCGGCCAACAGCTCCGCGTACACGGCCCTGACGAACGCGGGCGTCGGCGTGGTGTGGTCGCCGTCGAGCTTCGTCTACACACACCAGAAGACGATCACCGTGGACGCCGCCAAGTCCCTTGTCCTGACCGGCAATCTGACCTCGCAGTACTACGCGACCGGCCGCGACTACGGCGTCTTCACCGACGACACCCGTGATGTCGCCGCGATCGAGAAGGTCTTCAACGCGGACTACGCCGGAACCTCGATCACCCCGACCGACGGAGACCATCTGCTCTGGTCCCCCACCGACTCCCGCAGCCGGCTGCTGACGGTGATCAACGCGGCCACCAAGACGCTGGACGTGGAGGAACTCGAGTTCAGCGACAGCACGGTGGTCAACGCGATCGTCGCGAGGGCCAAGGCCGGCGTGACCGTGCGGGTGGTGCTGGAGACGCCGTCGAGCTACGCCAGCGAGGTGTCGGCGGTCAAGGCGGCCGGCGGTACGGTCGTCGGGTACTCCGACCCCGACGGGTTCTACATCCACGCCAAGGCCATGGTCGCCGACTACGGTCTGTCCACCCAGGAGGTGGAGGCGGGTTCGATGAACATCAGCAGCAACTCCCTCTCCAACAACCGGGAGTTGGGCATCATCCTCACCGGCACGGGGGTGGCCCAGTCCGTCGCCACCACCATCGAGACCACGTTCAAGAGCGACTACGCGGGCGGTACCGCCGCCTAGGGAGAGAGTGCGCCGTACGGTTGTCGCGCTACGACTCCGGGGTCGGGGGCCTCGGAGTCTGCCGTACGGCCCGCAGGGCGAGGGCGAGTTCGGTGATGCCGCGGGGGTCGGTCAGTGAGCGGCCGGCGCGTTCGGCGATGCGGCGCAGGCGGGTGCGCACCGTGTTGGGGTGGACGTAGAGCTGCTTGGCGGCCTCCTCGGCGGATCCGCCGCAGTCGAACCAGGCCTCCAACGTGTCCAGCAGCAGGGCGCGTTCGTCGGCGGGCAGGGCCTCGATCGGGCCGAGGACCCTGGCGGCGACGCGGGCCATGACATCGGGCGCTCCGGCGGTGGCGACGGCGAGCGGCGAGTCGTCGAAGACGGTCACGGCCCTGCCGCCCGCGTCGCCGCCGCGCAGGGCGACCTTGGCGAAGCGCAGGGCGTCTCCCGTGTGGTCCAGGTCGTCGTAGGCGGGGCTCACTCCCACGCGCCGCTCGGCCCTGTCCCGCAGCACCTCGATCAGGGCGCGCAGATCCCGTGAGGTACGCAAGTGCACTATGCCGAGCTGGAGTTCGGGGCGCAGTCGCCAGGCGGACCGGATCAGCACCACCAGCGGGCTGTACGAGCGGATGCGCGGCGACATCGACTTCGACGCCGGGCCCGCGATGAGCCACGCCGATCAACTCACATACGGCACCGCCCTGTTCGAGGCACTCGTGGAAATGGCCTCCGGTGCGGAGAGCAAGTCGGAGGCGCTCGGGTTCGGTACGGAGGAGATCGTCCCCTGGCGGATGGGAGCGGTCCTGTGACGGTCAGCCGCGTTGTCGGTACAGGTCGCGCAGCATCGCGATCTCGGCTCCGTGGTGCAGCACTTCCTGGTTGACCCACCACACGATGTCGACGAACGGCTCCTCCGCGTCGCTGCCGTGCGGATAGGTGCAGTACCCGACGGTGTCGAGCGCGGTGTCGTCGACGCTCAGCAGTGCCTTCCGCCAGGCGCCCGCGGCGGCGTCGAAGGCCGCGACCGCACCGGCGGCGTCGCCGCTGACGGAGTGGACGTCGCGGGTCAGTGTGCGGCTGCCGGCCGTGTGGTCGGCGCGGAGGGCGAGCATCTCGGTGAGATGGCTGAGGCGCCAGGCGAGGGTGGTGAAGGGCGGGGGCCAGGGATGCGGGTAGGCGGCGGCGTCCCGGCCCCAATCACCCTGTCCCGCAAGGAGAGTTGCCCGTGCTCCGGGACCGTCCGCGCGCCGTCGCACCGACCAGCAGTCGGGCACCGGTTCCCAGAAGTACTCCTCGTCCGTCATGGGCCCGACCCGGGTGTCCGTCCCGTCGCCGCTGTCCATGACGGGTCCGGTCAGACGGCCGGACAGGCGCTCGCACGCGAAGTCGAACTGGTCGAGCAGTGGAGCGAGACGGGGTGGGATCACTGGGCACTCCTGGGGGCGAGCCGGTCGGTCGTCGACCCGGCAACCTAACAGCGTCCCCGCCGAAGCGCCCGTCGATTACTGGCTGCGGGCGCGCAGTCGGCGCAGCATGCGCGGGTCCTCGAAGCCCACCGAGCGCGCTGCGGTGTCGATCGTGGCGCCGTGGCTGATGAGGTGCTCGGCGCGTTCGACGCGGAGGGTCTGCTGGTAGCGCAGCGGGGTGAGTCCGGTGGCCCGGGTGAAGAGACGGGTGAGGGTGCGTTCGCTGACGCCGACCGCCGAGGCGAGGGCGGGCAGGGGCAGCGCTTCGTCGAAGCGGGTGTCGATGAGGTCCTGGGCGCGGTGCACGGTGTCGTCGAGGTGGGAGCGGTGCCGGAGCATCGCGCTGGTCTGCGGGTCGTGGCCGTTGCGGCGGGCGTAGACGACCATGTCGCGGGCGATCTGGGCGGCCACGGCGGGGCCGTGCCGGGTGGCGACGAGGTGCAGGGCGAGGTCGATGCCGCTGGCGATGCCGGCCGAGGTGATGACCCGGTCGTCGGTGGTGAACAGGACGTCGCGTACGACCGTCGTCTTCGGGTGGCGCCGGGCGAGTTCGTCCTGGACGTCGTGGTGGGTGGTGCAGTGGCGGCCGTCGAGGAGTCCGGCCCGGCCGAGCGCGTCGGCTCCGGCGCAGACACTGGCCACCGTTCCGCCGCGAGCGTGGTGGTCCCGGAGGGCCCGCAGGGCCGTAGCACCGATGGCGGGCCCATGGGCGAGGCGGAGCGCACGCCAGCCGGGCACCACGATCAGGTCGTCGGGATCCAGTTCGGGCCAGTCGAGCACGGCCGTCAGCGGCAGCCCCTGGGCGCTGGTGACCTGGGGCTGCTCGGCGACGTAGGAGAGCGTGTACGGGTGTCCGAAGTCGGCCGCCGTGGAGAAGACCTGCGCGGGGCCGGCCAGGTCCAGCAGATGGACTCCGGGTACCAGGAGGAAGACGACGTGGCTCACGATCCGGTCATCATGCCTGATGTGCGGCGGCGGCTTCCAGTTCGTCGACCGTCGCGATGGTGGCGAAGCGGCCGGCGAGGGCGTACTCGGTGCGCCTGATGACCTCGTCGGCGGGGAGGGTGCGGGGGTCGGCCAGGAGTTGCGCGACGGTCTGGTCGGCGGGGGCGTCGCGGTGCGGGATGGGGTTCGTCGCGGTCGCGTCGGTGACGAAGGTGACCTGGTAGCCGAAGTCGCTCGCGACGCGGGTGGTGGTCTCGACGCACTGTTCGGTGCGGATGCCGCAGACGGTGACCTCGCGGACGCCGTGTTCGGTGAGGAGTTGTTGCAGGTTGGTGGTGGTGAAGGCGTTGTGCGAGGTCTTGTGGAGGAGCGGTTCGCCGTCCGCGCGCTCCAGTCCGTCGATGAGGCGGACATGTCCGAGGGCCGGGTCGAAGACGTCGCCGCTGCCGGGCTCGGAGTGCAGTACCCACACCACGAGGTCGCCGGCCCGGCGCGCGAGCCGCACCAGACGGTTCGCCTGCTCGGCGATCTTCGGGTCGGAGATGGTCTCCCACAGCGGGCGGGCGCGGAAGGACTCCTGGACATCGATGACGATCAGTGCTCGGGTCATGTCCCAAGCCTGCGCCGTACGGGTGGGGCGGCGACAGGCCGCATCGGGTCCGGGTGCGGACCGATCCGGTCACCGGTGAGGCGGCCTGTCGCCGTCGCCGCTACCTCAGTTCGACGAGCAGGTCGCCGCCCTCCACCTGCTGGATGCGGTTGATGGCGAGGCGGGAGACCCGGCCGGACCTGGGCGCGGTGATCGCCGCCTCCATCTTCATGGCCTCGATGGTGGCGACGGTGACACCGGCCTCCACCTCGTCGCCTTCCTCGACCGCGAGGGTGACCACGCCCGCGAACGGGGCTGCCACATGGCCGGTGTTGGCGCGGTCGGCCTTCTCGGTGACGGGGATGTCGGAGGCGGCGGCGGTGTCGCGCACCTGGACCGGGCGGAGTTGGCCGTTCAGGGCGGACATGACGGTGCGCAGTCCGCGTTCGTCGGCCTCGCCGACTGCCTCCAGCTCGATGAGGAGCCGGACGCCCGGTTCCAGGTCGACCGTGTACTCCTTGCCGGGCCGGATGCCGTAGAAGAAGTCCTTGCTGTCGAGGACGCTGGTGTCGCCGTAGGTCTGGCGGTGGGTCTCGAACTCGCGGGTCGGGCCGGGGAACAGCAGGCGGTTGAGGGTGGCGCGGCGGTCCTTGTCGAGGGCCGTGCGGTCCTCGGGGCTGAGTTCCTGTACGGGCTTGGGGGCGGCGCGGCCTTGGAGCGCCTTGGTGCGGAACGGCTCGGGCCAGCCGCCGGGCGGGGTGCCCAACTCGCCGCGCAGGAAGCCGATCACGGAGTCGGGGATGTCGTAGCGGTCGGGGGACGCCTCGAAGTCGGCGGGGCTGACACCGGCGCCGACCAGGTGCAGGGCGAGGTCGCCGACGACCTTCGACGACGGGGTGACCTTGACGAGGTGGCCGAGGATGCGGTCGGCGGCGGCGTACATCGACTCGATGTCCTCGAAGCGGTCGCCGAGGCCGAGCGCGATCGCCTGGGTGCGCAGGTTGGAGAGCTGGCCGCCGGGGATCTCGTGGTGGTAGACGCGGCCGGTCGGTGAGGCGAGGCCCGCCTCGAAGGGGGCGTAGATCTTGCGGACGCTCTCCCAGTACGGCTCCAGGTCGCCGATGGCCTGGAGGTCGAGGCCGGTGGGGCGCTCGGAGTAGTCGGTCGCGGCGACGATCGCGGAGAGGGACGGCTGCGAGGTGGTGCCCGCCATGGAGGCCACCGCGCCGTCGACGGCGTCCGCGCCGGCCTGGATCGCGGCGAGGTAGGTGGCGAGCTGACCGCCCGCCGTGTCGTGGGTGTGCAGATGCACCGGGAGACCGAACTCGCGGCGCAGCGCCGAGACGAGGGTCGCGGCGGCGGGTGCGCGGAGCAGGCCCGCCATGTCCTTCACCGCGAGGACATGAGCGCCCGCCTCGACGATCTGCTCGGCCAGCCGGAGGTAGTAATCCAGCGTGTAGAGGCGCTCGTTGGGGTCGGACAGGTCCGAGGTGTAGCAGAGGGCGACCTCGGCGATCGACGTCCCGGTGGCGCGTACGGCGTCGATGGCCGGGCGCATCTGGCCGACGTCGTTCAGCGCGTCGAAGATGCGGAAGATGTCGATGCCGGTGGCGGCGGCCTCCTGCACGAAGGCGTCGGTCACCTGGGTCGGATACGGCGTGTAGCCCACGGTGTTGCGGCCGCGCAGCAGCATCTGGAGGCAGATGTTGGGAACGGCCTCGCGCAGGGCGGCCAGCCGGTCCCAGGGGTCCTCGGCGAGGAAGCGCAGCGCCACGTCGTAGGTGGCGCCGCCCCAGCACTCCAGGGACAGGAGTTGGGGCACGGTGTGGGCGACGACCGGGGCGACCGCGAGGAGGTCCTTGGTGCGGACGCGGGTGGCGAGGAGCGACTGGTGGGCGTCGCGGAAGGTGGTGTCGGTGACGCCGATCGTGGGCGATTCGCGCAGGTGGCGGGCGAAGCCCTCGGGGCCGAGTTCGGTGAGCAACTGCCGTGAACCGGCCGGGGGTTCGCCCGTCGGGACCGGCGGCAGCTTGGTGGTGGGGTCGATCAGGTCGGGGCGTTCGCCGTGCGGCTTGTTGACCGTGACGTCGGCGAGGTAGGTGAGCAACTTGGTGCCGCGGTCGGCGGACTGACGAGCCGTCAGCAGCTGCGGGCGCTGCTCGATGAACGACGTGGTGATCCGCCCGGCCTGGAAGTCCGGGTCGTCCAGCACCGCTTGCAGGAACGGGATGTTGGTGGACACACCGCGAATACGGAACTCGGCGACGGCACGCCGTGCGCGGTTGACGGCGGTGGTGAAGTCCCGTCCCCGGCAGGTGAGTTTGACCAGCATGGAGTCGAAGTGCGCGCTGATCTCCGTACCCGCGTGGGTGGTTCCGCCGTCGAGCCGGATGCCGGAGCCGCCGGGCGAGCGGTAGGCGCTGATCCGGCCGGTGTCGGGGCGGAAGCCGTTGGCGGGGTCCTCGGTGGTGATACGGCACTGCAGGGCCGCGCCGTGCAGGGTGACCGTCTCCTGGGAGAGGCCGAGGTCGGCGAGGGTCTCCCCGGAGGCGATCCGCAACTGGGCCTGGACGAGGTCGACATCGGTGACCTCCTCGGTCACCGTGTGCTCGACCTGGATGCGCGGGTTCATCTCGATGAAGACGTGCTTGCCGTGCGGGTCGAGGAGGAACTCCACGGTGCCCGCGTTGCGGTAGCCGATCTCGCGGGCGAAGCGGACGGCGTCGGCACAGATACGGTCACGCAGCTCGGGGTCGAGGTTGGGCGCGGGGGCCAGCTCGACGACCTTCTGGTGGCGGCGCTGCAGCGAGCAGTCGCGCTCGAAGAGGTGGATGACGTTGCCCTCGCCGTCGGCGAGGATCTGCACCTCGATGTGCCGGGGGTCGACGACGGCCTTCTCCAGGAACACCGTGGCGTCGCCGAACGCCGACATGGCCTCGCGGGCCGCCGCCTCGATGGACTCGCGCAGGGTGGCCGGGTCCTCGACACGGCGCATACCGCGACCGCCGCCACCGGCGACGGCCTTCACGAACACCGGGAAGCCGATCTCCTCGGCGGCGCGGACCAGTTCGTCGACGTCCGTGGAGGGCGCCGAGGAGCCGAGCACGGGTACGCCGGCCGCGCGGGCGGCGGCGATCGCCGTGGCCTTGTTGCCGGTCATCTCCAGGATGTGGGCGCTGGGACCGACGAAGGTGATGCCCGCCTCCTCGCAGGCACGGGCGAGTTCGGGGTTCTCGGAGAGGAACCCGTAGCCCGGGTACACCGCGTCCGCTCCCGCGCGCTGCGCCGCGCGGACGATCTCCTCGACGGAGAGATAGGCGCGGACCGGATGCCCGGGCTGGCCGATCTCGTAGGCCTCGTCGGCCTTGAGCCGGTGCAGCGAATTGCGGTCCTCGTAGGGGAAGACCGCGACGGTTCGCGCGCCCAGCTCGTAGCCGGCGCGGAACGCCCTAATCGCGATCTCTCCACGGTTGGCGACCAGCACCTTGCGGAACATTCCCGATCCCTTCAGCCTGCCGGTGACGTGCACCATGGTGTCGGCGCCGCCCCTATAACGCCATGTGAGCCGGGACACTAGTCGCAAACGTGTCGCGCGACGCGCTCCACCGGGCCGCCGGTAAAGAAATCGTATGGTCTAGTCCAAAGTGGGCTTTGGTCCAGTCCAATCCATTGACGTGGCCGCGACACGGTCAGAAGCTGGGCGCCTCCCCCACTCCCACCGGAGGCACAACGTGACACGTCTTCGTGCATGTCTGGTCGCGGCGGCCGCCGTGACGACCGCCGCCGCGGGCACGACCGCACTGGTCGCGACCAACGCCCAGGGCGCCACCAGCGCCGCCACCGCGCTGAGCAACCGCTGGTACGCCGCGGCCCCCTATCTGATGCCGACGGACAACAACCCGCCGGACGCCGGCACCATCATGGACGCCACCGGCCTCAAGGCCTTCCAGCTCGCCTTCGTCCTCGCCCCCAACGGCGGCGGCTGCACCCCCACCTGGGGCGGCACCTCACCGGTCTCCTCGGACACCGCCGTCCAGTCGGTCATCAACACGATCCGCGCCAAGGGCGGCGACGTCTCCGTCTCGATCGGCGGCTACGGCGGCACCAAGCTCGGCCAGGCCTGCTCCGACCCGGCCTCGACGGCGGCGGCGTACCAGCAGGTGATCACCAAGTACGGTCTGCACGCGATCGACTTCGACCTGGAGGAGCCCGAGTACGAGAACACCGCGGCCATCCACAACGAGATCGGCGCGGCGAAGATCCTCCAGCAGAACAACGCGGGTCTGTACGTCTCCGTCACCACGGCCGGTACGGCGGACGGGACCGGGTGGTTCGGCAAGCAGATGCTGTTGGAGGCGAAGTCGCAGGGGTTCACGCCGAACAACTTCTCCATCATGCCGTTCGACGGCGGCTTCAGCGGCGCGGCCTCGCAGACCAGCGCGCTCACCAACTTCAACTCCATCCTCCAGTCCACGTTCGGCTGGGACCAGGCGACCGCGTACGCCCACGAGGGCTTCTCGGGGATGAACGGGCGCAGCGACACCGGCGAGTACTTCACCCAGGCCGACTTCCAGACGGTCCTGAACTACGCCACCAGCCACAACATGGACCGCTTCACGTTCTGGTCCCTCAACCGCGACCGGCAGTGCAGCCCGGTCGACAACGGCGGTACCACGTCCGGGACTTGCTCCAGCGTGGCGCAGAACGCGTGGGACTTCGCCAAGTACTCGGTGCAGTTCGCGGGCGTGACCCCGCCGACCTCGACACCGACGCCCACCCCGACTCCCACGCCGACCCCCGGCACCTGCAAGACGGCGTGGAGTTCCACGGCCGTCTACACGCAGGGCAACGAGGTGTCGTACGGCAACCACAACTGGGTCGCCAAGTGGTGGACCCAGAACGAGGTGCCCGGTGCCTCCCAGTGGGGCCCCTGGCAGGACGAGGGCGCCTGCTGATCCGGCGGGATCGACAGGGAGACGGGTTGCGACGTCGAGCAGGCCTTGGGAAGGGCCTTCTCGACGTCGCCGTCCGTTGCTAGCGAAGGATGTTGACCGCCCGCGCGACCACCAGGACGACGATCGACACGGAGACCGAGGACTGTCCCATCATCAGCATCTTGGCCCAGCGCGAGAGCGGCATCACGTCGGTCGGGCTGAAGGCCGTGGAGTTGGTGAAGGACAGGTACAGGTAGTCCAGGAACGCCGGTTCCCAGTCCGGTGGCGCGGTCTCCGGGCTCTGCATCTGGACGAAGAGGAAGTCGGCGTAGGGATGGTTGCCCATGACCCGCGCCATGGGCCCGCCCCGGTCCCACTCCCAGTACCACAGGGCGAACACGATGATGTTCGTCAGCCAGATGCCCCCGCCGCTCAGCAGCAGCGGTCCGGCGGCCAGTTCGTCGGTGCCCCTGACCAGGCCCACCACCAGTCGGACCGCCGCCCATCCATTGGCCAGGGTGATCACGCCCGTCAGGACCAGACTCGGCCAGCGCAGCCACCGGGTGCCTGGTTCGATCCGCCGGGGATTGGCGACGAACAGACCGACCATCAGGACGAGTTCGAGGGCCGGCAGCAGCCAGGACGGCCGGAAGGCGAGCCGGAGCGGCAGCATCAGCTGCACGGCGACCGCCACCAGGATCACGGCCGACACGGCCCACCGCGTCTCCCCGTGCGTCACCCGCCGCCACGCGGGCACCACATCGCGACTGCCGTCCTCCAGCAGCCGCTCGATCCTGGTCAAGCGGCTCGCGGGGTCGTCCCTGTCGTCCGTACCGTCCGTCATGGCACCGATTGTCCCCGGTCGGGTGTCGCTCGCACGACGCGCCCCACCCTGGATGCCCGCGGATGTTCGGGCTGGTCACGTTGCCCGGTGCGGGCGGGACCCGACGGCTCGGCCCCGCAGCGGTTCCACCAGCCGCCCCAACAGCCCCGCGACCAGGGCCGTCTGCCCGGGCACCGTGTCGGGATAGATGAACTCGCCCTGCGCATGCGCCCCGTCACCGACCGCCCCCATGCCGCACAGCACCGGCAGCCCCAGCGCGGCGACGAAGTTGGCGTCACTCGCGCCACCGACGGCGGTGTCGCGCAGGGCGTCGCGACCCTGTGCGCGGGCAACCTCGCGGGCGAGGTCGAGCAGCGGGGCGGAGGCCGCGTTGAGGGTCATCGGGGGCCGGTTCCAGGCGTGGTCGATCTCGATGCGGACGCGTGGGTCGCTGACCTCGATGGCGTCCAACTCCTGGTCCACACGGGCCTGTTCGGCCGCGCTGCTGACCCGGATGTCGACGCCCGCGGTGGCCTGCCCGGCGACGACGTTGACGGCCGAACCGCCCTTGATGAGCCCGGTGTTGATCGTGGTGCCCTTGTCCGGGGCGGCCACGGCGGCAGCGGCGACCACGAACTCGGACAGCGCGGTGATCGCGCTCGCCCCGTCCTGCGGCGCGAGCCCCGCGTGGGACTCGACACCGGTGGCCGTGACCTGGAAGATCCCGGTGCCCTTGCGGGCGGTTTTCACCGCGCCGTGAGCACTCGGTTCCAGGACCAGCGTGACGTCGACCTTCCGCGCGACCTCCTCGATCACCGGCCGTGAGGACAGCGAGCCGATCTCCTCGTCGCCGTTGAAGAGGAAGGTCACGGTGGGCAGCGGCCCGCCGCCCTCCCGGGCCAGCTTCAGGGCCCAAATGCCCTGCGCCAGACCGGTTTTCATGTCGAAGATGCCCGGGCCGCTCAGCCTCTCCCGACCGTCCTCGGACGGCCCTGGCTGCGCCCACCCGGCGAGGGTCCCGGTCGGCCACACGGTGTCGTAGTGCCCGACGAGCGCGACATGTCCGGCGCCGGTGCCGCGGTAGGTCAGGGTGCGGGTGTCGCCGCACTCCCCACCGGGGTGGCGCTGCTCGTGGTCGGGGCGGCCGAGCCGCTGGACGGTCAGTTCGCGCAGCAGGTCCAGGCCGCTCGCGAGGCCGGGAAGGTCGTAGCTGCCGGTCTCGTGGCGGACGAGGGTCAGGATGTCCTCGACGATCCGCGGGGAGACATCCTGGGCGCGGGTGGTGAGGGCGGCGGGTGCGGGTGACGCGGTCATGATCTGCCTTCTCGTACGACGGTGTGGGGTGCGGGTTCAGCCGATGCCGAGCGGGATGCCCAGCAGGTACCAGGCCACGAAGAACGCGACCCAGACGACGGCGGCGATCGGGATCGTGAAGGAGGCGAGGGTGCCGATGCCGACGGACTTGCGGTACCGCTGGATGACGCCCAGGGCCATGACGAAGTAAGGGCTCATCGGGGTCACGCAGTTGGTGACCGAGTCGGCGACGCGGTACCGGTCCAGCCGTTCAGGTACAGGTCTCGCAGGGGCTCGGCGCCCTTGACGGCGAGGATGTCGCCGATGTTCGTCCACTTGAAGTAGGCGAGGAACTGGGCGATCGCGAAGAACAGGACGAGGATCGGCGCCATCGAACGGGTGCCGTCCACCATCGCGCCGATGCTGTCGCGGGCGGCGGTGAAGGTGCCGGTCATCCGGCCGTGGACGGTGCCGAGCACGGCGAAGAACAGGCCAAGGACGAGTGCCATGCCGCCGATGAGCGGGGAGTTGACGATCCCGCCGCCCTCGCCGCGCAGGGGTGAGGACGCGGGGACCATGGCCGCCGCGAGGAACGCGAGGAAGCCGACGGCGACCGACCCGGTGGCACGCAGGGCGCGTCGCTGCCGCTCGGTGACCTCGATCTCCGCGAGTTCCCCGGCGTCGGGAGCGGCGAGCGGTTCGTCGGGTTCCAGGTCGGAGCGGCGGGCGAGGACCTTGTCGACGACGAGGGTGATCACCGCCGCCACGAGGACGGACGAGCCGAGGCCGAAGAAGTAGTTGGCGACCGGGGTGACGACGTAGTGCGCGTCGATGGTGTGGGCGGCGGCCGTGGAGATCCCGGACAGCAGGACGTCGGTGGTGGTGAGCGAGGGGGAGGCGTCGTACCCGGCGGCGATCGAGACGTAGGCGACGACACAGCCGAGGACCGGGCTGCGGCCGGCCGCGCGGAAGACCAGGGCGCCGAGCGGGATGAGGGTGACGTAGGCGGCGTCGCCGGCGACATGGCCGACCATGGCCGTCATCGACAGGGCGAAGGTGAGGTACCTGCCCGGCACGCGCGCGACCATGCGGCGCGGCAGGGCGGAGAAGAGTCCGCTCTTCCCGGCGACGGCGATGCCGAACATCACGGTGAGGATGGTGGCCGGCGGCGGGAAGGCCGCGTAGTTGTCGACGGCGCCCTCGACGGCCGTGGTGAGGCCGTCCCTGCCGAGCAGGTTCCGCACCGTGATGGTCTCGTGCGTGCCGGGGTGCACGGCGCTGGGACCGGTCGCCGCCAGGACGGCGCTGAGGACGGCGACGACGCCCGCGAGGATCCAGAACAGCCAGAACGGGTCGGGGAGTCTGTTGCCGATCTTCTCGATCGCCGTCAGGCCCGGGAAGGCTGTGCGCAGGACTCTCGACCCCGGTTCGGTGGACGGGGGCTGAGGTTGAGCGGAGGTGACACTCATCGGTACCTCTTGGCGCGATGGGGGGATGTTCCTGCGAACAATGGCATCCAAGTGAGAGATTCTCTATATCTCGCACGTAACAGTGGGATTAAACGGCACCTTAGAGTGAGGCCATGACCCGTCCTCTCCTCGACGAGCTCGACCGGCGCCTCATCGGCGCGCTGCATCTGGCGCCCCGGGCCACCTGGGACGACATCGGCGAGATCCTGGCCGCCGACGCCGGCACGCTCAAACGCCGTTACGACCGTCTGCACGAGGCACGTATGGTGCGCGTGATCGGACAGGCCGACTGGGGCATCCACTCCACGGCGATGCCCGTCCACGTCTTCCTGGACATCACCGGCGAGAGCCCTCTCGCCGTCCTCCACCGCCTCCGCGACCTGCCCCACGTCCAACTGCTGGCGCAGATCTCGGGCGACTACCCGCTCTACGCCGTCGTGCACGCCCCGTCGGAGGCGGCGACCAGCGAGGCGATCGACCGGCTGTTCTCCGTCGCCGGCGTCCGGCGCGTCAACGCCCTGCCCGCGCTCAGCACCCTGCGCCGGGGCAGGACCTGGGACCCGCAGTTCCTCACGGCCGCCGAGCGCGCCGGCCTGCTGAAGCTCACCGGTGCCCGCCACGAGGGCACCGCGACCGCGACGCCCCCGGCGAAGCCGCTCAGCGAGGCCGAACGGGATGTCGTGGCCCGGTTGCTCCAGGACAGCCGCGCGTCCGCCGCGAGCATCGCCCGCACCGCCGACCTGGCCACCTCCACCGCGCACCGTGTGGTCCGCCGGGTCCTGGACGAGGGGTGGGTCAAGCCGCGGCTCGAGATCGTGTCGGAGTGGCTGGGCTTCCGGACGGCGTTCATCCTCCGGCTGCGGGTGGCGCCGGGCGCGACCCCCGACGTCATGCGCCGCATCGACCGGCTGCCGCAGACGCGGCTCGCCGCGCATGTCGCCAGCGACATGTCCGTCCTCGCCACCGGCCTGGTCACCGACCGCTCCGCGCTGGCGCTCTTCGTCGACGACGAACTGGCGGGCATCCCCGGACTCCTCGGCGTCAGCGTCGCGGTGATGCTCGCCGAACCGCGCCGCTACTGGCTGGACCGCGACCTGACCACCGGCCTCGGCGCGTTCCACGCACCGGCCCTGCTGTGAGCGAACGGCGGGGGGGGGGCGCCCCCCCGGGGGGGGCCCCCCCCCCCCCCCCCCCCCAAAGCCCCCCCCGGCCCCCCCCCCCGCGCCGCGCCCCCCCGGTTGGGGGGCCACCCGGGGTTATTTAAAGCACC
>NZ_JBIWMV010000017.1:0-13378 GCF_044766845.1 Streptomyces sp. NPDC101776 | reverse complement strand
CTCTTTACCGGGCGTCCCGCCCTCCTTCTCCTCGCCCCTCTACCCCCCCGCCGGGCCCCCCCCCCCCCCGCCCCCCCCCCCCCCCGGGGGCGGGCGGGGGGGGGCCCCCCCCCCCCCCCCCCCCCCCCCCCCCCCCCCCCCGCGCTCGATTCCCGGTCCGCGTACGTCAGCCGGTGCCGAAGGCTCCCGTGCTGTAGGCGCACTCCGTGTAGATGTAGCCCGACCTGAGCTTGGCCGTGTCCGAGGCCGGCGTCGCGCTGGAACTGTCGGGACGGTGCACGAAGTACGTCGTGCCGGTCGGCAGACTGATCGTCTTCTGCGGGTAGTTCTTGCCGGAGCTGCACGGCTTGAAGCCGGACAGCAGGGTCGTGGTGAGGGAGTACGTGGTGCAGCTTCCGCAGCCCTTGAGGCTGAAGCTCCCGGTCACCGGCCCGGTGTACAGGACGGTGATGTCGTCGGGGCTGTCGTTCTTGACGGTGACGGAGATGCTGCCGCCGGACGCGGTCGTCGGGAGCTTCTTGCCCGCGGCCGGGACCGTCTGCGCGATCTCGGCGGCGATCGCTATCTTCTTGGCCCGGGCCCGGTTCTTGTCGTGCGGGTTGTCCTTCACGAAGTCGTTCATCGTGTCGAGCGCCGAGTCGAAGTCGGCGTCCTTGTACTGCGAGACACCGCACTGGTAGGTACCGGCGGCGGCCTGGCTGTCGGCCCGTCGGGCGTCCGCGCCGAGCGCGTCGGCCACGCCCGCCTGCTGGCCCTGGAGGCTGCCGATCTGCCCGGAGAGGCTCTTCAACTGCTCGACGGCCGCGCAGGGTTCACTGCCGCGGACCCCCTGGGCCGTCTTGTCGACAGCGGTCTTGACGGCCGGTTCGACCTGCTTGGCCTGCGCGGACTGCGGGAACGTGGTCAGCAGGTACCCGAAGTTCGTCGGCCAGTCGACGCCCTTCGTGCCGAGCGCGGTGGAGGCGCACTCGTACAGGGAGGTGGCCAGCCGGTCGTCCGGCCAGGTGGTCAGCGTGCCCAACTGCTTCTTGTCGATGGTGCCGGGGACGGTCCGCAGATACTTCAACTGGGGTATCGCGTCACAGTAGTTCTTCTGCGTGTAGGCGCCGGCGACCGTCGTGTAGAACGTCTTCAGCCGGTCGGGCACCTTGCCGGCCGCCCGCGAACCGGAGTGCGCGCTGCTGAGATCGTCGTAGACGCCGAGCGCCTGGCGGTAGCGGGGTTCGGCCGTGGAGAACGGCAACGTCCCGTTGTCCGCCACGAGTTGGTCAGCCGTCTCCAGCCGGTCGAGGAGCATCTGCTCGGTCGCCTCGTCGCGGGCGTTGTCGTACAGCACGACTCCCCCGGCCGGTACGGCGAGCAGGACCAGGCCCAGCGCGAGTACGAGGGGCAGCGGCGCGGGCCAGGTGAGGCGGGTGCGCAGGCCGACCAACGCGCCGTGGACGGCGGCGAACACGAGGAACACGACGTACAGGGTGACGAGGACACCGGAGACGCCGTCCGGGTCGGCGGGCAGCGCCACCAGCAGCAGCACGATCGTCGCGACCCAGCACGCCGCCATCAGCAGCCAGCGGCGCGTCAGCGCGTAACCGAGCCCGAGGCCACTGAGGTTGAGGAGTCCGACCACGGCGGATCTGAGTCCGTCCGGTGGCGCGGGCGGCGGGGCCGACGGCATGGGTGGTGCGACGAACCCCTGATGACCGCCGTACTGGTCACCATAACTGCCGTACTGATCACCGGACATGATTCTCCCCCCGAACAACTTCGCCCCCGTTACCGTGACTTGTCAGTGTACGGTCGGGTTCACCGCGAGGACAGTGGGTTCCGTGCCGCCCCTGAGCCGCGCAGCACGCGCGACAGCCCCAGCGCCGCCGTCCTTACCGCCGGGGCGAGTTGGGCGGGCCGGAATCGGTTGCGCGGTACGGCGACGGAGAGGGCGGCGACCGCGGTGTCACCGGCGAACACCGGGGCCGCGATACAGCTCACGCCCTGCGCGGCCTCCTGCTCCTCGTAGGAGAGGCCGGAGACCTGGATCTTCTCCAGGGCCGTGCGCAGCCGGGCCGGGTCGGTGATCGAGTGCGGGGTGAGGCTCGGCAGCGGCCGGGACAGCACCTCCTCCGTCAACTCGGCGCCGGAGAAGGCCAGAAGGGCCTTGCCGACGGCCGTACAGGTCAGCGGGAGGCTGCCGCCGATGCGGGAGGGCAGCCGCAACGCCTCGTGGCCGTGGATGCGTTCGAGGTAGACCACCTCCATGCCCTCGCGCACACCCAGGTGGATGGTCTCGCGGGTGGCCTCGAACAGGTCCTGGAGGAACGGCAGCGCCGTCTCGCGCAGATCGCGCCGGTGCGGCACCAGCGAGCCCAGCTCGAACAGCTTCGCGCCGAGCAGATAGCGGGGGCCCGAGCGCTCCAGCCAGCCCAGCCGGACCAGATCGGCAGCCAGCCGGTGGACCGTGGGCTTGGGCAGTCCGGTGCGCTCCGAAAGTTCCGACAGACGGTACGGACCGCCGCTCGGGCTGAAGCAGTCGAGGATGAGCGCGGCTTTCTCCAGCATGCTCCCGTTTTTCTCCGACATTCCGCCGCTCCCTTTATTCCGTGTCACAGAACAAAGATTGTCCCCTTGAGGGGATGCTGTCTATACCGATGGGTGTACCCGCACCGCTGTTCCCCAGGAGGTAACCCGTGTCCACCGTGCCCGACGGCGCCCGCCCGGACGCCGTGTCCCCGGCCGTGGTCAAGGCCGCCGACCTGCTGGCGGAGGCCACCCGTACCGGGGTCGTCTGCCCGCCGGTGCGCGATCTGCTCGACGGCGGCGGAGTGGAGACCGCCTACGCCGTGCAGCAGCTGAACGTCCGGCGCGGGGTGGACGCCGGCCGCCGGATCGTCGGCCGCAAGATCGGCCTGACCTCCCCCGCCGTGCAGCGTCAACTGGGCGTGGACCAGCCGGACTTCGGCGCGCTGTTCGCGGACATGTCGGTGCCGGACGGCGGCGAGGTGCCGCTGGGCCGGCTGCTCCAGCCGAAGGTGGAGGCCGAGGTCGCGCTGGTCCTCGGCCGGGATCTGCCGGAACGCGCATGCACGATCGTCGACGTGCTGCGGGCGGTGGACTTCGCGCTGCCCGCGCTGGAGATCGTCGACAGCCGGGTGCGGAACTGGGACATCTCCCTGGTCGACACCGTCGCGGACAACGCCTCCTGCGGTCTGTACGTCCTGGGCGCCACCCCCGTACCGCTGACGGCCGTGGACCTGCGCACGGTCACGATGACCATGAGCCGGGGCGGCGAGACCGTCTCCGCGGGCACCGGCGCGGACTGCCTCGGCAGCCCCCTCGTCGCGGCGGTCTGGCTGGCCTCGGCCCTCGCCCAGCGGGGCGACCCGCTGCGCGCGGGCGACCTCGTGCTGACCGGCGCCCTCGGCCCGATGACCCCGGCCGCCCCCGGAGACACCTTCGAGGCCCACATCTCGGACCTGGGCTCGGTCCGGGTCCGCTTCGCCACCGAAACGGAAGAGGACGGCAAGTGACCACAAAGGTCGCCATCATCGGCTCCGGCAACATAGGCACCGACCTCCTGATCAAGGTCCTGCGCCTCTCGGACACCCTGGAGATCGCCGCGCTGGCCGGCATCGACCCGGACTCCGACGGCCTGGCCCGCGCCCGCCGCCTCAAGGTCGCCACGACTCACGAGGGCATCGAAGGACTCGTCGAACTGGACGAGTTCGCCGATGTCGACCTCGTCTTCGACGCGACCTCGGCCGGCGCCCACCGCCACCACGAGGAGGTGCTGCGCCCCCTGGGCCGCACCCTCGTCGACCTCACCCCGGCCGCCCTCGGCCCGTACGTCGTCCCGTCGGTCAACGGCGAGGCCCACCTCGACGCCCCGAACGTCAACATGGTCACCTGCGGCGGCCAGGCCACGATCCCGATCGTCGCCGCCGTGGGCGCCGTCTCGCCGGTCCACTACGGCGAGATCGTCGCGTCCATCGCCTCCCGCTCGGCCGGCCCCGGCACCCGCGCGAACATCGACGAGTTCACCGAGACCACCTCCCGGGCCGTCGAGGCCGTCGGCGGCGCCGCGCGCGGCAAGGCGATCATCGTCCTCAACCCGGCCGAACCGCCGCTGATCATGCGGGACACCGTGCACTGCCTGGTCTCCGACTGCGCGACCGAGGCGGTCACGGCGTCCGTCGAGGAGATGGTCGGCCGCGTCCGGGCGTACGTGCCCGGCTACCGGCTCAAGCAGAAGGTGCAGTACGACAAGGTGGCCGCCGACGACCCGCTGCGCAGCCTCGCGCCGGGCACCGGCGAGCTGCTCAAGGTGTCGGTGTTCCTGGAGGTCGAGGGCGCCGCCCACTACCTCCCCGCCTACGCCGGGAACCTCGACATCATGACCTCGGCCGCGCTGCGCACCGCGGAACGCATGGCCGCCCGGACCGGCAAGGAGACCGCCAAGTGACCCCGTCCCTCTACGTCCAGGACGTCACCCTCCGGGACGGCATGCACGCCGTGCGCCACCGCTACACCGTCGACCAGGCCCGCGCGATCGCCGCCGCCCTCGACAGCGCCGGAGTGGCCGCCATCGAGATCGCGCACGGCGACGGACTGTCGGGCTCCAGCATCAACTACGGCGTCGGCGCACACACCGACTGGGAGTGGATCGAGGCCGTCACCGACGTCGTACGACAGTCGATCCCCACGACCCTGCTGCTGCCCGGCATCGGAACCGTCCACGACCTCAAGCAGGCGCACGCGCTGGGCATCCGCTCGGTGCGGATCGCCACGCACTGCACCGAGGCCGACATCGCCGCCCAACACATGTCCGCCGCCCGGGAGTTGGGCATGGATGTGGCCGGCTTTCTGATGATGTCCCACATGGCCGAGCCCACCGAACTCGCCCGCCAGGCCAGGCTGATGGAGTCCTACGGCGCCCACTGCGTGTATGTCACCGACTCCGGGGGCCGGTTGACGATGGACGGGGTACGGGACCGCTTCCGCGCGTACCGCGAAGTCCTCGCCCCGGAGACCGAGTTGGGCATCCACGCGCACCACAATCTCGCCCTGGGCGTGGCCAACACGGTCGTCGCCGTCGAGGGCGGCGCGATCCGCGTCGACGCCTCCCTCGCGGGCCAGGGCGCGGGCGCGGGCAACTGTCCGCTGGAGGCCTTCGTCGCGGTCGCCGATCTGATGGGCTGGAAGCACGGCTGCGAACTGTTCCCGCTCATGGACGCGGCCGACGATCTCGTACGACCGCTGCAGGACCGTGAGGTACGGGTGGACCGCGAGACCCTCAGCCTCGGCTACGCGGGCGTGTACTCCAGCTTCCTGCGCCACGCCGAGACCGCGGCGGCCCGCTACGGCCTCGACACACGGAGCATCCTGGTCGAGGCCGGACGGCGGGCGATGGTCGGCGGCCAGGAGGACATGATCACGGACATCGCGCTGGACCTGGTGGCGGGGGCAGAGGGCTGATCCAGATCAGGGGGCGATGTCCATGCGCTGGGTGCCGATGACCGACAGCAGCCGCAGGGCGCCTTCGGAAGGGGAGCCGGGCGTCGCGGTGTAGATCACGACCCGCTGGTCCCGGTCCCTGATGTCGAGCACGTCGCAGTTGACGGTGACCGGGCCGACCAGCGGGTGCTGGAAGGTCTTGCACAGCGTGGGCGCGGTGGACACGTCGTGGGAGGCCCACAGCCGGGTGAACTCCTCGCTCCCGGCGAGGAGTTCACTGACCAACGCGGTCAACTCCGGGTCGTCGGGGTAGCGGGCGGCGGTGGCGCGCAGGTCCTGGGCCGCATTGCGGCCGAACGCCTCGGCGTCCGACACCCCGTACAGGCGCTGCCCCTCCGCCTGTGGCCCGAGGAAGACCCGGCGCACCAGGTTGCGGTCGCGTCGTGGCACGGCCGAGAAGTCCTCCATGAGGGCGGAGGCAAGGTCGTTCCAGGCGATCACCTCGTACGTCGCGGACAGGACGATCGCGCCGGCCTGCGGCAGCCGGAGCAACAGATCGAGGATGCTCTGCCGCACCTCGCGCGAGGGACCGGGCGGCGGCCCCGGCGGTACACCCGCCAGGTGGTGGAGGTGGTCGCGCTCGGCGTCCGTCAGACGCAGGGCGCGGGCCAGCCCGGCCAGTACCTCGCGCGACGGGTGCGGGCCGCGGGCCTGCTCCAGCCGTGTGTAGTACTCGGTCGAGATGTACGCCAGCTGGGCCGTCTCCTCGCGGCGAAGTCCCGGGGTACGGCGGCGCGGTCCCGCGGGCAGCCCCACCTCGGCGGGGGTGATCCGCTCACGCCTGCTGCGCAGGAAGTCGGCCAGTTCTCGTCGGTCCACTCCCCCAGTGTGCACGGGCGGCGGCCTCCCGATCCAGGTACTGCCGGTGCCTGGATCCGCCCCGCGGACCGGCGCAGGCTCGCTGCCATGGACAACACACCCACCACCGACACCTCCATGGGCCTGCTCGCCGGCAAGGTCGCCTTCGTCACCGGCGCCGGACGCGGGATCGGCGCGGCCGCCGCGCGGCTGTTCGCCCGGGAAGGCGCCCGGGTCCTGCTCGCGGCCCGCACGGAGACCCAACTGAAGACGGTCACCGAAGAGATCCGGGAGACGGGCGGCACCGCGGACTATGTGCTGTGCGACCTGGCCGACTCGACCAGCGTGCGTACGGCCGTCGACCGGACCGTGGACCTGTACGGCCGACTCGACGTGGCCTTCAACAACGGCGCGACGATCCAGCCCCCCGGCCCGATGGACGAGCTGCCGGAGAGCGACTTCGACCGCGTCTACGACGTGAACCTCAAGGGCGTCTGGCTGGCCATGGTCGCCCAGATCGCCGCGATCCGTGCGACGGCGGGAACGGGCGCCATCGTCAACAACTCGTCCGTGGGCAGCCTGATGGGCAACCCCGAACTGCCCGCCTACGGTGCGATGAAGCGTGCGGTCAACAGCCTCACGGAGTCGGCCGCCGTCACCTACGGCCCGGAGGGCATCCGCGTCAACGCCATCGCCCCCGGCAACACCCTGACCGAGATGATCCGGACCTGGGAGGAGAGTTCCCCCGGTCTCCAGAAGCGCATCACGGCGGTCACCCCGCTGCGCCGCGCGGCCGCCCCCGACGAGATCGCCCAGGCCGCGGCCTGGCTGCTCAGTGACCGCGCGTCCTTCGTGACCGGCACGGTCCTGCGGGTCGACGGCGGCGCTCGGGCCTGAGGGTCCAGGGCCTGGGAGTCCGGCTCCGCTAGACAGCGGGCTCCCGGCGGTTGTGGCGGCGGATGACCAGCCAC
This sequence comes from Streptomyces sp. NPDC101776, assembly GCF_044766845.1. Lineage (NCBI taxonomy): Bacteria > Bacillati > Actinomycetota > Actinomycetes > Kitasatosporales > Streptomycetaceae > Streptomyces > Streptomyces sp. NPDC101776. The sequence goes on along the minus strand of NZ_JBIWMV010000017.1, from coordinate 6,104 downwards.
GTTATCCAGCCGACGCCGATGATGAACCCGAAGCTGATGATCCGGTAGAGCACGACCGTGGCGATCGCGGTGCTGGTCGCGACGCCGCCCGTGACCAGTCCGAGGATCAGCGCGCTGTCGATGAGGCCGAGGCCGCCGGGGATGATCGTGAGGGTCCCGGCGGCCATGCCCGCGCAGAAGGCGAGCAGCAGTTGGGCGTTGCTGATCTGCGTGTCGCTGATGGCGTGGAAGCACAGCCACAGACAGCCCGCGTCGAGCAGCCAGTTGAGGACGGCGAAGACGGCGGCGGCGACCGCGTGCCGGGGTTCGAGCCGGGCGGTGCGGAGCTGCTCGACGAAGCCGCGGATGCGGTCCAGGCCCTGGGTCTCGGGAAGGTGCCGCAGCCGGTTGACCCGGGCCAGCGCGGCGCGGGTGGCCGGTTCGACCTTCTCGGGGTGGCGGGTGATGCGCCGGATGCCGACGGTGAGCAGGAGCACGGCCAGGCCGAGGGTGACGAGGCTGTGCCACTGGAGGCTGCCGTCGGAGGCGATCGCGGAGATCGCGGTGACGACGGCCAGGGCCGCCGCGGAGAGCAGGCCGGAGAGCGCGATGCACCAGGAGGCGACGGCGGGGGTGGCTCCGAAGCGGCGCATCTGCTGGTAGTTGAAGTGGGTGGAGAAGGCCGGGCCGCCGGGCAGGGTGACGCTGAGGGAGTGGGCGGCGTAGGCCAGGGCGACGTGCTTCTGGATCGGCACGATCACCCCGGCCGAGCGCAGCAGCCGTCGCTGCATGCGCGCGTAGCAGCCCATGGCGGCCACTTCGGCGACGAGCGCGAGGGCGAACCAGTTCAGCCGGGGTGCGCGCAGTTCCGACAGCGCGGCGGCCAACGACGGCCAGCCCAGGACCAGTTCGGTGCCGAACAGCGCGAGCAGGACCCCGATCACCACCGGCCGCAGCCAGCGTCGGGTGCGATGCGGCGCCGCGTCGGCCGGTTCGATGGCGGTGGTGTCCGGAGCGTGCACAGGCAGGACCGTCGATTTCGTGAAGGGGGCTTCAGCCGTCGGCGACTCCGGCTCCGCGCGATGCGGGGCCGGTGTTCTCCGAGCGGGCGAGGGAGCGGGCGCCGGGGCGGAACGCGTCCAGTTTATGCACGATGGTCCGACCGGCCCGCCGTTGCCCCCGGCTGCCGATACCGAAGGGGCCGCGGCCGCACGAGACTCCTGGACCGAGTCCGCGCACTCCTGGCCCCGACCGGCCTCCGTCTTCCACCCTGCGCGCCGACCGGCCTCCGTCGTCCACCCTGCGTGCTCCTTGCCCCGACCGGCCTCCGCGATCGGCCCGCGTTCTCGTCGTCACGGGGGGGGCTTCCCTCATCGGCCCCGTATGCCCCTCGCCACCGCAGGCCTCCGCCGTCGGCTCCGCATGCTCTTTGCCGCAGCCGACTTCCTACGCCGTCGGCTCCGCGTGCTGCTGCTCGCGGCCGGTCCCCGCCGTCGCCTCCTCCTCCGCCGCCGTCGGCTCGGCCTTGGCCGCGACCTTGGCCGCGTCGCGCCGACCCGGCAGCACCGCGAGGACGATGAGGGTGCCGGCGGCCATGATGATCCCGCCGACGAGGCTGGTCTGCGCGACACCGTGGGCGAAGGCCTCGTTCACGGCGTCGACAAGGGCCTGCGCCTGCCGCGGTCCGGCGGACGGTGTCTTCGCGATCTGCTGGGCGACCGCCAAGCCGCCGCCGACCGAGTCCTTGGCGGTGTCCAGCGCGGCGGCGGGCAACTGGCCGCCGACCAGGTCGGTCAGCCGGTCCTTGTAGCTGGTGCCCAGCAGCGAGCCGAGGATGGCGATACCGAGGGACCCGCCCAACTCCAGCGCGGTGTCGTTGGCGCCGCCGCCGACGCCCAGTTCACTCTCCGGGAAGGAGCCCATGATCGTGTCCGTGGCCGGGGAGACGCTCAGCCCGATCGCGAAGCCCAGCAGCAGCATCGTGGGCAGGAAGTCGCTATAGCCGGAGGTCTTGTCGATCTGGGTGAGCAGCAGGACGCCCACGGTGCCGAGCACCATGCCGGTCACCACCATGGGCTTCATGCCCAGCTTGGGGGTCAGCCGCCCGGTGACCGCGGCGCCGGCGAACACCGCACCGGCCAGCGGCAGCAGTCGTACGCCCGTCTCCAGCGCGTTGTAGCCGAGGACGAACTGCAGGAACTGCGTGGCGTAGTAGATCGCGCCGAAGGTGCCGAAGAAGAAGAACAGGACCGCAGCCATCGAGCCGCTGAAGGGACGGTGGGCGAACTTGCGGACGTCGAGCATGGGGTGCGGGTGGCGCAGCTCCCAGGCCACGAAGGCGGGGAACCCGACGGCGGCGACGACGGCCGCGGTGACCGGACCCGCGCCCCAGCCGAAGTGCGGGCCTTCGATGATCGCGTAGACGAGGCTGCCGACCGAGACGATGGAGAGCAGACCGCCCACGTAGTCGATGCGGTCCGTCGTGGCCGCCTTGGACGGCGGTACGAGGACCAGGGCGCCGACCACCGCGATGAGGGCGATGGGCACGTTGATCAGGAACGTGGAGCCCCAGGCGTGGTCCTGGAGGAGCCAGCCCGCGACCAGCGGGCCGACGGCGATGGCCAGGCCCGAGGTCGCGGTCCAGGCCGTGATGGCCCGCGCCCGCTCGCGCCTCGGGAAGATCGCGACGAGCAGGGACAGCGTGGCCGGCATGACCACGGCCGCTCCCACGCCCATCACCGCGCGGGCGGCGATGACCAGTCCGGTCTCGTGGACCAGGCTGCCCATCACCGATCCGCCGGCGAAGATCACCAGGCCGGTGACGAGCGCGCCCCGACGGCTGTACTTGTCGCCGATCGAGCCCAGGACGAGCATCAGCGCGGCGTACGGGACGGTGTAGCCGTCGATCACCCATTGCAGATCACTGCTGCTCAGGCCCAGGTCCGTGGTCATGTCGGGGGCGGCCACGATCAGCGAGGTGTTCGCCATGACCACGATCAGCAGGCTCAGGCAGAGCACGATCAGTGCGGACCAGCGCCGAGCGTACGGCCCGGTCGTCTTGTCGACGGGTGTGGTGGCGAAGAGCGGCATCGCAAGCTCCTAGGGGGACATTAATTGCTCACTGATGTGCAGGCTATTTTATTGCCCATCGATGTGCAACTATGCCGGAACGGACCAGCCCGCCAGGAGGTGTCGACATGACCGGCCCCAGCAGCGCCAAGGCGCGCGCCACCCGCGCCCGCATCCTGGAAACGGCCCGGCGGGAACTGGGCCGCGACCCCGACAGCAGCCTCGGTGACATCGCGCAGGCGGCGGGCCTGGCCCGGCGCACCCTCTACGGGCACTTCGCCGGGCGGGCCGCGCTCGTCCACGGCCTCGCGGCGGACGCCGGGGAGGCGGTACGGCGCGCGAGTGCCGTCGGCCGGACGCCGACGCCGGATCCCGTGACCGCCCTGGCCCGCTTCGTCCTCACGCTCTGGCCGATCGGCGACCGCTACCGCGTGCTCATCGCCCTCGCCCACCACGACCTCGGCCCCGACGCGGTCGACGCACTGCTCGGCCCGGCCCGTGACACGGTCGCCGGGATCCTCGCCCAGGGTCAGCGGCAGGGCGACTTCCACACCGCCGTCCCCCCGGTCCCCCTCACCAGGGCCGTGGAGGCACTCCTGGTGTCACTGCTCGACTGCGTCAACTCCGGCCGCTGGACGGACGACGGCACGGCCGCCGCCACCGCGGCCCTGATCGCCGCGGGTGTCGGACCCGGCCTCGCGGCCACCACGGTTCACCGCCTGCGACCGTCCCCCTGAAGGAGACCCATGCACCCGTACGACCACGCCGACGCCGCGTTCTCCGCGTACGAGCACCCGCCCCGGAGGAATCGGCGCCCTGTCGCCGTCGCCGTCGGCGCACTGCTCGCCCTGCTCCTCGTGCCGCTCATCGCCGACCACTTCGCGAGGTCACGGGTTGAGTCCCGTACGGCCGAGGCGTTCCAGGAGGGCATGCAGACCCCGTCGGCCCCGGAGGTCCGTGTGCGGGGCTTCCCGGTGCTGACGCAGTTGATGTCCGGCACCCTGCGGCACGTGGACATCACCGCGCACGACATACCGGCGAGCGATGCCGGCGGCCCGCTGCCGGTCACCGAACTCTCCCTCAGCCTCGCCGAGTTGAGGAAGTCCGACGACGACACGGAGGCGCTGGCCCGCTCGGCCGAGGCGACCGCCCTGCTGTCCTACCCGGACGTGTCCGACGCCCTGGGACTGGAGATCTCCCGGGGCACCCGTCCCGACCAGGTGCGCGCGAGCATCCCCTTGCCCACCGGCGACGCCGTCACCGTGACGGCCACCGTCTCGGTGCTGTCCGGCAACCGCATCGCCTTCAAGGACTTCCAGGTGACGGGCGGTCCGCTGCCCGAGGTGGGGCGCGCGGCGCTCGGCCAGGTCTTCGAGCGGCCGATCCGGCTCCGGAACATCCCTCAGGGCCTGCGGCTGCGCTCAGTGACCACGACGGAGAGCGGCCTGGTCGCCCAACTGACCGGCGAGTCGGTCACCTTCCGCTCCGGCGACAGCTCGCGAAGTGGCGGGGCAGCGCAGAGCAACTCGCCGTACAGCAAGGGCATTTGATCTCAGTCCCGCTCCGGCGCGACCTCGTCCACCACGACCCGTGCCTGCTTCTCCGGCACCCCGGCCGCGATGAGCGAGGCGACCGCCGCCCGGGTCCCGTCGTCCTCCAGTTCCCCGGAGTTGACCTCTTCGAGCAGGGCGATGGTCATGGCTTCCAGGCCCGCGGACAGCACGGCGGGCGGCAGTTGGGTGTGGAAGACCCCGTCGCGCTGTCCGCGGTCCAGGATGGTGGTGGCCACCCGGCGCGCCGGGGCCAGGATCTCCGTGACGCGCTCCTGGCCCAGGTCACGGCGGGCCAGCGCCAGGAGGAGCCGGTAGCGGTCCCCCACGGTCCACATCGACAGTACGAACCGCGCGAACGAGCGCTCGGCCGGCTCCGCCCCCGGACCTGACGGCGCCGGGTCGGCGGACAGCACGCCCTTCATGGCCTCCGACGCCTCCTCGGCCAGCGCCTCCAGCAGCGCCTCCCGGCCGGGGAAGTGCCCGAACAGGGTGCGTCGTACGACACCGGACGCGCGCGCCAGTTCCTCCAGGGTGATGTCCGGGTTCCGGCCGAGTTCCCGGCGGGCCGTGGCCAGGATGCGTTCCCGGTTGGAGCGCGCGTTGCTTCGCTGGGGGACACGGGCCGGGGGCTTGGTCACGGACAACCTCGGTGAAGTGCGGGAACGACGGAGCGGGGCGAGCGGTACGTCCAGTCTGGCACGCACCCTCGGCCCCCTCACGTCACGGCACCGCGAACGGCGGCGGCCGATCTCTCCCCGTACGTCAGTAATAGGGACGCAGGTAGCGGTCGAGCCGGGACTGGGCCATGCGCAAGCTCAGCCCGAGCGCGTTGCCCAGCGCCTCGTCAGACACGTCGTCGGCCTGCGCGCCGTAAGCCGCTTCCTTGCCCACCCGGCCCGCCATGCGCTCCAGCATGGCCACCGCCTTCAGCGCGGCCACCGGCGCCGTGTCCGCGAGCGCGTCGAGCCGCTCCTCCAACTGCTCGATCAGCTCGGAGAGTTGCTCCGGCAGCGGGACCGTACGGCGCTCGACGGCGCTGATGTGCTCCCACCAGTCCTCGTACCCGTCGGAGGTGTCCAGATCGTCGAGATCGTGGTCCTCCACCTGGTCCCAGTCGATGAGATGGCTCTCCCCGCGCCAACCGCACGCGCACGAGGCCCGCCAGCCCGCCGCCTTCGGCCGGCCCAGCCAGCCGTTGTAGGCCCACCACTCACGCGTCTCCAGGCCACAACTGCCGCTGCCCACATCGATGTACACCGACTTCGGCTCACTGCCGTCGGCGAGGACCGCCCCCACGATGCCCTCGTGGGACTCCCCGAACTCCTCACTCCGCCACGCCACAACTCCCCCTTCCGGCAACCCCGCGACGGCCGGGGGGGGGCCCCGGGGGGGGGCCCCGCCCCCCCCCCCCCGGGGCCCCCCCCCCGCCCCCCCGGGGGGGGGGGCCCCCCCCCCCCCCCCCGGGTTGGGCCCGGCGGGGGCCGGCCGGCCCCCCCGCGGGCG
>NZ_JBIWMV010000016.1:7920-278494 GCF_044766845.1 Streptomyces sp. NPDC101776 | reverse complement strand
ACCCTCGACAAGTCCCATCGTTGCAGGTCAGGAGCACTCTTCGCTTATTTGATCAAGGCATGGACGAGCACGCTCATGAAAGCGCGAGGTTAGCGCGAGGGCCTGGGCTGTCGACCCTCGCGGGGGGGGGCTTTAGAAGAACGACCGCGCAGGTTAACGGGCAGCCAGTCACGCTGCCTGTACTGCGGCCTGCCGGCCGACCGCTTGGCGACGCTGGACTACGACTGGGTGCTGCTTGAACCAGACATGGAGCCGCTCGCCCACATCGTGCCGGCGGAGCATCGGTGGATCGTGCTGTCTGATGGGCTGGTGACGGTCTACGGCGTGTGCCCGCCGGACCCGTTTCAACGGTGCCGTATAGAGCACCGGCTTGCCTGCTCGGCGCAACCGCTGCCCGACCTCTGGCCATGGTTGACAAGCCTGCGGGTCGAGAACGGGCGTCAGGTGGAGCGCCAGAAAGATCCGGAGTCACCACAGCCCCCGGAGACGTGGCGGGATACCGGATGAGGATGATTCGATCCGGCAACGCCTACGCCCCTCCGTGATTCCCGCGGGTGACCTTGGCGTACGTCCCAAGATCCTGGCACCAACAGACCGCAGAGCCCGTCGCGGGGCCGCTCGGCGTTGCATACACCTGCACTTACGCGAAGACCCATGCTCTCAGTTTGCGCGCTGACGACGGGGTCTTTGGGCACCTAATGCAAGGGGTCCTGGCCTGCGGGAAGCTCGGATTTGTCAGGTCATTTTGGGCTACGGATCCGTTGCGGAGCGTCAACCGAGCCAGGGAATCTGCTTGTTGCTCTCGCCGTTGAGCCCTGTTCTTTCATCCGATTGGCTCGTTGCCTGTGGGGCGTACGTGGTGATGCATTTAGAGGGCTTGTCAGTTTCGGCGGAGGGAAGACCATGGGCGGTGTCGGCCCGGCACAATTGGCTGCGGTACTTGTTCTGATTAGCGTCGGAGTTGTTCTCGCGGCCTATGGGTGGCGCATGGCCAGGGGGCCGGAAGGCACGACCGCACGGGTGGAGGTTCTTTCCGGTATCGGAGGCGGCTTGATCACCGGATTCGCTGTGGGGCTGAGTGTGCTTTTTCTGGAACACGGGTTCGTTGCTGCACAGGAGCGGGCGGTCTGGCGCGCCAATAGAGCTTCCGTGACGCTGAACTACTGGGTGCGGACTTTGATGACGCCGACTTGCGTGGAGTAGATTTCACGGGCGCAAACCTTGAGACCGCCACTTTCCGAAGGGCCGACCTCTCCGATGCCTTGCTGCTCAGCGCCAATCTCGGCCGTGCGGACATGAGGGGTATCAAGGCCATGAATCGCACTTAAGCGAACGTGAAAACATGCTGGCCGCATGACCTGTTCAAGGAGCGGACTGATCTCGAAGATCAAGTAAGAGCGATGGGCTGGTACAACGAAAATGGCAAAATCATGAGAGACAAGGGTTCCAAGGGCCCATGTCGAAATTGGGCAGCCGACTGACCTGCATGCCAATATGCATTTCAGCGCCTGCGGCTAAACTCGCCAACACGTGGAAGTATCACCGGCCGGTCTGGGGGCACCCCGAGAACCCATCTGCGACTTTCTGGGCTTGAAATGGGTTGTCTTTGGCGAGGCGGAGACGCAGCACCGAGTGCTGAACGCGGCCCGCTTCAGGAGGTGCGGCGGGGTCCGCAGGGGATTCGGCGGGGTGTCGCCGCGTGTATCGCCGCGTGTATCGCAGATAGTGCGCGACCAGTGAGAGGCAACGAGAAAGAGCGGGAGTCAGTGAGACTGACTCCCGCTCTCTCAAGTCGGCATCCGCACAGGTCAGAGCATGATTCTTGCTGCTTGACTGGCGAGTGCCCCCGGCAGGATTCGAACCTGCGCACACGGCTCCGGAGGCCGTTGCTCTATCCCCTGAGCTACGGGGGCGTGTCGGTCGCGGTGTTTGCGGCGACGGGTAGAACCCTACCAGCTACCTACGGGTGTTCATGAACAGGTTTCCCGGTGGTCAGGGAGGGGTGTTGGGCCGCTCGCAGGGGGTGGAAGTGGGGAAAACCCGGACGCGGTGGCCGGTCCGGACCTACTCTCGAGTTGTGCCAGGCGCGTCGGGTCGGGTGCTTGTTGTGGACGACAACAAGGTCATCCGGCAGTTGATCAGGGTCAATCTCGAGCTGGAGGGTCTCGAGGTCGTGACCGCGGCTGATGGTGCCGAGTGTCTGGACGTCATTCATCAGGTGCGGCCCGATGTCGTGACCCTCGATGTCGTCATGCCTCGGCTGGACGGACTGCGGACTGCCGCTCGGCTGCGCAGCGACCCCCGTACCCGTGACCTCCCCCTCGCCATCGTCAGCGCCTGCACCCAGTACGAGGTCGACAGCGGGCTGGACGTCGGCGTCGACGCGTTTCTCGCCAAGCCCTTCGAACCTGCCGAACTCATCACTCTCGTACGGCAGTTGATCGAGCGCGGGCGGCGTGACCCACGTGGCCCGGCGGACGGCCTCTCCATCGGCGATGCCCTCGGTGCCAGCGCCAGCGCCAGTACTCGTGCCGGCACCGGTGAGGGTGAGCGTGCCGGGCAGGCTGGGCGTAGCGGCGGCTGAGGCATCCCTCCTCCCTCCGTATCGCGATGCCCTCGTATCACCTACGCGGGTCCCTCCGCTTCTATTTCTATGCAGGCAATACCGGCATCCCTGATTCAGGCTCCCCTCCATGAACGGGTCTCCTCCCGTACGCAGTCCCCGCGTCCCACATCCCGGACCCCCGCCCAAACCGGCTGGCCTACCCACCCCCCTCCTCCCCTACGCTTGTCCCGTGACCCCCGTCGAGCTCTCCCGTACCGTGCTGCGCGCGGTGCGCCGTGCTGTCGAGGACGGGGAGCTGAGCGTGGTCGTACCGGAGAAGGTCTCGGTGACCGTGCCGGGGGCCGGCGGGTGGGGGGACTACGCCACCAACATCGCCCTCCAGCTCGCCCGGCCCGCCGGGGAGACCCCCCGCCGTGTCGCCGAACTGCTGCGGCCGCATCTCGTCGGCGCCCACGGTGTCAGTGGCGTCGAGATCACCGGGCCCGGTTTCCTCAACATCAGTCTCGGGAGTACGGCGTCCATCGCTCTCGTCGAGGAGATCCTGCGGCGCGGCCCGCGGTACGGGTTCGCCGGTGAGACCGGTGAGACCGGTGAGACCGGTGAGACCAGTGAGACCAGTGAGGACGGCCCCAGTCACCACGGCCCCCCCGGCGGTCAACTCGCCCCCACCGGCCCCGCCACCCACCCCATCCAACTGCGCGCCGCCCCCCACGACCCCCGCGCCCTCGTCGTCATGGACGTCGTCGCCCGCCTCCTGCGCTCACAAGGCACCCCCGTCCGCACCAGCACCAGCACCAGCACCACCACCAGCACCACCACGAGTCACCCCGAGCCCGACTGGCCGACCCTCCTCGGTATCGAGGTCGATGCAGAGGCCGATGCAGAGGCCGGTGTTGAGGCCAAGGTAGAGACCGACGCGTTCCGCCCCCCGGCGACCCCCACCCCACCCGGCGCCATCGACATACGCCCCGCCCCCGCGTCCCACCCCGCCGACCTCCTCCCCCTCGGCCGCGACGCCGCCCGCTGGGCGCTCCTGTACCCCGCCGCCCACGACCGGCCGCGCCTCACCGCCGACCACCTCGTGCAGCGGGAGAGCAACCCTCTCTTCCGGGTCCGTTACGCCTACGCCCGCACCCGGGCCGTCAGTCGCAACGCCGCCGACCTCGGCTTCGCCGCCCGACCCGGCGACGTAGCCGACGTAGCGGACGTAGGAGACGCAGAAGAGGCCACCACCCCCTTTGCCTCCCTCGACCTCCTCCTCGCCGATCACCCCCGCGTCCTTGCCCGCGCAGCGGACCACCGGGCCCCCGACCTGCTCGCCCGTCACCTGGTCGCCGTAGCCGATGCGGCCTTTCCCCTGCTCGCCACGACGCTTCCGCTCGGTGACGAGAAACCCTCGGCCGCCCACCGTGCCCGGCTGGCGCTTGCCGAAGCCGTCGGGGCGGTGCTTGCCGGTGGCCTCTCCCTGCTCGGCATCGACGCACCCGAACATCTCTGAGCGCCAGGATCGGGCCAAGATCCAGAACGACACCACTCGATCCCCGCGCCAGGAAGAGACAGAAGAGAACACGACATGAGCCGTTCCGCACACCCCGCCGGTCCCCGTCACGCCGATGTGCTGCCCGAAGGGCACTACTCGGGGCCCGCCGCCGACCTCAACGCACTCGACCCCAAGGTGTGGGCCCAGACCGTCACCCGTGACGCCGACGCGGACGGGGTCGTCACCGTCGGCGGTATCGACGTGAAGACCCTCGCCGAGCTGCACGGGACGCCCGCCTACGTCCTCGACGAGGCGGACTTCCGGGAGCGGGCCCGGGCCTGGCGTACCGCGTTCGGGCCGGATGCCGACGTCTTCTACGCAGGCAAGGCGTTCCTCTCCCGTGCCGTCGTGCGGTGGTTGCACGAGGGGGGACTGAACCTTGATGTGTGCTCCGGGGGAGAGCTCGCCACCGCGCTCTCCGCCGGCATGCCCGCCGACCGCATCGCCTTTCACGGCAACAACAAGTCCGTCAGTGAAATCACCCGGGCCATCGAGGCGGGCGTCGGGCGGATCGTTCTCGACTCCTTCCAGGAGATCGTGCGCGTCGCCCACATCGCGCAGTCCCTCGGTAAGCGGCAGCCCGTGCAGATTCGGATCACGGTCGGAGTCGAGGCGCACACTCACGAATTCATCGCCACCGCCCACGAAGACCAGAAGTTCGGGATTCCGCTCGCGGGTGGGCAGGCCGCCGAAGCCGTACGGCGTGCTCTTCAGCTCGATGGGCTGGAACTGATCGGGATTCACTCCCACATCGGGTCGCAGATCTTCGACATGTCCGGGTTCGAGGTCGCGGCCCACAGGGTTGTCGGGCTGCTGAAGGACATTCGTGACGAGCACGGGGTCCAGCTGCCCGAGATCGACCTCGGGGGCGGGCTCGGGATCGCGTACACCAGCGACGACGATCCCCGTGAGCCGCACGAGATCGCCAAGGCGCTCACCGAGATCGTCACCCGCGAGTGCGACTCCGCCCGGCTGCGGACCCCTCGTATCTCCGTCGAGCCGGGGCGCGCCATCGTCGGGCCGACCGCCTTCACGCTCTACGAGGTCGGCACCATCAAGCCCCTCGACGGGCTGCGGACCTATGTGTCGGTCGACGGTGGCATGTCCGACAACATCCGGACGGCTCTCTACGACGCCGAGTACAGCGTCGCTCTCGTGTCCCGCCGCTCCGATGCCGAGCCCATGCTCGCGCGCGTTGTCGGCAAGCACTGCGAGAGCGGGGACATCGTGGTCAAGGACGCGTTCCTGCCGGCGGATCTGGCACCGGGTGACCTCATCGCCGTACCGGCTACGGGTGCTTACTGCCGTTCCATGGCCAGCAATTACAACCATGTGCTCCGGCCGCCGGTCGTCGCCGTGAAGGATGGGGAGTCGCGGGTCATCGTCCGCCGGGAGACGGAGGAGGACCTGCTGCGGCTCGACGTCGGTTGAGCCGGAAGCAAGAGAAAGAAGGGCGGAAGATCTCCCGTCTTCCACCCCGTGAAAATGAAATCGATGTCTCACGATCCGGACTATGGATAGAAAGTCCCGTCCGGTGAGTGAGACTGATGCAATCGATGACGGTATGAGGAAACGAGGTCGGATGATGCGTACGCGTCCGCTGAAGGTGGCGCTGCTGGGCTGTGGAGTGGTCGGCTCAGAGGTGGCGCGCATCATGACGACGCACGCCGACGACCTCGCCGCCCGCATCGGTGCCCCGGTCGAGCTCGCGGGGGTCGCCGTGCGGCGGCCCTCCAAGGTGCGTGAAGGCATCGATCCCGCCCTCGTCACCACCGATGCCACCGCCCTCGTCAAGCGTGGGGACATCGACGTCGTCGTCGAGGTCATCGGGGGGATCGAGCCCGCCCGTTCCCTCATCACCGCCGCCTTCGAGCACGGCGCTTCCGTCGTCTCCGCCAACAAGGCGCTGCTGGCCCAGGACGGCGCCGCTCTGCACGCCGCCGCCGAGCAGCACGGCAAGGACCTGTACTACGAGGCCGCCGTCGCCGGTGCGATTCCGCTGATCCGGCCGCTGCGCGAGTCCCTCGCCGGGGACAAGGTCAACCGTGTGCTCGGGATCGTCAACGGGACGACCAACTTCATCCTCGACAAGATGGACAGCACGGGGGCCGGGTATCAGGAGGCTCTCGACGAGGCCACCGCGCTCGGGTACGCCGAGGCCGACCCCACCGCCGACGTCGAGGGTTTCGACGCCGCCGCCAAGGCCGCGATCCTCGCCGGAATCGCCTTCCACACGCGCGTGCGTCTCGACGACGTCTACCGCGAGGGCATGACCGAGGTCACCGCCTCCGACTTCGCCTCCGCGAAGAACATGGGCTGCACCATCAAGCTGCTCGCCATCTGCGAGCGGGCCGAGGACGGCGGGTCCGTCACCGCGCGTGTGCATCCCGCGATGATCCCGCTGAGCCACCCGCTGGCCTCCGTGCGCGGCGCCTACAACGCCGTGTTCGTCGAGTCCGACGCCTCCGGGCAGCTCATGTTCTACGGCCCCGGAGCGGGCGGCGCCCCCACCGCCTCCGCCGTGCTCGGCGACCTCGTCGCCGTGTGCCGCAACCGGCTCAACTCGACCACCGGGCCAGGGGAGTCGGCGTACGCCGGACTGCCGGTGTCGGGCATGGGCGAGGTCGTCACGCGATACCACATCAGCCTCGACGTCGCCGACAAACCAGGTGTTCTCGCACAGGTCGCCACCGTGTTCGCCGAGCACGGTGTCTCGATCGATACGGTTCGGCAGCAGGGGAAGGACGGCGAGGCCTCTCTCGTCGTCGTCACGCACCGCGCGTCCGACGCCGCCCTGGGCGGGACTGTCGAGGCGTTGCGCAAGCTCGACACCGTGCGGGGTGTCGCCAGCATCATGCGGGTTGAAGGAGAGTAACCAGCAATGACCCACCAGTGGCGCGGAATCATCGAGGAGTACCGGGACCGGCTCCCGGTGTCCGACAGCACGCCGGTCGTCTCCCTCCGTGAGGGCGGCACGCCCCTCGTGGCCGCGCAGGTGCTCTCCGAGCGCACCGGCTGCGAGGTCCACCTCAAGGTGGAGGGCGCCAACCCCACCGGGTCCTTCAAGGACCGCGGTATGACCATGGCCATCACACGGGCCAAGGAGGAGGGCGCGCAGGCCGTCATCTGCGCCTCCACCGGCAACACGTCGGCCTCCGCCGCCGCCTACGCCGTACGCGCCGGGATGGTCTGTGCCGTCCTCGTGCCGCGCGGCAAGATCGCGCTCGGCAAGATGGGCCAGGCCCTCGTGCACGGCGCGAAGATCCTCCAGGTCGACGGGAACTTCGACGACTGCCTCACCCTCGCCCGCGAGCTGAGCGACAACTACCCTGTGGCGCTGGTGAATTCGGTCAACCCGGTGCGTATCGAGGGCCAGAAGACGGCCGCCTTCGAGATCGTCGACATGCTCGGCGACGCGCCCGACATCCACGTCCTGCCGGTGGGCAACGCGGGCAACATCACCGCGTACTGGAAGGGCTACAAGGAGTACGCCGGCGACGGCATCGCCGCGCAGACTCCGCGCATGTGGGGGTTCCAGGCGTCCGGGTCCGCGCCCATCGTGCGCGGCGAGATCGTCAAGGACCCCTCGACGATCGCCACCGCGATCCGCATCGGCAACCCGGCGTCCTGGCAGTTCGCGCTGGACGCGCGGGACGAGTCCGGCGGGTTCATCGACGAGGTGACGGACCGTGAAATCCTGCGCGCCTACCGGCTGTTGGCCGCTCAGGAGGGCGTTTTCGTCGAGCCCGCGTCCGCCGCTTCCGTCGCCGGTCTGCTGAAGGCGGCCGAGCAGGGCAAGGTCGACCCGGGCCAGACCATCGTCTGCACGGTGACCGGAAACGGTCTGAAGGACCCCGACTGGGCCGTCGCCGGTGCTCCGCAGCCGGTCACCATCCCCGTCGACGCGCCGACGGCCGCCGAGCGACTCGGACTCGCGTAGAGCGGTACTGAGAACGGCCGCCGGGGGAGATCCCCATCGGGGGTGCACAGGGGGCTTACGACACGCATCGTGCGCCTCCTGTGCGCCCTATGTCGCCACAGAACCTTCCTTCGATAGGCTGTACCGAACCCGCCCGCCGCATATGCCTGCGCGCATGGCTCGGCACCGCGCCGTCTCCACGGCCCGAGGGTCTCCACGTACCTATCGGATGTCATCGAACTTCATCGAATGTCTTCGACAATCACGCAGCTCAAGGAGAGTCATCGAGCGATGGCCGGTCCAGCCTTCCGCGCCGCCGCCGTCCGGGTGCGCGTCCCCGCCACCAGCGCCAACCTCGGCCCGGGCTTCGACGCCTTCGGCCTCTCGCTGGGGCTCTACGACGACGTCGTCGTCCGTGTCGCCGACTCCGGGCTGCTCATCGACATCGCCGGCGAGGGCAGCGAGACCCTCCCGCGCGACGAGAACCACCTCCTCGTACGAGCCCTGCGCACCGCCTTCGACCTGCTCGGCGGACAGCCGCGCGGTCTAGAGATCGTGTGCGCCAACCGCATTCCGCACGGCCGCGGCCTGGGTTCGTCCTCCGCCGCCATCTGCGCCGGCATCGTCGCCGCGCGCGCCGTGACCATAGGCGGGGACTCCCGGCTCGACGACACGGCCCTGCTGGAGCTCGCCACCGAGATCGAGGGCCACCCCGACAACGTGGCGGCCTGTCTGCTGGGCGGCTTCACGCTCTCCTGGATGGACGGCGGAGCCGCGCGGGCGATCAGGATGGACGCCGCCGATTCCATCGTTCCGGTGGTTTTCGTGCCCGGGAAGCCCGTGCTCACCGAGACAGCGCGCGGACTGCTCCCGCGCAACGTCCCGCACGTCGACGCAGCCGCCAACGCGGGCCGCGCCGCACTGCTCGTCGAGGCCCTCACCCGGCGCCCCGAGCTGCTGCTGCCGGCCACCGAGGACCGCCTGCACCAGGAGTACCGCGCGCCGGCCATGCCGGAGAGTGCCGCACTCGTGGACCGCTTGAGGGCGGACGGAGTTCCGGCCGTCATCTCCGGTGCCGGGCCCACCGTGTTGGCACTTGTCGACGCCGACAACGCCGACAAGGTGTCCCACCTCGCCGGCGAGGGCTGGGCCGCCAACCGGCTCGATCTCGACGCACAGGGCGCGTGCGTACTTCCGCTCGCGACCTCCACCGTCAATTGACTACGTACCGTCGCCGGATTTCGAGAGGGGGAATGTTTGTTGGATCCGGTAGTGTTAATCTCAAGTCTGCACCCGACCCCACCATGGCGAGGTGCTTGTTGTCCCCGTCAGGGACAGACATTCTTCCGGGAGCCTCCCAAACCACACTGCGTTCCGTCCAGGCGCTGAGTGGTTCGCCGGGCACGCTTCGGAAGCCGGGAAAGCTCCGGAATTGGTGCGACCAAGCAACGTGACACAGCCACTCGGTGTCACTGCTTTGGGAAGCGCCGTCACCAGAAATCTCTTCCGCCGCCTAGGCGGACCACCGCCCCGGCACGGTTCACACAGCAAGAACCGAAGCCGGAGAGCACAACCGGTCGCCGTGCCAGACAGGCCGACGTCCGCTCCAGGGAAGGACCCTTCGTGAGCGACACCACCGATCTGATGGGCGCGCGTGTCGAGGAGACCGCTGCCGCGCCCGCCACGGACGCCTCCGCGCCTGCCACCGGTGCCGGCTCCCGGCGGCGCCGCGGTACCGGCCTCGACGGCATGGTGCTGGCCGAGCTGCAGCAGGTCGCGTCCGGCCTCGGCATCAGGGGCACCGCGCGGATGCGCAAGAGCCAGCTGATCGAGGTCATCAAGGACGCGCAGACGGGCGGGGGTGCTCCGGCCAAGGCCGAGACCGCCACCGAGACCAAGCCGAAGCGCCGCGCCACCTCCAAGACCCGTACGGGCGACGAGGCGGCCAGCCCGGCCGAGCAGAAGGCCGAGAAGGTCGCCGCCGAGAAGGCCGTGGCCCAGCAGCAGATCGAGATTCCCGGCCAGCCCGCTGGGGGCCCCTCCCGCGCGAGCGAAGCCGAGCGTGGGGGAGAGGACGCGCCCGTCGAGCGCCGTCGTCGCCGTGCCACCGCCGAGGCCGGCAGCCCCGAGACGGTCGTCGCCGAGGTGAAGAGCGAGCCGAAGGCCGAGACGCCCGCCGCCGCGCAGGGCGAGGTCAGGTCCGACGCCGGTGACGACGGTCGTCAGGGCCGCCGCGACCGCCGTGACCGCGGTGACCGCAGTGGCCGTCAGGACCGCGACCGCGGCGACCGCCGCAAGACCGAAGAGCAGCAGGGCGGCGGCCGCCAGGACCGCCAGCAGCAGGACCGCCAGCAGCAGGACCGCCAGCAGCAGGACCGCCAGCAGGGCGGCGGCCAGCAGCAGAGCGGTGGCCGCCAGGACCGGCAGCAGCGCGACAACGGCCCGCAGGACGACGACGAGTTCGGCGACGGACGCCGTGGCCGCCGCGGCCGGTACCGCGACCGTCGGGGCCGTCGCGGCCGTGACGAGTTCGGCACCACCGCGGGCGAGCCGCAGGTCGCCGACGACGATGTCCTGATCCCCGTCGCGGGCATCCTCGACATCCTCGACAACTACGCCTTCATCCGTACGTCGGGCTACCTGCCGGGCCCGAACGACGTGTACGTCTCGCTCGCCCAGGTCCGCAAGAACGGCCTGCGCAAGGGCGACCACGTCACGGGCGCGGTCCGCCAGCCCAAGGACGGCGAGCGCCGCGAGAAGTTCAACGCGCTGGTGCGCCTCGACTCGGCGAACGGCATGGCGGCCGAATCCGGCCGCGGCCGCCCCGAGTTCAACAAGCTGACGCCGCTGTACCCGCAGGACCGGCTCCGTCTGGAGACCGACCCGGGTGTGCTGACGACCCGCATCATCGACCTCGTCGCGCCCATCGGCAAGGGCCAGCGCGGTCTGATCGTGGCCCCGCCGAAGACCGGCAAGACCATGATCATGCAGGCGATCGCCAACGCGATCACGCACAACAACCCCGAGTGCCACCTGATGGTCGTCCTGGTCGACGAGCGTCCGGAAGAGGTCACCGACATGCAGCGGTCGGTGAAGGGCGAGGTCATCTCCTCGACCTTCGACCGCCCCGCCGAGGACCACACCACGGTCGCCGAGCTCGCCATCGAGCGCGCCAAGCGGCTGGTGGAGCTGGGCCACGACGTCGTCGTCCTGCTCGACTCCATCACGCGTCTGGGCCGTGCCTACAACCTCGCGGCGCCCGCCTCCGGCCGCATCCTCTCCGGTGGTGTCGACTCCACGGCGCTGTACCCGCCCAAGCGCTTCTTCGGTGCCGCGCGCAACATCGAGGACGGCGGTTCGCTGACCATCCTCGCCACCGCGCTCGTCGACACCGGCTCGCGCATGGACGAGGTCATCTTCGAGGAGTTCAAGGGCACCGGCAACGCCGAGCTCAAGCTCGACCGGAAGCTCGCCGACAAGCGCATCTTCCCCGCGGTGGACGTCGACGCGTCCGGTACCCGTAAGGAAGAGATCCTGCTCGGCAGCGACGAGCTGGCCGTCACCTGGAAGCTGCGCCGGGTGCTGCACGCGCTCGACCAGCAGCAGGCGATCGAGCTGCTCCTCGACAAAATGAAGCAGACGAAGTCGAACGCCGAGTTCCTGCTCCAGATCCAGAAGACCACGCCGGGCAACGGCGACTAAGGTCAGGCAAGTCAGCGTTATCAAAGGGCCGCCCCCTGTTAAGGGGGCGGCCCTCTGCGTTGTCAGTGGCTCGCTGTACGATCGCGCCCTTCGGACTTCTTTTCGAGAATCGTCCGAACTTCTGATCCCGAGGGGGGACTTGAATGGGTACGCCCATGCCTGGGGCCGGTCGGCACAGACGCCGGATACGTTTTGGCCTGCCCGTCGCCGCGGCCGGTATCGCCGCCGCCGTGGCCGCGGCACTGATGACGACGTCCGCCGGCGCGGCCACCGCGCTGCCGACGCCGACCGCGAAGCCCGTCATCGCCCAGCCGTCGCTCGCCACGCTGAAGAAGCGCATCGTGGGCGCCGAGGCCGGTGACGACATCGCCGGTGAGACGACGACCAAGAAGTCGTCCAAGAGCGCGAGCACCACCGGCACGGCCGTCAGCCCGAAGATCATCGGGGGGACGACGACCACCATCAACACCGCGCCGTACATGGCGCAGCTCTGGTACTACGACGACAAGGGCACCACCAGCGAGGCCGACGACATCGGCTTCTTCTGCGGTGGCTCGGTCATCTCGCCCTCGAAGATCCTGACGGCCTCGCACTGCGTCAAGGGCTACAACTGGGCCAAGAACGGCGTCGTCGTCACCAGCGCCACCGTGCTGCCGACCAGCGACGCCGACGGCAACGCCGACCTGCACGGCGGTCAGGCCACCGCGGTGCTGCGCCAGTGGAACCACCCGTCGTACAACGCGTCGACGATCGACAACGACATCGCGGTCCTCACCCTGGCGGCTCCCGTCAAGGCGACCCCGATCCGTCTGACGACGAACACCGACACGACGTCGTACACGGGCACGGCCGCCAAGACCGCCACGGTCTACGGCTGGGGCCGCACCAGTTCCTCCTCGGAGGACATCTCCGAGACGCTGAAGAAGGCCTCGCTGCCGATCCAGTCGGACGCCACCTGCGCCGGCGCCTACGGCACCCTGTACATCAAGGGTCACAACGTCTGCGCGGGCGAAGCCGCCACCGGCAGCGACACCACCACGACGGCCATCTGCAACGGTGACTCCGGCGGCCCGCTGGTCGTCGCCGGCCGGATCGTCGGTGTCGTCTCCTGGAGCGCCGACGACGGTGACGCCACCACGGTCAACGACTGCGTCGTCGAGGGCACCTACGGTGTCTTCACCAAGGTCAGCACCTATGTCGGCGCCGTCTACGCACAGGTCGACGACGGCAACCTGAGCTACACCGACAACAAGGCCGACGTCTACGCCCGCAAGTCCTCCAACAAGGTGGGCTACGAGCTGGACTCCAAGGGCACCTCGCTGGCCACCCGCGTCTCCCTGGGCGACTGGGGCGGCGTCAACCTGGTCCGCTCCGCCGACCTGAACCGGGACGGCTACCAGGACTGGATCTACCGGACCACCTCCGGCGCGGTCTACTGGGACCACTTCGTGCTCAACAGCGCGCGGGACGACGGCAGTTGGGCCAGCACGAAGATCTTCGCCAACTGGAAGACCCGCACCCGGATCCTCGCCCCCGGCGATGTCACCGGCGACTACCTGCCGGACCTGGTCTCGGTCGACAGCGCCGGCGTGCTGTGGATCTACCCGGGCAAGGGCAACGGCACCTTCGCCTCGCCCTCGCGGGTCGGCGGCGGCTGGAGCCAGTACAACGTGCTCGTCGGCAAGGGCGACTTCAACGGTGACGGCAAGGCCGACCTGCTCGCGCGCAACAAGAGCACCGGCGTCGTCTACCTGTACAAGGGCGCCGGCAAGTCCGGCACGGGTGCCTTCGCGGCCCGCGTGAAGGTGCGCACCTGGCCCAGCTACACCGCCTTCGACTCCGTCGGCGACTTCACCGGCGACGGCAAGGCGGACCTCCTGATCCGCAACGCCGCCGGCGCGTTCTACGTGTACCCGGGCACCGGGAAGGCGACGAGCGAGATCTTCGGCACACCGAAGTCGCTTGGTACCGGTTTCCAGCAGTACGACATCTTCGGGTGATATCGCAGGTGAGCGGGGTTTGACCCGCTGATCCGACTACACAGGGTGCCCATCGCCGTACGCGATGGGCACTCTGCGTTGTGCAACCCTTTCCCGAGTTTCCCTGTCTGACCTGGTGGAGTGACCATGGAGCGAGGATCGAACGCCATCGGTCGCTTCGACCAGGCCCGAGCCCTGAAAGCAGGGGGTACCCGACCGGAACGAGATGCGAGGAGCCCATGTCCGCCGAGAGCACGCCGGAGCCCGAGATACCGGGCAAGGACGGCAGCGACGGCCCGCGCCACCGCGCCGGAGGCCGTAAGAAGGACCGCAGTCCGCGTCGTAAGGCCCTGCTGATCACGGCCTGGGTGGCGGCGGGTGTCGTCGTGCTGGGCGGCACCGGCGCCGGGTACGTGTACTTCAAGCTCAACGGCAACATCAAGACCGTCGACATCAACCAGGCCCTCGGTACCGACCGGCCGGTCAAGGTCGACAACGGCTCCGAGAACATCCTGGTCCTGGGCTCCGACAGCCGCTCAGGCAGCAACAAGAAGCTTGGTGGGGGCACCGACGACGGCAGCGCCCGCTCCGACACCGCGATGATCGTGCACGTCTACAAGGGCCACAAGAAGGCCAGCGTGGTGTCCATCCCGCGCGACACCCTCGTGGACCGCCCCCAGTGCATCGACGCCAAGGGCGTCACCCACGACGCGGCGTCCGGCGTGATGTTCAACGAGGCGTACTCCACCGGCGGGGCCGCCTGCACGGTGAAGACCGTCGAGTCCGTCACCGGCCTGCGCATGGACCACTACCTGGAAGTCGACTTCGCCGGCTTCGAGAAGCTCATCGACGAACTCGGCGGCGTCCCGGTCACCACGACCAAGGCCATCAAGGACCCGCAGAGCCACCTCGACCTCAAGGCCGGCACCCACACGCTCAACGGTCAGCAGGCCCTGGGCCTGGTCCGCACCCGGCACGGCGTCGGCGACGGCTCCGACCTCGGCCGCATCCAGCTCCAGCAGGCCTTCATCAAGGCCCTGGTCAACCAGGTCAAGCACATCGGCGTCCTCACCAGCCCGACCCGGCTCTTCGACCTCGCCAACACCGCGACCAAGGCCGTCACCACCGACTCCGACCTCGGCTCCGTGAACTCCCTCACATCCTTCGCCAACGGCCTCAAGACCATCAGCTCCAAGAACATGACCATGGTCACGATGCCGGTCGAGTACGACCCGGCCAACCCGAACCGCGTGATCATCGAGAAGTCCAAGGCCAAGCTGGTCTGGAACGCCTTGAAAAACGACCAGCCCATCCCGGCGGCAGCCACCAAGGGCACGGCAACAGGCGAAGCCAAGGGCGTCGTAACAACGTCCTAAGGCGCACTCCCCAGGGGTGCGGGGAACCGCGCGCCCAGCCCCCACCGGGCCGCAGGGAATACACAACGCGCACCCCCCGTTTTGGGAGATGGCTCCAGTGCTGGCAGACTGGACAGTCGGCCCCGGTTCACGCGACCGCACCCGCGGCAGCGACCCGGAGCCCTCCCGAAACTAGGAGACACCCTTGAAGCGCGAGATCCACCCCGAGTACGTCGAGACCCAGGTCAGCTGCACCTGTGGCGCGTCGTTCACCACCCGCTCGACGATCACCAGCGGAGCGATCCGCGCTGACGTCTGCTCCGAGTGCCACCCGTTCTACACGGGCAAGCAGAAGATCCTCGACACCGGTGGCCGCGTGGCCCGCTTCGAGGCCCGCTTCGGCAAGGCTGCGGCCGGCGCCACGAAGTAGCGAGCTCCCATTTCGCCGGTCCACGGCCGCGCCCCGCTACGGGCGCGTGCCGGGACCGGCGTTTTTGGTCGCCCGCCTTCCCTTTCTCCACCGCATTTCAGGAGCCCAAGATGTTCGAGGCTGTCGAGGACCTCATCGGCGAGCACGCCGACCTTGAGAAGAAGCTCGCCGACCCGTCGGTCCACGCCGACCAGGCCAACGCGCGCAAGCTGAACAAGCGCTACGCCGAGCTCACCCCGATCGTCGCCACGTACCGCTCCTGGAAGCAGACCGGCGACGACATCGACACCGCGCGTGAACTCGGCGCCGACGACCCGGAGTTCGCGGCCGAGGTCAAGGAGCTGGAGAAGCACCGGGACGAGATCACGGAGAAGCTGCGGCTGCTGCTGGTGCCGCGTGACCCCAACGACGACAAGGACGTGATCCTGGAGGTCAAGGCGGGCGCGGGCGGCGACGAGTCCGCCCTGTTCGCCGGTGACCTGCTGCGCATGTACCTGCGGTACGCGGAGCGCGTCGGCTGGAAGACCGAGATCATCGACGCCACCGAGTCCGAGCTGGGCGGCTACAAGGACGTCCAGGTCGCCGTGAAGACCAAGGGCGGCAACGGCGCGACCGAGCCCGGCCAGGGCGTGTGGGCCCGGCTGAAGTACGAGGGCGGGGTGCACCGCGTGCAGCGCGTGCCCGCGACCGAGTCCGCAGGCCGTATCCACACCTCGGCGGCCGGTGTCCTCGTCACCCCCGAGGCGGAGGAGGTCGACGTCGAGATCAACCCGAACGACCTCCGCATCGACGTCTACCGCTCGTCCGGTCCCGGCGGCCAGTCCGTCAACACGACCGACTCCGCGGTGCGCATCACGCACATTCCCACCGGAGTCGTCGCCTCCTGCCAGAACGAGAAGAGCCAGCTGCAGAACAAGGAGCAGGCGATGCGTATCCTGCGCTCCAGGCTGCTCGCCGCGGCACAGGAGGAGGCGGAGAAGAATGCCGCCGACGCCCGCCGCAGCCAGGTCCGCACGGTCGACCGCTCCGAGAAGATCCGTACGTACAACTTCCCGGAGAACCGCATCTCCGACCACCGCGTCGGATTCAAGGCGTACAACCTCGACCAGGTCCTCGACGGCGACCTCGACGCGATGATCCAGGCTTGCGTCGACGCGGACTCGGCCGCCAAGCTCGCGGCGGCGTAACACCACGGCACGCACGGCACGTTCGGCACGGACGAGTACGACACGGAGGACTTGCGTGAACCTGCTGCTAGCAGAGGTGGCCCAGGCCACCCAGCGGCTGGCCGACGCCGGCGTGCCCTCGCCGCGCAACGACGCGGAGGAGCTCGCCGCGTACGTGCACGGTGTGAAGCGGGGCGAGCTGCACTCCGTGAAGGACGTGGACTTCGACGCCCGCTACTGGGAGACCATCGCCCGGCGCGAGCAGCGTGAACCGCTCCAGCACATCACCGGCCGCGCCTTCTTCCGGTACCTCGAACTCCAGGTGGGGCCAGGGGTGTTCGTGCCCCGCCCCGAGACCGAGTCGGTGGTCGGCTGGGCCATAGACGCGGTCCGCGCGATGGACGTCGTGGAGCCGCTGATCGTGGACCTCTGCACCGGATCCGGCGCCATCGCGCTCGCCCTCGCGCAGGAGGTCCCGCGCTCCCGGGTACACGCCGTGGAGCTGTCCGAGGACGCCCTCCAGTGGACCCGCAAGAACATGGAGGGGTCGCGGGTCGATCTGCGACAGGGGAACGCCCTGGACGCCTTCCCCGACCTCGACGGCCATGTCGACCTGGTCATCTCCAACCCGCCGTACATCCCGCTCACGGAGTGGGAGTACGTCGCTCCCGAGGCCCGGGACTACGACCCCGAACTCGCCCTGTTCTCGGGGGAGGACGGCCTCGACCTGATCCGCGGCATCGAGCGCACCGCACACCGTCTCCTGCGCCCCGGCGGTGTCGTCGTCATCGAGCACGCCGACACCCAGGGCGGCCAGGTGCCGTGGATCTTCACCGAGGAGCGTGGCTGGGCCGACGCGGCCGACCACCCCGATCTCAACAACCGCCCGCGCTTCGCGACCGCCCGCCGGGCGACGCCGTGACCTGCGCCCCGACTTTCGACCCGCAGCAGTACGTGTACGAGGAGGCTCGCTAGAGATGGCACGGCGATACGACACCAATGACGCGACCGACCGCACGACGGGTCTGCGCGAGGCCGCGTCCGCCGTCCGCCGGGGCGAACTCGTGGTCCTGCCGACCGACACGGTCTACGGCATCGGGGCCGACGCGTTCTCCTCGGAGGCCGTCGCCGATCTGCTGGACGCCAAGGGCCGGGGCCGCAACATGCCCACCCCCGTCCTCATCGGCTCCCCGAACACGCTGCACGGCCTCGTCACGGACTTCTCCGAGCTGGCCTGGGAACTCGTCGACGCGTTCTGGCCGGGCGCCCTCACGCTGGTCGCCAAGCACCAGCCGTCCCTCCAGTGGGACCTGGGGGACACCCGGGGCACGGTCGCCGTCCGGATGCCGCTGCACCCGGTCGCCATCGAGCTGCTGACGGAGGTCGGCCCGATGGCGGTCTCCTCCGCGAACCTCACCGGCCACCCCGCGCCGGAGGACTGTGACGCGGCCCAGGAGATGCTCGGCGACTCCGTCTCCGTGTACCTCGACGGCGGTCCGACGCCCGGCAACGTGCCGTCGTCGATCGTCGACGTCACCCGCGAGGTGCCCCTGCTGCTGCGTGCGGGCGCGATCTCGGCGGAGGAGCTGCGCAAGGTCGTACCCGACCTCGAGGTGGCGAATTGACAGCCCCTGACGCGGGGCGTGGCATAGGCAACGGGGAAGTGACGGGGAACCTGTTCGAACGAGGCCTCCCCATGGACAGCTTCCGCATCCTCCACGTCAGCACCGGCAACGTGTGCCGCTCGCCGATCACCGAGCGGCTGACCCGTCATGCCCTGGCGGACCGGCTCGGCGACCCGCTGTGGGGCGGGCTGATCGTGGAGAGCGCCGGCACATGGGGCCATGAGGGCGCGCCCATGGAGACCAACGCGGCGACGGTCCTCACCGACTTCGGCGCGGACCCCTCCGGGTTCACCGGCCGCGAGCTGCTGGACGACCACGTGATCCGCGCCGACCTGGTCCTGACGGCCACCCGGGACCACCGTCAGCAGGTCATCTCCATGGGCCACTCGGCGGGCCTGCGCACCTTCACCCTGAAGGAGTTCACCCGCCTGGTGAAGGCGATAGACCCGGCCACCCTGCCGCCCCTGGAGGAGGGCATGGTGGCCCGCGCCCGCGCCCTGGTCCGCGCGGCGGCGGCCCTCCGAGGCTGGCTCCTGGCCCCCACAGCGGAAGCGGACGAGGTCTTCGACCCGTACGGCGCCCCGCTCCCGTTCTTCCGCTCCATCGGGGACGAGATAAACCAGGCGATCGATCCGGTCGTCACGGCGTTGACGGGTGTGCCCGCGCGGACTTGATCCGGCGGGCATGGCGCCGCGTGGTGTTTCCGGGCGGACCCGACTCGACGGTCACCGCCCTCACCGGCGTACCCCCGAGGACGTGACAACGGCCGCGCGCCCCACCCGTCCCGGGCCTACATTGGACGTACGTCACCGTCGACGCCCCGGAGTCCACCATGTCGGTCATCCCTGTCCTTGAGGCCGATGTCCTGCGTCGGCAGGATCCCGAGCTGGCCGAGATCCTGCTCGGGGAGCTGGTCCGGCAGTCGACGACGTTGCAGCTCGTCGCCGCCGAGAACTTCACCTCGGCCGCCGTGCTGGCCGCGCTCGGCTCCCCGCTCGCCAACAAGTACGCCGAGGGATATCCCGGCGCCCGCCACCACGGCGGCTGCGAGATCGTCGACGTGGCCGAGCGTGTCGCCGTAGAACGGGCGAAGGCGTTGTTCGGGGCCGAGCACGCCAACGTGCAGGCGCATTCCGGGTCTTCGGCCGTGCTGGCCGCGTACGCCGCGCTGCTGCGGCCCGGGGACACCGTGCTGGCGCTGGGGCTGCGGTACGGCGGGCATCTCACGCACGGGTCGCCCGCGAACTTCTCGGGCCGGTGGTTCGACTTCGTCGGGTACGGGGTGGATGCCGAGACCGGGCTGATCGACTACGACCAGGTGCGCGCCCTCGCCCGTACGCGTCGGCCCAAGGCGATCGTGTGCGGCTCCATCGCCTATCCCCGGCACATCGACTACGCCCTCTTCCGCGAGGTCGCCGACGAGGTGGGCGCCTATCTCATCGCCGACGCCGCTCATCCCATCGGGCTCGTCGCCGGGGGAGCGGCGCCGAACCCGGTGCCGTACGCCGATGTCGTCTGCGCCACCACGCACAAGGTGCTGCGCGGGCCGCGCGGCGGGATGCTGCTGTGCGGCGCGGAACTGGCCGAGCGGGTGGACCGGGCCGTTTTCCCGTTCACGCAGGGCGGCGCGCAGATGCACACCATCGCCGCGAAGGCCGTCGCGTTCGGCGAGGCGGCGACGCCCGCCTTCACGGCGTACGCCCATCAGGTGGTCGCCAACGCCCGGGTGCTCGCGGCGGGCCTGGCGGCCGAGGGATTCGTGGTGACGACCGGTGGGACCGATACCCATCTCATCACCGCGGACCCGCTTCCCCTCGGCATCGACGGGCGCGTCGCCCGGGGTCAACTCGCCGCCGCCGGAATGGTGTTGGACTGCTGCGCGCTGCCGCACGGCGACAGTCGCGGGCTGCGGCTGGGGACGGCCGCCGTGACCACGCAGGGGATGGGGGAGAGCGAGATGGCGGGGATCGCCGCGCTCCTCGCGGGTGTACTGCGCGGGCGGGTCGAGACCAAGGCGGCGCGTGACGAAGTGCGGGATCTTGTGGGTGGATTCCCGCCGTATCCGGGCTGAACGGGGGTACCCGGACCGGAGTGCACAGCCACACGTGCAACCATCGTCGCTACCCGGAAGTCCCCAACCATATGCGTCCCTCGCTAGGGTGTGGGGCTGTGATGGCCAGCGAGACCTGTGGGGAAGCCTGTGCGTGAATACCTGCTGACGCTCTGCGTGACGGCCGCGGTGACGTATCTGCTGACCGGGCCGGTGCGGAAGTTCGCGATCGTGGCCGGAGCGATGCCCGAGATCAGGGCCCGTGACGTGCACCGGGAACCCACTCCGCGGCTCGGCGGTATCGCCATGTTCTTCGGTCTGTGCGCCGGCCTGCTGGTCGCCGACCATCTGACCAACCTCAGCGAGGTCTTCGAGAACTCGAACGAGCCGCGCGCCCTGCTCTCCGGCGCCGCCCTGATCTGGCTGATCGGTGTCCTGGACGACAAGTTCGAGATCGACGCCCTGATCAAGCTGGGCGGCCAGATGATCGCCGCCGGCGTGATGGTCATGCAGGGTCTGACGATCCTGTGGCTGCCCATCCCGTTCGTCGGCAACGTGGCGCTGACCCAGTGGCAGGGCACCCTGCTCACGGTCGCCCTGGTCGTCATCACCATCAACGCGGTCAACTTCGTCGACGGCCTCGACGGCCTCGCCTCCGGCATGGTGTGCATCGCGGCCACCGCGTTCTTCCTGTACGCCTACCGGATCTGGTACTCGTACGGCATCGAGGCCGCCGCCCCGGCCACGCTCTTCTCGGCGATCCTGATGGGCATGTGCCTGGGCTTCCTGCCGCACAACATGCACCCCGCGCGGATCTTCATGGGCGACTCCGGCTCGATGCTGATCGGCCTGGTGCTGGCCGCGGGCGCGATCTCCATCACGGGGCAGGTCGACCCGGACGCGCTGCAGCTGTTCGTCGGCTCGGAGAAGGCGGCGGTGCACCAGACGGTGCCGGTCTACATCCCGCTGCTGCTGCCGCTGACGATCATCGCGGTGCCGGCCGCGGACCTGGTGCTGGCGATCGTCCGCCGCACCTGGCGGGGCCAGTCGCCCTTCGCCGCGGACCGCGGCCATCTGCACCACCGGCTGCTGGAGATCGGCCACTCGCACAGCCGGGCGGTGCTGATCATGTACTTCTGGTCGGCGCTGATCGCGTTCGGCGCGCTCGCCTACTCCGTGAACTCGGCGTCCATGTGGATCGTCATGGGCATCGTGATCCTCAGCGCGATCGGTCTGCTCCTGCTCCTGCTGCCGCGCTTCACGCCGCGCGCCCCGCGGTGGGCCGAGCACCTGGTGCCGCCGCGATATCGCCGTCGCGGGGCGGCAGTTGACCCTGTGGTGGTGCTGGCGGAGGAGGCCCGCGATCCGCGCCCCCCGGTTGTCGCCGGAGTGTCAGGAGTCAACGGGGCGACCGCTGTCGGACCCCGTTCGCGGCTCCTGGACGGACGTAAAGCGGAGTCCTCGCGCTGACGCCAAGGTAAGAATCTGACTAAAGCGTTGCCATCTCGTGGGCAGACAAAGCGCCCCTATACCAGACAAGTTGGCCGCTATTTTGCACAGACGCGCACCATCACTCTCATGTGTGACAGCGAGCACACCTTCTAGGTAAAGACCGCATCAAATAGTTTGTGATACGGTTCACGAGAACCCGGGACAGAGCCGAAGGACCGCAGTGCGACGGTCCATTGGCGTGAGGTTCTCTCTCATCCCGGGACTACGCTCGTCCATGACGACACGCCCCCCTTAGCAAGCGGAGTTGCCGCCATGCCGTCCAATGACGCCCGGATTCTCCTTCAAGCCGCTGTGCCCACAGCTGCCGTCGGCGCGATTGCCGCCGTCGTCAGTGCCGTGGTCGCCGGCGGTAAAGGAGCTATTGGGGCAGCCGTTGCGACGCTGATCGTGATCCTCTTCATGGGAATCGGGCTCTACGTTCTGCAGCGCACTGCCAAATCGCTTCCGCACCTGTTCCAGGCGATGGGCCTCATGCTCTTCGCGGCGCAGATTCTTCTGTTGTTCATTTTCCTCGCCGCGTTCAAGCACACCACGCTGTTCAGTCCCAAGGCCTTCGCGTTCACGCTGCTCGCCGGAACCATCGTCTGGACCGCCGCGCAGACCCGTGCCCACATGAAGGCCAAGATCCTCTACGTCGAGCCCGAGAAGTCGGGGCACTCGTCGTGAGAGGTAGGGCCGGGATAAGAGCACGTAAGCGACCCTGCTATCGTCCGGTGCCAACTGCGGCATCGCGGGCGCGGGCATCTGAGCTGACGCCTGCTCAATCGCGAGGCTCGATGCCCCACTGCCGCCCCCACATCCGTAACACCAGTCCAGTGCCGAACCGCGGCCGTGCGCCGCGCCGACACAACGAGGTTGCCGTACCTATGCGCCACGCTGAAGGAGCCCGCGGTGAGTGCTGACCCGACGCAGGTGCTCGCCTTCGAGACCGACTGCCACATCTTCGACGGCTGTGGCTTCCCGGCTCCCGGCCTGCACTCGTTCCTGTTCAAGCCCCTTCTGGGGGACGGCGACAGCAACGTGTACTTCAACAAGCCGATGTTGCTGGCGCTGATCGGCTCGGTCATCGTCGTCGGTTTCTTCTGGGCCGCCTTCCGCAAGCCGAAGGTCGTCCCCGGCAAGCTGCAGATGGTCGCCGAGTCCGGCTACGACTTCATCCGCCGCGGTGTCGTCTACGAGACCATCGGAAAGAAGGAAGGCGAGAAGTACGTACCGCTGGTCGTCTCGCTCTTCTTCTTCATCTGGATGATGAACCTCTGGTCGATCGTCCCGGTCGCCCAGTTCCCGGTGACCTCGATCATCGCGTACCCCATCGTCCTCGCGGCGATCGTGTACATCGTCTGGGTCTCGCTGACGTTCAAGCGGCACGGATTCGTCGGCGCCTTCAAGAACTTCAGCGGTTACGACAAGTCGCTCGGCGCGGTTCTCCCGCTGGCGATGGGCATCGAGCTGCTCTCGAACCTGATCGTCCGGCCGTTCACGCACGCCGTGCGACTGTTCGCGAACATGTTCGCGGGCCACACCCTGCTGCTGCTCTTCACGATCGCCAGCTGGTACCTGCTCAACGGCATCGGCATCGCCTACGCGGGTGTCTCGTTCGTCATGGTCATCGTGATGACGGCCTTCGAACTCTTCATCCAGGCCCTGCAGGCATATGTCTTCGTGCTGCTGACCTGCACCTTCATCCAGGGCGCGCTCGCCGAGCACCACTGAGCACCGCCTTCCACAACCCCCCTTGGTGTCCGGTGGCCAACCTCCGCCGGTCCGTACAGATAAGGAAGAATCAGCATGGCTGCCACTGAGACCCTCGCTGCCGTCTCCGGTTCGCTCGGCTCCATCGGCTACGGCCTCGCCGCCATCGGTCCGGGCGTCGGCGTCGGCATCATCTTCGGCAACGGCACCCAGGCGCTGGCCCGTCAGCCCGAAGCTGCCGGTCTGATCCGTGCCAACCAGATCCTCGGCTTCGCCTTCTGTGAGGCGCTCGCCCTCATCGGCCTGGTCATGCCGTTCGTCTACGGCACCTGATCGACCGCGATCAGCGACAGCCCACTAGACGAAAGGCACTGACATGAGCCAGTTGCTCATTCTGGCGGCCGAGAAGGAAAACCCTCTCGTCCCGCCGATCCCCGAGCTCGTCATCGGCCTGATCGCCTTCGTCATCGTCTTCGGCTTCCTCGCCAAGAAGCTCCTCCCGAACATCAACAAGGTTCTGGACGAGCGCCGCGAGGCCATCGAGGGCGGTATCGAGAAGGCCGAGGCCGCCCAGACCGAGGCCCAGAGCGTGCTTGAGCAGTACAAGGCTCAGCTCGCCGAGGCCCGGCACGAGGCCGCGCGTCTGCGCCAGGAGGCGCAGGAGCAGGGCGCCACGCTCATCGCCGAGATGCGCGCGGAAGGCCAGCGGCAGCGCGAGGAGATCGTCGCCGCCGGTCACACGCAGATCGACGCCGACCGCAAGGCCGCTTCGCAGGCGCTGCGCCAGGACGTGGGCAAGCTCGCCACCGACCTGGCCGGCAAGCTCGTCGGCGAGTCCCTCGAGGACCACGCCCGGCAGAGCCGTGTGATCGACCGTTTCCTCGATGAACTTGAGGAGAAGGCCGAGGCGGCGCGATGAACGGAGCGAGCCGCGAGGCCCTGGCAGCCGCACGTGAGCGTCTCGACGCGCTGACGGACTCCACGTCCGTGAACGCGGCGCAGCTCGCCGACGAGCTGGCCGCCGTCACCGCGCTGCTCGGCCGTGAGGTGTCCCTGCGCCGGGTCCTCACCGACCCGGCGCAGGACGGCGAGGCCAAGGCCCAGCTTGCCCAGCGCCTGCTCGGCGGCCAGGTCGGCGGCTCCGCCCTCGACCTGCTGTCCGGCATGGTGCGCTCCCGCTGGTCGCAGTCCCGCGACCTGGTGGACGCGCTGGAGGAGCTGGCGGCCACCGCCGACCTCACCGCCGCCCAGCAGTCGGGCGAGCTCGACGACGTCGAGGACGAGCTGTTCCGGTTCGGCCGGATCGTCGCCTCGAACACCGGGCTGCGTGCCGCGCTGACCGACCGCGCCGCCGGCACCACGGCCAAGGGCGAGCTGCTCGGCAGCCTGCTCGGCGGCCGCGCCAAGCCGGCCACCGAGCGACTGGTGACCCGCCTGGTGACCGCGCCCCGGGGACGTAGCCTGGAAGCGGGACTCGAGTCCCTCTCCAAGCTCGCCGCCGAGCGCCGCAGCCGCCTGGTCGCGGTCGTCACCACGGCGGTCCCGCTGAGCGACCCGCAGAAGCAGCGCCTGGGCGCCGCCCTCGCGAAGCTCTACGGCCGCCACATGCACCTGAACATCGACGTGGACCCCGAGGTCCTCGGCGGGATCCGGGTGCAGGTCGGCGACGAGATCATCAACGGCTCCATCGCGGACCGCCTCGATGACGCCGCCCGCCGCATGGCGGGCTAGCAGTACCCATACAAAGACGTAGTAAGGCGGCCCGAGTTGGGCCGTGCAGAGGATTCACCTCGTTCATGGGGGGAGTCCCCCCATCCCCCCAAGTGAAACTTCGGGCCCAACAAGGAGAGCAGGGAACCCAGATGGCGGAGCTCACGATCCGGCCGGAGGAGATCCGGGACGCGCTGGAGAACTTCGTCCAGTCGTACAAGCCGGACGCGGCCTCGCGCGAGGAGGTCGGTACGGTCACCCTTGCCGGCGACGGCATCGCGAAGGTCGAGGGCCTGCCCTCGGCCATGGCCAACGAACTGCTGAAGTTCGAGGACGGCACCCTCGGTCTCGCGCTCAACCTCGAAGAGCGTGAGATCGGTACCGTCATCCTCGGCGAGTTCAGCGGCGTCGAGGAGGGCCAGCCGGTCACCCGCACCGGCGAGGTCCTGTCCGTCGCCGTCGGCGAGGGCTACCTCGGCCGTGTCGTCGACCCGCTCGGCAACCCGATCGACGGCCTCGGCGAGATCGAGACCACCGGCCGCCGCGCCCTGGAGCTGCAGGCTCCGGGCGTCATGGTCCGCAAGTCGGTGCACGAGCCGATGGAGACCGGCTACAAGGCCGTCGACGCGATGACCCCGATCGGCCGTGGCCAGCGTCAGCTGATCATCGGCGACCGCCAGACCGGCAAGACCGCGCTGGCCGTCGACACGATCATCAACCAGCGCGACAACTGGCGCTCGGGCGACGTGAACAAGCAGGTCCGCTGCATCTACGTCGCCATCGGTCAGAAGGGCTCCACCATCGCCTCCGTGCGTGGTGCGCTCGAAGAGGCCGGCGCGCTGGAGTACACGACCATCGTCGCCGCCCCGGCGTCCGACCCGGCCGGCTTCAAGTACCTTGCGCCGTACACCGGTTCGGCCATCGGCCAGCACTGGATGTACGAGGGCAAGCACGTCCTCATCATCTTCGACGACCTCTCCAAGCAGGCCGACGCCTACCGCGCCGTGTCCCTGCTGCTGCGCCGCCCGCCGGGGCGCGAGGCCTACCCGGGTGACGTCTTCTACCTGCACTCCCGTCTGCTGGAGCGCTGCGCGAAGCTCTCCGACGAGATGGGCAAGGGCTCGATGACCGGTCTGCCGATCGTCGAGACCAAGGCCAACGACGTCTCGGCGTTCATCCCGACCAACGTCATCTCCATCACCGACGGCCAGTGCTTCCTGGAGTCGGACCTCTTCAACGCCGGTCAGCGCCCCGCGCTGAACGTCGGTATCTCCGTCTCCCGAGTCGGTGGTTCCGCGCAGCACAAGGCGATGAAGCAGGTCTCCGGCCGACTGCGCCTCGACCTCGCCCAGTACCGCGAGCTGGAGGCGTTCGCCGCCTTCGGTTCCGACCTGGACGCCGCGTCGAAGGCCCAGCTGGAGCGCGGTCAGCGTCTGGTCGAGCTGCTCAAGCAGGCTCAGTACCAGCCGATGGCCACCGAGGACCAGGTCGTCTCCGTGTGGTCCGCGACCACCGGCAAGATGGACGACGTACCGGTCGAGGACATCCGCCGCTTCGAGAAGGAGCTCCTGGAGTACCTGCACCGCAAGGAGCAGGGCCTCATGACCTCCATCAAGGAGGGCGGCAAGATGTCGGACGACACCCTCACCGCTGCCGCGGACGCGATCGCCGAGTTCAAGAAGCAGTTCGAGACCTCGGACGGCAAGCTCCTCGGCGAGGACGCCCCGGCCGCGGCCAAGTGACGTAAGGAAGGGACCTGACTCATGGGAGCCCAGCTCCGGGTCTACAAGCGTCGCATCCGATCCGTCACCGCGACCAAGAAGATCACCAAGGCGATGGAGATGATCGCCGCCTCGCGCGTCGTCAAGGCGCACCGCAAGGTGCAGGCCTCGACGCCGTACGCGAAGGAACTGACGCGTGCGGTCACGGCGGTCGGTACGGGTTCGAACACCAGGCACCCGCTGACCACCGAGGCCGAGACGCCGACCCGTTCCGCGGTGCTGCTCCTCACGAGCGACCGCGGTCTGGCCGGTGCCTTCAACTCCAACGCCATCAAGGCGGCGGAGCAGTTGACCGCGCGTCTTGTGGCCGAGGGCAAGGAGGTCGACACGTACATCGTCGGCCGCCGCGGTGTCGCCCACTACAACTTCCGTGAGCGCAAGATCTCGGAGCAGTGGACCGGCTTCACCGACGAGCCCACGTACGCGGACGCGAAGAAGGTCGCGGGTCCGCTGATCGAGGCCATCGAGAAGGACACGGCGGAGGGCGGCGTGGACGAACTCCACATCGTCTACACCGAGTTCGTCTCGATGATGACGCAGACGCCGGTCGACAGCCGGCTGCTGCCCCTCAGCCTCGAAGAGGTCGCGGAGGACGTGCCCCAGGGCGAGATCCTTCCGCTGTACGACTTCGAGCCGTCGGCGGAGGACGTCCTGGACGCCCTTCTGCCGCGGTACGTCGAGAGCCGTATCTACAACGCGCTGCTCCAGTCGGCTGCCTCCAAGCACGCCGCCACCCGCCGCGCGATGAAGTCGGCGACCGACAACGCGGGAGACCTGATCACCACGCTCTCCCGTCTTGCCAACGCGGCCCGCCAGGCCGAAATCACCCAGGAAATCAGCGAGATCGTCGGTGGCTCCGCAGCCCTGGCCGACGCGACCGCGGGGAGTGACAAGTAAGTGACGACGAACACTGATATCGCAGTGGCGGCCGTTGCCACGGGCCGCGTCGCCCGGGTCATCGGCCCGGTCGTCGACGTGGAGTTCCCCGTCGACGCGATGCCGGAGATCTACAACGCTCTGCACGTCGAGGTGGCCGACCCGGCCCTGGACGGCGCGAAGAAGACGCTGACCCTGGAAGTCGCCCAGCACCTGGGCGACGGCGTGGTCCGCACCATCTCGATGCAGCCCACCGACGGTCTGGTCCGCCAGGCCACGGTCACCAACACGGGCACGGGCATCACCGTCCCGGTCGGCGACTTCACCAAGGGCAAGGTGTTCAACACCCTCGGTGAGGTGCTGAACTCCGACGAGAAGTACGAGGGCGAGCGCTGGTCCATCCACCGCAAGGCCCCCCGCTTCGACGAACTCGAGTCGAAGACTGAGATGTTCGAGACCGGCGTCAAGGTCATCGACCTGCTCACCCCGTACGTCAAGGGTGGCAAGATCGGCCTGTTCGGCGGTGCCGGCGTCGGCAAGACGGTGCTCATCCAGGAGATGATCTACCGCGTCGCCAACAACCACGACGGTGTCTCCGTGTTCGCCGGTGTCGGCGAGCGCACCCGTGAGGGCAACGACCTCATCGAGGAGATGGCCGACTCGGGCGTCATCGACAAGACCGCCCTTGTCTTCGGTCAGATGGACGAGCCCCCGGGCACCCGTCTGCGCGTGGCGCTGGCCGGTCTGACCATGGCGGAGTACTTCCGCGATGTGCAGAACCAGGACGTGCTGTTCTTCATCGACAACATCTTCCGCTTCACGCAGGCCGGTTCCGAGGTCTCGACCCTGCTCGGCCGGATGCCCTCCGCGGTGGGCTACCAGCCGAACCTGGCCGACGAGATGGGTCTCCTCCAGGAGCGCATCACCTCGACCCGCGGTCACTCGATCACCTCGATGCAGGCGATCTACGTCCCCGCGGACGACCTGACCGACCCGGCCCCGGCCACCACCTTCGCCCACCTCGACGCGACGACGGTTCTCTCCCGTCCGATCTCCGAGAAGGGCATCTACCCGGCCGTGGACCCGCTGGACTCCACGTCCCGCATCCTCGACCCGCGGTACATCGCGGCGGAGCACTACAACACCGCGATGCGCGTCAAGACGGTCCTGCAGAAGTACAAGGACCTTCAGGACATCATCGCGATCCTCGGTATCGACGAGCTGGGCGAGGAGGACAAGCTCACCGTCCACCGTGCCCGTCGCGTGGAGCGCTTCCTGTCCCAGAACACCCACGTCGCCAAGCAGTTCACCGGCGTCGACGGGTCGGACGTCCCGCTGGACGAGTCGATCGTGGCCTTCAACGCGATCATCGACGGCGAGTACGACCACTTCCCGGAGCAGGCGTTCTTCCTCTGCGGTGGTATCGAGGACCTGAAGGCCAACGCCAAGGAGCTGGGCGTCTCCTGACCCCTTGCTTCACCTGAGGGGGTGGGGCCGTGTCCCACCCCCTCTCCCACGCCCACTAGAATTGACCCCACACCCGGCACGACCGCCGGGTGATGACCCGAGGAGCCCACCTTGGCTGCTGAGCTGCATGTCGAGCTCGTCGCCGCGGACCGCCAGGTCTGGTCCGGCGAGGCCACCCTGGTCGTCGCGCGCACCACGTCCGGCGACATCGGCGTCATGCCCGGTCACCAGCCGCTGCTCGGTGTGCTGGAGTCGGGCCCGGTGACCATCCGTACGAGCGACGGAGGGACGGTCGTCGCCGCGGTGCACGGCGGTTTCATCTCGTTCGCGGACAACAAGCTGTCGCTGCTCGCCGAGATCGCCGAACTGTCGGACGAGATCGACGTCCAGCGCGTGGAGCGCGAGCTGGAGCGTGCGAAGGCGGAGGGCGACGAGTCCGCCGAGCGTCGCGCGGATGTCCGACTGCGTGCGGTGGAGACGCGCTGAACCCAGTTTCGACGCGATGACGTGACTCAGCCGCGGCTGGGACCGGAGGAATCCGGCCCCAGCCGCGGCTGAGGCGAATGTGGGTGTTTTTTCCGTTCCGTTACCTGTTTTACCTAGGAGACGAGGAGGTCGGTGTCGATGGTCCTCGCTCTGACTGTGTGCGGAATTGTGGTGGCCCTGGTAGTGCTGGGGCTGTTCGTCTTCGGCCTGCGCCGCAGACTCATCCAGCGCTCCGGTGGCACCTTCGACTGTTCGCTCCGCTGGGACGTCCCGGAGAAACCCGACACCAACGGCAAGGGCTGGAGCTACGGCGTCGCCCGCTACAACGGCGACCGCATCGAGTGGTACCGCGTCTTCTCCTACGCCTACCGCCCGCGCCGCACACTGGAACGCTCGGCGATCGAGGTGGCCGGCCGCCGCCTCCCCGAGGGTGAGGAGGAGTTGGCGCTGCTCTCCGACGCGGTCATCCTGACCTGCCTGCACCGGGGCACGCGGCTCGAACTCGCCATGAGCGAAGACGCGTTGACCGGGTTTCTCGCGTGGCTCGAAGCAGCCCCGCCCGGTCAACGCGTCAACGTCGCTTAGTTCCTACTTCTTCTTGTCTTGGTTCTGTTCGGCCAACTCGCCTACGCGAGGCCGTTGTTGATGGCGGTCACCAGCTCACCGTTGCTGGTGTCGCCGCTGAAGTCCCAGAAGAACGCGCCGCCCAGACCCTGGGTCTTGGCCCACGCCATCTTCGTGCCGATGGTCGCCGGGGTGTCGTACGACCACCAGTTGTTGCCGCAGTAGGCGTACGCCGTGCCGGCGATGGTGCCGGTGGCCGGGCAGGACGTCTTGAGGACCTTGTAGTCCTCGATGCCCTGCTCGTAGGTGCCCGCCGCCGGGCCGGTCGCCGAGCCGCCGGGTGCGGCCTGGGTCACGCCGGTCCAGCCTCTGCCGTAGAAGCCGATGCCGATGAGCAGCTTGCTCGCGGCGACGCCCTTCGACTTGAACTTGGCGATCGCGTCGGCCGTGGTGAAGCCCGGGGTCGGGATGCCGGTGTAGGTGGTGAGCGGGGAGTGCGGGGCGGTCGGGCCGGTCGCGTTGAAGGCGCCGAAGAAGTCGTACGTCATCACGTTGTACCAGTTGACGTACTGGGCCGCGCCCGCGTAGTCGGCGGCGTCGATCTTGCCGCCGGAGGTGCCGTCCGCCGTGGTGGCGGCGGTGACCAGGTAGCTGGAGCCGAACTTGGTGCGCAGGGCGGACATCAGGTTCTTGTACGCCGCCGCGCCGCTGGTGTCGCAGCTCAGGCCGCAGGCGTTCGGGTACTCCCAGTCGATGTCGATGCCGTCGAAGACGTCGGCCCAGCGCGGGTCCTCGACCAGGCTGTAGCAGGAGTTGGCGAACGCGGTCGGGTTGGCCGCGGCCTGCGCGAAGCCGCCGGACCAGGTCCAGCCGCCGAAGGACCACAGGATCTTGATGTTCGGGTACTTGGCCTTCAGCTCGCGCAGCTGGTTGAAGTTGCCGGCCAGCGGCTGGTCCCAGGTGTCGGCGACACCGCTGACCGACTGGTCGGCGGTGAACGTCTTCTGGTAGTCGGCGTAGGCGTCACCGATCGCGCACTGCCCGTTCGTCACGTTGCCGAACGCGTAGTTGATGTGCGTGATCTTCGCCGCCGAGCCCGAGGTCACCAGGTTCTTGACCTGGTAGTTGCGGGTGTAGGTGCCCCACTCGGTGAGGTACCCGAGCTTGACCTTGCTGCCGGTAGTCGGGGGAGTGGTGCTGCCGCCCGTGGTGTGCACGGCGACCGAGCCGCTGACCGGTCCGGTCTGGTCGGCGGTGTCGCGGGCCTGCACGGTGTACGAGTAGTCGGTGCCGGCGGTCAGGCCGGTGTTCGTGTACGACGTGGTCGTGACCGTGGCGACCTTGGTGCCGTCGCGCAGGACGTCGTAGTTCTTGACGCCCTTGTCGTCGGTGGCGGCCGACCAGGACAGGTTCACCGAGGTGTCGGTGATCGACGACGCGGTGGGGGTGCCGGGCGCGGAGGGGGCCGCGTCACCGGGGACGGTGGTGCCGCCGTCACAACTGCCGCCGTTCAGAGAGCAGTTGGAGGGCGAGCCGCTGCCGGCGCCGTTGAAGCCGAAGGAGACGGAGGCGCCCGCGGCGATGGTGCCGTTGTAGGACTTGTTCTTCGCGGTCCAGTGGCTGCCGGAGCTGGTGACGTCCGCGTCCCAGGCCGAGGTGACGGACGTGCCGGAGGGGAAGTCCCACTCGACCGTCCATGAACTGATCGCGCTGGTACCGGTGTTCTTGACGGTCCACTGACCGCCGAAGCCGGTGCCCCAGTCGCTGGTCTTGGCGAAGGTGGCGGTGGCGGTCGAGGCGGCCTCGGCGGGGGCCGCCAGACCGACGAGAGCGGCGAGCGGGAGCAGCAGGGTGGTGAACCCGGCAACTGCTCGTTGTCTGAAGCGCATTGAGCGCCTCCTCGGGGGTGTCGGGGATGACGTGGGGCGCGACTGAGCCTTCGCACCCACAGTGCCGCGAGAATAGAAAGGTCTGGACCACGGGTCAATAGGTCTGGACCACTTTGGTAAAGGTGTGCTAAACCCCCAACTCCGCTGCCCGCACGGCCGCTTGGGCCGGCCGGGGGAGGAGAAATACGCCCGAAGCGCCCTTGGCAGGATCAGCGGGGCGCCCCGACCATGCGGCCATGGACAGCACACTGCTGGCGGCGCTGATCGGTACGGCGGGTGGTGCGCTGGCCACCGCGGGCGGCGCCTGGCTGCGGAGCCGGGACCGGCTGCGGACGGCGGCGCGGCTCATCTACGCCGAGCTGACCCGGGACAGCACGGCGGTCGCGTACTTCCGGCAGACCGGGCACTGGCCGGCGCCCACCCTGTCCCGCGCGGCCTGGGACAGCCAGGGCGCGGTGCTGGCCCGGCGGCGCGACGTGCGCGCGTTCGAGACCGTGCACGGCGGGTACGAGGCGCTGGAACTGCTGCCCTTCCTGGCGGACGACACCCTCTCGCCCGCCGTCCGGGACCAGTGGCTGGCCGGGGAGGCCGAGCAGATCGCGGCCGCCGTCGAGGAGATCGGCGCGATGGCGAAGGTGTCCCAGGAGCAGATCACGGCGTGGACGCGGCGACTGCGCCGCCGGCAGCCGGACGACGCGCACCCGGCTCCTCCTCCGGTGACGTCCGGGGTGGTGCCGCTGGCGCTGCTGGAACGGCTCACGCGGGAGGAGGCCCTCGCGCTGGACTTCCGGGGCGGACCGGGGGTGACCCTGCGGGACGGCGGGCTGCGGGTGCGGCGCCGGGCGGACGGGGTGGTGGCCCATGTCGTCTTCGACGCGGCGGGCGGCGACGTCCTCGACCGGCTGCGCGCGGTGCGGTACACCGGCCTGCCGCCGACCGGCGATCCAGCGGTGGACGAGGCCTACGACGGGATGGTGCTGGCGTCCACGTTCCTGGCGGAGGTGTTCGGGCGGCACGGCATCGGCCGGGGCGGCGGACCGCTGGCCGCCGTCGTGCACTACGACGTGGCGTACAACAACGCGTTCTGGAACGGCGAGCTGCTGGTGTTCGGCGACGGCGACCAGGAGATCTTCGGCCGCTTCACCCAGTGCGTCGACGTGGTGGTGTACGAGTCACTGGCCGCGCTGCCCGAACTGACGTGGACCTTCTTCGGGCAGAGCGGCGCCCTGCACATCTCGGTGCGCGACGTCTTCGCCCAGCTCGCCCGGCAGTACCACCTGGACCAGACCGCCGACGAGGCCGACTGGCTGGCGGGCGCCGGACTGGTCGTCCCCGCGCTGGGCGGACAGGCCCTGCGCTCGCTCAGGGCCCCGGGCACGGCGTACGACAACGAGCCGCTCGGCAAGGACCCGCAGCCGGACCACATGCGCGACTACGTGGAGACCGGGACGGACAACGGGGGCGTCCATCTGAACAGCGGCATCCCCAGCCTCGCCTTCCACCGGGTCGCCGTGGCGCTCGGCGGCAGGGCCTGGGAGCGCGCGGGCCGAGTCTGGTGGGACGCGCTCACCGTGGGCGAGGGCATGGCGGCCCCGACCTTCGAGGACTGGGCCCGGCGCACCGCGCGGGCCGCCGCCGCCCGCTACGGCGAGAACGGCGAGGAGCACCGCGCCGTCCTCGCCGCCTGGGACTCCGTGGGCCTGCCCGTCGGCGGCTAGCGCTCGCCCCCCGGCACCCACAGCACGTCCCCGGCAGCCTTGTTGGCCGTGCGGGCCAGGATGAACAGCAGGTCCGACAGCCGGTTGAGGTAGGTCGCCGTCAGCGGGTTCATCACCTCGGCATGGACCTCCAGGGCCGACCAGGTCGAGCGCTCGGCCCGGCGTACGACCGTGCAGGCCTGGTGGAGCAAGGCCGCGCCCGGGGTACCGCCCGGGAGGATGAAGGAACGGAGCTTCTCCAGCCGGTCGTTGAAGTGGTCGCAGTCCGCTTCC
Organism: Streptomyces sp. NPDC101776; assembly: GCF_044766845.1. Lineage (NCBI taxonomy): Bacteria > Bacillati > Actinomycetota > Actinomycetes > Kitasatosporales > Streptomycetaceae > Streptomyces > Streptomyces sp. NPDC101776. The sequence goes on along the minus strand of NZ_JBIWMV010000016.1, from coordinate 244,194 downwards.
AGCTTGTCGATGTAGAACTGCTCGACGCGCAGCGGCGGGAACTCCGGTTCGGCGACGACCGGGGTGCACAGGTCCGCGCCCACGTCGAACAGGTCGTTCTGGACGCGGGTGAGGACCTTGACGACGTCCTCGTCCAGGCCGCCGAGGGCGACGGCCGTGCCGATCGCCGCGTTCGCCTCGTTGGTGTCGGCGTACGCCGAGATGCGGACATCGGTCTTGGCGACCCGGCTCATGTCGCCGAGGGCGGTGGTGCCCTGGTCGCCGGTCCTGGTGTAGATGCGCGTCAGATTGACCATGTGGCCAGCGTAGTCAGGCCCGGCCGGTGCTCAACTAGGCCGTACGGGCGGTCGAATGACCCGTGCCGGTGTGATGTCCGTCAGATGAGACGTGACGCGCGTTACTAACCGGTCACACAGCGCCGCACCTTCGCTAGTGTCCGCCGAGAGGCATACGGATACACGCTGTAAGCGTTTCAAAGGGGAGTCGCACAGTGGCACGGAAGCTTGCCGTCATCGGCGCCGGACTCATGGGTTCCGGTATCGCCCAGGTCTCCGCGCAGGCGGGCTGGGACGTCGTCCTGCGCGATGTCACCGACGAAGCCCTGAAGCGTGGCACCGACGGCATCAAGGCCTCGTACGACAAGTTCGTGAGCAAGGGGAAGCTGGAGGCGCACGACGCCGACGCGGCCCTCGGGCGCATCACGGCGACCACCGACCTCGACGCCGTCGGCGACGCGGACATCGTCGTCGAGGCCGTCTTCGAGAAGCTGGAAGTCAAGCACGAGATCTTCCGGGCGCTCGACAAGATCGTCCGCGATGACGCCGTCCTCGCCTCCAACACCTCCGCCATCCCGATCACGAAGATCGCGGCCGTGACGGAGCGTCCGGAGCGCGTCGTCGGCACGCACTTCTTCTCGCCGGTCCCGATGATGCAGCTCTGCGAACTCGTCCGCGGCTACAAGACGAGCGACGAAACCCTCGCCACCGCGCGGGAGTTCGCCGAATCCGTCGGCAAGACCTGTGTCGTCGTCAACCGCGACGTGGCCGGCTTCGTGACGACCCGTCTCATCTCGGCGCTCGTCGTCGAGGCGGCGAAGCTGTACGAGTCGGGTGTCGCCAGCGCCGAGGACATCGACCTCGCCTGCAAGCTGGGCTTCGGCCACGCGATGGGCCCGCTGGCGACGGCGGACCTCACCGGCGTCGACATCCTGCTGCATGCCACGAGCAACATCTACACCGAGTCGCAGGACGAGAAGTTCGCCCCTCCGGAGCTGATGCGCCGAATGGTGGACGCCGGTGACATCGGACGCAAGAGCGGGCAGGGCTTCTACAAGCACTGAAACCGCACACGCCCCTGAGGCATCACACCCAGGGGTGAATTCGGTATCGGTTCGCTCACGGACGGCAACTTCCCGGCACTTCACGCAGTCAGACGTTGCATCACCGACTTCGGCGACATCACCGACATGACCGAGTACGTCACCGCACTCACGGGGAGCGCATATGTACATCAGGGGCGACCACGTCGAGCTGGTCGTCGGGGGCCGCCTCGACGTCCGCAGCGCGGCGGACGCCCGTACGGTCCTGCACTCGGCCGTCGACGACGGAGTCGGCGATCTGGTGCTGGACCTGTCCGAGCTCGACTCCTGGGACGCCACCGGCCTCGGTGTGATCATGGGAGCCCACCGACGGGCCGGCCGCTGCGGCCGCCGCCTGGTGCTGCGCCGCGTACCACCGCAGATGCAGCGCCTGCTCGTGGCCACCCGGCTGCACCGCATCCTCGCCATCGAGGGCGGCATCGGGGTGGAGTCGCTTCCCAGAGTGTGACACTTTCCCCGAAAGCGTCACACTTTTCCGAAGAGGCCCTGTCAGACGCCCGCGAAACGTGCCCCGCGCACAATCCTCACGAGACTGTGATGTCTCGGACGGCGCGGTACCCCGGCCTGTCGTAGATACTGTGCCAAGGTTTAGGGTTCGGTCGCCCGCTACCAGACAACCCTTCGAGCGGGCCCGGACCAGAAGCGACAGCGCGGTGTGCACAAGGCCGGGAGGGGCCTGGGTCCCATCGACCCGCACACGACGCTTTTGGGGGGCTTGGACCTATGGACCCGATCGACCGGGGACCCGAGGAGTACGGCCAGGACGGCGACGACACGTCGTCCCGTCAGCGCCCGCCACGGGAACCCCTCACACCCGACTTCGGCCAGCACACACCCGCACTCGCCCGCACCGTGCAGGTGGTCGCCGGTGAGTACCTGCTCACCGTCAATCCCGTCGACGGCAGCGAGATCGAGACCTGCCAGCCCGGTCAGCGGCCCGGCCGGCCCGCGAAGTTCAGTGCCGCCGAGCGCGCCGAGGCGGCCCGCGCGGCCAAACCGCCCGTCCCGCCCGGCCTGAACCGCCCCGAACTCCCGCTCCTGGAACGCCAGGAGGAGCGCGAGCGTCTCGTACGGCTGCTCGCCCGCGGCCGTTCCGTACGCCTCACCGGTCCCTCGGGCTCGGGCCGCACCAGCCTGCTCGACCTCGTCGCCGAGGACTGCCTGGACCTCGCCCCCGACGGCGTGATCCGCCTCACCGGCTTCCACCGCACCGCCACCGACCTCCTCCACGACCTCTTCCACGCCGTCTACGACGCCCCCCTGCACCGGCCCGACCGGGCCGAACTGCTCGCGCTCACGGGGGAGATCGGCGCGGTCGTCGTCCTCGACGACATCGAGTTCGGCGCCGCCGCCCTCGACGAACTCCTCGACGCGACACCCGAGTGCGCCTTCGTGATCGCCGCGACCCCGGAGATCCCGGCACCGTCCGCGGACTCCGCCATCGAGGAGGTCTTCCTCGGCGGCCTGGGCCGGCCCGGCGCCGTGGAGGTCCTGGAGCGCGCGGTGGGCCGCGTCCTCACCGAGGAGGAGGCGAACTGGGCGGGCGACCTCTACTTCGAGTCCGAGGGGCTGCCCCTGCGCTTCGTCCAGGCCGGCGCCCTGCTGCGCCAGCGCGACGAACTGCGCGTCGGCACCAGCGCCGTCGAGGAGTTCGGCGTCTTCCAGGACGCGCCCCCGGCCGACGAGCCCTTCGACACCCCGCCGCTGGACCTCGACGAGGGCGACGCCGTACCCCTGCCGTCCCTCGGTGAGGCCGCCGCGCCCGCGCCGCTGCTCGCCTCCCGGCTCAGCGCCTCGGCCCGGGCCACCCTGCGCTTCGCCGTCGCGCTCGGCGGCGAGGTGCCGCACCAGGCGCATCTGCCCGCGCTCGTCGGCGACACCCACGCGGACGCCGCCCTCGGCGAACTCGCGGGCTGCGGACTGGTCTCCCCGGTCGGCTCCCGCTACCGGCTCGCCACCGGCGTCCAGACCCAGATCGAGGCCGCCGGATACGGCGACGACATCGCGTCCGGTGCCCTCATCGCCGCCCTGCACTACTCCTGGTGGGCCGGGCACCCCTCGGTCACCCCCGAGCGCGTCTGCGCCGAGGCGGACGCCCTGCTCGCCGCGCTCGACGCCCTCCTGCCGGCGACGACCCCGCCCGGCGACGGCGAGGAGAGCACCACCGTCCACCTGGCCCGTACGGCTGCCCCCGCGTTCGCCGCCGGACTGCACTGGAGCGCCTGGGAGCGCGTGCTGCGCTCCGGCGCCGAGGCCGCCCGACTCGCCGACGACGTCGGTGAACAGGCCTATTTCCAGCACGAGTTGGGGGTCCTCGCGCTCTGCGAGGGCGAACTCGACCGGGCCCGGGCCGAGTTGGAGTCCTCCATCGGCCTGCGCGGTGCCGCCGCCGACAAGCGCGGTGCCGTCGCGGGGCGTCGGGCCCTCGCCCTGGTCGCCGACCGCTCCGGCTTCGCGCTCGCCCCCGACGTCACGGCCGGCGAGGAAGTGCCCGAAGCGCGCCACGAGGAGTCGGCCCCGCCGCCCGGCGGCACACCGGCGCCCTTCCCGCCGCTCCAGCCGCCCGGCGAGACCTACACCCTCGTCGCCCACCAGCCCTCGACCCCGAAGTCCCACAACAAGGCCCGGGGCGGCCTGCGCGGTTACGCCCGGCGCAACCTAGTCGCGGCCGGCGCGGGCGTCCTGCTCGCCGCCGTCCTCGGCACCGTCGTCACCCTCGGCGCCACGTCCAACAACAACGCCGACAACCCGTCCGACAAGGTCGGCGTCAACCCGTCCGCGAGCCAGGGCACGGGCGACGACAGCCTCGGCGCCGACCCGGCGAAGCGGGGCGACGACACCGGCACGGCCACCAGCCGCCCGACCGACCCGGGCCCGGACGGCACGATGGGCACGTCGGACGACCCGACACCGACGGGCAGCGGGACGCCTTCGGACAAGCCGAGCGGGACGAGTGGCGGGTCGAGCACACCGACACCGACCAGGTCCACATCGACGAGGCCTTCTTCGCCGAGCCCGTCCACGTCGAGGCCGACGACACCGACCACCCCGGCCTCGCCGACGACCTCCGCACCGACGGACACCACGTCACCGTCACCGTCGGACTCGTCCAGCGCCCCCGCCACCGACACCTCCGCGAGCGGCACGACCTCCAGCGCCCCCATGGACACGACCAGTTCGGCCGCGCCCGGGAGCAGCGGCGCTTCGGGTGCCGTCATCTGACCCTCCGTACGACATGAAAAGGGCCGGCTCCGATGATCGGAACCGGCCCTTTTCGTGCCGTAGCTGATCCTGGTCGGTCAGAACAGGCGCAGCTTGTCGTCCTCGATGCCGCGCAGGGCGTTGTAGTCCAGGACCGCGCAGCCGATCCCGCGGTCGGTGGCGAGGACGCGGGCCTGGGGCTTGATCTCCTGGGCGGCGAAGATGCCGCGGACCGGGGCGAGATGGGGATCGCGGTTCAACAGGTCGAGGTAGCGGGTGAGTTGCTCCACGCCGTCGATCTCGCCGCGCCGCTTGATCTCGATCGCGACGGTCTGGCCCTCGGCGTCCCGGCACAGGATGTCGACCGGGCCGATGGCCGTCATGTACTCGCGGCGGATCAGCGTGTAGCCCTCGCCGAGGGTGTCGATGCGGTCGGCGAGCAGCTCCTGGAGGTGCGCTTCCACGCCGTCCTTGATCAGGCCCGGGTCCACGCCGAGTTCGTGCGAGGAGTCGTGGAGGACCTCCTCCATCGTGATGATGAGCTTCTCGCCCGCCTTGTTGGTGACGGTCCAGACGTCCGCGGGATCGTCGGCGGTCCCCGAACCCTCCTTCAACGTGCAGGGCGGCGACATCCAGTTGAGGGGCTTGTAGGCCCGGTCGTCCGCATGGATCGAGACGCTGCCGTCCGCCTTCACCAGGATCAGACGGGGAGCGGAGGGAAGGTGGGCGGTGAGCCGACCCGCGTAGTCCACGGAACACCGGGCAATGACGAGACGCATGGTCGGCAACGCTACTCGACGGGCGGCAGTGAACGCGATTCGCCCTGGAAGACCCGTGACGCCCCTTGTTCATTAGTGGCCGATTGTGGGCCCATTGAGAGTTCCGTATGTACGCATTCTCCTGGTGCCGCCTCCTTCTGTTGCCTACCGTATGAACGGGAGGTCGCGAGACGTGTACGCAGCGTGTTCGTAATCGCGGACTCCCTTATCTGTCCGGCAACCCCTGCGCGTTGGGGGTGCGAGAGGAGAACCCATGTCGCTCGACGTCTCACCGGCCCTACTCGAAAAGGCCGAGCGAGGCGAGGTCGACGAAGCTGAATTCGTCGACTGCGTCCGGACCTCCCTGCCTTACGCATGGGAGATGATCAGCTCCCTGGTGGCTCAGCTGAAGGTCGACGGCGGTGCGTTCGCCGACAACCAGACGCCGCCGCCGGACGAGCAGGCACGCGGTCAGTTGCTGCGTGCGCTCGCGAGTGACGCGATACGCGGCGCGCTGCAGCGGCACTTCGGTGTACGCCTGGCCTTCCAGAACTGCCATCGGGTGGCAGTGTTCCCGCTGGACGGCTCGGTCGACGAGACGCTGACCCGCTTCACCTCGGTGCGCAGTCAACTGCTGAACCAGTCCCCGGAGTTCAGGGACTGCTGACGCGGCGATCGCGTACCACCGCTTGCCGCTCCGTACGCGGGAGGTGCATTTAGTACTGGGGCGGCAAGCTCCCCGCGGTTCGCTCAGCCGAGGTGGGGGAGCACCTCGGCGCCGAGCCGCCGTACGTTCTCCTCGGTCGCCGCGAGGTCTCCGGACCCCTCGACGAGCAGCGCGAAACGGGAGATGCCGGTCCGCTCGGAGGTCGCCGCGAGCCGGTCGGCGCACAGCCGCGGGGTGCCCACCGGGTGCAGCCCGCAAAGGAGTTCGGTGTACGCGAGCGGGTCGCGCATCCGGCGCTCGCGGTCGTCCACGGTGACATGCGCGTCGAGCCCCTGCTTGAGCCAGCCCGGCATCGCCTTCACGAGCGACTCCACGGCGTCCGCGCGCTTGTCCGCGATCTGGCAGACCCCGGCCGACACATGGGCCGCGCCCCGGATCTCCTCCGCCGACCGTCCGGCCGCCCGCGCCAACTGCCGCCACAGGGCGACCATCTCGGCCTTCTCCTCGTCCCCGACGTGCATGCCCAGCAGCATCGGCAGGCCCCGCTCGGCCGCCAGCCGCACGCTCGCGGGCGAGGTGCAGGCGACGACGACCTCGGGGCCCGGCGCGTCCGACAGCGCCTCCGACGGCCTTGGTACGACCGGGACTTCACGGAACGCGAAGCGGTCACCGGTACCCGCGACCGAGGGCTCGCGCAGCCAGCGCATCAACAGATCGAGGGATTCCGGGAACCCCTGTTCGTACGCGGCGAGACCCGCGCCGAAGACCTCCAGGTCGACCCACGGCCCGCCGCGGCCCACGCCCAGCGAGAAGCGTCCGCCGCTCGTCACGTGCAGCAGCGCGGCCTGCTCGCCGAGGGCGACCGGGTGGACCGTGGGCAGCACGCTGACCGCGGTGCCGACGCGGATGCGCCGGGTGCGGCCCAGTAGTAACGCGGCCAGGGTGATCGCGGACGGGCAGGTGCCGTAGGGCACGAAGTGGTGCTCGGCCAGCCAGGCCGTGTCGAGACCGGCTTCTTCCGCGACCTGCACCGAGCGGACCGCGCGGTGCAGGGCCTCCCCCTGGCCCTGCCCCGGGAACTGGGCCGCCAACACAAAACTTCCGACGCGCATGGTTCTTCCTGCTTCCTTGGCTCCGACACGGAGCTCCCCCACCGGGCATAACCGTCCGACACGTGCCGAGGACACGGCCTGGCGGAGAGATTTGCGGATTGTCTGCAGAATGCGCGGTCCCGAGGGGGACTTGTGTGGGTTGATGCCCTTCGCGTACCCCTGTCCGGGCCACGTAGGCTGGACACAGCCCTTGCCTCCTGTATAGCCCCGTGAGGTGTTCTGTGTCCCCGCGTCGCAACCGACCCAAGGAGTCCGGTTCCCCCGGCCAGAGCGCCGACGACGACCGCTCCGGCCGCTACGGCGGCTGGCAGTCCACGGAGCACTGGCAGGGCGAGGAGTGGAGCGTGCGCCATGTCGCCGGGGCGAGCGCCGAGGGCAAGACGTACCGCTGCCCGGGGTGTGACCAGCAGATTCCCTCCGGTGTCCCGCATGTGGTGGCCTGGCCGGAGCACGCGGGCGTGGACGACCGCCGGCACTGGCACAAGGCCTGCTGGAACGCGAAGGACCGCCGCACCACACGGGTGCAGCGGTCCAGGAACGCGCCGAAGTTCTAGGCCGAGGCCCTAGTAAGTGGTACGGGTCACACGTCCCGCTTCTCCAGCAGTGCGACGGCGCCCGCGAACGCGACGGCCGTCACCCCCACGATGATCCACAGCGGATCCCAGCCCGAAGGGCCGGACTCGCTGAGGGAGTTGGAGTAGAAGACGCTCAGCTGGTTCGGGATCGAGTACTCGAACAGGGCCTGGCGCACGCCCTCCAGGGACTGCGAGAACATGAACAGCGCGATGACCAGCGGGGCGAGCACGGCACCGATCATGACGGTGATCGCGCCCGCGGAGTGCCGGATGATCGAGCCGATGATCAGCGAGAGCAGTCCGAGCAGCGCGACGTAGAGCGAGACGCCGACGGTCCCCTTGAACCACTCGCCCGCGGACGGGTCCTTCGCGCCGTTGTTCTCCAGCAGCGAGGCGTCCACGAAGGCGATGAACGACACGGCCACCAGCGTGACCACGAAGGCGACGCCGAAGAACACGATCGACTTCGCCGCGAGGACGCGGGCCCGGCTGGGGCACGCGGTCATCGTCGTGCGGATCATGCCGGTGCCGTACTCGGAGGCCGTGGTCAGCACGCCGAGCGTGATGATGCACATGAGGCCGAGCAGCAGTCCGAAGAAGCCGAGGGAGAGCGGGTTCTCGCCGTTCATCTCGGACGAGGAGTTGCTGACCACGACGGCGGCGAGCAGTCCGATGCCGATGACGAGGACCACGAACACGCCGAGCGTCCAGATCGTCGAACGCACCGACTTGATCTTCGTCCACTCGGAGGCGAGCGCGTGTCCGAGATGCGTGCGCACCACCGGGATCGGGGAGGTGTACCCACCGTACGAAGGACCGTTCGCCGCCTGCCAGTTGGGCACGGCTGCCTGCGGCATCGGGGGCTGGGGCGTACTCATCGGGCGTCCTCGGGCTTGGTGAGGTCGGGGGTGGGGGTAGGGGCTTGGGTGGGGGAGGGCTGCGCGTCCACCGGGGCGGCCGGGGCCTGAACCGCCGGCGCGCCCTGGGGCGGCTGTGCCGGTGTCTGCGGGGGCATGGGCGCCGGAGGCCCGTACGAGCCCGGTACGCCCCCGCCGGGGGCCGCAGGGGCGCCGTACGGGTTCGGGGTGCCGTAAGGATTCGCCGGGGGCTGCCCCATCGCGAACGGCCGGCCGCCCTGCTGCGGTGACGGCGGCGCGTACCAGCCCGGCTGGCCCTGGCCCGGTACCGGCATCGGCGGCTGTGCGCCCGGCGGCAGTTGCTGCATCAGGCCGGCCTTCGGGTCGATCGTCGAGCGGTAGTCGACGGCGCCCTGCGTCATCCGCATGTACGCCTCCTCCAGCGAGGCCTGGTGCGGGGACAGCTCCCACAGTCGTACGTCCGTGTCGTGCGCGATGTCGCTGATGCGCGGGAGCGGCAGTCCCGTCACGCGCAGCCCGCCGTCCTGCTCGGGCAGCACGTGGCCGCCGGCCTCGGTCAGCGCGGAGGTCAGCTTCTCGCGGAGCTGGGGCTCGGTGTCGGGGGTGCGTACGCGGGCGAAGTCGGCGGAGTTCGCGGAGATGAAGTCCCGCACGCTCATGTCCGAGAGGAGCTGTCCGCGCCCGATCACGATGAGGTGGTCCGCCGTCAGTGCCATCTCGCTCATCAGGTGCGAGGAGACGAAGACGGTACGGCCCTCCGCCGCGAGCGCCTTCATCAGGTTCCGCACCCAGAGGATGCCTTCGGGGTCGAGGCCGTTGACCGGCTCGTCGAAGAGCAGCACCTGGGGGTCGCCGAGGAGCGCGGCGGCGATGCCGAGTCTCTGTCCCATGCCCAGCGAGAACCCCTTGGAGCGCTTTCTCGCCACGTCCTGGAGGCCGACGACCCCGAGCACCTCGTCCACGCGCCGGGCCGGGATGCCCGAGAGCTGCGCCAGGCTGAGCAGATGGCTGCGGGCGCTGCGGCCGCCGTGCACCGCCTTGGCGTCGAGCAGGGCGCCGACCTGACGGGGGGCGTTGGGCAGCTTGCGGTAGGGGAAGCCGCCGATCGTCACCTGTCCTGACGTGGGGTTGTCCAGGCCGAGGATCATGCGCATCGTCGTCGACTTGCCCGAGCCGTTGGGCCCGAGAAAGCCGGTGACGGCACCGGGCCGCACCTGGAAGGAAAGGTTGTACACGGCGGTCTTGTCGCCGTAGCGCTTGGTCAGGCCGACAGCCTCGATCATGCTCCGCACCCATCGAAAGGATCAGGACAGCAGGGCACACGCCCCCGTAAGGGTTAGGAGGATATCGGGGCGCTGACGGTTCCGCTCAAGAGCGAGTAAAGCCGTGGCCTTGGGTTGGGGTGGTCGGGGTGGTTGGGGTGGTGGGGTCGGAGGCGCGGGCGCGCTTGTTGCCGTGGGCGTGGTGGTGGGCGTGGTGGTGGGCCAATCCTCGCGCCGGGGGCGGCACCCGGCGTTTTCGTCCCGGCATCGGACCGGTGGGGGCGTCGGGGTCGTGTCGGTACGGCGAGCCCGCCGCTGGTCGCGCTCCTCCGCCCGCTGCCACAGTCGAACGGGCGGGGACCAGCTATGCGACGGGCTCGCCGTACCGCCACGACCCGCTCGCGTACGTCGGCGGGTGCGGGTGCGTGGGGTGCTCGGGTGAGGGCGGTGCGGTGCGAGGCGCCTCGACGGCGGTGTCCTCACACGCCGTCTCCCGCGCAATCGAACGACTCCGCGCACGACGCCTCCCGCAGCGCCGTCGGCGCGACGGTCGCCGATGTCGGCGTCCCCGCTGCCGCACGGCTGAAGGCATCGGGCCTCGCTCGCGTGTCCCGCCCGCAGTTCGTGCGGGCGGCTCCTTCGCGTAGGCCGCGCCGCCCGCCGATGCCTGCGTCCTCACCGTCGTGCGGCTGAAGGCATCGGGCCTCGCTCGCGTGTCCCGCCCGCAGTTCGTGCGGGCGGCTCCTTCGCGTCTCGGCGCCGCCCGCTGACGCCGGCGTCTCCGCTGTCGTGCGGTCGAAGGCATTGGTCCTCGTTCGCGGGCCTCGCTCGGGCGCCGTTGATGTCCTGCGGTTCGTGCGGGCGGCCCCTTCGCGTCGCCGACGGCGGTCGCTGATGTCGGCGTCCGCCGTCGTGCGGCCGAAGGGCGGCCTCGCTCGCGGCGCGTTGCCCGGCGCCGCTGGTATCCCGTGATTGGGTGCGGGCGGCCCCGTCGCGTAGCCAGTCTGCGCCGCTCGCCGATGCCGGTGTCTCCGCTGTCGTGTGGCTGAAGGCACCGGACTCCGCTCGCGGGCCTCGCTCGGGCGTCGCTGATGTCCTGCGGTTCGTGCGGCGGGCGGCCTCTTTGCGTCGTTGGTGTCCCAGCTGCCGTGCGGCCGAAGGTATCGGGCTTCGCGCGCCCTGCCCGGCGCCGCTGGTATCCCGCGATTCGTGCCGGTGACCCCGTCGTGTAGCCAGCCCGCGTCGCCCGCAGATGCCGCCGTGCCCGTCGCCGCGCCGTCGAAGGCATCGCGCCCCGCTGAACGCATTGCGCCCCGCCCGGTCCCCGTTATCCAGCCCCGCCCACGCCCCCCCGAACCGATCAACCGGCGGAGCCCTACGCGTCGCGCCGCTTCAGCAGTACGTATGCGCCGAGCAGGGCAGCTGCCACCCACAGGGCCATGATTCCGAAGCCGCCCCATGGGCCGTACGGTGCTGAGTCGTCTACCGGGGTGACCACCTGCATGATCTTGCTGCCGGCCTGGTCGGGGAGGTACTGGCCGATTTTCTTCGTGGCGGAGACGTTGCCGAGGATGTTGGAGATCAGGAAGAAGAAGGGCATCAGGATGCCGAGGGACAGCATCGGTGAGCGGAGCATCGAGGCGATGCCCATGGAGAACATCGCGATCAGGGTCATGTAGAGGCCGCCGCCGATCACCGCGCGCAGGACGCCCGGGTCGCCGATCTCCGCCCTGTGGGAGCCGAGCATCGCCTGGCCGAGGAAGAACGTGACGAAGCTGGTCACCAGGCCGACGGCGAGACAGAGCCCGGTGGCCACCGCGATCTTGCCGAAAAGGAAGGTGCCGCGCTGCGGGACCGCCGCCAGCGAGGTGCGGATCATGCCGGTGCTGTACTCGTTCGACACGACGAGCACCCCGAACACGATCATCGCGAGCTGCCCGAGACTCATCCCGGCGAAGCTGATGAACGTCGGGTCGAAGGAGAGTTTGTCCTTCTCGCTCATGTCGTTGAACTGGTTCTTCGACAGCGCCGAGATCAGCATGCCCAGCCCGATCGTCACCACCAGGGCGAGGGACAGGGTCCATACCGTCGATGCCACGGAGCGGATCTTCGTCCACTCGGAACGGATGACCTGGGTCGCCGCCATGTCAGTCCTTCTTCCAGCCGTCGCCCCAGCCCTGCTGCCCCGCGCCAGGTGCCGCGGGGAGCGCGGGGGGTGTGTCGGAATGCGCGTGGTACTCCACCGACTCCGCGGTCAACTGCATGAACGCCTCCTCCAGGGAGGCCTGTTGGGGACTCAGCTCGTGCAGCACGAGCTGGTGCGACGCGGCGAGCTCACCGATCTGCTCGGACTTGCCCCCGTCGACCTCAAGCACCCCGCTGCCGGACTCGACCACCGTGATCCCGGCCTGGTGCAGCACGTCGAGCAGCCGCTCCCGCTGCGGGGTGCGGATCCGGACGTACGACCGCGAGTTCTGCTGGATGAAGTCCGCCATGGACGTGTCCGCGAGGAGCCGGCCCTGGCCGATGACGACGAGGTGATCGGCCGTCAGCGCCATCTCGCTCATCAGGTGCGAGGAGACGAATACCGTACGGCCTTGCGCGGCAAGGGACTTCATCAGGTTGCGGATCCAGTGGATGCCCTCGGGGTCGAGCCCGTTGACCGGTTCGTCGAACATGAGGATGCGTGGGTCGCCCAGCAGCGCGCCCGCGATGCCGAGCCGCTGGCCCATGCCCAGCGAGAATCCCTTGGCCTTCTTCTTCGCCACGGCCGTCAGCCCGACGGTGTCCAGGACCTCGTGCACGCGGGCCTTCGAGATGCCGTTGCTCTGTGCCAGGCACAGCAGGTGGTTGAAGGCGCTGCGGCCACCGTGCATGGCCTTGGCGTCGAGGAGGGCGCCGATGTACGTCAGCGGGTCCGTGAGCTGGTCGTAGTGCTGGCCGTCGATGCGTACGTCACCGGAGGTCGGCCGGTCGAGCCCGAGCATCATGCGCATGGTCGTCGACTTGCCGGCGCCGTTCGGGCCGAGGAAGCCCGTGACGATGCCGGGTCTCACGGCGAAGGTGAGGTTGTTCACCGCCACCTTGTCGCCGTACCGCTTGGTCAGCCCCTCGAGCTCGATCATGCGGCCACGTTAGGACCGCTGTTGGGCTGATGCCACCCGGACGGGCAAACAGAGTCCGACGGCGCAGGCAACAACGGTGAACGCCGTCGCCCAGCCGAACGCGTGCGGGAAAGCGGTGCTGCCGTGGCCGTGCGCGAGGACCGTCGCCAGGACGGCGGTGCCGACGCCGCCGCCGAGCTGCTGCACGATCCGGATGCTGGTGCTCGCGTGCGGGATGCGGGCCCGGTCGAGCCCCTGGTAGGCGCCCACCATGACCGCCATGTTGGCCGCGCTCACCCCGAGTCCGCGCACGACCAGGGCGACGGCGAGCAGCGCGCCGCCGGGATCCGGGAAGAGGAAGGGGAGGGTGCCGAGAGCGCAGAGGAGCATGCCCGACACCACGACCGGGCGCGGTCCGAGCCGGTCGGTGAGCGGTCCGGTGACCCGGGCCAGCAGGCTGCCCAGGCCCTGCGGCGCCAGCAGCAGCCCGGCCGCGATCACGCCCTCGCCGCGCGCCTGTTGGTAGTAGAGGGGGAGCAGGAACATCCCGCCGAACAGGGCGAGGCCGTTCAGGAACGTCAGGATCGAGGAGACGGCGAACGCGCGGTCCTGGAACAGGCGGAGGTCTACGAGGGGTTCGCGGGCGCGCAGTGCGTGGCGGGCGAACAGGGCGATCAGTACGGCGCCCACGGGGATCGCGCTCGCGCGGGCTACGCCGGTCTCGGACAGGCCGTAGACCAGGGTGGCGAGGCCGGGGGAGAGGAGCAGGAGGCCGGTCAGGTCCAGGTGGTGGCCGGGGCGGGGGGTGTCCTTCGGGACGCCGCGCCAGGCCAGGGCGAGGGCGAGGAGGCAGACGGGCAGGTTGACGTAGAAGATCCAGCGCCAGCTGAGGTGACCGACGATCAGGCCGCCGACGACCGGGCCGAGGATCGGTACGACCATGGCGGGCAGGGTGATCGCCGCCATCAGGCGGCCGAGGTTGCGGCCGCCGGCGGCCCGCATCACCAGGGTCTGGAGCACGGGCAGGAGCAGGCCGCCGCCGATGCCCTGGAGGACCCGGAAGGCGATCAGCGAGCCGATGTTCCAGGCGAGCCCGCAGAGGAGGGATCCGGCGAGGAAGAGGGTCAGTGCGCTCAGCCAGACGTGGCGGGAGTCGTAGCGCTCGACCGCCCAGCCGGAGACCGGGACGACCGTCGCGAGGGCGAGGAGGTAGGCCGTACTGACCCATTGCAGGCTCGCCGTCGACGCGCCGAGGTCGTGGCCCAGTGTGTGCAGGGATATGGAGACGATCGTGCTGTCGAGGAGTGGGGCGAGGGCGCCGAGGACGAGGATGCCGGAGAGTTTGCGGACGGCGGGGTCGAGGCGTTCCTTGGGCATGCGGATCTCTCCCGGAGATTAAGAGACGGTGCGTCTCCAAAGAGGACGATAGGCTGCCCGGGATTGGAGACGCAAGGTCTCTTAACGGAGGTGTGCGGATGACCGAGGAGGGCACACGGCGGCGGGGTGCCGCCCTGGAGGCCGACATCCTGGACGCCGCCTGGGCCGAGCTGACGGCGGTCGGGTACACCAGGCTCACGATGGAGGGCGTCGCCGCCCGGGCCCGTACCGGAAAGCAGGTCCTCTACCGTCGCTGGCGCAACCGCGCGGACCTCGTCATCGCCGCCATGCGCCACCACGGCGGGTCCATCGCGGACCGGGCCCCGGACACCGGCTCACTGCGTGCGGACGTCCTCGCCGTGCTCCGGCTGATGTCCGAGCGGCAGCGCGAACTCGGCCCGGAGGTCGTCCACGGCCTGATGGCCGAGGCGGGCGACCGGAAGCCGGAAGCAGTCGAGATCATGCACGGCGTCATGACGACGGTGCTGGAGCGGGCCGCCGAGCGTGGCGAGGTGCCCACCGCCGACCTCCCCGAACGGATCGTCACTTTGCCCACCGACCTCCTGCGCCACGAGATCGTGCTGAGCGACCGGCCGGTCACGGACGCGACGCTGGAGGAGATCGTCGACGACGTGTTCCTGCCGTTGGTGACCGGCAACGGCTGAGGCCCGCACCCCCGAAGGGAATGCGGGCCTCGGCCCTACGACAATCGCTTGCTTACCGGGACTGCTGAGCCGGAACCCCACGGGAGATGGGCTCGTCCTCGACCGGCGAGCTTGCGGCGGCCACCGCGGCACCGGTGAGCGTGGCGAGCATCTCGCGCACGTTCGTCAGCTGGGCGTTGATGCTGTCCCGACGGTTCGTCAGGGCGGCCAGCTCGCGCTCGGACTCCGAACGGATGCGGTCGGCCTTGGCGTTCGCGTCGGCCACGATGTCCTCGGCCTGGCGCTGAGCCGTCTCCACCGTCTGACGGGCGCGGCGCTCGGCGTCCGTGCGCAGCTTCTCGGCCTCCAGGCGGAGCTGCTCCGCGCGGTGCTCGATCTCCGCGAGGCGCTTCTCGGCCTTCTGCTGACGCGACGCCAGATCGCGCTCGGACTGCTCGCGGCGCTTGGCGAGGTTCGTCTCGAAGTCGGCGGCGGCCTGCGCGGCCTTGGCACGGGTCTCCTCGAAGAGGGCATCGGCCTCCTCGCGCTTCTGCTGGGCGTCCTTCTGAGCTTCACCACGCAGCTGGGCGGAGTCGCTCTTGGCCTTCTCGACGATCCGGACGCCCTCGTCCTCCGCCTTGGACTTGCGCTCCGCAGCGAACGATTCTGCGTCGTTGCGGACCTGCTGAGCAGCGGACTCCGCGAGTTCGCGGTGCTGCTCGGCCGCGCGCCGGGCCTCCTCGCGCAGGTCCTTGGCCTCTTCCTCGGCGAGGCGGAGGATCTTCTCGACCCGCGCGCCGAGACCGGCGTACGACGGCTCGGCGTCGCTTACCTGGGCCGCGGCGTTCTGCGTTTCGAGGTGGAGCTCCTCGATGCGCTTTTCAAGAGCAGTGATACGAGCCAGAGCGCTGTCACGGTCGGAGACGAGCTTCGAGATGCGTTCGTCCACCTGAGCGCGGTCGTACCCACGCCGCACAAGCTCGAAGCCGTAGGGGGAAGTGTCGCTCATGGGGTTCCTGTCGAATGAGACCGGTGAGGTGATAGGTGGAATCCTAGGGGCCGAAGCGGTGTGTCATCGAGCGGATGCGTGTTTGATCTGGAGAATGACACCCCTTTTGAGTGGCTAACCGTCCGACCGCTTGCCAAAGACCGGGTCAAAGGCCCCAGAACGCCCGAACCTCACAGGAGGTTCCTAGCTTTGACTAACCTTCAACCGACTTGCCACCCGAACGAGTTGCGCCCGCGGTGGCTGTTGCCTTGACCCCGCCGTCCTTGGCCGCTGTCGGGGCCTCGAAAGACTCCAACGCTTCCAGGACGTCCTGGACACGGGAGATCTCGGCGTTGATGTCCTCGCGGCGGCGGACCAGCACGTCGAGTTCGCGCTTGCCCTCCTCGACCGTGCGGCGGGCCTCGCGGATCGCCTCGACCTTCAGCTCCTCGGCCTCGCGGATCAGCGTGGCCTTCTTCTGCTCGGCCTCCTTGAGGAGACCCTCGGCCTTCTTCACCGCGGCGATACGGACCTTGCCCGCCTCGGAGTTGGCCTCCGAGACCAGCTCCTTGGCCTTCATCTGCGCCTTGCCGAGCTGCTCCTCCGCCGCCTTGATGAGCGCGTCGCAGCGGTCGCCGGCCGACTTCATCGTCTCGGCGGACTCACGGCGGGCCCGCTCGTGCAGGTTCTCGATCTCCGTCGTGATGCGGTCGCGCAGCTCCTCGGACCGCTCCCTTATCGCGGTGGCGTCCCGGCGCGCGCCGACCAGCAGCTCGTCCGCGTCCGTACGGGCCCGCTCCACCCGGGAGTTGCCCTCGACCGTGCCCTCGGACACCAGCCGGTCGGCCTCGGTGCGGGCCGCGCCGACCATCGAGTCGGCCTGTGCCTCGGCGTCCGCCGTCGTCTTCTGGGCCTGCTGCTGCGCCTCGTTGAGGAGTTTGTCGGCTTCCGCCGCGGTCTCCGTGATGAGGGTGTCGACCTGCTCGGCGACGTCCGTCCGGCGTTTGTTGGCCTCCTTGCGGGCCTCGTCCAGCGTCCGCTCGGACTCCTCGCGTGCCGCCGTGGTGACCCGCTCCGCCTCCGCCTCGGCGTCCGCCTTGAGCCGCGTGGACTCGACGCGGGTCCGCTCGGCGTGCAGCTGCGCGGCACCGACCGTCTCGGCGGCCTCGGCCCGCAGCCGCTCCGCGTCCCCGGTCGCGTCCGAGATCAGCTTCCCGGCCTTGGCCACGGCCTCCGAGCGCACCCGCTCGGCCTCGTTGATCGTCTCCGTCTGGAGCCGCTCCGCCTCCGCCGTCACCTCGGTGATCAGGGTGTCGGACTGCGTCGCCGCGTCCGAACGGATCCGGTTGGCGTCCTCACGGGCGTCCGCCCGGGCCCGCGCCGCGTCCTGGTCGGCCTGCGCGATCGCGTCCGACGCCTGGGTGCGCGCCTGCTGAACGTGCTCGGCGGCCTCCGACCGCAGCCGCTCGGCCTCGGCGATGGCGTCCGAAACGGTGTGCTCCGCAAGGGCCTTGGCGGCGTCCGTCTCCTCGTTCGCCCGGCGCCGGACCCGGTTGGCGTCCTCGGTGGCCCGCTCCCGCTCGCTGTACGCGTCGGCGCGGACCCGGTCCGCCTCCTCCTGCGCCTCGCGCCGGGTGCGGTCCGCCACGTGCTCGGCGGCCGACCTGATCCCCTGGATGTCCTCCTGGGCCTGCTCGTGCAGCCCGGCGACGGACTCCCGCACCTGCTGCGCGTGCTGCTCGGCGCCCGACACCATCTCGGTGGCGCGCCGGTCGGCCTCCTCGACCAGCCGCAGCGCCTCGGACTGCGCCTCCTCCACGCGGTTGCGCGCCGAGGCCAGCAGCTCCTCGCTCTGCTCGCGGGCCCGCTCGCGCTCCTGCCCGGCCTCCTCACGGGCCGACCCGAGCAGCTCCTCGGCCTCACGACGACGTCGTACGGCCTCCTCCTGGGCGGCGGCCAGCGTCTCCGACGCCTCGATCGCGAGGCGCTCGGCGGCGGCCTGCGCCTCCGCGCGGACCCGGTCGGCGGTGTCCTGCGCCTCGGTCTTGAGCCGCTCGGCCTCGGCCGCGGCCTCCGATCGAAGTCGTACGGCGATGGCCTCGCCCTCGGCGCGGGAGGCGGACGCGTCGCCGGCCGCCTCGTTGCGCAGCCGGTCGGCCTCCGTCTCGGCCTGCGCCTGGAGCGAGCGGATGCGGTCGGCGGCCTCGCCGCGCAGGCGTTCCGTCTCCTCGGCGGCCTCGCGGCGGATCCGCTCGGCCTCCTCACGGGCGTCGGTGAGTGCCTGCTCGGCAGCGGCGAGCCGCTCCTCGGTCTCCGTGTGCAGCCGCGTCAGGCCCTCGGCGGCCTCCTCGCGGCGTGCCTCTATGGCCCGCTCGGTCTCGTCCCGCAGGTCGAGCGCCGCCTGTTCGGCGTTGGCCTTGATGCCCTCGGACTGCTCGATGACCTCGGAGCGGTGCCGCTCGGCCTCCTTGCGGGTCCGGTCGAGGGTCTCCTCGGCCTGCCGGCGCAGCGTGGTGGCGCGCTCGATGGCCTCCGTGCGGACCTTCTCGCTGTCCGTGGTGGCGGTCTGGCGCAGCTCGTCGGCGTCCGCCCGGGCCTTGGACAGCAGTTCCTCGGCGGTCCTGGCCGCCTCCTCGATCTGCTGGACGGCCTCGCGGCGGGCCTCGGCGCGGATGCGCTCGCCCTCGCCGACCGCGTCGGCGCGCAACTGCTCGGCCTCGCCGCGCAGCCGGCGCGCCTCCTCCTGGAGCTCGACCGTCTTGGCGCGGTAGTCCTTGGTGTCGTCCTTCGCCGCGCCCTTGAGGCCCTCGGCGATGTCGTGCGCCTGGGCGCGCAGCCGGTCGGCCTCGGCCTCCGCCTCGGAGCGGATCCGCTCGGCCTCCTCGGCGGCGGCCTTCGTGGTGTTCTTGGCCTCCTCGGACGCCTTGTCGAGAACGTCCTCGGCGGTACGGGCGGCCTTGGCGAGCTGGGAGGCGGTCTCCTCGGCGGTGAGGCTGCGCGCGTTCTCCTCGGCCTCCGCGACGATCTTGTCGGCCTTGGCCTGGGCGTCGGCGACGATCTGATCGGCGTCCGACTTGGTGGTCTCGGCCTCCTTGGTGGCCTCCGTGACCAGCCGGGCGACCTGCTCCTTCGCCGTCCGCGTGCGCTGCTCGTTGGCCGACTCGGCGCTCGCGAGCGCCTTGGCCGCGGCGTCCTTGGCCTCGGAGAGGACCTTCTCCGCCTCCAGGCGTGCCTCACGCAGTGAGGTTTCGGCCTCGGCCATGCGCGTCTCGGCGGTCCGGCTCATCTCGGTGGCCTGGCGGCGGGCGGAGTCCGACTCGTTGACCGTGGAGCTGCGGAGCTGCTCGGCGTGGTCGGTGGCCTCCTGGGCCTGCGAGGAGGCCGCGTTCAGCAGCCGCTCGGCGTCCGTACGGGCGCGGCGCAGGAGTTGCTCGGCCTCCGCGCGGGCGGCCTCGGCGTCCATCTCCAGCCGCTGCCTGGCCTCGGCGGCGACCCGCTCGGCCTCGGCACGGGCGGCGGCGAGCGCCTGGTCGGCCTCGGTCCGGGACTCCTCCACCAGACGGCGGGCCTGCGACTCTGAGCGGGCGCGCAGCTGCTCGGCCCACGCCACGTTCTCGTTGACGTGCGACTCGACGGTCTGCCGGCGCTCGCCCAGCTCCTGGTCGAGCTGCTGGCGCCGGGTCACCGCCTCCTGGTGCAGCTCCGCCTGGAGGCGCGCGGCCTGCTCGGCGTGCTCCTGGAGGATGCGCTGGGTCTGCGCGCGGGCCTGGCTCAGCTCCCGCTCGGCGTCCTGCCGCAACTGGTCGGCCTGGACCTGGGCATTACGAAGCATCTGCTCGGCCTGATAGCCGATGTCACCGCCGTCGTAAGCCGGTCGGGACATGAGGGTGCGGCGCGCCTCGTGCAGCTTGGCGCGCAGCACCTCGACCTGGTAGCCGAGGTCCTCGGCATGCTGGATCGCCTTTTCCCGCTCGGTCTTCAGCCGCTCCATCTCGGCCTCGAACCGAGAGAGGTGGTCGACGTCAGCCGCCGGCTCTCGCTCCTGGCGTTCGTAGCCCCGCACTGCGCGGTCCCATCCGTCCCCTGGTCGCGGTTTACTCCAACGAGCTCCGTCCATCCGCCGGACGGGGCTCCCGGGGAATGGTGTCAGATCAACGGCCGAGCACGGGCTGCTGCCCCGACGCTCGCCCCCCGAAACCGGACCCCGGCATGCGGTCGTCCTGGTTGCGAGCGACGACCGACCCCAACCCTACCGGCCCATATGTACGAGGGTCAGTGCTCAGGTGACTCAACAGCCGCCGAAGTGACCAGTTCTGTCAGTACGCCATGGCAATCCTTTGGGTGCAGGAACGTGATCCGTGACCCCATGGAGCCGCGTCGGGGCTCCTCGTACAGAACGCGTACGCCCTTCCCCCTGATGTCCTCGGAGTCCGTGTCGACATCCGCCGTACCGAAGGCGATGTGGTGGACCCCCTCCCCGTTCTTGGCCAGCCACTTGCCCACCGCGGAGTCCTCGCGGGTCGGCTCCAGGAGCTGGAGGTAGGAGGCGCCGCCGTCGTCCGTGTTGTTGATCTTCAACATGGCCTCGCGTACGCCCTGCTCCTCGTTGACCTCGGAGTGGAACACCTCGAAGCCGTACGTGGCCCGGTAGAACTCGACGGTCGTGTCGAGGTCGAAGCAGGCGATCCCGATGTGGTCGATTCGCGTCAGCATGTATGTAGTGCAGCGCCAGCGGGATGGTTACGCAACGTGCGCGCGATCACACCGACGGCCCGATGACGCGGTGGTCTACCGCTCAGTACATTTCGAGTAAACCCTCGTTCACTCCTCAGCTGAAACACGCTGGAAGGGGATCGCACCTCATGTCTGGAACGAACAGCACGACCTCGGTGATCGTCGCGGGCGCCCGGACGCCCATGGGACGCCTGCTGGGCTCCCTGAAGACCTTCTCCGGAGCCGACCTCGGCGGCTTCGCGATCAAGGCCGCCCTCGACCGTGCGGGTATCGGTGGCGACCAGGTGCAGTACGTGATCATGGGCCAGGTGCTCCAGGCCGGGGCAGGGCAGATCCCGGCACGCCAGGCCGCCGTCAAGGCGGGCATCCCCATGAGCGTCCCCGCGCTCACCATCAACAAGGTCTGTCTCTCGGGCCTCGACGCCATCGCGCTCGCCGACCAGCTCATCCGTGCAGGTGAGTTCGACGTGATCGTCGCGGGCGGCCAGGAGTCCATGACCAACGCCCCCCACCTGCTCCCCAAGTCCCGTGAGGGCTACAAGTACGGCGCGATCGAGATGCTCGACGCGATGGCCCACGACGGCCTGACCGACGCCTTCGAGAACATCGCCATGGGCGAGTCCACGGAGAAGCACAACACTCGGCTCGGCATCCTGCGTCCCGAGCAGGACGAGGTCGCCGCGCTGTCCCACCAGCGGGCCGCGGCAGCGCAGCAGAAGGGTGTCTTCGAAGCGGAGATCACGCCCGTCGAGATCCCGCAGCGCAAGGGCGACCCGGTCCTCTTCAGCAAGGACGAGGGCATCCGCGCGGAGACCACGGCCGAGTCGCTCGGCAAGCTGCGTCCCGCGTTCACCAAGGACGGCACGATCACCGCCGGCACCTCCTCGCAGATCTCGGACGGTGCCGCGGCCGTGGTCGTGATGAGCAAGACCAAGGCGCAGGAGCTGGGCCTCCAGTGGATCGCCGAGATCGGCGCCCACGGCAATGTGGCGGGACCCGACAACTCCCTCCAGTCGCAGCCGTCGAACGCGATCCTGCACGCCCTGAAGAAGGAGGGCCTGGAGGTCGAGAGCCTCGACCTCATCGAGATCAACGAGGCCTTCGCCGCCGTCGCGGTCCAGTCAATGAAGGACCTCGGGGTGTCCACGGAAAAGGTGAACGTCAACGGCGGGGCCATCGCCCTGGGCCACCCCATCGGCATGTCGGGCGCCCGTCTCGTCCTGCACCTCGCCCTGGAGCTCAAGCGGCGTGGCGGCGGGGTCGGCGCGGCGGCGCTGTGCGGCGGCGGCGGTCAGGGTGACGCGCTGATCGTGCGGGTACCCAAGGCCTGAGCAGCAGTACTTTCGCGTACGTCGGCAAGGGAACGGAGCTGTGATGGAGGACGTCGCCTCGCTGGTGGCCCTGGCCAGGGAAGGCCGGCCGCGGGCCGTGGCCCGGCTGATCTCCCTGGTGGAGGGGGCGTCCCCCCAGCTCAGGGAGGTCATGGCGGCCCTCGCACCGCTGACCGGCGGGGCCTACGTCGTGGGCCTCACGGGATCACCGGGCGTGGGCAAGTCGACCTCGACCTCCGCCCTCGTCACCGCGTACCGCAAGCAGGGCAGACGGGTCGGCGTCCTGGCCGTCGACCCGTCCTCGCCGTTCTCGGGCGGCGCCCTGCTCGGCGACCGCGTCCGCATGTCCGACCACTCCTCCGACCCCGGCGTCTACATCCGCTCGATGGCCACCCGCGGCCACCTCGGCGGCCTCGCCTGGTCCGCGCCGCAGGCCATCCGCGTCCTCGACGCGGCGGGCTGCGACGTGATCCTGGTGGAGACGGTCGGCGTCGGCCAGTCGGAGGTGGAGATCGCCTCGCAGGCGGACACCTCCGTCGTCCTGCTGGCCCCCGGCATGGGCGACGGCATCCAGGCGGCGAAGGCCGGAATCCTGGAGATCGGCGATGTCTACGTCGTCAACAAGGCCGACCGCGACGGCGCCGACGCGACCGCCCGCGAGCTGAACCACATGCTCGGCCTCGGCGAGTCCCGCGCCCCCGGCGACTGGCGCCCCCCGATCGTCAAGACGGTCGCCTCCCGCGCGGAGGGGATCGACGAGGTGGTGGAAGCCTTGGAGAAGCACCGGGCGTGGATGGAGGAGCACGGGGTCCTGGCGGAACGCCGCACGGCCCGCGCCGCCCGCGAGGTCGAGACGATCGCGGTGACGGCCCTGCGCGCCCGCATCGGGGACCTGCACGGGGACCGCCGGGTCGGCGCGCTCGCGGAGCGAGTGGTGGCAGGGGAGTTGGACGTGTACCGCGCGGCGGACGAACTGATCGCGGGCATCACGGAGGGCTAAGTCGATGGTCAACGTCCTTGCGCCGCTGCTACGTTGACCGACATGTTGTTCCTCCTCATGGCATAGGGCACGCCGCACACACCGGCGTCCCCTTCCCATGCCTCCAGTTGAGGAACCTCTCCCATGCCCGCGCCCGCTCCCACGCCGACTCCGGCGTGCCCTTCGTACGCCGCCGTGCTCCAAGTCCCGTACGCGCGCCGCACGTTCACCGCCGCCCTCGCCGGCCGGCTCTCCTACGGCACGGTCTCCCCGGCCGTCCTCCTCGCGGTCGTCCGCTGCACCGGCTCGTACGCCGCGGCCGGCACGGTCATGGCCGTCTTCGGCGCCGCGGCCGTCCTTCTGATGCCCCTGCGCGCGGCCCTGGTCGACCGCCACGGCCCACGCCGCGCCCTGCTCCCCATGGCGCTGCTCTACGGCGGCCTCCTGTGCGTCCTCGCGGCGGTGACCTGGCGCCCCGGGACACCGGAGGTGGTGCTCGGCGCAGTGGCTGCGCTGACCGGCATGTGCGCGCCCCCACTTGGACCCACCATGCGCTCCGTGTGGGCCGAACTCGTCGGCGACCGGGGCCTGTTGCAGCGCGCGTACAGCCTCGACGGCGTCGCGGAGGAACTCCTGTACGTAGTCGGCCCGTTGGCGGTCGGCGCGCTGCTGACCGTCGCCCCGCCGGCCGCCGGTGTCCTGCTCAGCGCGGCGCTGATCGTCGCCGGAACCTTCGCCTTCGTCACGTCACCCGCACTGGCCGGGGTACGCGTTCCGGCAGGCGCCGGCCCCGGGTTGAGGCTTTCCAGGGTCCGCGGGCTGCTCGCCCCGGTCGTCGTGGCCGCCGGGATGGGGCTCGCGCTGAGTGCCGTCTACCTGCTGGTGATGGCTTCCGCCGAGCAGTGGGGGTACGGCGACGGTGTCGTGCCCTGGGTGCTGGCCGCGTTGTCGGCGGGCAGTGCGGTCGGTGGTCTGCTGAACGGTGCGGTGAACTGGCGTGTGGCCGCGCGGGTTCGGCTGGCGTTGTCGGCGCTGGGGCTCGGGCCGGCGTTGGTCGCGGCCGGGTTTGCGCCCGGGCTGTGGTCACTCACCGTGGCGGTGGGGTGTGCGGGGTTCTTCGTCGCACCGGCGTTGACGACCGCGTATCTGCTGGCCGACGAGGTGGCTGCGCCGGAGGTGCGGACGCAGGCGGGGGCGTGGGTCAACATGGCGGTGAATGCGGGGAGTTCGGGTGGGTCTGTGGTGACCGGGCTGGTTCTTGGGCGGGTGCCGGTGGGGGTTTGTTTTGTGATCGCGGGGGTGGTGGCGGGGGGTGCGGGGGTTGTGTCCTGTCTGCCGGTGCGTCGTGGCTGGTCGCGCAGTTCCCCGCGCCCCTGAAAGACGGGCGATGTCGTGCTTCGGGGTGCAGCGGCACCGCTCTCACTCAGGCCGGCATTACTCAGCCCGTCCGGCGTTTGAGGACGAGGCCCCTTCAGGGCCGAACGGGGGTCTGGGGGCGGAGCCCCCAGACGTCCCGCTCCCGCTCAGCCTAGGGACGACCCCTTTGGCCTCGCAGATGTTCCGCGATCGGCTTCAGTGTTTTGTCGAGTTCTGACAGGCCCTCGGGTGTCACGAGGTCGATGAAGTGCCGCCGGACGGACGCCACATGATGGGGCGCGACCTTCTTCATCGTCTCCAGGCCGTGCTCGGTCAGCACCGCGTACAGCCCCCGGCGGTCCGACTCGCAGTTCTCACGCCGGACCAGATCCGCGTTCTCCATACGCGTGATCTGATGCGAGAGGCGGCTCTTGGACTGGAGCGTGGCGGCCGCGAGGTCGCTCATCCGCAGCCGTACGTCCTCCGCCTCGGAGAGATTCACCAGGATCTCGTAATCGTTCATCGTCAGGCCGAACGGCTGCAGATCCTTCTCGAGTTGGTACGTCAGCAGCCTGTTGACCTCCAGGTGGGTGCGCCAGGCGCACTGCTCCTCATCGGTCAGCCAGCGCGTGGCCGTCTCGGTCTCCATGAATGAAGTCTACCTAAAATGTTGAAAGGCGAACTAGTGAGGGTGGCGTGACGGCGCGCACACGTTCGACGTCACACTCCGCAGACTACCGCTCACAGCCCGAAGCGACGCTGGAGGTCCCCCAGCTGTCCGGGAAGGCGCGGTGCGCCCGCTTGCTGTGCGGGGCCTGTGGGGGCTCCGCCCCCACCCGGTACCCCTGGCTCGTGCGGCACAACCCCGGTGGCCTGCTCGGCCATGAGGGTCTCCGACGACTGGAGCAGCACCGTGCCCGCCCCGACGAACTCGAACTGGTGCTCCTCCCCGGAGGCCCCGCCGATGCCCGTCATCGCACGTAGACCGCCGATCAGGCCGGTCATGTAGGAGTGGTCGTAGTGATGGCAGGGGGAGGGACAGTCGGCCCAGCCGACGAGGGCCTGTGGGTCCACTCTGATCGGGGGTTCCATGAACACCACCGGGCCGTTCGACGCGGCCACGAACTTGCCCGTGCCGATCAGTGTCAGAAAACCGGGAACGATCGACTGCTTGAGCGCGAGAGTTGGCTGAAAAGCGAGCAGGTTGCCTGAGCGAATGGTCAGGTTGCCGTCTTCGAGGTCGTACGAATTGACGTCGAAGGCCCGGTCGGCGAGCAGCATCTTGCCCGAACCCTCCGCCACGACCCAGTCGCTCGCGTGCAGAGGCGAATGGAAGGACGTACGGACAAGTCGGTCGAGTCGCCCGTGCCCGACGCCGTTGAACTCCATCGAGCCGTAGTAGGCGATCATCTTGCCCTTCTGCAGGAACCACTGGCTCCCCTTGAGCTCCACGCAGAAGGTGTACTTGTTGACGTTGTCGTCGACCGGCAGGGTCATCGGGTCGTAGACCGTGGGGCCGGACCCCGCGTACTGGCTCACAGCTTCTCCTCCGACGCCTGGACGTACACCGCGCCGCTGCCGCTCAGCTCCAGTTGGAACGCCTCGCCGGAGCCCCGGCCCACCATGTCGCGCCAACCGAGCGCCGTGGACAGCTTGTTGCGTACGTCGCCGTGGTGGGCGACGTAGGCCTGCGGGTCGACATGGACGGGTCTGCCGGGGGTGATCGGCACCTCGAAGACCCCGCCGTGGGCCATCACGGCGACCGCGCCCCGCCCCTGGAGGGTCGTCGTGAACAGGCCCTGGCCGGTGACCTGGCCGCGGACCATGCCCATGACGCCGCCCTGCGAGCCCATGAACATCGTGCCCTGCTGGAGGGTGCCCTCGAAGGCGAGGAGGCGGTCGGCCTCCACGTAGAGGGTGTCGCCGGTGAGCTCAATGATCTGGATGTGGTGGCCGCCGTGACCGAACATCACGGTGCCGCTGCCCTCGACGGTCATCAGCGGGGTCGCCTCGTTCGCCACCCGCCGCCCGATCATCGACATCACACCCCCCTGGCCGCCCTGGATGTTCGGGGTGAAGGAGACGTCGCCCTTGTAGGCGAGCATCGCGCCGCGCTGGCTGTAGAGCCGCTGGCCCGGCATCACCGTGGCCTGGATCATCTTCGAGTTGATCTCGGTGAAGGCCATGTCACACGTCCCCCGCGATCGTGTTCCGCTCGCTGGGCTGGACGTAGACGAGCCCGTCCCCCTCGAAGCGGATCTGGAAGGCCTCGCCGCCGCCCTCCCCGAAGAGCGTGCGGAAGGTCACACCGGACTGGAAGGACTGGTTCAGATTCCCCTGGTGCGCGATGTACGCGCCGGGGTCGACGGTCAGCGGGTACTGCCGGCTGACCCGCAGCACCACCGCCGGGCCGTCCGACGTGATCGCCGCCTGGCCGTGGCCCTCGACGGTCGTCGTGAACAGTCCGTTGCCCTGAGAGGCGCCCCGCAGTCCGGTGAAGGTCGTGCCCGTGCGCAGCCCCGCGTCGGTCGCGAGCAGGTTGCTCGACTCGACGTAGAGCTTGTCGCCCTGGAGGCTCACGAGGTTGATCTCGGACGCCCGGTCCGCGAACCAGCAGGTCCCCTGCCCCCTCACCTCCATCACCGTCATCTGCTCGCCGGTGAGCCGCCGGGTCACCATCCCCCGGATGCCCTCACCGCCGCCGCTCATCTTCTTGAAGGCCATCTGCCCGTCGTACGCGACCATCGAGCCGTTCTTCGCCTTCACGGCGTCCCCGGTCATGCCGACGGCGAGCACCTTGCTGCCCTGGAGTCGAAACATCGCCACGGTGCGAAGGTAACCGCACGGGCGCGGTCGAGGACAGGGCCTGTGGGTGGAGAACGACCCTGACCTGCCCCCTAAGGGCAGACCTACAGCGTGTCGCGGGGTGCCTTCGTGGTCAGCCGGATGACCGCAGTCCCCGCGCTCAGGTCGACCGTGGACCACGGCGGGTCCCCGTCCTCCTCGTCGTCCCGCATCACCAGCGCGCTCTGCCGTTCCTTCAGCTCGGTCTGCTTCCCCGGCGACAGGCTCGCGTGCAACTGCTCGAAGCCGGTCGCGGATATCTGGCCCTGCCGCCCGGAGTTCCGCCAAGGGAGCATTCCGGCGCGGCCGGCTTTGAGGAGCAGTTGGTCGAGGAAGGCGAGCGCGGTCAGCAGGACCACGAGACCGGGCAGCGTCATGAAGAAAACGAACTGCACGGGGACTCCAGGGATGTCGGCGACGGGCCTTCGGACTCGGCCGCGCTCTCGACCGCGGTCTCGGCCTCAGTCTCGACCCCCAGTCTCGGCGTGCTCAGCCGTTTGCCACAATGGGTGAACGTTTGTGCTCGCGTTCACAAACTGTGGACGTCTCCCTCACCGAAGGTGACCTGTGGACATCAAGACCGCCACCGCCATCCGCCGCCTCCGCCTGGTGTCGGCCCCCGAGGCCGTGTCCTTCCTCCTCCTGCTCGTCTGCTCGGTGCTGAAGCGGACCACGGACTTCAACGCGGTACCCGTGATGGGCATGGTCCACGGCGTCCTCTTCGTCCTCTATGTCCTCTTCTGGGCCGACGCCTGGAACCGCACGAAGTGGGGCGCGAAGACGGCGGCCTTCTACTTCGTCCTCTCCGTGCTGCCCACCGGCGGCTTCTTCGCCGAGCGCAAGCTCAAGCGCGAGTCCGAGAACGCGGTCATCGCCTCCCGCGCCCGTAACGAAGGGATCGTGAACGCATGATCGTCGCCTTCTCCGTGACACCGCTCGGTGTCGGCGAGGACGTGGGGGAGTACGTCGCCGACGCCGTCCGCATCGTCCGCGAATCGGGCCTGCCCAACCGCACCGACGCGATGTTCACCAGCATCGAGGGCGAGTGGGACGAGGTCATGGACGTCGTCAAGCGCGCCGTCGCCGCCGTCGAGGCCCGCGCCCCGCGCGTCTCCGTCGTCCTCAAGGCGGACATCCGCCCCGGCGTGACGGACGGCCTCACGTCCAAGGTGGAGACGGTCGAGCGGCATCTGGCGGAGTAGCGCGGGGGTCGCCGACGGTAGCCGTAGCCGTAGCCGTAGCCGTAGCCGTAGCCGTAGCCGTAGCCGTAGCCGTAGCCGGAGCCGGAGCCGTAGCCGGAGTCGGAGCTGGAGCCGGAGTGGTCGGGGGAGTCGGGGTTGAAGACCCTGCCCTGCGGCGCCGACCGTGCCGGCGCACCATGTCGAGCGTCATTGCCGACGACGGGTCGGCCGGGGGCGGCCGGGGTCGGCCGCGGGCGGGCTCGCCTTGTGCGCGGCGAGTTTTACGAAGTGCCACTCCGGCGACCGCGGCCCCTCTCGCTCGCCGGCACGAGACAGTGCCCCCGGTATCCCTGTCGGACGGACCCGGGGCGGCGCCTGGTGAGGTCGGCCATGAACGCGTCGATCACCTTTTCGCTGTGCCCCATCGGCGAGCAAGGTCGGCACGAACGGTGCCGGCGCGGCCGCGATCACCGCGTCGTCGCCGCGCGCCACGACCGACTCCACGAAGCGTGCCGTCGCCGATAGCGGAGTCTCCGGCCCGACCGCTTCCGTCGCCTCGAACTCCTCGGTCACCTAGGCGAATTGAGGCCGGGTCGGGATCTCCTTCTCACAGAAGTGATCCACCCGCACCCCCGCACCGGCGAGCGATCGGGCTGGCCCGGCGCACAGCGTCGACTTCCCCACGCCGGGAGCCGCTCCCCACACCGGCACCAGCACCGTCACCGCCAACTCCCCTCCACCACACCGCGGTTGCTCACCGCACCCCTTCCACCGCCGCACTCAACCGCGCCACCACCGCCAGGTCCGGCACCCGCCCCAGCGCGGCGACGACCTGGCCGCTCGCGAACTCCCGTTGTTCCGGCGTCACCGTCGGGTCGATCGCGCATTCCGCCTGGACGTACACGTAGTTGAGGTCGGTCGCGAAGAGCATCGAGAAGGACCGCGGACCCTGTACGACGGCACGCCCCCCGGCGTTCCGGTAGGCCCGGGCCACCCGCACCCCGGCCTCGACGCGCCCCTCGTTCCCGCACGACCACACGAACAGGGCGCGGGCCAACTCCCGTTCCGCCGAAGCGGATCCGGCGTTGTCCCAGTCGAGGAGGACGGGACCGGCCGGCCCGACGAGGACGTTCTGGGGTTGCAGGTCGAGGTGGGACGTCACCAGGCCGCCGGGGTCGGACGGGGTCACCCAGTGCGCCAACTCCCGTGCGGGGGTGGCGATGAACCGGCCCAGCGCGTCCGCCCACGGCAGCCCGGCCCGCCGTACCTTCCCGTGCAGCTCCTCCCACTCGGCGTCCTGCGGGCACCGCTCGTACCAGTCGCCCGGCGGCTCGCTCTCGCCCTCTCCCGCCCGGTGCAGCAGCGCCATGGTCCGCCCGAACCAGTCCAGGACGTCCGGGTCGGACGCGTCCGCGCGGGTGCCGTCGATCCAGTCGTACAGCTTGATGGGGGAGCCGCTGTCCAGGTGGGACACGTGCGAGCCCTCGCGCGGGGACATGAGCCGCGGTGACGCGATGCCCAGGTCCTCGGCGGCCTGCCGTAACGCGGCCTCCCGGCGGACCTGTTCCTCGTCACAGCCGAAGAGGAGTTCCTTGACCGCCCAGGAGGAACCGGTGCCGGACAGCTTCCAGATCTGCCCCAGCGCGCCCCGGGTGACCGGTGTCATCGTCCAGGGGCCTGCGCCGAGTCGGTAGGTATCGGCGATGGTGTCGGCCGCGTCGTGCATGGAGATGCCCTTCCGAAGTGATGGCGAGGTCTGAACTCGATCTTCGGCCGCCGCGCACCGCCCCATCGCCCTTTCCCGCAAACGGGCCGCAACCGAGCCGCAAACACACCGCAAGCGGGTCGCTGTCGGGGAAGGTTCCTCCACGGCTCCGCCCGGTCCCGGCACACGGCAACGCCGCTGCCGTGCGTGCCTGCCGTGCTGCGGTGCCGTGCGTGCCCGCCGCGCTGCTGCCCACCTCGCGAGCGGCCCCGAGAGCGGCCTCGGTTCGCGGCGACCGGAGACCGCCATCGACACCGCTCGCTCCGATGCCCGTCCCCCCGCTCCCCCGACGCCCCGCTCCCTCGACGCCCCGCTCCCTCGACGCTCCGCCCGCCCGACTCCGCCGCCCCGCCCCCCCCCCGACCCCAACGCCTCGCCCCCGCCAACATCAGCCACTCGCTCGCCGACCCCCGGAAGCTCCCCCCGCTCCGCCGCCGGAGGCAACCCCCACCCACCTGGACGCACCCAGTTCGACACGCCATCAATTCTCCACTTGTGTGTGGTTATCGGCCCGGTCGATCTTCGGAACCCAAGGGTTGCGGCGGTCCCCGGGCGTCGATCACTCCTCAATCATTGGAGGGCGCTGTGCGGCCGGAGGGCTACGACTACGACACCTACAGCCGACTGGCCGGGCCGCTCACCGAGCCGTCCGGTGGGTCGTACCAGGTGCAGTACACCTCGCTCCTCTCGCGCGAGCCCCACCGAATACGCGCTGTCCTCCTGATGTGCCTCGCCCCGGTGCTCACCGCCGCCCTCCTCGTCTATCTCGTCTGGCCCACCCACTGGGTCGAGCGCGAGGGCGGTCAGGAGTGGATGGTCGGGCTGGACGTCGCGATGCTGATAGCCATCGGCCTCATCGAGCTGTTCATGGTCGTCAACGTCGCCTCCGTCGCCCACGCCACGCTGGTCGCCCGCGACCCGATCCCCGTCGTCCCCGAGGCCGGCACCCGCGTCGCCTTCCTCACGACGTACGTCCCGGGCAAGGAACCGCTGTCCATGGTCCGCGCGACGCTCGAAGGCGCGGTCAGGGTGACCCATACCGGACCCGTCGACGTGTGGCTCCTCGACGAAGGCGACGACGAGCAGGCCAAGGCGCTGTGCGCCGAGTTGGGCGTACGGCACTTCACGCGGCACGGCGTCCCGGAGTGGAACCGTCCCAAGGGCGTCCACAAGGCCCGTACGAAGCACGGGAATTACAACGCCTGGATCGCGATGCACGGCGGCGACTACGAGTTCTTCGCCTCCGTCGACACCGACCACGTCCCACTCCCCAACTTCCTTGAGCGGATGATGGGTTACTTCCGCGACCCGGACATCGCCTTCGTCGTGGGACCGCAGGTGTACGGCAACTACCACAACCCCGTCACCAAGGCCGCCGAGTCGCAGCAGTTCCTCTTCCACGCGCTGATCCAGCGCGCGGGCAACCGCTACCGCGCCCCCATGTTCGTCGGCACCAACAACGTCGTACGGATCGCCGCCGTCAAACAGATCGGCGGGCTGTACGACTCCATCACGGAGGACATGGCCACCGGCTTCGAACTCCACCGGCACCGCAACCCGGTGACCCGGACGCACTGGCGGTCCGTCTACACCCCGGACGTGCTCGCCGTGGGGGAGGGGCCGGCCTCCTGGACCGACTTCTTCACGCAGCAGATGCGGTGGTCGCGCGGCACGTACGAGACGCTCATCAAGCAGTACTGGAAGGCACCGTTCACGATGCCTCCCGGGCGGCTGTTCTCGTACACGATGATGCTCGTCTACTACCCGATGACGGCCGTCAACTGGCTGCTGGGCATCATGAGTTGCTTCCTGTTCCTGTGGTTCGGGGCCTCCGGCACGCAGGTCGCCGCGTCGGTCTGGCTGATGCTCTACAGCGATGCCGCCGCGCTTCAGATCGGGCTGTACCTCTGGAACCGGCGGCACAACGTCTCCCCGCACGAACCCGAGGGCTCGGGCGGTCTCGCGGGCATGGCGATGTCCGCGCTCTCCGCGCCGATCTACCTCAAGTCCTTCGGTGAGGCGCTGATCCGTCGGCCGAGCCGGTTCGTCGTCACCCCCAAGGGCGGCGACGCCAGCCCGGACCGGGTGATGACCTTCCGCATCCATCTCTTCTGGGCGATCCTCCTGGCGACCTCGCTGGCCGCCTCGGTGATCCTCGACCACACCCACGCGGCCATGCGCACCTGGGCGGTCCTCGCGATGGTCATCTCCCTTGCGCCGATTGGTGTTTGGGTCGGCTCGCTGGTCAAGGAGCGCCGGGAGCGGCACGCGCTGCTCGGCGGCGCGCGCACCGTCGACACCGCCGAGCCCGCGCTCGCCACCACCGGGGCCGGTCCGTCCGTCTCCAGCACCACGACAGGGGGCAACTAGACCATGGCGTACCAGCCGTCCCAGAAAACCAGGAAGACCGTCCTCGGCATCGGCGGCATCGCCGTCCTGGCCGGTCTCAACGCCCCGGCCGCCCTCGACTTCGCCGGTGAGCAGTACCACGAGTACAAGATCACCCGGCCCGGCTACATGGCCAAGTACGGCTCCTGGGACCAGATCGACATCCCGAAGGAGTACCGCACCAACGCCATCCACGCCTCGCTGCTGCACACCGGCAAGGTGCTGCTCGTCGCGGGCTCCGGCAACGAGCAGAAGAAGTTCAACGCCGGTTCCTTCGACACCGTCCTGTGGGACCCGAAGGCCAACACCTTCAAGAAGATCCCCACCCCGGTCGACTTCTTCTGCGGCGGACACAGCCAACTCCCCAGCGGCAACCTGCTGGTGGCCGGCGGCACCGCCCGCTACGAACTCCTCGACGGCGAGGTCAAGCGCGCGGGCGGCGGTATGCGCGTGAAGAACGAGAACCCCAACAAGCCGATGTTCCTCAAGAAGGGCACCGTCTTCCGCTCACCGGCCGGCGTCGACTACGTCACCAGGTTCGACGTCACCGTCCCCAAGGCCAAGCGCGACTTCAAGGTGACGTACAACGCCCGCGGTGTGATGCAGCCCTGGCAGACCAAGGTCACCGCGAGCGAGGTCCGGGTCTTCGTCGAGGCCACCGAGGCGGGCCCGATGTCGGTCACCGAGAAGCAGGCGCAGTACGACGTCGTCGGCCTCAAGGGCATCGACGCGAACAACACGTACGGCCTCTCCGAGAAGATCACCCTGGAGAAGCAGGACTACCAAGGCATCCGCGCCGCCTACGAGTTCGACCCGAAGGCCGAGCGGTACATCGCCGTCGACCCGATGGAGAAGGCCCGTTGGTACCCGACCCTCGTCGGCCTCGACGACGGCCGCGTCCTCGCCGTCTCCGGGCTCGACGACGTCGGCGTCATCGACCAGGGCGACAACGAGATCTACGACCCGAAGACCAAGAAGTGGACCCCGGGCCCCAAGCGCTACTTCCCCACCTACCCGGCCCTGTTCCTCACCAAGGGCGGCAAGCTCTTCTACCCGGCCTCCAACGCGGGCTACGGTCCCGCCAACAAGGGCCGCGAGGCCGGACTTTGGGACCTCAAGACCAACAAGTTCACCAAGGTCGCCGGGCTGCGCGACCCCGAGGAGACCGAGACCTCCTCCTCCCTCCTGCTGCCGCCCGCCCAGGACCAGAAGGTGATGATCCTCGGCGGCGGAGGCGTCGGCGAGTCCAAGAAGTCGACCCCGCGCACGGCGGTCGTCGACCTCAAGCAGGACAGCCCCGTCTTCAAGGACGGCCCCGATCTCCCGCAGGGCACGCGGTACTTGAACAGCGTGATCATGCCGGACGACTCGGTCTTCACCACCAACGGCTCCTCCGACTACCGCGGCCGCAGCGCCAGCAACATCTTCAAGGCGCAGTTCTACGACCCGAAGGGCAACGCCTTCCGTGAGGCCGCCGCCCCGATGGTCGGCCGCAACTACCACTCCGAGGCACTGCTGTTGCCCGACGGCCGGGTCGTCACCTTCGGCTCCGACCCGCTCTTCGACGACCAGGCCAACACCAAACTGGGCCACTTCGAGCAGCGCATGGAGATCTTCACCCCGCCCGCGCTGCACAAGAACGGCGGCGACAGGCCCGTACTCCAGGACGGTCCGGAGACCCTGGACCGCCACCACCGGGCGACCTTCCGCACCGACCACCCCGACCGGGTCGTCAAGGCCCGTCTGATGCGCCCGAGTTCGGTCACGCACACGACGGACGTCGAGCAGCGTTCCATCGAGCTCGGCCTCGTCAAGGACGGCAAGTCGGTGACGGTGGACGTACCGAACGACCGGGCGCTGGTACCGCCCGGCTGGTACATGCTGTTCGTGACGGACGCGCAGGGCACGCCGTCGGAGGCCAAGTGGATCCAGGTGCAGTGAAGTTGACCCGGCTGAACTGAACTGCCTTGCTACGCCTTGGAGTTGCGCGCCAGCTCCAAGGCGTACTCCGGCCACCACTGCCCGGCGTCCGGCCCGCCCTCACACGTACCGTCCGAGGCGCCGGGCCGCTTGACCCACAGATAGGCGTCCAGGGCGGTCTCGCCGGTGTCGGTGGTCGGGCGGGTGCCCAGGCCGCGGCCCGGCGGGTTGCACCAGGCGCCGGCCAGCGGCCCGTTGCCGCTGCGGCTGCTGTCGACGACGAAGTGCTTGCCGCCGAGGTCCTTCGACAACTGGACGCCGTACTTCTTCGTCACCGCGTCCGTCTGGAAGTTGGACACGTTGAGGGAGAAGCCGTCGGCCTCCTCGACACCGGCCCGCTTGAGCGGCTCCACGAGCTTCCAAGGGTCCTGGATCCAGGCCGGGTTGCCCGCGTCGAGATACACCTTCGTACCGGACTGCTGCTTCAGCCGGACGACCGCCTCGCTCAGCAACTGCTCCCGCTCGCCCTGGTATTCGCCCGGTGTGCACCCGTCCACCATGTGCGCGACGGCGTCCGGTTCGAGCACGACCAGCGCCTTCGAACTCCCCAGCGCCTCGGCGAACTTGCCGATCCAGGCACGGTAGGCGTCCGCGTCCGCCGCCCCGCCGGCCGAGTGCTGACCGCAGTCCCGGTGCGGAATGTCGTACGCCACGAAGAGCGCCGTACGACCCTCCTGCCGTGCCGCCGCGGTCGCCGCCCTGATCACCGGGCCGGGGTCGAGCTCCCCGGCCGGCCACAGCGCGGTCGGCTCCTCGGCGATCCGCTTGAGCAGTGCGGCGTCCTGCGTGCGCCCCTCCCGCTCCCACATCTGGATCTGCTCGGCCGCCGGACTCGCCGGGTCGACCCAGAAGGACGTGGCGTGTGCGGGGTCCTTGGACCGGGCACCGGCGACGGAGGCCTCGTCGATATCGGACGCGGCCGAACAGCCCACCGCCAGTCCGAACACCGAGAGCACCGCGAACGTTCGGATCAGCCGGGACATGCCGCTCCTTTGCGCGAGGGGACATTAAGTGATGATTCGTCAGCAATTGTGGACGATCCGTCACGGTGGCGGGCCCTGGCGCGCCGGTCGGCCGGTGCGGGAGGTGGGTGCGGATTGCCGGTGGTGTTCGTTGGCGCGTGGTGTGGGGTGTTGCTGCGCGGTGTCGGGCTCCGGTGCGTCGGTCGGCTGCCGAGCGAGGTCGGGGCGGGTTCCCGGTGGTGTTCGTTTGTGCACCAGGTCGGGTGCGGGTGCGGGTGCGGGTGCGGGTGCGTCGGTCGGCCGGCGGCTGAGGGCGGCGCGGATCTCCGGTGGTGCGCGGTGGCGCGCGGTGTTGTGCGCTGGTGCACCGTGTGTGTCGGGCCCTGGCCTGCCGGGTGGCCGCCGTGTGAGGCCGGGGCGGGGTTCTGACGGTGCTTGTCCACGCACCGGGGCGGGTGTGGGTGTGTCGGTCGGCCGGCGCCTGAGATGGGCGTGGATGCCCGGTGGTGTGCGGTGCCGGGTGGTGCAGCGTGTCGGGCTCTGGCGTGCCGGTCGGTGGCCGGGTGGGGCTGGGCGGATGCCGGGTGGTGCAGCGTGTCGGGCTCTGGTGTGCCGGTCGGTGGCCGGGTGGGGCTGGGCGGATGCCCGGTGGTGCAGCGTGTCGGGCTCTGGCGTGCCGGTCGGTGGCCGGGTGGGGCTGGACGGATTCCCGATGGTGCACGGTCGTGGGTGCCGGCGCACCGTGTCGGGCTCCGGCGGGCGGTCAGTCGCCGCCCGATGCCAGTGCGCTGCCCAGCGGGGTTCGTTCGTAGAGCACCTGATGGCCGTAGCGTCGCGCCGTGAGGAGGCCCGCGTCGCGCAGGACCGTCAGGTGTGCGGACACCGACGAGGGTGCGAGGCGGAGGCGGTGGGCGAGGGCGGTGGTGGAGGCGGGTTCGTCGAGTGCGGCCAGTACGGTGGCCCGGCCGCGCCCCAGCAGTCGTAGCAGCGCGTCCGGTGTGTGGTCGGCGGGCTCGGTCCACAGGGCGCCGATGCCGCGGGCCGGGTAGGCGAGGGTCGGCTGCCAGGGGTGCTCGAAGGTGCTCACCACGTTCGGCCAGATGAAGACGCTGGGCAGCAGCACCAGGCCCTGGCCGTCGAGCCGGCGCTCGTGCTCGCCGCGGAAGTCCACAATCAGCGTCCCGGCGTCCCAGGCGCAGTGCCGGCTGATCTCCGGGAGCAGCACACCGAGCCCGACCTCGGCGAGCCGGCGCGAGTGGTAGGCGATGTCCGCCTCCAGCAGGGCGCGCAGCCGTGGCCAGTCCGGCGCGACCAGGGTGTGCCAGACGGTCTCCATCGCGTCCGCCAACTCCTCGATCATGCGGGCGGGTTCACGCAGCCAGGCCCGGCCGCGCGCCGACTCCAACGCGCCCGGGGTGGAGGCCAGCGAGCGGGCCGTGTCCTCCCGGGCCCGCGCCGGATCGGCGGCGCGAACCGCTGCGATCTCCTCCTCGAAGGTGGCCGCCGGACCGATCGGCGGCGGGCACAGCCAGCCGGGGCAGTGGCCGGTGTGCGGCATCAGCAGCCACAGCGGCGCGAGATCGAGCCCGGCCGCCGCCGCACCGGTCCGCCGCAGCCAGGGCGCGTGATACCCCTGCCGCTCCGGCCGCTTGAGCGTGCGCACCACATCCTGCGTCTCCCACAACGGTGACACCGCGAACCGGCACCTGAGGAAGTCGTCCTCCCCGAAATACAGCCGCGACGGCATGCCGACACCCCTAAAGGAACCAGGCCGGAAGATTCGGCCGTACCCGAAACTCTAGGACGCCCCGGTGCCGGTGAGCACGCTGCTCTCCATGCTTCAAGCCCCGCCCGCGCCGCCCACCGGCTACCGCCGCGTCCTCGCCGTCCCCGAGTTCCGCTTCGTCTTCGCCGCCCACGCGCTCTCCCTCCTCGGCGTGGTCGTCACCGAGATCGCGCTCTCCGTCCTCGTCTACGACCTCACCGGCTCGCCCCTGCTGAGCGCGCTCGCGTTCGCGGTGGGCTTCCTGCCGTATCTGATCGGAGGGACGCTGCTCGCCGGAGTCGCCGACCGCTACCCGGCCCGACGCGTGCTGGTGGTCTGCGACCTGGTGTGCGCGGCCTGCGTCGCCGCGATGGTGACGCCCGGCACCGGCATCGCCGTCCTGCTGCTGCTCCGCTGCGCGCTCGCCGTCGTCTCACCGGTGTTCGCGGGCACCCGGATGGCGACGCTCGCCGACATCCTCGGCGACGGCGACCTGTTCGTCCTCGGCCGCTCGCTGCTGCGGATCGTGTCGCAGAGCGCGCTGCTCGTCGGATTCGGACTCGGCGGCCTGCTGCTCACCGCGGTCTCCCCGCGCCACGCCCTGCTGATCACCGTCGGCACCTTCCTCGCCTCCGCCGCTCTGCTGCGCCTCGGCACCCGGCGCCGCCCCGCGCGGGCGAGCGGCGGCGGTGCCCTGCTGGCCGACTCCCTCAAGGGCGCCCGGCAGGTCCTCGCCGACCGCCGGGTCCGGGCGCTGCTCCTGCTCTTCTGGCTCCCGGCGATGTTCTCCGTCGCCCCGGAGGCACTCGCCGCGCCCTACGCGGCCGGACTCGGCGCCAGTTCGACCGGGCTCGGGCTGCTGATGTGCGCCCTGCCCGTCGGCACGATCGCCGGTGAGCTGTACGCCGGCTCCCGGCTGCGCCCCGCCACCCGGGAGCGGATCACCCTCCCGCTGGTCTGCTGCACCCTGCTGCCCTACCTCGGCTACGCCTGCCGCCCGGGCCTCGCCGTCTCCCTGGTGCTGCTGATGGTCGCGGGCGCCGGGTCCGCGTACACGCTGGGCCTCGACCAGTGGTTCGTACGGGACGTGCCCGAGGAACTGCGCGGCCGGGCCATGACCCTGCTCACCGCCGGGCTGATGACGATCCAGGGCGTGGGCATGGCCCTGGCCGGTGTCGCCGCCGAGTTCGCCGGGGTGCGCGGGGCGGTGGTGGGCGCCGGGGCGCTCGGCACGGTGTGCTGCGCGCTGCTCGCCGTAGAAGCGGGCAGGACCGCCGAGGGGGAGCCCCACGGACCGAAAGACGAGACGGGGCTGACCACGATGTGACCGGCCGGTAAGGTCTGGTGCCGTGCCGAAGCCCCTCAGTCTCCCTTTCGACCCCATCGCCCGCGCCGACGAACACTGGAAGCAACGCTGGGGAAGCGTGCCCTCGATGGCCGCCATCACCTCGATCATGCGGGCACAGCAGATCCTGCTCGCCGAGGTCGACGCGGTCGTCAAGCCGTACGGACTGACCTTCGCGCGCTACGAGGCACTGGTGCTGCTCACCTTCTCCAAGGCGGGTGAGCTGCCGATGTCCAAGATCGGCGAGCGGCTCATGGTGCACCCCACGTCCGTGACGAACACCGTGGACCGCCTGGCCAGGTCCGGCCTCGTCGCCAAATGCCCCAACCCCAACGACGGCCGCGGCACCCTCGCCTCCATCACCGACAAGGGCCGCGAGGTCTGCGACGCGGCGACCCGCGACCTGATGGAGATGGACTTCGGGCTCGGCGCCTACGACGCGGAGGAGTGTGGCGAGATCTTCGCGATGCTGCGTCCGCTGAGGGTCGCGGCGGCGGACTTCGACGAGGAGTGACTCGGGCGAGGTACGAGGACTCACCCGAGTAGGAGACGACGACTGACCCGGGGAAAGATCGCCCGGAACCGGTCGTTACGCTCGTCCTCATGAAAAAGAGCGTGCTGACCCGCTACCGCGTCATGGCGTACGTCACGGGTGTCCTGCTGGTCCTGCTGTGCTTCAGCATGATCGCCAAGTACCTCCTCAAGATCGACGGCGCCGGGAGCTTCACCGAGGTCGTCGCCATCGCGCACGGCTGGCTGTACGTCGTGTACCTGCTCTTC
Source organism: Streptomyces sp. NPDC101776 (assembly GCF_044766845.1). Lineage (NCBI taxonomy): Bacteria > Bacillati > Actinomycetota > Actinomycetes > Kitasatosporales > Streptomycetaceae > Streptomyces > Streptomyces sp. NPDC101776. Next base: position 204,840 of record NZ_JBIWMV010000016.1, on the reverse strand, counting down.
GCGTTCGACCTGGGCTCCAAGGCGAAGTGGCCGGTCGGCAAGCAGCTCTGGGTGCTGCTCGCGGGGACCATTCCGACGGCCGCCTTCTTCGTGGAGCGCAAGATCAGCCACGAGCTGGAGTCGAAGATCATCGAGCCGACGCCGGTCGCCGCCAAGGTGTAGACACCACCGCCGTACGAGTTCCGTGCGGCGGTTGCCCATCGACATTTACTAGGACGTCCTAGTAAATTCGAAGCATGGACGCTGACGCCATCGCAGAGGGCCGCCGACGCTGGCAGGCCCGGTTCGACGCCGCACGTACGCGTGAGGCCGACTTCACCACGCTCTCCGGGGACCCGGTCGAGCCGGTGTACGGGCCACGCCCCGGGGACAGGTACGACGGCTTCGAGCGGATCGGGTGGCCCGGCGAGTATCCGTACACACGCGGGCTGTACGCGACGGGTTACCGGGGGCGGACGTGGACGATCCGGCAGTTCGCCGGGTTCGGGAACGCCGAGCAGACCAATGAGCGGTACAAGAAGATCCTGGCCAACGGCGGCGGCGGCCTCTCCGTCGCCTTCGACATGCCGACCCTGATGGGCCGCGACTCCGACGACCCGCGCGCGCTCGGCGAGGTCGGGCACTGCGGGGTCGCCATCGACTCCGCCGCCGACATGGAGGTCCTGTTCAAGGACATCCCGCTGGGCGACGTCACGACCTCGATGACGATCAGCGGGCCCGCCGTCCCCGTCTTCTGCATGTACCTGGTCGCCGCAGAGCGGCAGGGCATCGACCCCGCCGTCCTCAACGGCACGCTCCAGACCGACATCTTCAAGGAGTACATCGCCCAGAAGGAGTGGCTCTTCGAGCCCGAGCCGCATCTGCGCCTCATCGGCGACCTCATGGAGTACTGCGCGACCGGCATCCCCGCCTACAAGCCGCTGTCCGTCTCCGGTTACCACATCCGTGAAGCCGGCTCCACGGCCGCGCAGGAGCTGGCGTACACCCTCGCGGACGGTTTCGGATACGTCGAACTCGGCCTCTCCCGCGGCCTCGACGTGGACGTGTTCGCGCCCGGCCTGTCCTTCTTCTTCGACGCGCACGTCGACTTCTTCGAGGAGATCGCCAAGTTCCGTGCCGCGCGCCGCATTTGGGCCCGCTGGATGCGGGACGTCTACGGCGCGCGGTCCGAGAAGGCGCAGTGGCTGCGCTTCCACACTCAGACCGCCGGTGTCTCGCTGACCGCGCAGCAGCCGTACAACAACGTCGTCCGTACGGCGGTCGAGGCCCTCGCGGCGGTGCTCGGCGGGACCAACTCGCTGCACACCAACGCCCTGGACGAGACCCTCGCACTGCCCAGCGAGCAGGCCGCGGAGATCGCGCTGCGCACGCAGCAGGTGCTGATGGAGGAGACCGGGGTCGCCAACGTGGCGGATCCACTGGGTGGTTCGTGGTACGTCGAGCAGCTCACCGACCGGATCGAGGCGGACGCCGAGAAGATCTTCGAGCAGATCAGGGAGCGCGGGATGCGGGCCCACCCGGACGGGCGGCACCCGATCGGGCCGATCACCTCCGGCATCCTGCGCGGCATCGAGGACGGCTGGTTCACCGGCGAGATCGCCGAGGCCGCGTTCCAGTACCAGCGGTCCGTGGAGAAGGGCGACAAGCGGGTCGTGGGTGTGAACGTGCTCCACGGGTCGGTCACCGGGGATCTGGAGATCCTGCGGGTCAGCCACGAGGTGGAGCGGGAGCAGATCCGGGAGTTGGGGGCGCGGAAGGGCGTACGGGACGAGGCGGCCGTAGGAGCGGCCTTGAACGCGATGCTCGCGGCCGCGCGGGACGGGTCGAACATGATCGGGCCGATGCTGGACGCGGCGCGGGCGGAGGCGACGCTCGGGGAGATCTGCGGGGTGCTGCGGGACGAGTGGGGGGTGTACACGGAGCCCGCGGGGTTTTGAGGGCGGGCGGGTTTCCTTCCCGAGGTAAAGGAGCGGTCAAATTCCACCACGCTTTGCCCGCTTCCGTCGGATCTTTGGCTCTTGGTGGAGAATCTTTGACCTTCTCATGAAGATCACATCATGAGAACGTTCACAGGTAAGCGGCAGCGCCAGTTCATGGGGGGCGGGTGCTGGCCAATGCCGCGTGAGGGCGTTGCCGTAGGGGTGCCGGCCTCCGCTCCTGTCATGCCCATGGTGGATGCTGTCGAACGTCGAAGAGATGGTTGGGCAGATCCGCATGCCACCGTTCAGAGACGTCGGCAGACGCCGACGACGTATCCGCGACGCCGTGACAAGAGGGGTCAGCGGGACAGCTCTCGTCACAGCAGCGGCCGTACTGATGGGCCTGGTGCAGGCCTCACCGGTCGCGGCCGCAACCGCCGAGGACGACACCGGGTACTACCGCAACAGCGTCGGTGAGACCCAGCGGCTCAACCGCTGTCTCACGGGCGTGGCCCTGCACTACGGCGGAGCGGCCATGAAGGCCAAGGCCATCGAGGGTCTGACCGGCACCGACGACGAACTCCGGGCCATCGTCGGGGACGCCGGCTCGATCGGCTTCTACGCGCTGGGACAGGCCAGGGACGCCGACAGGGACGCGGGGCTCGACTACCGCGATGCCTCCGTCACCCTCACCGCGGCACTCGACGCGGCCAACAAGCCCTACGTCACCTCCGCCTACGCCAGCGACGACATGGAGTGGCACGCGCCGGAATTCGACGCGGACGTACGCCAGTTCACCCTGTTCACGCAGGCGGAGATGGCGAACCGGCTCGGCTGGGACGGCCACTCCAACGCCGGTGCCGACGCCGTGGCGCGGGCCAAGGAGATCGCCGCCGCGGCCAAGGGCCAGGACTCCTGGAGCGATGCCGCCGCCGACGACATGCTCACCGCCGCGGAGCTGAACAACACCGGCTACGCGCGCGGCACCACCGCCAGCGACGTCGCGTCCTACCTGCGGCACGGCGGCTACCTCACCGCGGCGCCCGCCGAGGGTTCCGCCGAGTACCGCATCGAGGTCGAGGCCCTGAAGCAGGCATGGGCCGCCTGCGACAGCCAGAACCCGATCGACGCCCGGCGCGTGCTCAACGGCCCGGTGATGACCGCGATGGTCGAGTGGGAGACGGAGTACGCCGCTCAGGCCACCCCGCGCGCCACGATCATCCAGGCGGAGTCGGACGCGGCCGTCGCCACCCGCGAAGCCACCGACGACATGATCCAGGCCATCGGGCAGACCTGGCTGGTCGAGCAGATCCTGACCTGGCGCAAGTACTGGCAGGACAAGCTCGCCAACGACCCCGACGCGCTCAGCCAGCCCGACCAGGCGCTCTACGACCAGGCCACCGCCGACCTGGCCCGCGCCCGGAACAACGTCGCCACCCTGGTCACCTCGGCTGAGCAGCACGCGGCCACCGCCGCCGACGCCGCCACGAAGGCCGCCACCGCCCAGCAGACCGCCTGGGCCATCGCCGACACGAACAACGTGCCGCGCGGCCGGGGCCTGATGTACGCCCAGCAGTCGGTGCAGGTCGCCCGCGCCTCCGGCGCCGCGGCCGAGGCCGCCGCCAAGGCGACCCGGACCACGCTGGAGGCCGCCAACGCCACCGTCGCCGACAGCGACACCCTGCTGGCCAAGGCGCAGGCCCAGTCGCACGCCGTGAACACCGAGTTCCGCCGGATCGCCGCGCAGGAGGCCGCCACCCAGGCGAAGGCCGCCGCCGACACCGCGGACGCCCAGGCGAAGGCCGCCGCCGACAGCGCCACCGACGCGAAGGCCGCCCAGGCGACCGCCGAGGCCAGGAGCGACCAGGCCCACGACGCCGCCGCCACCGCGCAGACCCAGCGGGCCGCCGCCGAACTGGAGCACGCCACCGCGGTCGCCTCCAGGGTCGGCGCCGCCGCCGAGCGGGCCAAGGCACAGGCCGCCGAGGCCGAGGCCGGCACCCAGAAGACCGCCGCGGACACGGCCAAGACGGCCGCAGCGACGGCCGCCGCCACCGCCAAGGAGAAGCGCACCACCGCCGACAAGAAGGCCGCGGCCGCCGCCACCGCGCGCGAGGCCGCCGTAGCCGCCAAGGAGAAGAAGCAGGCCACAGCGGCCCGCGCCGCCGCTCTGCAGGCGGCCGCCGAGGCCGCCGCGGGCAGTGCCGCGGCTGGTGAGACCCGGGACGCCGCCGACAAGGCCCGCACCGCCGCGGACCAGGCGGCCACCGCCGCCACCGCCGCGCAGACCGCCGCCGAGGAGGCGACGGCCGCCGCGGTCACCGCCCGGTCCGCCGCCACCAAGGCGGAGGGCGCGGCCGAACGCGCCCAGGCCGACGCCGACCACGCGTGGTCGGCCTACCTGAAGGCGACCGGCGCCGCCGCGTCCGCGCATGTCGCGGCAGCCGAGGCACTGGACGCCTCCCAGGACGCCGCCCTCCGCGCGGACAACGCGGCCACCGCCTCGGAGAACGCCACCGACCTGGCCAAGAAGGCCGGTGAGGAGGCCGCGGCCGCCGCGCCCGAGGCCGACGCCGCCGTCCAGGCCGCCGCCACCGCGGCCGGCCGCGCCTACGCCGCCGGACAGGCGGCACTCGCCGCCCGGGACAGCGCCAACGCCGCCGTCACCGCCGGCGACAACGCCGTGACCGTGGGAACGCCGTACCGGGAGACGGACAGCTCGGCCGCGTTCGCCGTGCTCGTCGGCCAGTCCGCCAAGACCCTGGCGGAGCAGCAGGCCGCCGCGGCCGAGGCCAAGGCCGCCGAAGCGGCGGAAGCCGCCGAAGCCGCCCAGCAGGCGGCCGACCAGGCACTGGGCGACGCCAAGCTCGCCGCGGAGGCAGCGGCCCAGGCCGCCGCCGACACCGTTCGGGCCGCCGGGGCCGTCACCCGAGCCCAGGCGTCCGCCACCGAGGCGGCCGCGGCGCGGAAGGCGGCGCAGAAAGCCGCCGACACCGCCTCCGGGTACGCCCAGCAGGCCGGCGACGACGCGGCCAGTGCCCGCCTCACCGCCGACGCCACCTCGACCGAGGCCACCCAGGCGGACCGTGAGGCCACCGAGGCCGAGCGCGACGCCGCCAAGGCCGGGGAGTCCGCCGACCGGGCGGCCAACGCGGCCGGCGACGCCGAGAACACCGCCACCCAGGCCGAGCAGGACGCCAAGGACGCCGAGGCGAAGGCCGCCGACGCCGACGCCGGCAGCAGCGCTGCAGAGGACGCCGCCGCCCAGGCCGAACAGGAACAGCGCGAACAGGACGAGGCCGACAGCGCGGAAGCCCTGAAGACCGGCAACACGCCGATCGCGGGCGGCGCGGGCAACTGGCCGGCCCTCGGCGCCGACGAGAAGCAGATCCTCCTCGACCAGTGCGGTCAGACCTGCGTCGACGAGTACACGGCCGGTCGCGCCGCGGTCGACGTCGACCTCGTCGCGTGGACCGCCGCGCACGGCGGCCAGATCCTGCTGGACCAGCTCGGCGCCACCAAGGTCAAGCAGTGCCTGGCCCTGGACGGCACCGAGAGCTGCCTGTGGTCGCTCGTGGACATCCCGTCCGCCGCCGTGATCGTCGGCCGGATCCCCGCCCTGGCGGAGGCCATCGAGACGGTGAGCACCGGCGTCCGCCAGGTGTTCATCGACGCCTACGCCGCCCAGCGCCGGCTGACCGAGCTGGCCCAGCTCATCAGTGAGACCCGAAGTACGCCCCGCCTGGAGCAGTGCGTCGCGGGCGTGGCCACACACGTCGGCGGCGCCGCGATGAAGGCCAAGGCCATCGAGGGCCTGACCGGCACCGCCGACCAACTGCACACCGTGGTCGGAGACATCGGCTGGATCGGCCTCGAACCCCTGGGCCAGGCCCGGGACGCGGACCGTACCGCGGGCTTCGACTACCGAGACGCGGTCGCCGCGCGCAAGAGTGCGCTGGAGGACGCCAACCGCCCGTACGCGCTCAGCTCGTTCAGCGACGAGATCTCCCTGCACGCGCCCGAGTTCGACGCGGACGTCCTCCAGTTCACCCTGTTCACGCAGGCGGAGATGGCGAACCGGCTCGGCTGGGACGGCCACAGCAACGCCAGTGCCGAGTCCATCGCCCAGGCCAGGAAGATCGCCCAGGAGAACATGGGCAAGGACTCCTGGAACGACTACGCGGCGAGCACCATGCTCAGCGCCGCCCAGGTCAACAACACGCGCTACTCCGGCGGCACCACCGCCACCGACATCGCCTCCTACCTGAGCCACGGCGGCTACCTCACCGAGGCCCCCGCCGCCGACTCGCCCGAGTTCCGCGTCGAGGTGGAGAACCTCAAGCAGGCCTGGTCGTCCTGCGACAACCAGGACCCGGTCGACCCGCACAACGCCCTCGCGGCCGTCGTCTCCACCGCGACCGCCGAGTGGAACGCGGAGTACGCCGCCCAGTCCGCGCCGCGCGCCGCGATCCTCCAGGCGGAGGCCGACGCGTCGGCCGCCACCCGCGCCGCGACCGACGCCATGGTCGAGGCCGTCGGCCAGGCCTGGCTCGCCGAGCAGATCCTGCTCTGGCAGAAGTACTGGCACGACACCCTGGAGAACGACCCGAACAGCATCCTCAAGCCCAAGAAGGCGCTGTTCGACCAGGCCAACACCGACCTCGCGCGTGCCCGCGGCAAGGTTCAGGCGCTCGTCACGTCCGCGAAGCAGCAGGCTACGGCCGCCGCGGCCGCCGCCACCCGCGCGGTGACCGCGCAGCAGCAGGCGTACGACATCGCCGACGCGGCCGAGGTGCCGCGCGGCCGGGGTCTGATGTACGCCCAGCAGTCGGTGCAGGTGGCCCGAGCCTCCGGGGCCGCCGCGACCGCGGCCGCCAAGGCGACGGAGACGGCCCTGAACGCGGCCAACGCCACGGTCTCCACCTCGCAGGCGCTGCTGGCGCTGGCGCAGACCGAGGCGCACGCGATCAACACCGAGTTCCGCCGCATCGCCGCCCAGGAGGCCGCCGCCCAGGCGAAGGCCGCCGCGGACAGCGCCGAGGCGTACGCCGCCTCCGCCGCCAAGAACGCGGCCATCGCCAAGAAGGCCAAGGAGGACGCGGCCCGCGAGGAGGAGGAGGCCCGCCAGGCCGCCGCCGACGCGCAGCGGACCCGCGCGGTCGCCGACCTGGAGCGCGCCAACGCGGCGGCCTACCGGGCCACCGCCGAGCGCGAACGGGACATCGCCGCCGGCCACGAGGCCGACGCCGTCGCCCAAGGCCGGATCGCGAGCGATGCCCGCGCCTCGGCCGAGGCGTCCGGCACGATCGCCTCCGACAAGCGGGCGGTGGCCGAACAGGCCGAGAGGGGCGCCGTCGCCGCCCGCGACGACGCCCTGGAGGCGGAGCAGCGGCGCGACTCGCTGCTCGCGAAGGCCGCAGCCCTGGAGGCGAAGGCCGACGCCGACGAGGGGACGGACGCGGCCGAGGCATCCCGCGCCGCCGCCACCGACGCCCGCTCGGCCGCGGACACCGCCACCACGGCGGCCACCAACGCCCGCGCGTCGGCGGACGCGGCCACGGCCGCCGCCGTCAACGCGCGCGAGGCCGCGACCCAGGCACAGGGCGCCGCGTCCCGGGCCCGGGCAGCGGCCGACGCCACCTGGGCGTCGTACCTGGTTGCCGCCGGTTCCGCCGCCAACGCGCACGTGAAGGCGGCCGAAGCCATCGACGCCTCGGAGGAGGCCGCGGCCGACGCGAAGGGCGCCAAGGAGGAGTCCGACAAGGCGAATACGGCGGCCAAGACCGCCAAGACCGAGGCCGCGGGCGCCCGTTCCGAGGCGCAGCAGACCGCGAACTGGGCGGCGGTGACCGCCGGCAAGGCCCAGGCGGCCGTGGCGTCCGCGCTCGCGGCCCGCGACTCCGCCGCCGCCGTGACCCGGCCGGCGCAGGAGGCGATTGCCCTCGGTACGCCTTACCAACAGGAGGACAGCTCCGCCGCGTTCGCGGTCCTGACGGGGCAGTCGTCCCTGACGGTGGCCGAGCAGCAGGCGGCCGCCGCGGCTGCCACGGCTGGTCTCGCCGAGGAGTTCTCGGCCGAGGCGAAGGCCCTGGCGGCACAGGCCGCGGCCGACATGAAGCTGGCCCTGGAGGCGTCGGCCGCTGCCGCCGCCGACGCGCTGCGCGCCGCCAAGGCGTACCAGCGGGCGCAGGACTCGGCCAACCAGGCCGCGGCCGACGCCAAGGCCGCGCAGGGCTCGGCCGAACGCGCCGACGGCTACGCGATGTCGGCCGGTGAGGACGCGCTGGCGGCGAACTGGGCGGCGAACGAAGCCGAGACGGACGCCGCCGCCGCCGACAACGCGGCGACGGAGGCGGAGCACGACGCCGCCCACGCCCGCGAGGTCGCCACCCAGGCGGAGGCCGACGCGGCCGCCGCCCGTACCACCGCCGACGAGGCGGAGATCGACGCGTCCGCCGCAGAGAAGGCCGCCGAGGGGGCGCGCGACGCCGCCCAGGAGGCCCAGGACGCGGCGGACCGCACCGAGAAGGCGGAGAAGGCCCAGCAGATCAGCGATGGCACCGTCCCCGACGGCGCCGACGGTTCGATCGGCGGCGTGTTCTACATCGTCGACCACATCGAAAAGGTCGGCGACCCGCAGGTCATCAGCAAGACGGACGGCTGCGACGGCTGGATCGACCAACTCTTCTACAACGGCGACTGCACCATGACCACCAAGATCCGGTACGTGGCGGTCCTCGATCTGTACCTGTGCACCGCGGCGGACCTGGACCCGCAGAAGTACACCTGCCCGTCCGCGGAAACCACCTACATCGGCCAGACACGGACCGACGAACTGTCCCAGACGGTCACGCACACCATCACGATCGCGGAGTACCAGGAGGGCGTCGACCCGATCGACATCCTCTTCGGCAGCTGGATCAAGTGCGCCAAACTCATCCCGGGTGGGGAGAGCGGAAGCTGGGGCGGTTGCGCCTGGGCCGCGCTGGATGTGGCGTCACTCTTCGCCGGCAAGATCATCCGTCCCATCGCGGACGCGCTGCGCGCCGTGGACGCCGCCTTCGTCACCGGTATCGGAGTCCGGGAGGCCTTCGCGGCGCTCAAGGCGCTCGACGGCATCGACACGGCGGCCGTGGCGGCGATCGAGCGGGAGGTGGCCATCTGGGAGGACCTGAAGACCGGCTGCCTGACCAACAGTTTCCCCGCCACCACCGAAGTGGTCCTGGCCGACGGCCGCCGCAAGGCCATCGGCGACGTACGGACCGGTGATCTGCTGCTGGCCTCCGACCCCGCGACCGGGGAGACCCGGGGCGAGGCCGTCACCCGTACCTTCCAGCACGGCGCCGCCGAGCTGGTCGACGTGACACTGGCCGAGGGCGGCCGTCTCACCAGCACCCCCGGGCACAAGGTCTTCGTATCCGGTCAGGGCTGGATCCTGGCCTCCGACCTGCGCCCCGGGGACACCCTGTCCACCCCGGGCGGCACGCGCACCGTGCTGGCCGTGAACGACCGGCAGGAGGCGGCTCCCCGGACCGTGTACGACGTGACCGTGTCCGGTCTGCACACCTTTTACGCGGTGGCAGGGGACAGCCCGGTCCTGGTCCACAACTGCAACGACCTCGTGTACGACGGGCAGAAGTTCCCCGGTCTGGCCCACACTCTTGACGAGCACACGGCCGGGGCAGCCGCGGACGGGCTGGTCGATGCCGCCAAGGCCGGGCGGTTGGCCGAGTCGAAGGGAGTGAACAGCGTGTTCGTCGACCAGGAGACCGCTCAGGCGGTCGTCGACTACGCGCTGGCCAAGAACGCCACCCGGATCAAGAACTGGCTCTCGAAGACCCGTGATCCGTGGTTCGAGTTCGACGGCACCTTCAGCGGGAAGAGCTCGCTCGGAACGGAGTACCGTGCCGGTGGAGGCACGGCGGCCACGGGCAACAGCTTCTACATGAAGCTCGTGCGCGTCGACAAGAACGTCAGCGGAAAGCACCCCATGGGTTTCTACGTCATGACGTGCTACCCGAAGGGAGTGCTCTGATGCCGCGCTTCACGCCGTTCGACTTCGGGGTCACGCGGGTGATGTCCCTCTTCCATCAGGACTGGAAGCATGAGGGGGACACCCCCGCCGACGCCGTCGCCAACGACCTCGCACGGTCGGAGGACGAACACGTCCTGGCCGTACGCCGTGACGCACGGGCTCTCGACAGCCTCTCGTCCCCGGCGCTGGAGGTGCTCTGGGAAGTCGGCTGCCAGTACATGCCGGCCTTCGAGCCTCTGGGGGGCGGAACGGCGTGGACCCGCACGGTCGCCGGCCTGTGTGACGCCCGGCTGTCGGCGAACGCCACCGTGCAGGTGCTCACGGGGGCGGACGCCGAGGACGGCACCGCCTGCCTCGACGCGGTCGTCGCCGAGATCGGGGAAGCACGGTTCCTCACGGCCGGGGTGCGGTCGGCGCTCACCGACTGCGCGCGCCACTGCACCCCGGACCTGGCGTTCCGGATCCTGCTGAGAGCCATGAGGTGCGCCCCCGAAGTCTCGCTGTCCGCAGCGCAGTACACGAGGCTGGAGGCGATCGGTACGGCGATGCGGTACGGCGAGTTCCTCGTCGACAGCGTCAGGTACCAGGTCCAGGAACCCTGACGGCACGCAACACCTGACGGCCCACGGGGGCGGGCGGAGAACGGATCTCCGGTCGCCCCCGTGGCATGTCCGAAGCGGCTGGAGACCGCCGACGCCGGTGGGCCGCGCGGACGGTCACCTCCATGGCCTCGGCCCCGGTGATGCGGACCACGTCGACAGGCCCCAACTCCTGACCCGCCAGGCGCACTTCACCCCATACCGGGCGTTAACCCGATCGGCATCCTCTTCGGTGGCCGGCGGTCGGCTGGTTCGTCGCGGACGTGATCTTCTGGACGGCGAAGGCCGCTGTGACGGCGATGGACGCCGCCAACAAAACGGGCGTCGGGTTCATGGACGCCTTCCATGCGCTCCGCAGCATCGGTCTGACCGAGGCCGCCGTCGAGGTCGTCGAGAAGTGCCGGACGATCCTCAAGGGCCTGGTGAAGGACGGTGATCACATCGCCCTCGGTATCAACGGCGGCAACGACAGGCCCAGCTCGAACAACACGGAACGCTGGTGTCCGACGAGTGAGAAGGAAAGAGTGGTCATGACGGATTTCGTCCGAGAGGGCCGGCTCTTCAGGGTGACGGCGTTCAACCCGTCGCATCGCCAGCTCTTCCTGGGCAGTGAGGCCCTGCGCGAGGACCGGACCACGACGAGGGTCGAGGTCTATATCGGGCATGTGGAACTGATGTTCCTTAAGCCCATCTACGGGAACGGGCTCCACATCAGGCAGGCGACCGCCGCCGAGTTCGCCGTGCTCAGCGAACGGCACGGCATTCCGGCGGGGGACGCCGAATACACCTGGATGCTGGAGCCGGACGGCGGCAGTTTCGTCGTCGGCGCCAACCCGTCCTGGCGGGAGGCGGAGAGGGCGTTGATGGGCGACCGGGAGTCGTTGTACTCGGGTGAGCCCTGGCCGGAGGGCTTCCCGATGGAATCGGGTCACGTCATCTGAGTGAAAAGAAGAAGGGGCTTCCCCGGTGCTCTGTGCACCGGGGAAGCCCCTTCTTTATCGGCGAATTTGATCGGTGATGCCGGTTATTCCAGTTGCTCTAGCTGAGCCTTGATCGTCGTCTCCGGTATTGCGCTGTTCTTGGGCGTCAGCATGTTCACCCCGTAGAAGGCCGCGATCACTCCGTCCTTGCGGACCACCGTGTATGTCATCGTCACGGACTGCTTGGCGACCACGTTCGCAATGCGGTAGCCGACCGCGTCGTCACCGAGGGCCGGGTCCTTGAGCTGTTGCACCGATTTGTAGGTGAGACCGAGGGTCTTGAAGCCGTCGGGGCACTTCTTGAGGGACGTGCGCAGGTTGGACATGACCAGCTCGGCGTTCTTCTCCGAGTGGGAGGCGAGCCACATGGAGCCGATGGTGGCGTCCGTCGCCTCGGAGGGTTCCAGCGAGCGGTGTTCCACGCTCACCGCCTCGATGTCGGTGTATCCGCCGGCCAGGCTCGCCAGTGGCTGGCATTCCGCTTTGTCGGCCTTCATGTCCCGGCCCGCTTCGGAGTCCGCCTTGGCGACCTGCTTGAACTCGAATCCCTTGCTCGTCCCGGAGAGCGTGGCCTTTTTCAGGTCCGTCGGGTTCATCGCACCGACTCGCTTCGCCTCGGCGTCCGCCTTCGCCTCCGCGCTCGACGTCACTTTCGCGCTGGGGGCGGCCTTTTTGTCGTCTTCGCCGGAATCGCCGCTGCACGCCGATATCACCAGCAGAGCCGGAAGCACGGTGACAACCGGAAGGACCCTTCGCAATCTCATACTCAATCCTGACGTTTCTCACGACTTAGCACAGGCGAAAGGAGCTTACCTTTGTAAAAGAGCCGCAAAGGGGTTTCCATGATTACGGTTTGGCGTCGTCCGCCGCGCCCGCCAGGCCCAGCAGTAGAACGCGCGTCAGGCCGTGCACCCATTCCTCGTCGGCCGGTTTGCCGCTCACCAGGGCGCGGTGCACCACCGACCCCGCGACGACGTCGAAGATGAGGTCCGCCGTGCGCGCGGCCTTCTCCGGATCCGTCTCCGGGGGCAGTTCGCCGCGTGCCTGAGCCCTTGTCCTGCCCTCCACGACCAGACACTTCTGGCGGTCGACGATCGACTCGCGGATGCGCTCGCGCAGGGCGTCGTCGTGGATGGACTCGGCGACCACCGCCATCAGACCGCTCTTCGCCTCGGGGCGGGCCAGGATCGCCGCGAACTGGAGGACGACGCCCTCGATGTCGGCGGCCAGGGTGCCGCGGTCGGGGAGGTGGAGTTCGTCGAAGAGTTCGGCGACCGCGTCGACCACGAGTTCGTTCTTGCCGGCCCAGCGACGGTAGAGGGTCGTTTTTGCAACCCCCGCGCGCGTGGCGACGTCTCCCAACGTGAGCCTGGACCAACCCAGTTCGACCAGCGCCTCCCGGGTGGCCGCGAGGATCGCGGTGTCCGCGGTGGTGCTGCGCGGGCGCCCCGCGGCGCGTGGGACGGGAGTGCTGCTCTGCATCCCTCGACCATAACCGGCGGTTCCCGTGGTGCAGTGAGGGAGATCACGGGGTACCTGTAGCAGGGAGGCACCCACTGCTATTACGCTACGACCCGTAGCGAAACCACGGGCGCGGGGTGGGGACCCGGCGCCGAACAGCCCGACCAGGCTCATATCGGGCTCGCAACAGACCGGCTTTCACAACGCTTTTCATTCACACGCGCGGACGGGGGAGGATAGACGCATGCAGCCACGGAACATGTCCATGAGCGGAGTCGTCGACCTCGCCGCGGTGAAGGCGGCCCAGGAGGCCAAGGTCAAGGCGGAGCAGGCGCGCGCCGAGACCGCCAGGCAGGGCGGCGGCGGAGCCGTCTCGCCGGCCGACCTGGTGATCGACGTAGATGAGGCGGGGTTCGAGAGCGAGGTCCTGCAGCGGTCCACCGAGGTCCCGGTCGTCATCGACTTCTGGGCCGAGTGGTGCGAGCCGTGCAAGCAGCTGAGCCCGCTCCTGGAGCGGCTCGCGCTCGATTACAACGGACGCTTCGTCCTTGCCAAGATCGACGTCGACGCCAATCAGATGCTGATGCAGCAGTTCGGGGTGCAGGGCATCCCGGCCGTCTTCGCGGTGGTCGCCGGCCAGGCGTTGCCGCTCTTCCAGGGGGCCGCCGCCGAGCCGCAGATCCGGCAGACCCTCGACCAGTTGATCCAGGTCGCCGAGCAGCGCTTCGGTCTCACCGGGCTGGACGTCGATCCCGACGCCGCGCCGGGGGAGCGGCCCGAGGCCGTCGCCGAGATGTCGGCGGGACCGTACGACGGACTGCTCGAAGCCGCCGTACAGGCCCTGGACGCGGGGGACTTCGGCGGGGCCGTGCAGGCGTACAAGAACGTGCTGAGCGACGACCCGGGCAACAGCGAGGCCAAACTGGGGCTCGCCCAGGCCGAGTTGCTGCAGCGCGTGTCCGCCCTCGACCCGCAGCAGGTGCGCACCGAGGCGGCCGAGAAGCCCGGTGACGTGCCCGCGCAGATCGCCGCCGCCGACCTCGACCTGGTGGGCGGCCATGTGGAGGACGCGTTCAGCCGGTTGATCGACACCGTGCGGCGCACGGTGGGTGACGACCGGGATGCCGTACGGCTGCGGCTGCTGGAGCTGTTCGAGGTCGTCGGGGGCGATGACCCCAGGGTGACGGCGGCCCGGCGGGCACTGGCTCGGGCGCTGTTCTGAGCGGGGCGCGGGGCCGGTTCTGACCAGTCGGTAAACCTTGTGACGTGTGATGCCGGAGTGAAAATTTTGCCGACGGAGTGTCACTGCGGCCGCGCTTTACCAAATCTTGGTAATCGCGGCCGCTGTTACTTGGAGTAAGTCGGGGGCGTTTTTCTGTCGGTTTCCGTCCGTGAATCGCCTGTTTTGTCATGGCCCAGGGTGGCACCCAGCGTCGTCGACCGATACCGGCGGGTCGTTGTTCGGTTATCCGGCCGTTACTACCCAGTAACGAAGCCCCTTGTGCGGGCGGCGAGAATGCACCACGATCGGCGACGCTCGGTCCATTTCCGCACCCCGACAGCCGGTCGGGTCAACGGAGTTTCCTGGGTCCCCACCGAGTAGAGCCGGAAACAATGGAGTCGGCTCTTGGGCAGGGGGGTCTTCGCCGTGCGGCGGAGCCTGTCCAGCAAGGTTGTGCGTGATGTGCGTCAGGCGCGACCAGTGGTTGTCGCTCGGGGGTGATCGCCGGTGATCGGTGCGCGGTTCGCGCCTCCGAGGACGGGCGCTCCCCTTCCCGAGGACGTAGCACTTCTCCCATCCCTGCCCGGCTGAGCCGCCATCTGGGGGCAGTCAGGGCCAGGAGATGTACGTCCGAGAAGGAGGAAATATGGAGTCCCAGGTGCGTGGCGGGACGAGATGGAAGCGCTTCGCTGTGGTCATGGTGCCCAGCGTCGCCGCTACGGCGTGTATAGGTGTCGCCCTCGCGCAGGGTGCTCTCGCCGCGTCATTCAGCGTTTCGGGTCAGTCGTTCAAGGTGACGGCGGACTCGCTCGAGGGCAAGGGCTTCGCCCAGTACGGCGCGCTCGACTCGGGCTACACCCTGACCGGCGGGAACGCGCTGCACCCCGTCGCGGTCTCGTCGTTCAAGAGCGCCGAGATCACCAACATGTGCCAGTCGGTGGTCACCCCGAACATCCCGCTGCTCGGGTCCGTCAGCCTCGTGCTGCGGGCGGGCGGCGGCGGTACGCCGGTCGAGGCCGACAACCTGTACATCGACGTCGAGGACCTCAGCGCCGACGCTGTGTTCCACAACATCGACATCGGTGTGGCAGCAGGGAACACGGGCACGGACAAGGGCGGCCAGGGCCCGGGCATGAAGGGCGGCAAGGAGGCGGCGAACCCGTACGGGTTCGCGCAGCAGGCCGAGTCGGTCGAGCTGACCAAGGTGCAGCAGACGGCGTGGGCCACCACCGCCGGAACCTTCAAGCTCAGCGGGCTGAAGATGTCGGTCTCGGCCGGCACCCACGAGTGCTACTAGGCACTTGACGGCGGGCGGGGGAGCCGGTGGCACCCCCGCCCGCCGTGAACTTCCAGCCGCACCTTCACACAAGGTGCAACTCTCCACCACAGCAACGCCGTACCAGGGAGCTGTTTTCCATGAGCGCCGAGACTCCTGCCGCACCCGGCCAGTTCGCCCGCCGGAGGCTGCAGTTTCGTGCCTGGCGTGGCACGAGGCCGTTCTGGGCCGGTCTGTTCGTCATGCTCGGCGGACTCCCGATCGCCTACTTCCCGTACGCACATCTCCAGATCGGGCATCTGACGCTGGCGATGGCGACCACCGCGGGCGCCGGGTCCCTGATCATCGGCGTACTGCTCGTGGTCCTGGGCTTCAGCCTCTGGTACCAGAAGCACGTGCGCACCTTCGCGGGTGTCGCGGCGATCCTGCTGGCGCTGGTGTCCATCCCCGTGTCCAACCTCGGCGGCTTCCTGATCGGCTTCCTGCTCGCCCTGGTCGGCGGAGCACTGGCCGTGTCGTGGGCGCCGGGCCCACCGCCGGAGCCGCAGTCGCTCCAGGACCTGGCACAGGGAGAGGGCGGCGCCCCGCAGGCCGCACCGTACGAGTCCACCCCGGAGGCCACGCCGTACGGGACCGCTCCGTACGAGGACGCCCCCGAAGCCGCGCCGTACGTACCCGCCGACGAGGCGGGCGAGCCGAACGATCTGTCAGGAACGAGCCCGGTCAACAACGGGGCGAACGGGAGGCACAGTGCCGGCTGACGAGGTGACCCACGGGACTGATGTGGAGGAGTCCCGTGTGAGAACCGGGCCGCGCCACGCGGCGCCCAAGAAGCCGCTGCTCACCAGGCTCCACATGCCCGCAGGCAAGGCGATAGCCACGGTGGCGATGCCGACCGCCGTGATCATGGGGTTCGGTTTCACGTCCTCCCTCGCGCTCGCCGACAACGGTGCGACGACCTCGCCGTCGTCCAAGAGCCTGACCGCCGACGAGTACAAGGACTGCGTCGCGGCGCTGGCCTCCTCCACGGCGAGCCCCTCGGCCTCGCCGTCCACGAGTGCGAGCGAGTCAGCCGACACCTCCACGGACGAAGCGACACCGTCGGCGTCCGCCTCCAAGGACACCGACTCGGACACGACCTCTTCGTCGGATTCAGGTTCCGACGACAAGGCCACGCCCACCGCCACACCGTCCGCCTCCGCGAGCAAGTCGACGGACACGAGCGGTTCGTCGAGCAGTACGGCCACGGCGACGCCCTCCGCGACGGAGAGCAGCAGCGGCAACCTGCTGGACACCATCGGCGACGCCATCACCGACATCCTCACCGGAGGATCGTCGGACTCCGACTCGACGGCGAGCGCCACCCCGACGCCGACCGCGTCCGCCTCGGCGAGCGCCACGAAGGGCACGTCGGGGGACGACTCCTCCAGCGGGTCCGACAGCGTCAAGGACACGACGAAGAAGGCCACCGACACGGTCGACGACACCGTGAAGGACGCGACCGACGCGGCGACGAAGGCGGCCGAGGACACGGCCTCCCCCACCGCCACCGCTTCGGACACGGCCACCGCGAGCCCGTCCGCGAGCGCGAGCACCGACACCTCGGACTGCCCGGTCGCCACGGACGACCTGAGCGGCGTCGACAACAAGATCCTGCTGCCCGACGACCCCTGGTACCTGAACGCGAGTTCGCTGCTGCTCAAGGGCGCGGACTATCAGGGCATCGTCGAGGTGAAGACCGCCAGCGGCAAGGTCAAGAAGGTCCTGAAGTACGTCATCTCCGGCGGCACCGACATCGGCGACCTGCACCAGACGGTCAACGACAAGCAGTCCGGCAAGACGTACCACGTGCAGGCGGCCTCCGGGTCCACGTCGACGATCCGCGACGGCGACACGGTGATGTACACGGAGTCCATCTCGGGCAACCTGTTCGGACTGATCCCGATCACGTTCACCCCGGACAACCCGCCGCCGCTGAACATCCCGCTGATCTACTTCACCAACGTGAAGGTGGTCCAGGCCGGCCAGTTCGGCGGCACGCTGACGGTCCCCGGACTGCGCAGCTACCAGAACTGAGCCCGTCCACAAGCCCGTTCGTTCGGGAGCCGCGCAAGAACTGAGGGCGCCCCCTGGCCACAGGGGGCGCCCTCAGCGCCGTACAAAGGGGCAAAACCCTTCAGCGGTACGTCAGTTGCCCTCGCCGCCGCCGAGGTGGTGGACGCGGAGCATGTTCGTCGTGCCGGCCACACCGGGGGGCGAGCCGGCGGTGATGATGACGGTCTCGCCCGGGTTGAAGCGGTTGATCTTGGCGATCTCGCCGTCGACCATGTCGACCATCTCGTCCGTGCTGTTGACGAACGGCACCACGTGCGACTCCACGCCCCAGCTCAGCGTGAGCTGGTTGCGGGTGCTCTCGTCGGTGGTGAAGGCGACGATCGGCTGCGAGGCGCGGTAGCGGGACAGCCGGCGCGCGGTGTCACCGGACTGCGTGAACGCCACCAGGGCCCGGCCGCCGAGGAAGTCGGCGATCTCGCACGCGGCACGCGCGATCGAACCACCCTGCGTCCGCGGCTTCTTGCCCGGCACGAGCGGCTGGAGGCCCTTGGAGAACAGCTCCTCCTCGGCCGCCTGGACGATCTTCGACATCGTCTGCACGGTCTCGATCGGATAGGCGCCCACCGAGGACTCGGCGGACAGCATGACCGCGTCCGCGCCGTCCAGGATCGCGTTGGCCACGTCGGAGGCCTCGGCGCGCGTGGGGCGGGAGTTGGTGATCATCGACTCCATCATCTGGGTCGCCACGATCACCGGCTTGGCGTTGCGCCGGCACAGGTCGATCAGGCGCTTCTGCACCATCGGGACCTTCTCCAGCGGATACTCCACGGCGAGGTCGCCGCGGGCCACCATCACCGCGTCGAAGGCCGCGACCACGGCCTCCATGTTGGCGACCGCCTGCGGCTTCTCCACCTTGGCGATGACGGGGACCCGGCGGCCCTCCTCGTCCATCACCTTGTGGACGTCGTACACGTCGCTCGCGTCGCGCACGAAGGACAGGGCGACCATGTCGCAGCCCATCCGCAGCGCGAAGCGCAGGTCCTCGACGTCCTTCTCGGACAGGGCGGGGACGTTCACCGCCGTGCCGGGCAGGTTGATGCCCTTGTGGTCGGAGATGACACCGCCCTCGATGACGATCGTCTTCACCCGCGGGCCCTCGACGCTCAGGACCTTCAGCTCGACGTTGCCGTCGTTGATGAGGACCTGGTCGCCGCGGGAGACGTCACCGGGCAGGCCCTTGTACGTCGTACCGCAGATGGACTTGTCGCCCGGGACGTCCTCGGTGGTGATGGTGAACTCGTCACCACGCACCAGCTCGACGGGACCCTCCGCGAAGGTCTCCAGGCGGATCTTCGGGCCCTGCAGGTCGGCGAGGACGCCGATGGCACGGCCGGTCTCCTTGGCCGCGGCACGGACGCGGTCGTACCGCCCCTGGTGCTCGGCGTGGGTGCCATGGCTGAAATTGAAGCGGGCCACATTCATGCCGGCCTCGATCAGCGACACCAACTGCTCGTGGGAGTCGACCGCGGGGCCGAGAGTACAAACGATTTTCGAACGGCGCATGGGACGATCCTATCGGTTTGTTTCGCTACGGAATATTCCGTCTGGCGGAAGATACAAATGGGCGGGCGGACGCTCAGGCGTGTTACCGCCGTGTAATTGCCCAGCCGGCCACGCGGCCGAGCCGCATATTGTTACTGCCCGACCAGCGCATAGGTCTGCGTGGCGATCTCCAATTCCTCGTCCGTCGGCACCACCGCGACCGCGACCCGCCCGGACGCGGGCGAGATCAGCCGCGGTTCATCACTCCGTACGGCGTTCAGCGCGCCGTCGACCTCAAGCCCCAGCAACTCCAGGCCCGCCACGGCAGCTTCCCGCACCGCACTCGCGTTCTCCCCGACTCCCGCGGTGAAGGCGACCGCGTCCACCCGGCCGAGTACCGCGCAGTAGGCCCCGATGTACTTCTTCAATCGGTGAATGTAGATGTCGAAGGCCAGTTCCGCCTGTTCGTCACCCTCGTCGATCCGGCGCCGGATCTCGCGCATGTCGTTGTCCCCGCACAACCCGATCAGACCGCTCTTCTTGTTGAGAAGAGTGTCGATCTCATCGGTGGACATTTCGCCAACACGCATCAAATGGAAGATGACGGCCGGATCCAGGTCTCCCGACCGGGTCCCCATCACCAGCCCCTCCAACGGCGTCAGCCCCATGGAGGTCTCCACACACCGGCCCTTTTCCACTGCCGACGCGGACGCCCCGTTCCCGAGATGCAGCACGATGACGTTCACGTCCTCGGGCGCCTTCCCCAGCAGCCTCGCCGTCGCCCGCGACACATACGCGTGCGAGGTCCCGTGGAACCCGTACCGCCGGATCCGGTACGCGTCGGCGGTCGCCACGTCGATCGCGTACCGCGCGGCCGACTCCGGCATCGTCGTGTGGAACGCGGTGTCGAACACGGCCACCTGCGGCAGATCCGGCCGCAACGCCATCGCGGTCCGGATCCCGACGAGGTTCGCCGGATTGTGCAGCGGAGCGACGGGGATCAGCCGCTCGATCTCCGCGAGCACCGCGTCGTCGATGACGGTCGGCGCGGTGAAGGCCTGCCCACCGTGCACGACCCGATGCCCGATGGCCGCCAGTTCGGGAGAGTCCAACCCGAGCCCGTCCGCGGCGAGTTGCTCCGCTACGGCCTTCAGGGCGGCCTCGTGATCGGCGATGGGGGCGATCAACTCCCGTGCGGCGCCGGTCGTGACGCAGGTGTGCTTGAGCCGGGAGGTCTCCTCGCCGATGCGCTCGACGAGCCCCAGGGCCAGCCGCTCGCCGTCGCGCATGTCGAGGAGCTGGTACTTCACCGACGAGGAGCCGGAGTTGAGGACGAGGACACGGGTCGGACTCACTGGGCGCTTGCCTTCTCGGTCGGGTTCTGGGCCGGGGTCTTGGGGTTCTGGGCCTGGATCGCCGTGATGGCGACGGTGTTGACGATGTCCGAGACGAGGGCTCCCCGGGACAGGTCGTTGACCGGCTTGCGCAGCCCCTGGAGCACCGGCCCGACGGCGATCGCGCCGGCCGAACGCTGCACGGCCTTGTAGGTGTTGTTGCCGGTGTTCAGGTCGGGGAAGATCAACACGCTTGCCCGGCCCGCGACTTCGGACTCCGGCATCTTGGTGGCGGCGACACTCGGCTCGACGGCGGCGTCGTACTGGATCGGCCCCTCGATCCGCAGATCGGCCCGCCGCAGCCGTACCAACTCCGTTGCCTCGCGCACCTTGTCGACGTCGGCGCCCGAGCCGGACGTACCGGTCGAGTACGACAGCATCGCGATCCGCGCGGCGACCCCGAACTGCTCGGCGGTGGCGGCCGATTGGACGGCGATGTCGGCCAACTGCTCGGCGTTCGGGTCGGGGTTGACCGCGCAGTCGCCGTACACCAGCACCTTGTCGGCGAGGCACATGAAGAAGACGGACGAGACGATGTCGGCGTCCGGCTTGGTCTTGATGATCTCGAAGGCGGGCCGGATGGTCGCGGCCGTGGAATGCACGGCGCCCGAGACCATGCCGTCGGCGAGCCCCTCCTGCACCATCAGGGTCCCGAAGTAGTTCACGTCGGCGACGACGTCGTAGGCCAGCTCGACGGTCACGCCCTTGTGGGCGCGGAGCCGGGCGTACTTCTCGGCGAAGCGGTCGCGCAGTTCGGAGGTCCCCGGGTCGATCAGCTGGGCGGCGCTGAGGTCGATGCCGAGGTCGGCGGCCCGTTTGCGGATCTGGTCCTCGGGACCGAGCAGGGTCAACTCGCAGACGCCGCGCCGCAGCAGCACCTCGGCGGCGTGCAGGACGCGGGGCTCGGTGCCCTCGGGGAGGACGATCCGGCGCTTGTCGGAGCGGGCCCGCTCCAGGAGCGTGTGCTCGAACATCATCGGGGTGAGGCGGTCGCTGCTCGGCGCGGAGACCCGCCTGAGCAGGTCGCTGGTGTCGACGTACCGCTCGAAGAGGCCGAGCGCGGTCTCCGCCTTGCGCGGGGTGGCCGCGTTCAACTTCCCCTCCAGGGAGAAGAGTTCGGCGGCGGTGGGGAAGGAGGTGCCGGGCACCGAGACCACCGGGGTGCCCGGCGCGAGGCGGGCGGCGAGGGTGAGGATCGTGTCGCTCGGCACCTCGTTCAGGGTGAGGAGCACGCCGGCTATCGGCGGGGTGCCGGCGCTGTGCGCGGCGAGCGCGCCGATGACGAGGTCGGCGCGGTCGCCCGGGGTGACGACGAGCGCGCCCGGGGTCAGCGCGTCGAGGAAGTTGGGCAGCATGGCCCCGCCGAAGACGAAGTCCAGCGCGTCCCGCGCGAGCCCCGATTCGTCCCCGAGGAGCACCCGGCCGCCGAGCGCGTGGGTGATCTGGGCGACGGTGGGGGCGGCGAGCGCGGGCTCGTCCGGTACGACGTAGCAGGGCACCGGCAGCCGGCCGGCCAGCCGGTCGGCGATCGCGGCCCGGTCCTCGCGGGCGACCCGGTTGGTGACCATGGCGAGGACGTCGCAGCCGAGCCCGTCGTACGCCCGATACGCGTTGCGCGTCTCGGCGAGCACGGACTCGGCGGTCTGCTTGCGTCCGCCGACGACGGGGATGACGGACGCGCCGAACTCGTTCGCGAGGCGGGCGTTGAGGGCCAGCTCGTCCGGGAACTGCGTGTCGGCGAAGTCGGTCCCGAGGACGAGGACGACGTCGTAGTCATGGGCGACGAGATGGAACCGGTCGACGAGCGTCGACACCAGTTCATCGGTCCCCTGCTCGGCCTGGAGGGCGGAGGCGTCGTGGTAGTCCATGCCGTAGACGGTCGCGGGGTCCTGGGACAGCCGGTAGCGCGCACGCAGCAGTTCGAACAGTCGATCGGGGCCGTCGTGGACGAGGGGACGGAACACCCCCACCCGGTCGACCTGTCGGGTCAGGAGTTCCATGACTCCCAGCTCGACGACCTGACGGCCGTCGCCGCGGTCGATCCCGGTCACGTACACGCTGCGGGTCACGCGTGTCCTCCCCTTCCGGCGGATTCCGACAGCTGCTGGCTGCCCGTTTCGGCGGTCATAGAAATCGCCCACAGGGGTGAGCGGAGCGCTCTTGACAATACCTCCGGGGGTGGTTAAGGCGCCCGTCAGTCCGGCGGGAGCGGTGTCGCCCTGGGGGACGTGAAACAATCGGATCCGGCTCACCGGTCTCAACAGCGAGCAGGAGACACAGCACGATGCGCATCGGAGTTCTCACCGCAGGCGGCGACTGCCCCGGCCTGAACGCCGTGATCCGATCGGTCGTGCACCGAGCGGTCGACAATTACGGCGACGAGGTCATCGGCTTCGAGGACGGCTACGCCGGACTGCTCGAAGGTCACTACCGCACCCTCGACCTCGACGCGGTCAGCGGCATCCTCGCCCGCGGCGGCACGATCCTCGGCTCCTCACGCCTGGAGCGCGACCGCCTCCGCGAGGCCTGCGAGAACGCGCTGGACATCGCGCGCGACTTCGGGATCGACGCGCTGATCCCGATCGGCGGCGAGGGCACGCTGACGGCGGCGCGCATGCTGTCGGACGCGGGGCTCCCGGTGGTCGGGGTCCCCAAGACGATCGACAACGACATCTCGTCGACGGACCGCACCTTCGGCTTCGACACGGCGGTGGGCGTCGCAACGGAGGCGATGGACCGCCTGAAGACGACCGCGGAGTCCCACCAACGAGTGATGGTCGTCGAGGTCATGGGCCGGCACGCGGGCTGGATCGCGCTGGAGTCCGGGATGGCGGCGGGCGCGCACGGCATCTGTCTGCCGGAGCGCCCCTTCGACCCGGCCGACCTGGTCAAGATGGTCGAGGAACGCTTCGCCCGCGGCAAGCGGTTCGCCGTCGTGTGCGTGGCCGAGGGCGCGCACCCCGCCGAGGGCTCCATGGACTACAACAAGGGCGAGATCGACCAGTTCGGCCACGAGCGCTTCCAGGGCATCGGCACGGCACTGGCCTACGAACTCGAACGCCGCCTCGGCAAGGAGGCCAAGCCGGTCATCCTCGGCCACATCCAGCGCGGTGGCGTACCGACCGCGTACGACCGGGTGTTGGCGACCCGGTTCGGCTGGCACGCGGTGGAGGCCGCGCACCAGGGGCAGTTCGGGCGGATGACGGCGCTGCGCGGCACGGATGTGGTGATGGTGCCGTTGGCGGAGGCGGTCACCGAGCTGAAGACGGTCCCGAAGGACCGGATGGACGAGGCGGAGTCGGTTTTCTAGCGGAGCCGGTTTTCTGGAGGGGTGTTCGGGGAGTTCAGTAGGTGCTCTTCTCGACCATGGCCCAGAAACGGCTGATGATCTGGTCGAGGAAGTCACGGCCGGCCTCGTTCGCCTCGACGGCGGAGTTGCCGCCGCCCCAGTTCAGCGTGGCGGCCATCTGCGCCTGGTAGTCCTCGTGCAACTCCTGGAGGGAGTCCTCCAGGAGCCGCCGGTCCAGGGGAACCATCTTGCCGATCGGGCGGACGTGCCCCTGCCAGCGGGTGGTCATCGCGCCGCGCAGCAACTCCGCGAGGCGGGTGTCGCGTCCGGTGACGCTGATGAAGTCGGGCAGCGAGAGGTCGAGCAGATCGGCGAGCGCGGAGGACTGGCGCTCGGTGCCGCGCCACTCGTCGTGCTCCTCCATCCGTAGATACGCCAGCAGTTCGAGCCCGACGGCACGCGCGACGTCCTCCGGCGCGAGGCCACGGGCGAGGCGGTGCTCACGCAGCGTGCGTGGCTTGCCGATGAGTTCCGCCGGCGAGCACCACAACACCCCGGCGAGCGCGGTGAGTTCGGGACCGGAGGGCGCGGTGAGCCCCCGTTCCCAGGCGATGACCAGGTCGGGCGTGACATAGGGCAGCCCGTACGAGGCACGCATCCCGTACGCGACGTGTTCGGGCCCCATGTTGAGCGCGGTACGGAGCCTGTGGGCGGCGGGCGCGTCGAACGGCGGGGTGGGTGGCGTGGGCGGCGTGGACGGGCTGGATTGAGCTGGTGGTCGGCGCACGGGCCACAAGCTAAGGGGGCCTGAGTGCGGTGACTACGGTCTGTTCGGCCAGGATTACGGATTGTAGGAACGTACGGATTCGGTCGGGCGCGGGAGATCGATGGGGGTTGGGGTGGGGGTGGATGGTGACGCTGAGTGACGGTCGGGGGTGGCGGATGGCGGGGCAGGGGCGCTGAATATGCCGATCTACCTTGCCATTCGCCGGTGCGGTGATCTCCGGGGGCTGTTCGATCGGCGTCGGGTGTGTGGGCGGGGGTCGAAGGGGAGTGCGTTTGTGGTGGGGGCGGTGATCGGGTGTGGGGGGATGTGGGGGGTGGCGGAAAGTCGATGGTGGGGGTTGGGCGGGGTAGCCGTATCCCTTTCGTGTGCACCGAGCGGTGTGCCGGTTTTCGGCAGAACACCGAGGGCATGTCGGACGCGTGAGTACGGCGGAGCACACCATCCCGGCGCTGCGGAGTGAGATTCCGTGGCGGATCAATCCCCACCACACACCCGAGCTGGACGCCGACGCGAACCGTTGGGCGTTCGGGTTGTTCAGCGACGACCCGCGTGTTCCGGTGCCGCTGCGTGCCGACAACTACACGACGTGGGCGGCACTTTGCTACCCGGACGCGCGGCCGGAGGCACTGACCGCCTGGTGCCGTTTCAACGCGCTGTACACGGTCATCGAGAACAAGCAGGAAGCCCTGTTCGGGACGGGCGACGCGGGCAGCGCCGAGGAGGTCTGGAGGGGTGTGGCACGGCACCTGTTGCGCCTGTCGCACGCGCGGGACCTGGCTGAGACTCCCGTCGACGGATGGAGCGACGGCCCGCCCCGCCCCTACCTCCTGACGGCCCGCTCGATCGCGCTCACCATGCCGGTCGGCATGGGCCGGTACTTTCTGCGGCGGGTGGCGCAGATGGCGATGGCGCAGTGCCAGGAAGCGGACGCGATCGCGTCCCCCCACATGCAGTGGGGGGAGTACCTGGAGTACCGGCACGTGAACTTCGGTGTCCCGTTGTTCATCGCGGCCATTCCGTCGATGCTGGCCCGGGACCTGTCGGCGGCCGAGTGGGAGTCACCCGAGCGTGCGGCGCTGGACCGGCTGATCTCCCATCACTGCTGCCTCACCAACGACCTGTACTCGTTCCGGAAGGAGCACGACGACCGGGACGGCAAACGGGCCCCGGTGCAGGCGGTGACCGTGCTCAGCACGCTGCACGGCCTGTCGGTCCAGGGCGCCATGGACCGACTCGCCGAGGTGATCGAGGGCACGGAACGCGACTACGTCGGCCTGCGTGACACCGTCGCGGTGTCCTCGGAAATGCGCGAGTACTGCACCCGACTCGAACACATCCTCGCGGGCAACCTGCGCTATCACCAGGTGTCGCCGCGCTTCCACGGGGCGGGTTTCGAGGGCGTGTTCACGGGCGGGGAGATCTCGGTCGCGGGAGTGCCGAGGAGCTGACCCGGCCGCCGCAGTCCCGCCAAGTCGCCTGACCAGAGCCCGTGTTGGACCGGGGGGCGGAAGTACCGTGTGGGTACGCGAGGTTCGGGGGCGGCACGGGGGACGGCGCGATGGCCGACAGGTACGGCGGGGATCATCTCGACTTCCGCGGAGGGGAGTTCAAGGGTCCCTTCATCGCGAAGGGCAGCATCCACCAGCACGCCCCGGCGCCCACCGCACTGGACGCCCTGCCCGCCAGGGCGGCCGGATTCACCGGCCGGCGCGGCGAACTGAGGCAGTTGCTCGACGCGTTCGACCCGTCCGTGGCCGAAGCGGCGGCGGCCGTACTGGTCGCGGCCGTGTCCGGGCTCGGTGGCATCGGCAAGACCGCGCTCGCGGTGGAGGCGGCGCACGCGGCCTGCGCGAAAGGCTGGTTTCCGGGCGGTGTGCTCTTCGTCAACCTTCATGGCTACGACGACGATCCCGGCACGGCCGATCAGGCACTGGAAGCTCTCCTGAGGGCGCTGTGCCTCAACTGGGGGCGCGGCTCCTGTCGTTGGGGGAGTTGAGTCCGGAGGAGGCGTACGACCTTCTGGACCGGGCGTTGCGGATCGCCGCCCCGGGTGATGAGCGGGTGGCGAACGAGAGTGAGGCGGCTGCCGAACTCGCCTTGCTCTGTGGGCATTTGCCTTTGGCCCTTCAGATCGCCGCGGCCTTGCTCGTCCTCGACAGGGACAAGCCTGTGGCCGAACTCGCCGAGTCCGGTGATCGGCTCCTGCACCTCGACGACGGCGAGCGCAGTGTGCGGGCCGCCTTTGACTTGTCGTATGGGCGTCTGCCGGCGGAACAGGCCCGGCTGCTACGGCTGTTGGCTCTGGCTCCGGGGCCCGAGGTGACGGATGAGGTCCTCGCCGTGCTGGACGGGGCGGATGCCCCGCCGGTGCGTGTGCTTGATGCCTTGTCCCGTGCCCACCTTGTTGAGCGAGGGAGCGGGCGTGGGCGGTGGCGGTTGCATGACTTGGTGCGGGCGTTCGGGGTGGGCGTGGTTGAGGGGGACGCGGGGTTGTTGGCGGAGGGGGATACGGCGCGGGGGCGGGTGCTGGAGCTCTATCTGCGGTGGGCGAGGGCGGCGGATGGCTGGTTGCGGTGGCTGCCGGGGAAGCCGGCACCGGAGCGGTTCGGGGACCGGGCGGGGGCGTTGGCGTGGCTGGACTCGGAGCGGGCGGGGCTGGTCGCGGCGGTGCAGTGGGCGCGGGAGGAGCGGTACGCGGACACGGCGGTGCGGTTGTCCCAGTATCTGGCGGAGTATCTGGACTGGCGACGCCTTTTCGATGACTGGGTCACGGTGTGCGGTGTCGCGCGGGAGGCGGCCCACCGTGCCGGTAACCGGGCACGGGAGGCCATCGCGTGGAACAGCCTCGGCATCGCCCTACGTCAGACGGGCCGGACGGAGGACGCCATCGACGCTCACATCCGCGCCCGTGACCTATACCAGTTTGTCGGGGACGGTTACCGCGAGGCTTTCGCATGGGGCAGCCTCGGCCGCGCCTTGCGGCAGACGGGCCGGACGGAGGAGGCCATCGAGGCCTACACCCGGGCCCGCGACCTGTTCCAGGCCGCAGGGGATCGCCCCCGCGAGGCCATGGCGTGGGACAACCTTGGCACCGTCCTGCGGGAGACGGACCGGGCGGAGGAGTCCATCGACGCCCACACTCGCGCACGCGATCTGCACGAGACCGCCGGGGACCGCCATGGCGAGGCAATGGCGTGGAACAACCTCGGCAGTGCCCTGTGGGAGGCGGGCCGGGTGGAGGAGTCGTTTGAGGCGTGCGCAAAGGCATTGGAGCGCTTCCGGAAGTTCGAGGACTGGTACCGGGCGGGCCAGACCCTCTCCAACCTGGCTCTCGCCTACCAGCGCGCCACCCGCCCCACAGAGGCCCGCACCCACTACCTCCAGTCCGCCGACGCCTTCACCCGCGCCAACGCCCCCGCCGAAGCCGCCCAAGCCCGCACCCGAGCCGAAGAGGTCACCCCTTAACCGCCCCACCCAAAGCAAACCCCCCACCCAGCCGCCAAGCCACCAGCACATACAACAAGATCACCGGCGTCGAGTACACGACGGAGAACGCGGCCAACTGCCCGTACGCCACCATCCCCCGATTCCCGAAGAACTCATTGATGCTCACGCTCGCCGGCATCTGGTCCGGCGACAGCAGCAGCATGAACGGGACGAAGAAGTTACCCCACATCATCACGAACGAGAAGACGGTCACCACCGCGACCCCCGGCCCCATCAGCGGAAGAACAATCCTCAGCAGCGACTGAAACGAGGACGCCCCGTCGGTCCACGCCGCCTCCTCCAGTTCCTTCGGTACGCCGTCCATGAAGTTCTTCATCAGCCAGATGGCGAAGGGCAGTTGGGACGCGGCGAAGAAGAAGATCGTGCCCTGCATGGTGTCGATGAGATTCACCTGCACGAACAACGCGTACACCGGCACCATGATCGCCGTGATCGGAAGGCTCGTCGCGAAGAGGATCGTCAGGAGGAAGGGGCGGTTCAGGCGGGACCGGAAGCGGGACAGCGGGTACGCCGCCAGCGCCGAGCACACCACCGTCAGCAGCGTTCCGAAGCCGCACAGGATCAGGCTGTTGAGGAGGGGGGCGAAGGTGATGTCCGAGTTCAGGATCGCGTGGAAGTTGTCCAGGGTCAGGCCGTCTGGGGCCTTCACCTTGAGGTCCGCGTGGGCGTCGAGGGACGACAGGACCACCCAGAGCAGCGGCAGCGCGAACGTCGCCGCGACCACCAGCAGCCCCGCGTCCGCCGCCAGGCGCCGTCTCGTCCGGCGGGAGGAGGAGGTGCGGGAGGAGGAGGTGAGTGCCATGGGGTCAGACCTCCGTTCGCAGCAGGCGCATGTAGATCACCGAGAAGAGCGAGCCGACCAGGAGCAGGAGCAGGGCGACCGCCGTGGCGTAGCCGATCATGCTGTTCTGGAAGGCCTGTTCGTACATGTAGAGGGGGAGGGTCTGGCTCTTGTCGCCCGGGCCACCTCTCGTCATCACCCAGATCAGACCGAAGACGGACAGGGTCTGGAGGGTGTTGAGCATCAGGTTCGTGCCGATCGAACGGCGGATCATCGGCAGCGTGATGTGCCACATCCGGCGCCAGCCGCCCGCGCCGTCGACCTCCGCCGCCTCGGTGATCTCCTTGGGGATCTCGTCCAGGGCGGCCGAGTAGACCAGCATCGAGAAGGCCGTGCCCCGCCACACGTTCGCGAACGACACCGCGAGGATCGGGAGCGTGAACAGCCAGTTCTGGGACGGGAGATGGAGCCGGTCCAGGATGGCGTTCAGGGTGCCTTCGCGGCGGAAGAAGGCGTAGAGGAGGAAGCCCGCCACGACCTCCGGGAGCACCCAGGCCGTGATCACGATCGCGCCCGTGAGCGTGCGGACCGGTTTCGACGCGCGCTGCATGAGGGTGGCGAGCGCCAGGCCAAGGGTGTTCTGGCCGACCAGCGACGACAACACCGTGAACACCAGCGTCAGCCATACCGCGTTGAGGAACTCCGTGTCCTTGAAGGCCGTACGGAAATTCTCGAAGCCTACGAAGGACGAGTGGGCCTGGCCGGTGAGTTGGAGGTCCGTGAAGGCGATGTAGGCGCAGTAGCCGATCGGGACGGCCAGGAAGAGGAGCAGGAGGACCAGGGCGGGGGAGAGGGGGAGGAGCTGGGTGAGGACGCGGCGGAGGGTGCGGTGGTCGTCGCGGGGGTGTTGTCGCTGGTGCGCGGGCTGTTGGGGGGCCGGGCCCGGGGCGGACTTCGTCGCGTCCGGGCCCGCCGCCTGCCGGGGTGCGGTGGTCACTTCTGGATGACCTGGTTGTCCGTGGCCGACTTGAGTTCGTCGTCGTACGAACTCGCAGCCTTGTCCACCGACATGTCGCCCGTCGTCACGCCCTCCATCGCCTCCTGGATCGCGGTGGAGACCTTCGGGTACGCCGGGTAGGCGGGCCGGTAGTGCGTGCTCGCGACCAGGTCCGTGAAGAACTTGATGCCGGGCTGGGCGGTGGCGTAGGCGGGGTCGGCGGCGACGTCCTTCCGCACGGAGATACCGGAGTTGGCGATGTACCACTTCTCCGCGTTCGCCTTCGTCTGCATCGTCTTGATGAAGTCGAAGGCGAGGTCCGGGTTGCCTGCCTTGGACGGGATCGCCCAGGTCCAGCCGCCGGACATGCTCACCTTGCCGGGCGCCTGGCCCTGCTGGGTCGGCATGTAGGCGAGCCCCAACTCCTGTGACCACTGCGGCCATTCGTGCCCGCTGCCCTTCAACCAGGCCTGGGGCAGCCACGATCCGTCGAGCGCGATGCCGAGTTTGCCCTTGGGGAGGAGTTCACCGGCCACGTAGGTCTGGATGTTGGGGTCGAGGGCGTCGGACACGTCCGGGCCGAGCTTCTCCTTGTACACCGTGTGGACGAAGGAGAGCGCGTCCTTGAAACCCTGGCCGCCGGCGATCCACTTCTTCGACGACGTGTCGTAGAGCGGGTCCGTGGTGCCGTCGTTCGTCCCGTAGAGCAGCATCTCGAAGCCCTGCATGGTGGCGGCTTCGCCGGCGGGCTTGCCGGTGTAGACGTTGAGGGGGGTGACGTTCGGGACCCTCTGCTTGATGGTGCGGGCCGCGGCGAGGACGTCGTCCCACGTCTTCGGCTGCCAATTCGCGGGCAGGCCCGCCTTCTTGAAGATCCCCTTGTCGAACCACAGGCCTCGGGTGTCCGTCCCGTCCGGCACGCCGTACGTCTTCCCGTCCTCGGCCTTCGCGGCGGACTGCGCGGTGTCGACGAACTGGTTCCAGTCCGGCCACTTGGCGAGGTAGGAGTCGAGGGGCTTCAAGTACCCGGACGTGATGTCGCTGTTGATGAGGAACGTGTCCTCGTAGACCAGGTCCGGGGCGGTCTTGGGGGAGCGGAGCATCTGCTGGAGCTTGGTGTAGTACTCCGAGTCCGGGGCCTTGATGGGGACGAGCTCGACCTTCTTGCCGGGGTACTGCTTCTCGAACTGCTTCTTGATGTCGGCGAGGTAGGTGTCCATCACCTTGATGGAGTTGTCCGTCGACTGCTTGAAGGAGATCTTGACGGTGTCGGGGCTGCTGCCGGAGCCGGTGCCGCAGGCGGTGAGGGTGGCTGCGGCGAGGGTGAGGGCAACTAGGGGTGTGAGTAGGGCAGTTCGGTGGGGGAGGGCGGCGGTGGGGCGCACGGGCATGACCTCCTACGGGCTCACTACGTTGTGGCCTGGGCGGATGGCTGCCCGGTGAAGGTAAGTGGAGTGGTCTAGTCAGGTCAATGAGTTTGCGGCGGATTGGGCATCTGCGGCTTCTTCGGGGGCGTTGGCTCGGGTGAAGGCGGCAACGGACTGGAGGTGGGCAGTTCGGGCTTCGGCGGTGCGGTGGGCGGCCATGTGGGCGCGGGCCAGGTTGTTGAGGGTCAGCCCCTCGCCGTACCAGTCCTCGAACTCCCGGCGGATCTCCAGGGACTTGCCGAACGCCTCGATCGCCTCGCCCGTCCGGCCGATTTCCTGCAGGCGGATGCCGAGGTTGTTCCATACCTTGGCCTCGCTGTTGCGGTCTCCCAAGGCTTGGTTCAGGTTGAGGGCGCGGGTGTGGGCGTCGATGGCCTCTTCCGCCCGGCCCGCTTCTTGTAGGGCGTTACCGAGGTTGTTCCACACTGTGGCCTCGCCACCGCGCTCCCCGGCAGCCTGCGCCAGGTTGAGGGCGCGAGTGAGGGCGTCGATGCCCTTACCCGTCCGGCCTGCGTCCAACAGGGCGACACCGAGGTTGTTCCATGCCGCGGCCTCGCTGTTGCGGTCTCCCAAGGCTTGGTTCAGGTCGACGGCGCGGGTGTGGGCGTCGATGGCCTCTTCTGTCCGGCCTGCTTCCCGCAGCGCGATGCCGAGGTTGTCCCACGCGAGGGCCTCGCCATCGCGGGTTCCGGCGCTCTGGGCGGCCTCTCGGGCGACCCCCATGACCGCAATCAAGTCATCGAAATACCTTCGCCAGTGCAGGTACACCGTCAGGCGCTCGGACAGCAGCACGGCCATATCCGCGAACCGCTGCTCCCGCGCCCACGCTACCGCCGCCACTAGCCCCGCCCGCTCCCCATCCAGCCACGAAAGCGCCTGGGCCCGGTCTGTGAACCGCTCCGGTTCCCGTCGTCCCCGCACCCACCGCAACCGGTCATCGGCCGCCTCCGCCCACCGGTGGTAAAACTCCAGCACCCGCTCCCGCGCGGCCTCCCCCTCCTCCCGGAACTCTGCCTGCCCCGCCACCACACCCGCCCCGAACGCCCGCACCAGGTCATGCACCCGCCACCGCATGGCGGGAGCCGTCCCGTCGACGCAGCGAACCGGCGTGACGAGATGGGTGGCCGCCAGTTCCTCCAACTGGCGGAGCGCGGGCTCCAGTTCGAGGTCGACCAAGGCCGCGATCGCCTCTGCGCCGGTCTCCGCGCCTGGAGCAAGGCAGAGCAGCCGAAGCAACCGGGCCTGGTCAGGCGGCAGTCGGCGATACGACGTCTCCAGCACAGGGCGCAGCACGAGTGACCGGCCGTACATGTCCGTCCCGGGGCTGCCCTTGTCGAGTGCAACCGTCGGATCCCCGGCCTCCTTGATCTCGGTCACCAGCGAAGCGATGTCGCGGTGTCTACGCATGCGCAGCATCCCCGCCGCGATCTGGAGAGCCAGCGGCAAGTGGCCGCAAACATCGACCAGTTCGCGTAGCGCATCCGGCTCTTGCCCCGGCCGCTCGTCACGTTCGTCGGTGTCGTGCAGGGCGCGGGTCACCAGGGCGACGGACTCCTCCGGGACAAGGGCCTCAAGGTCGATGAGCCGCACGGGAAGGGCGTTGGGACGGTCCCGGGAGGTGATGACCACCTGGTGGTGGTCCGTACCCGGCAGCAGCGGCATGTACTGCGACGGGTCCGACGCGTTGTCGAGGATCAGCAGCATCCGTTCCAGCCGCTCGGCGAGAAGCGCTCGGTACGCGTCGTACTGTCGTTCCGCCGTAGGAGGCAGATCCTGTCCCCGCACGCCCAGCGCATCGAGCAGCGCCAGTACCGCCTGATCGGCCGTGACCGGGTCGTCGTCGTAACCGCGCAGATCCACGAAGAGCGTTCCGCCGGGGAACCAGCCCCGCGCGCGGGCTTGGTGCGCCGCTTCCACGGCCAGCGCGGTCTTGCCGATGCCGCCCATGCCGGTGACGGCGAAGATGAGCAACGGGAGGGTGTTCGTGTCGTCCGTGCCGGGGGTCAAGTGCGGGAGCAGACGGTCCAGTTCAGCTAAGCGCCCGATGAAACCGAGCGGTCGTGGCGGCAGGGTCGCGCTCGCCTTGGGGACAGGCCCGTGAGTGGTGCCTCTACCCTCGCCCGTCCACCCTCTTGCCGACGACGGGCCCGTGAAAGGTCCCTCCTCGGAAGTCGATGTGGTCCCCGCCGTACGTCGCTCCGACCTCCCCCCGACCGCCCCGATGGGGCTCCTCCTCGGCGCCGCCGGAACCCTCGCGCGGCCGGTGCTTGCGCAGCAGCGCCACCGTCACCAACGCGGCCTGCTCGGCAGCCCGTTGCTGTGAACCCGAGGCGTCGGCCTGGTGCTTGGCGGCGTCCGCGCGGTCGCTGATGCCCCGGACGACCAGGGCGTTCAACTGCCCGTTCAGATGGGCCGCTTGGAGTGCCCCGAAGCCCTCCATCTCAATCGCCCCGGCGTCGTTGTAGTTGCTGTGGATGAACCGGGCGATCTCGGACTTGGCGTCGGCCAGGACCACATCGCCCGTAGCGATCGGCATGAAGTGCGCCCGTACGTCGGCCATGTCCCGTACCGCGGAACGCGCCGCCTGTTCGAGCGCGTGCGAACCCGGCAGGGCCTTCGGCCGGACCCGGAATCCCCCGGGTTCCCGCTTCCCGCCGTAGATCTCGTACACCTGCGTCCCCACGACGACATCACCGATCCCGATGTCGTCCTTCAGGCTCCCGGCGACACCCACGAACAACACGGCTTCCGGATGCAGCCAGTTGATGAGTTGGGAGGTGAGCGCGGCGGCCCGGTCGGCGCCTACGCCCAGTTCGCTGAGGGCAACATGCCAAGGGGTGCCGGGGAGTTGACCCCGTTCGACTCGGGTTCCGTCGCGGTGGACGAGTTCCTCTCGCTTCTCGACGTACGCGCGGACGGCGGCGTATTCGAGAGGGAGTGCGGTCAGGACGAGGACTGTGGGCTGCGGCTCCGGCACACTCATAAGGTACTGCGGGGGAAGGGAATCGAGTGCCGGAACAGGACGTAACGGTCGGGCAGTTGCTGCTCGCCGAGTACCAGAGCATCAAGGACGAGCAGAAGGCGCGGATCGGGTTCCGGGACAACCTGCTCTACGTCACGTTGGGCGTCGTGGCCGCTGTCATCGCCGCCGCCGCGCAGGCCAAGCAGGCGTCGATGCTGCTGGCGTTGCCGCCGGTGTGTGTCGTGCTCGGGTGGACGTACCTCGTGAACGATCAGAAGATCTCGGCGATCGGGGCGTACGTCCGCGATCAACTCGGGCCGCGACTCGCGGTGTTGGCCCAACCGGGCGGTGGGTTCGAGGCGTTCGGGTGGGAGACGGCACACCGGGGGGACCGGCGGCGCAGGTCGCGGAAGGCGGTTCAGGTCGTGGTGGACCTGACGGCGTTCTGCGCGGTGCCGTTGGCCGCGTTGGTGGTGTTCTGGGTGGACGCGGGGAGTGGGCTGCTCGTCGGGATCTCGGGGGTGGAGGCGGTCGCCGTGGCGGGGCTGGCCTGGCAGGTCGTCTGGTACGCGAAGGCCGCGTGAACTCCCTTCCCAGCCTCTACCGTTGACCCTCCGGGGGCGGGCGGCGCGAGCCTGGTACGGAACGGTGGGACGAGTGCATGAAAGCTGCGCTGTTGGAGGCTCTGTCGGCGGGGGCCGGTGGGGACGCGGGGCGTCGTGCGGTGGCGGAGCTTGCGCGGCAACTGGGGCTCGACGGCGGGGCGTCCGGGCGGGAGATCGCCGAGGCGGCAAATGATCCTGCCTGGCGTGATGCCGTACGGGAGTGGGGGGAGGCGCTGGCCGAGCTGCTCTCCGCCGATCCGGATGGTGTCGCCGGTGCGGTTGCGCGGGCCATGGGGAGTGGGGGTGCGGCTTCCTGGTACGACGGGGACCATGCGGACTTCCGGGGTGGGGTGTTTCTGCGGGAGGTCGTCGGCGTACAGGTGGTGATTCAGCGGGGTGGGGGCGCTGTGCCGGAGGCGTTGGCCGGGTTGCCGCCGAGGCCCGCGGGGTTCACCGGGCGGGGGAGCGAGACGGCGGCGTTGCTGCGGGCGCTGGATCCGGCGGGGGAGTTGAAGGAAACGCCGGCCGTTCTCGTCGCCGCCGTGTCCGGTCTCGGCGGCATCGGCAAGACCGCGCTGGCTGTCGAGACCGCGTATCTGGCGTGTGCGCGAGGGTGGTTTCCGGGTGGGGTGCTGTTCATCGACCTGCACGGGTACGACCAGGAGCCGGTCACCGCCGACCGGGCGCTCCAGGCGCCGCTGCGGGCCCTCGGTGTTCAGCCCGAGCACATTCCCGCCGCGGCGGACGAACGGGTGGCCCTCTACCGCTCGACGCTCGCAGGGCGTGCGCAGGAGCGAGGTGCGGTGCTCGTCCTTGCCGACAACGCTTCCTCGCCGGATCAGGTGCGGCCGTTGTTGCCGGGGGATGGACCGCATCGCGTGCTGGTCACGTCCCGGGACCGGCTGCCTCAACTGGGCGCGCGGCTCGTCCCGTTGGATCAGCTCACGCCGGAGGAGGCGTACGAACTCCTCGGCCGTGCCCTGCGGATCGCCGACCCGGACGACTCCCGCATCGTCGACGAGCCCGACACGGCCGAGCAACTGGCCCTCTTCTGCGGGCACTTGCCGCTGGCCCTCCAGATCGCGGCCGCATTGCTCGCGGAGGACCCAGGCAAGCCGTTGACCGAACTCGTCGCGGAAATGGGGGAGTTACGCGACCGGCTCGACCATCTCGACGACGGTGAGCGGAGTGTCCGCGCCGCCTTCGACCTCTCCTACCGCCGACTGCTGCCGGACCAGGCGCGGTTGTTGCGGCTGCTCGCCCTTGCGCCGGGGGCGGAAGTGAGTGACGAGGTCATTGCCGCACTGGTCAGGGCCGAGGCGCCTCCGGTGCGGGAGTTGAGGGCGTTGGCGCGTGCGCATCTCGTCGAGCGGGGGAGCGGTCACGGGTGGTGGCGGTTGCATGACCTGGTGCGGGCATTCGGGGTGGGTGTGGTGGCGGGGGACGCCGAGTTGCGGGAGGAGGGTGACGCGGGGCGGGAGCGCGTATTGGGGTGCTACGAACGATGGGTGAACGCGGCCAATGCCCGGCTGAGTTGGCGGTCGGGGACGGCGGATCCGGAGCCGTTCACCGACCAGGCACAGGCGCTGGCGTGGTTCGACGGGGAACGGGCCGGTCTGGTGGCGGCCGTGGGATGGGCACGCGAGGAGCGGTTCGCCGACACGGCCGTTCGGCTGGGCGGGCGGCTGTCGGTGTATCTGGACCGGCGGCGGTACTTCGATGACCTGGTCGCCGTGGCGAAGGTGCAGCAGGAGGCCGCCCACCGGGCCGGGGACCTGCGGCAGGAGGCCGGCGCGTGGAACGATCTCGGTGTCGCCCAGCGGGAGTTGGGCCGCGCGCGGAAGGCGGTCGAGGCCCACGTCCTTGCCCGTGACCTGTTCCGGGCCATCGGGCACACCGCGGGCGAGGCCATGGCATGGAGTGGTCTCGGCTCCGCTCTGCAGGCGGAAGGCTCGGCGGAGGAGGCGATCGACGCGCACACCCGCGGCCGTGACCTGTTCCGAGCCGCCGGGAATCGGCATCTCGAAGCCATCGCGTGGAGCAACCTCGGCGGTGCTCTGGTGATCGTGGGCCGGCGGCAGGAAGCGATCCACGCACTCACCCATGCCCGAGACATGCACCAGGCCGTCGGAAACCGCTACAGCGAGGGCAGGGCCTGGCTCAACCTCGGCGGCGCCTTGCACCACGACTGCCCGGCGGACGCGATCGAGGCGTCCCGTACGGCCAGTGAGATCCTCCGGGAGTTCGAGGACTGGTACGCGGAGGCGAAGGCTCTGGAGAACCTGGCTCTCGCCCATACGGCAGCCCAGCACCCCGCCGAGGCCCGCATCGCCTATCTCCAGGCCGCCGACGCCTACACCCGCGTCAACGCGCTGACCGAAGCCTCCCGTTCCCGCGCCCGAGCCGCAGCCCTGGCCGACCCCCCACTCACCCCTTAACCCACCGATACTGCAACTCAGGCCGCCCCACAGTCCCATACTGCGGACTCCGCGCAGCCCGCCCCGCCTCCACCAAATGCTCCAGATACCGCCGAGCGGTAATCCGAGAAATCCCCACCGCCACCGCCACCCCCGCAGCCGTAAGCCCCTCGCCGCAATCCCGTAGAGCGACAGTCACCCGCTCCAACGTCGGCGCACTCAACCCCTTGGGCAGCGCCGCAGGCGAAGGCGCCCGGAGCGCGGCCAACGCCCGGTCGACCTCGTCCTGACCGCTCGCCTCCCCCGCCGCCGCATGGAACTCGGCATACCGCACCAGCCGATCCCGCAGCGTGGCGAAAGTGAACGGCTTCAGCACGTACTGCACGACCCCCAGCGACACCCCCTCCCGCACGACGGCCAGATCCCGCGCCGAGGTCACCGCGATGACGTCGGCGTGATACCCGGCCGCCCGCAACGACCGCGCGAGCTGCAGCCCATGCGCGTCCGGCAGATGCAGATCCAGCAGCAACAGGTCGACCTGGGTACGTTCCAGCGCCCGCCGTGCCTCCGCACCGGTGTGCGCCTTGCCCACCGCCACGAACCCCGGTACCCGGCCCACGTACATCACGTGCGCGTCGGCGGCGACGGGATCGTCCTCGACGATGAGGACACGGATCGGCTCGGCCGTAGTCATGAGTTGCCACCTTCGGAAACAGAACCCTGAGACGAGGCCGGAGCACGACCCGCACCCGAATCCGCCCCGTCCCCCCACAAAGGCAACCGCACCTCGAACACCGCCCCGCCCCCCTCCGCCTCGGCCACCGTCAACGTC
The DNA here is from genome assembly GCF_044766845.1 of Streptomyces sp. NPDC101776. Taxonomy (NCBI): domain Bacteria; kingdom Bacillati; phylum Actinomycetota; class Actinomycetes; order Kitasatosporales; family Streptomycetaceae; genus Streptomyces; species Streptomyces sp. NPDC101776. Next base: position 166,753 of record NZ_JBIWMV010000016.1, on the reverse strand, counting down.
CCCTCATGCCGGTTCACCGCCTGCCGTACCAGCGCCAGGCCCAGCCCCCGCCCCCCCGGCCCCGCCGGCTTCGTCGAGAAGCCGCGCTGGAAGACCGCCTCCGCGTGGGCCGGATCCACTCCCGAGCCCGTGTCCGCGACCCGGAGGACCAGCGCGGAGCGGGAGCCGGCCGCGTTCGCCTCCGTGCGGGCCGTCACCGTGACCCGGGCCCGCAGGCTTCCCTGGGCCGCGTCCACCGCGTTGTCGATCAGGTTGCCGAGGATGGTCACCAGGTCCCGCGCGGGGAGCGAGTCCGGCAGCAGGCCGTCGTCCAGACCGCTGTCCTCCGATACGACCAACTCGACGCCCCGCTCGTTCGATTGGGCCGTCTTGCCCAGCAACAGGGCAGCCAGCACAGGCTCGTTCACCGCCGAGACGACCTGGTCGGTCAGGGTCTGGGCCAGCTCCAGTTCGGCCGTCGCGAAGTCCACCGCCTCCTCGGCCCGGCCCAGTTCGATCAGCGAGACGACCGTGTGCAGCCGGTTCGCCGCCTCGTGCGCCTGTGAGCGCAGCGCCTGTGTGAAGCCGCGCTCCGAGTCCAACTCGCCCATCAGGGACTGGAGTTCGGTGACATCGCGGAGGGTGACCACCGTTCCGCGGCGGTCGCCGCCCGACACCGGGGACGTGTTCACCACCAGCACCCGTGCCGCCGTCAGATACACCTCGTCCACCCGTTCCTCCGACGACAGCAGCGCCCCCGTCAGCGGCGCGGGCAGGCCCAGGTCCGCCACCGAGCGGCCCACCGGGTCCCCGGTCACGCCGAGCAGTTCGCGACCGCCGTCGTTCATCAGCGCCACCCGGTACTGGCCGTCGAGCATCAGCAGCCCTTCCCGCACCGCGTGCAGCGCGGCCTGGTGGTAGTCGTGCATATGGCTCAGCTCGGTCGCGTTCATGCCGTGGGTGTGACGGCGGAGACGGGCGTTCACGACGTACGTCCCTACGGCACCCAGTGCCAGCGCGCCGGCCGCGACCCCGATCAGCGCCGTCACCTGGTCCTGCACCCGCTGAGTGATCGCCTCGACCCGGATGCCGGCGCTGACCAGGCCGATGACCCGGGTGTGACCGGCGTCGTAGACGGGAGTGACCGCGCGGACGGACGCGCCGAGCGTACCGGTGTAGGTCTCGGTGAAGGTGCGGCCCTGCTGGGCGGGCCCGATGTGGCCGAGGAACTTCTTCCCGATCTGGTTCCTGTCGGGGTGGGTCCAGCGGATGCCCTGCGGATTCATGATCGTGACGAAGTCGACCCCGGTGTCCCGCTGGACGCGCACGGAGTACGTCTCCAGCCGCGCGGTGGGGTCGGACGTACCGATCGCCGCCACCACCGACGGCGAGTCCGCGACCGACCGCGCCACCGCGATCGCCTGCCGGCCGGCCGCGTCCTCGGCCTGGCTGCGGTCGCTGACGTAGGTGAACAGCGCGTACCCGGCGACGACGACCGCTATCAGCACCGCCTGCATGCCGAAGAGCTGGCCGGCGAGACTGCGGGGACGGGGGACGCGGGGAATGCGCATGGAATTAGTGTGCCTCGCCTCTCTGCGCTGCTCACCCCTCTGATCCTCGTCATTGCGCTCGATGGGATAAGCGCGAACTAATTGACCTCTCCCGACTCCGCGGAGGGGGAATCCCCGACTCTGCGCCGCTGTCCGGCGCTCCTTCGAAGACTTCCTGCTTCACCGCCGACCGCCCGCCCGGAGACTCTCCGTTGGGGTCTTACACCGGCTCCACAGGCCGACACCGCCAGCCCGGCGGCCAGGACGTTCTTCGCCGCGTTTTCATCCCGGTCGTGGTGCGCCCCGCATGCGGCGCAGGTCCATTCCCGGATGCTCAGCGGCAGTCTCGCGACTAGATGGCCGCAGGCCGAGCAGGTTTTGCTCGATGGGTACCAGCGGTCCACGGCGATCAGTTCGCGGCCGTACCACTGGGCCTTGTACTCCAACATGAAACGCAGTTCGGCCCATGAGGCATCGGAGATCGCACGGGCGAGCGGGCGGTTCTTCAGCATGTTCCGGACGGCGAGATCCTCGATCACGATCGTTTGGTTCTCACGAACGAGACGCGTGGACAGCTTGTGCAGGAAGTCCCGGCGCCGGTCGGCGATCCGGGCGTGGATACGTGCGACCCGGGTGCGGGCCTTGTCCTGATTCCTGGAGCCCTTCTCCTTGCGAGACAGGTCTCGTTGCGCGCGGGCCAGTTTCGCCCGGTCCTTCCTCTCGAACTTCGGATTGACGACCTTTTCGCCGGTCGACAGAGTCACTAGTGACGTGATGCCCGCGTCGATACCCACTGCCGCCCGGCTAGTCGGGAGCGCTTTCACCGAAACGTCTTCGCAGAGCATCGAGACGAACCAGCGTCCCGCGCTGTCCCGTGACACCGTCACTGTCGACGGCGCTTGCCCTTCGGGCAGAGGCCTGGACCATGCGATGTCCAGCGGCTCCCGCATCTTCGCCAGGGTCAGTCGACCGTCGCGGTGGACGAAAGCCGAGCGGGTGTACTCCGCACTGTTGCGGGACTTCTTGCGGGACTTGAAACGCGGATAGGCGGAGCGTCTCTCGAAGAAGTTCGTGAATGCTCCCTGCAGGTGTCGCAGTGCCTGCTGCAGGGGAACCGATGAGACTTCGGCCAGGTAGGCGTACTCCTCGGTCTTCTTCCATGCGGTCAGTAGCGCCGATGTCTGGACGTAGTTGATCCGACGCCGTTCGGTGAACCAGGCGGTGGTGCGGGCCTGCAGAGCCAGGTTGTAGACCGTGCGGACACAGCCGAATGTGCGCAGGAGTTGGGCCGCCTGCGCGTCGCTCGGGTAGAAGCGGTACTTGAACGCCCGCTTCACGTGCTCGGTCATTCTCAAAAACTAGCAAGCCAATGTGTGAGACGTGTACTCAATGAACGTAAGGGTGACCGCCCTCACAAGCCGGGAGATAGTCACCGCAACCCCGGAAGCAGCCGCCTCCCGGACCGACCCGCACATCGATCAGTGCGGATCGCCGTAGGACCCGTAGGACCCGTAGAACCCGCAAGAACCCTGAAACCCCTGAATCCCCGGACGTGAGCCGCACTCGCAGCCCGGGTTCCACCGGTCGTGAGCCGCACGCCGGATGATGCCGACGACGTCGTCAAGGAGGGCAGCCGTGGCCAGCACCCCCGCACCCGCACCTGCCGCACCCGCAGCACCGCCCGTGAAGCGGGACCGCACCCACTACCTCTACATCGCGGTGATCGTCGCGGTCGCCCTCGGCATCGCCGTCGGGTTCATCGCGCCGGACTTCGCCAAGGAACTGAAGCCGATCGGTACGGGCTTCGTCGCGCTGATCAAGATGATGATCTCGCCGATCATCTTCTGCACGATCGTGCTCGGCGTCGGCTCCGTACGGAAGGCGGCGCAGGTCGGCAAGGTCGGCGGGCTCGCGCTCGCCTACTTCATCGGGATGTCGTTCGTGGCGCTGGCCATCGGCCTGGTCGTCGGCAACATCATCCACCCGGGCAGCGGCATGCACCTGACCGAGGCCGTCAAGGGCGTCGGACACACGCAGGCCCAGGCCGCCGCCGAGGGCCCGGTCGACTTCCTGCTCGGGATCATCCCGACCACCTTCGTGTCGGCGTTCACCGAGGGTCAGGTCCTCCAGACGCTGCTGATCGCGCTCCTCACGGGCTTCGCGCTCCAGGCCATGGGCCGGACCGGCGAGCCGGTGCTGCGCGGCGTCGAGTACATCCAGAAGCTGGTCTTCCGCGTCCTCGGCATGATCATGTGGGCCGCGCCCATCGGTGCCTTCGGCGCCATGGCCGCCGTCATCGGCGAGACCGGCATGGACGCGCTCAAGGCGCTGGGCACGATCATGGCCGGCTTCTACGTCACCTGCTTCCTGTTCATCGTGGTCGTGCTCGGCACGCTGACCAAGCTGGTCGCCAAGGTCAACCTGTTCCAGCTGCTGAAGTACCTCGGCCGTGAGTTCCTGCTGATCGTCTCCACCTCCTCGTCCGAGTCCGCACTGCCGCGGCTCATCGCGAAGATGGAGCACCTCGGTGTCAGCCGCCCGGTCGTCGGCATCACCGTGCCGACCGGCTACTCCTTCAACCTCGACGGCACGATGATCTACCTGACCATGGCCTCGCTGTTCATCGCCGACGCCATGGACCAGCCGATGAGCATCGGTCAGCAGATCGGCCTGCTGCTCTTCATGATGGTCGCCTCCAAGGGCGCGGCCGGTGTCTCCGGCTCCGGCATCGCCGTACTCGCCAGTGGTCTGCAGTCGCACAAGCCGGCCCTGGTCGACGGCGTCGGCCTGATCATCGGCATCGACCGCTTCATGAGCGAGGCCCGCGCGGTCACCAACTTCGCCGGCAACGCCGTCGCCACGCTGCTCATCGGCACCTGGACCGGCGAGGTCGACAAGGAGCGGGTGACCCGGGTCCTCGCCGGTGAACTGCCCTTCGACGAGAAGACGTTGCTCGACGAGCCGGACGGCGACGAGCACCTTGACGCCGTACCCGAGCAGGGCGGCGAGAAGGAACTCGCCAAGGCCTGAGCCTCGTTGGTGCTCGCCCCCAGACCGGGGCGCCCGGACCCGCCTGAACACGGCCCGGACGCCCCGACCACGCCGGGCGGCTGGGTGTCCCCCCGTCGCTCAGCCGCCCGGTCCACCTCCCCGCTGTTCCGGGGGATGCACTACCGTGCCGTGCCGTGCCGGAATCCTCCGGCGCGGCACGGCACGTTCACGTTCGGTGGGAGTCACGGGGGCCATGGGCATGAAGATCGACTGGGACCGGCGGCACTGCGCACGGCACGGACATGTGACGTACGCCCCCGACGAGACGGCGCTGCGGGACCGGCTGCGCGCCGAGACCAAGCTCGGCGAGGCCTGGCGCTGTCTGCGCTGCGGCGACTTCGTCCTCGGCGAACCGCACACGTCCGGGCCCGCCGACCACGCCCCGCTGGTGCCGCGCGGGAAGGTGCTGCGCGATCTGTTCATCCTGCGCTTCCTGGCCATCGAGCGGGCCGTGCGCGGGGTGTTCATCGTGCTGGTCGCCGCCGCGGTGTGGAAGTTCAGCAACAGCCAGGACTCGGTGCGCAAGCTCTTTGACGACTACCTGAACGTCTTCCGCCCCGTCTTCAAGCACTTCCACTACGACCTCGACCACTCGCCGATCGTCGGCAGCATCCAGAAGACCTTCGGCTACAAGCACTCCACGCTCGTCCTGGTCGCCGTCCTGCTGCTCGCGTACGCGCTGATCGAACTCGTCGAGGCCGGCGGGCTCTGGTACGCCAAGCGCTGGGCGGAGTATCTGACGGTGGTCGCCACCGCCGCGTTCCTGCCGCTGGAGATCTACGAACTCACCGAACACATCAGCTGGTTGAAGATCGCCACCCTCGTCCTCAATATCCTCGCCGTCCTCTATATCGCCCTGGCCAAGCGGCTGTTCGGCCTGCGCGGCGGCCGGAAGGCCTTCGACGAGGAACGGGAGAGCGCCTCCCTGCTGGAGGTGGAGACCTCCGCGGGGGTCATGGTCTGACACCCTGGTCCGACACATCGGAACAAGGGAGGCGGACATGGGCGAATCGGATGGATCGGATGGATCGGACGGACTGGAGATCGTCAGTGCGGCGGAGTACGAGCGCAGGTACGGCGCCCGGCGGGACCCCTCGCCGCTGTCGATCCAGGAGATCGGCGACCTCTTCCATCAGTTCCTCGCCGCCGTCGCCCGCCCCAAGCCCAAGGACCACGACCCCGCCCGCAACCTCACCGAACGCCTTCGCACGCACCTCGGCACGGCGCCCGCGGACCGGCCCGTCGTCAAGGCCGCGTATCCGCCGTACGACCTCCCGAACGTGCATCTCGCGCTGGAGAACTGGTTCGCCGGGGAAGGGCGTTCGTACGAACTGATCGGGATGCGCGGCGCGCAGAACCGCGGTGATCTCACCCTCGGCGACATCCTCGAAGCCGCCGACCGCCACGACCGGTTCACGATCGGCGCGGTCGACTACGCCCATCTGCCGATCTCGGCGGACGCCGAACTCCCCTGTGTCTCCTGCGGGTTCTACCTCGGCTCGGAGGGCGAGGACCGGTTCGCGGTACTGCTGCGCGGACCGGCCGACGAGTACGGGCGCGACAAGGTGGAGATCGAAGTCCTCGCGCGGGACAAGGAGTTCGCGGACCGGCTGCTCGCCCAGCTCGACGTGCTCGTGCGCGAGCACAACATCTTCCGCGGCCAGGTGCTCTCCTTCGAGGGCTCCGAGTTCGGCCACGGCCTCGGCCCGTTCCGCTTCCACCGCCGCCCCGCCCTGACCCGCGAGGACATCGTCCTCCCCGAGGGCCTCCTGGAGCGCGTCGAACGCCAGGTCGTCGGCGTGGCCCGCCGCCGCGAGCAACTCCGCGCCGCCGGCCAGCACCTGCGCCGCGGCCTCCTCCTCTACGGCCCGCCCGGCACCGGCAAGACCCACACGATCCGCTATCTCCTCTCCCACCTCCCGCAGTTCACGGTCGTCGTCCTGTCCGGCACGGGCATCGACGCGATCGGCCCCGCCTGCGCCCTGGCCCGGATGCTCCAGCCCGCGCTCGTCGTGCTGGAGGACTGCGACCTGATCGCCGAGGCCCGCGACCACGGCAGCGGCGAACAGCCCCTCCTCTTCCAGATCCTCAACGAGATGGACGGCCTCGGCGACGACGCCGACGTGGCCTTCCTCCTCACCACCAACCGCGCCGACCTCCTCGAACCCGCCCTGGTCCAACGCCCCGGCCGCGTCGACCTCGCCGTCGAGATCCCCCTCCCGGACGCCCCGGGACGCGCCCGCCTCCTCACTCTCTACGGCACGGCCCTGGACCTCGACGAGGAGATCGCCGCGGAGGTGGTGACCCGTACGGAGGGCACGACGGCGTCCTTCACGAAGGAGCTGGTACGCCGGTCCGTGCTGATCGCGGCCGAACGGGAGTCGGCGGTCACGGAACCGGCCGACCTCCGCGCGGCCCTCGACGAACTCCTCGCCGACCAGGACCGGTTGACGCGTCGGCTGCTCGGGGCGCGGGGCGCCGGGGACGACGACCCGGAGTGACCCTCGCGCCCCGAGCAGCCGTTGCCTTCACGCCGACGTCAAGGACTACCGTCGTACGCATGCGAATCGGCGAGCTGGCCGCGCGGGCCGGGACCACCACGCGGGCGTTGCGGTACTACGAGTCGCGGGGGTTGCTGCCCGCGCGGCGCGGGGGGAACGGGTACCGGACGTACGACGAGGGTGATCTGAAGCTGCTCCGGCAGATCAGGACCTTGCAGGACTTCGGGTTCGACCTGGAGGAGACGCGGCCCTTCGTGGAGTGTCTGCGGGCCGGGCACCCGGAGGGCGACTCGTGCCCGGCGTCGCTCGCGGTCTACCGGCGCAAGCTGGCCGAACTGGACACCCTGATCGGGGAGTTGCAGGCGGTGCGGGCGGAGATCGGGGTGCGGCTTGCGACCGTCGAGGAGCCGGAACCGTTGTGCGAACTGGGAGGGCGGGAACTGTGACCGAGGCGACGGACGTGACAGGCGTGCTGGACGTGACGGACGGGAATTTCGCGGCCGAGGTGATCCGGGCCGAGTTGCCGGTGCTGGTGGAATTCACCGCCGACTGGTGTCCGCCGTGCCGGCAGATGGGACCGGTACTGCGTGCCCTCGCCGCCGAGGAGGCGGACCGGCTGAAAGTGGTGCAGTTGAACGTCGATCAGAATCCGGAGACCACGAACGCCTACAGGGTGCTCTCGATGCCCACGTTCATGGTCTTCCGGGGCGGTGAGCCGGTGAAGGCCATGGTGGGGGCCCGGCCCAAGCGTCGGCTGCTGGAGGAGCTCTCCGACGTGCTGTGAGTCCGCCCGATACGCAAAGAAATCCCCCGAGCAATTGCGCTCGGGGGATTTCTTTGCGTATATTCAATGGTTCGCGACTTCACGGGAATTGAGTCGCAAAGAAGCTCAGTGAGCACAGTATATATGTCCGGGAGTGGAATTGTCAAACAGCGATGAAATTCACGGTGAGCAGGAATTCATCGACGGTCTGTACGCACGCGTGGACGCGCTGCGCGGCGCCACCGAGGACTCCGTCACGGATGCGCTCGGGCAGGGCAACACGCCCATGCAGGCCCGGCTGGAGCGGGACATCCTGGTCGCCGAGCGCTCGGGGCTGCTCGCCGCGCTGAACGCCGTGGACGGCTCGCTCTGCTTCGGCCGCATCGACCTGACCTCCGGGGTCCGCCACCACATCGGCCGGATCGGCATCCGCGACGGCGACGTCGACCTCACCCCGATCCTGATCGACTGGCGCGCGGACGTCGCCCGCCCCTTCTACCTCGCCACCGGCCACACCCCGATGGGCCTGCGCCGCCGCCGGCACCTCACCACCGACGGCCGCCGCGTCACCGCCCTGCACGACGAGATCCTCGACCTCGGCGACGCCACCCGCACCGGCCACGAGGACCCGACCGGCGACGCCGTGCTGCTCGCCGCGCTCAACTCCGCGCGCACCGGCCGGATGAGCGACATCGTGCAGACCATCCAGGCCGAACAGGACGAGATCATCCGCGCTCCCCATCGCGGGGTGCTCGTCGTCGAGGGCGGCCCCGGCACCGGCAAGACCGCCGTCGCGCTGCACCGGGCCGCGTATCTCCTCTACGAGCACCGGGAGTTGCTCGCCAAGCGCGCCGTCCTGATCGTCGGCCCGAACCCCGCGTTCCTCGGCTACATCGGCGAGGTGCTGCCCTCCCTCGGCGAGACCGGCGTACTGCTGGCGACGGTTGGTGAACTCTTTCCCGGCGTGAAGGCCACGGCCACCGACACGCGCGCGGCGGCGGCCGTGAAGGGGCGCGCCGACATGGCCGACGTCCTCGCCGCCGTCGTACGCGACTGGCAGTCCCTGCCCGACCCGGTCATCGCGATCGAGCACGACCGCGAGATCCTCATGCTCGACGACGGCCTCGTCCGGATGGCCCGCGACCGCACCCGCGAGGCCCGGCTCCCGCACAACGCGGCCCGCGAGCACTTCGAGGGCCACATCCTCAACACCCTCACCGAGATGGTCGCCGAACGCATCGGCACGGACCCGTTCGACGGCGGCAACCTGCTCGACCCGAGCGACATCACCCAGATCCGCGACGAACTCGCCGAGAACCCCGAAGTCTGGTCCGCCATCGACCAGTTGTGGCCGCGCCTGACCCCGCAGTACCTCGTCGCGGACTTCCTCGCCGACCCCGTGGGCTACGTCTCCGACGACGACGCGGACGCCATCCGCCGCCCGGTGACCCGGGCGTGGACCGTGGCGGACGTACCGCTGCTCGACGAGGCGGCGGAACTCCTCGGGAGGGACGACCGGGTGCGGCGGGCGCGGGTTCAGCGTGAGCGGGAGGAGCAAGTGTCGTTCGCGCAGGGCGTGTTGGACGTGTCCTTCGCCTCCCGGACCTTCGAGTTCGAGGACAAGGAGGAGGGCGACCCCGAGGGCTCCGAGGTGCTGTCCGCGCACGACATCATCGACGCGGAGCGCTTCGCGGAGCGGCATGAGGAGGAGGACCACCGAAGTGCCGCCGAGCGCGCGGCGGCGGACCGGACCTGGGCGTTCGGGCACATCATCGTCGACGAGGCGCAGGAACTCTCGCCGATGGCCTGGCGTTTGCTGATGCGGCGCAGTCCGACGCGGTCGATGACGTTGGTCGGCGACCCGGCCCAGACTTCGGAAGCGGCGGGCGTCGGCTCGTGGTCGGAGATCCTCGCCCCGTATGTCGAGGACCGCTTCGACCACCGCCGGCTCGGCGTCAACTACCGCACGCCCGCCGAGATCATGGACCTCGCGGCGGCGGTCGTCCGCGCGGAGAACCCGTCCTTCGAACCGCCGAGTTCGGTTCGGTCCACCGGTGTACGGCCCTGGGTGCGGGCCACGGATGACCTGCCGGGGGCTGTCGCCAAGGCCGTGGGTGAACTCACGCCTGCGGAGGGGCGGTTGGCGGTGATCGCGCCGCGGGATCTGCATCGGCGGCTGGCGGCGCGGCTGGACGGGGTGACGGCGGGGGCGGAGCCGGATCTGACGCGGAGTGTCGTGCTGCTTGATCCTCGGCAGGCGAAGGGGTTGGAGTTCGACTCCGTGTTGGTGGTCGAGCCGGGGCGGTACGGGACGAGTGATCTGTACGTGGCGTTGACTCGGGCGACTCAGCGGCTGGGGGTGTTGCATATGGGGGCGCTGCCGCTGAGCTTGGTGGCGGCGGTGTCTGGGTGACCGTCCCTGGGGCTGCGCCCCCAGACCCCCGCTTCGGCCCTGAAGGGGCCTCGTCCTCAAACGCCGGACGGGCTGGATGGTGTCGGCCTGTGTTGGGAGGGCGCCGGACCGGCTGGATATTGCCGGCCCGCGCTTACGACGCCAGGTTGCTATGCCGGTCGCAGCCAGACCGTTGCCAGCGGGGGCAAGGTCACTCGGATGCTTGCCGGGCGGCCGTGCCACGGTTGGGGCTCGGGCTTGATGGGGTCGGGGTTGGTGATGTCGCCGCCGCCGTAGAGGGCCGTGTCGGTGTTGAGGGTTTCGTGCCAGGCGGGGATGTCGTCCGGGATGCCGAGGCGGTAGTCGGGGCGGACGACGGGGGAGAAGTTGCTGACGGCGAGGAGGGGGGAGCCGTCGGCGTCGTAGCGGAGGAAGGCGAAGACGTTGTCGTCGGCCGCGTCGCCCGTCACCCACTGGAAGCCGGCCGGGTCGGTGTCGAGCTGCCAGAGGGCGGGGGTGTGGCGGTAGACGGTGTTGAGGTCGCGGACGAGGTCGCGTACGCCGCGGTGGTCCGCCTCCGCGCCGTACGCCGGGTCGAGGAGCCACCAGTCGGGGCCGTGGGTCTCGGACCACTCGGCGCCCTGGGCGAACTCCTGTCCCATGAAGAGGAGTTGCTTGCCGGGGTGGGCCCACATGAAGGCGAGGTAGGCGCGGAGGTTGGCGCGCTGCTGCCACCAGTCGCCGGGCATCTTCGACACCAACGACCGCTTCCCGTGGACGACTTCGTCGTGGGAGATGGGGAGCACGTAGTTCTCGCTGTACGCGTACACCATGGAGAACGTCATCTCGCCGTGGTGGTGCTTGCGGTGGACGGGCTCGTGCGACATGTAGTCGAGCGAGTCGTGCATCCAGCCCATGTTCCACTTCAACCCGAAGCCCAGGCCGCCGAATCCGCCGGGGCCGATGTGGTGGGTGGCGCGGGTGACGCCGTCCCAGGCGGTGGACTCCTCGGCGATGGTCACGACACCGGGCACCCTGCGGTACACCGTCGCGTTCATCTCCTGGAGGAAGGCGACCGCGTCGAGGTTCTCCCGGCCGCCGTGCTCGTTCGGGGTCCACTGGCCCGGCTCGCGTGAGTAGTCGAGGTAGAGCATCGAGGCGACCGCGTCCACGCGCAGGCCGTCGATGTGGAACTCCTCGCACCAGTAGACGGCGTTCGCCACCAGGAAGTTGCGGACCTCGCGGCGGCCGAAGTCGAATTCCAGGGTGCCCCAGTCGGGGTGCGCGGCACGGAGCGGGTCCTCGTGCTCGTACAGGGGGCGGCCGTCGAACTCGGCCAACGCCCAGTCGTCGCGCGGGAAGTGGGCCGGTACCCAGTCCATGAGGACGCCGATGCCGGCCTGGTGCAGGGCGTCGACGAGGAACTTGAAGTCGTCGGGGGTGCCGAGGCGCGAGGTCGGGGCGTAGAAGCCGGTGACCTGGTAGCCCCAGGAACCGCCGAAGGGGTGCTCGGCGACCGGCATCAGTTCGACGTGGGTGAAGCCCAAGTCCTTGATGTAGGCGGGGAGTTGCTCGGCGAGCTGGCGGTACGTCAATCCCGGGCGCCAGGAGGCGAGATGGAGTTCGTAGACGGAGAAGGGGGCTTTGTGGGCGGGGAGTTCGGTGCGCCCCGCGAGCCACTCCTCGTCGTGCCACTCGTAGTGCGAGGCGTGGACGATCGAGGAGGTGGCGGGCGGGACCTCGGTGTGGCGGGCCATGGGGTCGGCGCGCATCGTCTTCGAACCGTCGGGGCGGGTGATCTCGAACTTGTACAGCTCGCCCTCGCCGATACCCGGCATGAACAGTTCCCAGACACCGGTGGAGCCGAGTGAGCGCAGCGGGGCGCCCGTCCCGTCCCAGAAGTTGAAGGTACCGGCGAGGCGTACGCCCTGGGCGTTGGGCGCCCACACGGTGAAACGGGTGCCGGCGACCCCCTGATGCGTCATCGGCCGCGCCCCGAGCGCCTGCCACAACTCCTCGTGCCGGCCCTCACCGAGCAGATGCAGGTCCAGATCCCCGAGCGCGGGCAGGAACCGGTACGCGTCCTCGACCTCCTGCACGGCACCGTCGTAGGCCACGGCGAGCCGATACTCCGGCACACCGTGAAGGGGGACCAACCCGGAGAAGAAACCGTCCCCGTCATCATGCAACTCGGCCCTCAACTGCCCCGCCACGACGCCCACTCCCACCGCGAACGGCCGAAACACCCTGAAGGCGACCCCACCTGGGACCGGGTGGGCACCGAGTACGGAGTGGGGGGCGTGGTGTGTTCCGTGGAGGAGACGGTCGCGGTCCGTGGCGTCGAGGGCGGGGGAGACGGCGACGGTCGGGGGGGCGGCGTCAGTGGGGGGGATGAGTGGGGTTGGTTCGGTGGGCGGCGTGAGCCCCGGCTCCGGGGTGGGGCCTGGCTCCGGGGTGGGGCCTGGCTCCGGGGTAGATGTGATGTCGGGGGTGGTAGCCGTCTGCTCCGATGCGGAGGGTGCCTGCTCCGACGCGGAGACCTCCGCCTCCGATACGGAGACCTCCGCCTCCGATACGGAGACCTCCGCCTCGGATACGGAGACCGTCTGTTCCGGCGCCGTGGTCCCCCCGTCCTGTGCTGGAGAATCCACCTCCGTGTCGGCGGTCACCGTCCTTCGTGTGGGCTTCTCGGACGGCACGCTCGTCTTTCTGGCCAGGCCCTTCTTCGCCGAGCTCTTCTTCCCGGCACCCTTCTTCGCTGCGGCCTTCTTGCTCACGGCTTTGTTCGCCTCTGTCCTCTTCGGCACGGCCTTCTTCGCGCTGTCTGTCTTCGCCACGACGTTTTCCGCCGAGCCCGTCTCCGCCGGGATCCTCGCCGTCACGTTCGTCCTCTTCGCCGTACCCGTCTTCGTGGCGCCCGTCTTCGTCATGGCCTTCTCCGTCGCAGCTTCTGTCGCCGAGGTCTCTTTCGCCGAACCGGTCTTCGCCACGGCGTTCTTGTTCGGTGCCGCCTTCTTCGCCGGTTTTTTCCTCGGCTTTGGATCCGGACCGTTGGACGGGGACGGGGGACGCGGGGTCACGGGTGGAGCCTCCAGGGCGGGGTGGGTCAGGGGGTGGAGTCGGGGTTGGCCAGGCGGCGTACCGCGGAGAGGGGGACCGGGAGCCAGTCGGGGCGGTGGCGGGCCTCGTAGAGGACTTCGTAGATCGCCTTGTCCGTCTCGTACGCGCGGAGCAGGACCGGGTCCGTACGCGGATCCACGCCGGTGATCTCCGCGTACCCGGAGCAGTACGCGGCCCGGCACCGGTCCGCCCAGCCCGGCGTCGGCGGAGTCGTCGAGTGGGCCGCGTAGTCGAAGGAACGCAGCATCCCCGCGATGTCCCGCACCGCAGGTTGCGGCATCCGGCGTTCCGCCAGCGGCCTGGACGGCTCGCCCTCGAAGTCGATCAGGGACCATTCCCCGGACGGCGAGTGCAGGCACTGGCCGAGGTGGAGGTCTCCGTGGATGCGCTGGGCCGTCCATGTCTCGCCCTCGGCCGCCAGGTCCGCCAGCGCCGAGAACGCCGAGCGCAGACCGGAGGCGTAGGGGCGGAGTGCCGGGACCGCCTGCGCCGCCGCGTTCAGGCGCTCGGTCATGCCCGTGACCAGGACTTCCAACTGGACGTGGCCCAAGGTCGTGGTCGGCAGCGCCCGGGCCAGGGAGACGTGTACCTCCGCTGTCGCCCGCCCCAGCGCCCGCGCCTCCGCGCCGAAGTCCTCCCCCTTGGCCAACTCGCTCAGCGCCAGCTCCCAGCCGTCCGCCGCGCCCTGCACGAACGGCTGGAGCACCCCGAGGACGTACCGCTCGTCGGCGAACTCCGCCCGTAGCCACGCCGTCGGCGCCGGCACCCGGGGGCAGCCCTCCAGCGCGAGGGCCAGCGGGAGTTCCAGGTCGGGGTTGGTGCCGGGCACGATCCGGCGCAGCAGTTTCAGGATGAACGCGTCGCCGTAGACGACCGACGAGTTGGACTGTTCGGCGGTCATCAGGCGTGGTGTGAGACCTGGGCCGGGGTCCGGGCCGTCCGGGGCCCGCTCGAAGCGCAGCCCGCCGATGCGGGCCCGGGTGCGCAACGCCTCCAGGAGCACCTCGGCGGGCCGGGGGTCGTACAGGGCCTCGTACACCGTGTGACCGGCGAGCGGGCCCTCCTCCACATGTCCGATCAGCGCGGGCGCGAGCCGGGGTGGCAGCGCCTCGCGCACGCCTATGAGGAGTTGGTAGCAGTCGCCCTGGGTCTGCGGCTGGTGGGCGCGGACCAGGAGGTGGTAGAGGCCCAGCGTGCCGTCCAGCGGGAGGAGTTCGGTCGCCGCCACCAGCGAGAAGCCGGTGACGGGACGCCCCTTGCCCGCGAACCACCGTTGCCTCGGCAACCACTCCCGCAGAAGGGGGTCCAGCGACGCGAGGAGGCCGGGACCGGGACCAGGACTGGTCCGGCCGGAAAGTGTGACAGTTTCCGCCATAGTGTCACGTTCCTTTCCCCGGGGGTGGTCGGGGTGTCACTGTTGCGTGCCCCGGAAGGGGCGAGGGAAACCGAAGCCGCCCCGCCCCCGCCCCGGGGACCGGACCTCTAGGCGGCTTCCTTGCGGAGCCGGAACCAGTAGAAGCCGTGCCCCGCCAGCGTCAGCAAGTACGGCAGCTCTCCTACGGCCGGAAAGCGCACCCCGCCGAACAGTTCGACCGGATGCCTCCCATTGAACGCCCGCAGGTCCAGTTCCGTCGGCTGCGCGAACCGGGAGAAGTTGTTCACGCACAGGACGAGGTCGTCCTCGTACTCGCGCAGGAACGCGATCACCGCTGGATTCGACGACGGCAGTTCCCGGTACGAGCCGAGGCCGAACGCCAGGTTCTGCTTACGGATCTCGATCATGCGGCGGGTCCAGTGGAGCAGCGAGGAGGGCGACGACATCGACGCCTCGACGTTGGTGACCTGGTAGCCGTAGACGGGGTCCATGATGGTCGGCAGTGACAGTCGGCCGGGGTCACAGGACGAAAAACCTGCGTTGCGATCCGGTGTCCACTGCATCGGCGTGCGGACGGCGTCGCGGTCGCCGAGCCAGATGTTGTCGCCCATGCCGATCTCGTCGCCGTAGTAGAGGATCGGCGAACCGGGGAGCGACAGGAGCAGGGCGGTGAACAGTTCGATCTGGTTGCGGTCGTTGTCGAGCAGGGGGGCCAGGCGCCGCCTGATGCCGATGTTGGCGCGCATGCGGGGGTCCTTGGCGTACTCGGCCCACATGTAGTCGCGTTCCTCGTCGGTGACCATCTCCAGGGTCAGCTCGTCGTGGTTGCGCAGGAAGATGCCCCACTGGCAGCCGGACGGGATCGCGGGGGTCTTCGCGAGGATCTCCGAGACCGGATACCTCGACTCCCGGCGGACTGCCATGAAGATGCGGGGCATGACCGGGAAGTGGAAGGCCATGTGGGCTTCGTCGCCGCCGCTCTGGAAGTCGCCGAAGTAGTCGACGACGTCCTCGGGCCACTGGTTCGCCTCCGCCAGTACCACCGTGTCCGGATACTGGGCGTCGATCTCCTTCCGCACCCGCTTCAGGAACTCGTGGGTTGCCGGAAGGTTTTCGCAGTTGGTGCCCTCGGCCGCGAAGAGATAGGGCACGGCGTCCAGCCGGAAGCCGTCGATGCCCAGGTCGAGCCAGAACTTCAGCGCCGAGATGATCTCCTCCTGCACGGCCGGGTTCTCGTAGTTGAGGTCCGGCTGGTGGGAGAAGAAGCGGTGCCAGAAGTACTGCTGGCGGACCGGGTCGAAGGTCCAGTTGGAGGCTTCGGTGTCGACGAAGATGATGCGGGCGTCGGGGTACTGCTTGTCGTCGTCGGCCCACATGTAGTAGTCGCCGTAGGGGCCGTCGGGGTCTCTGCGGGACTCCTGGAACCACGGGTGCTGGTCGCTGGTGTGGTTCATGACGAAGTCGATGATGACCCGCATGCCTCGCTGGTGGGCCGAGTCCACGAAGTCCACGAAGTCCGCGAGGTCGCCGAATTCGGGGAGTACGGCGGTGTAGTCGGAGACGTCGTAACCCCCGTCCCGGAGTGGGGACTTGAAGAACGGCGGGAGCCAGAGGCAGTCGACGCCGAGCCACTGGAGGTAGTCGAGTTTGGCGGTGATGCCCTTGAGGTCACCGATGCCGTCGCCGTTGCTGTCCTGGAAGGAGCGGACCAGGACCTCGTAGAAGACGGCGCGTTTGAACCACTCGGGGTCCCGGTCCTTGGCGGGAGTGTCCTCGAAGGTGTCCGGGACGGGCTCGTTGACGATCATATTGTGGGTGACCCTCCGATCTGCGGGGACGGTCGCAGGACGGTGAGGATGTGTGCGGGCCGGTTGCCCGGTTCCAGGCGCACATAGTTGGCCCTGCCCCAGTGATAGGTCTCACCGGTGAGCTCGTCGCGCACCGGCACCGACTCGTGCCATTCCAGGCCGAGTTGCGGCATGTCCAACGAGACCGTGGCCTCCTGGGTGTGGTGCGGGTCGAGGTTCGCGACCACCAGAACCGTGTTCGAACCGCTCCGCTTCGAGTACGCGATCACCGCCTCCTGATCCGTGTGATGGAAGTGGAGATCACGCAACTGCCGCAACGCGGGGCTGCGCCGCCGGACGTCGTTGAGCCTGCCGAGCAATGGCGCGATGCTACGTCCTTCCCGCTCGGCCGACACCCAGTCGCGGGGCCGGAGTTGGTACTTCTCGGAGTCCAGATACTCCTCGCTGCCGGGCCGCAACGGTGTGTTCTCGCACAACTCATACCCGCTGTACACCCCCCAGGTGGGAGAGAGGGTGGCGGCGAGTACCGCGCGCAGTTCGAAGGCCGGCCGGCCGCCTTCCTGGAGGAACTCGTGGAGGATGTCGGGGGTGTTCACGAAGAAGTTCGGCCGCATGTAGGCGGCGGCTTCGCCCGCCAACTCGCTGAGGTAGTCGGTGAGTTCGGCCTTCGTGTTGCGCCAGGTGAAGTAGGTGTACGACTGCTGGAAGCCGACCTGCGCGAGGGTGGCCATCATCGCGGGGCGGGTGAAGGCCTCGGCCAGGAAGATCACGTCCGGGTCCGTGGCGTTGATGTCCGCGATCACCCGCTCCCAGAACACGACCGGTTTGGTGTGCGGGTTGTCCACGCGGAAGATCCGCACGCCGTGGTCCATCCAGTGCCGCAGCACGCGCAACGTCTCGGCGATCAGCCCGTCCAGATCCCGGTCGAAGGCGATCGGGTAGATGTCCTGGTACTTCTTCGGCGGGTTCTCCGCGTAGGCGATCGTGCCGTCGGGGCGGTGGTGGAACCACTCCGGGTGCTTGTCCACCCAGGGGTGGTCGGGGGAGCACTGGAGCGCGAAGTCCAGCGCGATCTCCATGCCCAGCTCGGCGGCCCGCGCGACGAACGCGTCGAAATCCTCCAGCGTCCCGAGCCGGGGGTGGATCGCGTCGTGCCCGCCCTCCGGCGAGCCGATCGCCCACGGGACGCCCACATCCTCCGGCCCGGCGGACAGCGAGTTGTTCGGGCCCTTGCGGAAGGTGGTCCCGATCGGGTGGATCGGCGGCAGGTAGACGACGTCGAAGCCCATCGCGGCGATGCCCGCGAGCCGTTTCGCCGCCGTACGGAACGTGCCGTGGGGCTCGGCCGCCGTGCCCTCGGAGCGGGGGAAGAACTCGTACCAGGCGCCGTAGAGCGCCCGCTCCCGCTCCACCAGCAGCCCGCGGGGTTCGGAGACCGTGACCAGTTCGCGCAGGGGATACCGGGCCAGGATCTCGTCCACCTCCGGCGTCAGCGCGGCGGACAGCCGGGACGCGGGCGGGCGGGTCTCGTCGCGCAGCGCGGTGACGGCGGCGCGGAGGACGGGCCGCAGGCCCTTGCCCTTCGGTACGCCGGCGATGGCGCGCTCGTGCAGCCGCGCGCCCTCCTCCAGGACCAGGTCCGTGTCCATCCCGGCCGGGATCTTGATCCGGGCGTGGTGGCGCCAGGTGGCGACCGGGTCGCTCCAGGCCTCCACGGTGTACGTCCACCGGCCGGGTGCGCCGGGTGTGACGGTGGCGCCCCAGCGGTCGGTGCCGGGGGCGAGCTCCCGCATCGGGGTCCATGGACCGGGGCGGCCGTCCGGGTCGTAGAGGACGGCGTTGGCGGCGACCGCGTCGTGGCCCTCGCGGAAGACGGTGGCCGACACCTCGAAGGCCTCACCGGTCACCGCCTTGGCGGGCCGGTGGCCGTGCTGGACGACCGGCCTGACATCGAGGACGGGGATGCGTCCGATGCCGGGGGACGTGCCGCCCGCGGAGGGTGGCTCCGGGGCGGGCGGTGCCGTGCCGGCGGGGCGCACGCGGGGCGTGTCCGGGCCGGATGTCGGGGGTGGTGACGAGTGGTGCGTGGCGGGCATGACCGCTCCTGTCCGCGTCAACATGGGTATGGGCGGATGGATGTGGGGAGGTGGGTCCTGCGAGAGATCCCGTGGTGCGTCTGGGGGGCGTACCGGTGGAGCCTTCCCACCCTATTCGGGTTAGCAATCCGGCAGGTTGCCAACTACTTACGCGCAGGTCTCCACAGAAGATCCGGCCCCGTCCAGGGCGAACGGGGCCGGAGCCGTCACTCCCGCGCTACGACCGCGGTACTTGCAGGAGTTTGTCCGGCGAACCGAGCCCCGCGCCGGACACCTTCCCGGAAACCGCCCCCGCGACGAGTGCCGCCGAGACCTGTGCCGGGGTGGCACGCGGGTGCCCGGCGAGATAGACCGCCGCCGCGCCGGCCGCGTGCGGCGACGCCATCGACGTACCGGAGAAGGTCGCCCTCCCCGTGTCGCTCGCGTACGACGCGGAGGTGATCGAGACGCCCGGGGCGAACAGGTCGACGGCCGGACCGACGTTCGAGAACGGCGCCCTGGCGTCGTTCCGGTCGGTGGCGCCGACGGTGATCGCCTGCTTCACGTCCGCGGGGGAGTACAGGCCGGCCTGCAGCCCGTCGTTGCCCGCCGCGACCGTGTAGGTGACACCGGACGCGATCGAATTGCGTACGGCCGCGTCGAGCTGGTCGTTGTGGAAGCCGCCGAGGCTGAGATTGGCGACCGCGGGCCTGTGCGCGTGCCGGGTGACCCAGTCGATCCCCGCGAGGACCCGCGAGGTCGTCCCCACTCCCGCGTTGTCGAGGACCCGTACGGCGACCACCTTGGCTTTCTTGGCGACGCCGTACGTGGTGCCGGCGATCGTGCCGGCCACATGGGTGCCGTGGCCGTTGCCGTCCTGCGCGGTGGCGTCGTTGTCGACGAAGTCCCAGCCGTAGCTCGCCCGGCCGCCGAAGTCCTTGTGGGTGACCCGGATGCCGGTGTCGATCACGTACACCGTCACGCCGCCGCCCCCGGCGCCCGGCGAGGTGTAGCTCCTGTTCAGCGGCAGGCCCGGCTGGTCGAGCCGGTCCAGCCCCCAGGACGGCGGGTTGCGCTGAGCGCGGTCCACGGTGATCCGGGTGTCCTGCGCGACCGAGGCGACCCGCGCGTCCGCCGCGAGGAGCCTCGCCTGTCTCTCGTTCGCCTCGATGGCGTAGCCGTTGAGGGCCGTGCCGTAGGTGTGGCTTATTTTCGCCCCGTACGTCCGGGCCAGGTCCTTTCCGGCGGCCGACGGAGCTCTTGTTCCCCCCTTGAGCGTCACCAGGTAGCTGCCACTGACGGAACCGGGTTCACCGGCGCCGATGATCGTCCCCTCCGGTGCGGCGTGCGCGGGCAGAGCGATGGCCGACATCACCACGGCAGTGATCACCGCGGTCAGACCCCCCGCCCGACGCAGACGCCGCGTGCGCGTCCGTGCCATGTCGAGTTCCCCTCCTTCAACTCTCCACGGGGCAGCCTCTCGTGCGGTGCGAAGCACCACAAGGGCGCACGAGGGAACTGATTTAGTACAGCGCGGTACTAACCAGCCCGTCACGGGGTGCCTTTCGACGCGGGCCGGCAATTTCAGCCCGTCCGGCGTTTGAGGACGAGGCCCCTTCAGGGCCGAAGCGGGGGTCTGGGGACGCAGTCCCCAGCGACGCCCACACCAACACCGGTACCGTCATCAGCACACGACGACGCACACTGCCGTGTGTCATCCAGCGAAGCGCCGAGGTGGAGCTGTGAAGGCGATCCGTCGATTCACCGTCCGTCCCGTTCTCCCCGAACCCCTCCGCCCGCTCAGCGACCTCGCGCGCAATCTGCGCTGGTCCTGGCACGCGGACACCCGTGATCTCTTCCAGTCCGTCGATCCCGAGCGCTGGGCCGCCTCGGAACACGATCCCGTACGACTCCTCGGCAGCGTGTCGGCCGAGCGGCTCGCCGAGCTGGCCGGGGACAGCCGTTTCCTGCGCCGGCTCACCGAGGTCGCCGGGGACCTCGCCGACTATGTGGGCGGTGACCGCTGGTACCAGACCCACCCCGGTGAACTGCCCGCCGCCGTCGCCTACTTCTCACCCGAGTTCGGCGTCACGGCGGCCCTGCCCCAGTACTCCGGCGGCCTCGGCATCCTCGCCGGCGACCATCTCAAATCGGCCAGCGATCTCGGCGTACCGCTGATCGGTGTCGGACTCCTCTACCGGCACGGCTACTTCCGGCAGTCGCTGTCCCGGGACGGCTGGCAGCAGGAGACCTATCCGGTCCTCGACCCCAACGAACTCCCGGTGGCGCTGGTGCGGGAGGACGACGGCACCCCGGCCCAGGTCTCCCTGGCCCTGCCCGGCGGCCGCTCGCTGCGCGCCCGGATCTGGCTCGCGCAGGTAGGCCGGGTACCGCTGCTGATGCTCGACTCGGACGTCGAGGAGAACGACATCGCCGCGCGCGGCGTGACCGACGTCCTCTACGGCGGCGGCAGCGAACACCGGCTGCTCCAGGAGATGTTGCTCGGCATAGGGGGTGTGCGGGCGGTACGGACGTACTGTCGCCTCACCGGTCACCCCGAGCCCGAGGTGTTCCACACCAACGAGGGACACGCGGGCTTCCTCGGGCTGGAGCGGATCGCCGAACTCTGCGACGCGGGGCTGGACTTCGACGCGGGCCTGGAGGCGGTGCGGGCCGGCACGGTCTTCACCACCCACACGCCCGTCCCGGCCGGAATCGACCGTTTCGACCGGGAGTTGGTCGCCACGCACTTCGGTGCCGGGGCCGAACTCCCGCGCCTGGACGTCCAGCACATCCTGAACCTGGGCATGGAGACCTACCCGGGCGGCGAGCCCAACCTGTTCAACATGGCCGTGATGGGCCTGCGGCTGGGTCAACGGGCCAATGGTGTCTCGCTGTTGCACGGTCAGGTGAGCCGCGAGATGTTCTCCGGTCTCTGGCCGGGCTTCGACGCCGAGGAGGTGCCGATCACCTCCGTGACCAACGGGGTGCACGCGCCGACCTGGGTCGCCCCCGAGGTGTTCCGGCTCGGGGCGCGGCAGATCGGCGCCCAGCGCACCGAGGACGCGCTGACGGTGGGCGGTTCGGACCGCTGGGACGCGGTCGCGGAGATCCCGGACCAGGACATCTGGGAGCTGCGCCGCGATCTGCGCGAGCAACTGGTCGTGGAGGTACGGGAGCGGCTGCGCGCCTCCTGGCGTCAACGCGGCGCCGGATCGGCCGAGTTGGGCTGGATCGACGGCGTCCTCGACCCCGACGTCCTCACCATCGGCTTCGCGCGCCGCGTCCCGTCGTACAAACGACTGACGCTGATGCTGCGCGACCGCGACCGGCTGATGGATCTCCTTCTGCACCCGGAGCACCCGATCCAGATCGTGGTGGCGGGCAAGGCGCACCCGGCGGACGACGGCGGTAAGCGCCTCGTCCAGGAGCTGGTGAAGTTCGCGGACGACCCGCGCGTCCGCCATCGCATCGTCTTCCTTCCCGACTACGGCATGGCGATGGCGCAGAAGCTCTACCCCGGCTGCGACATCTGGCTCAACAACCCGCTCCGCCCGCTGGAGGCGTGCGGCACCAGCGGGATGAAGGCCGCGCTCAACGGCTGCCTCAACCTCTCGGTGCTGGACGGTTGGTGGGACGAGTGGTTCCAGCCCGACTTCGGCTGGGCCATCCCCACGGCGGACGGCACCGGCACGGATCCCGACCACCGCGACGACGTGGAGGCAGCCGCGCTCTACGACCTCCTGGAGCAGCGCGTCACCCCGCGTTTCTACGAGCGCGGCCAGGACGGTCTGCCCGACCGCTGGATCGAAATGGTGCGGCAGACCCTGACGTTGCTGGGTCCGAAGGTGCTGGCCGGGCGGATGGTCCGCGAGTACGTGGAGCGGCTGTACGCCCCGGCCGCGCTCGCCCATCGCGCCATGACGCCCGACTCGGCGCGTGAACTGGCCGCCTGGAAGGGGCGGGTGCGGGCGGCCTGGCACGGGGTGACTGTCGACCACGTGGAGACGTCTGCGGCTACGGCCACGGCGGAACTCGGTACGACGCTGAATCTGCGGGTGCGGGTGGGGCTGGGCGGTCTGGCCCCGGACGATGTCGAAG
Source organism: Streptomyces sp. NPDC101776 (assembly GCF_044766845.1). Taxonomy (NCBI): domain Bacteria; kingdom Bacillati; phylum Actinomycetota; class Actinomycetes; order Kitasatosporales; family Streptomycetaceae; genus Streptomyces; species Streptomyces sp. NPDC101776. Next base: position 144,038 of record NZ_JBIWMV010000016.1, on the reverse strand, counting down.
TACAGGCGGTCTCCGGCCGCGTGGACCCGGAGGATCGGATCGGGGACGGGGTGGCTGTGCCGCTCAAGCCGGTTGGTGGGCCGGATTCTGAGGGGCACTGGTTGTTCGAGGGACCGCTTTCCCTGGACCGTACCGGGCCTTATGGGTACACCGTCCGTATCCTCCCTGCGCATCGACTGCTTGCGTCCAGCGCGGAGTTGGGGCTGGTGGCGGTGCCCTCTGAGGACGGGGTGGAGGGGGCCGGGGTTCTGATGCGGTAGTGCTTCGGCTGCGGGGCCGGTGGGGGCTGGTCGCGCCCACGCGGCGGAGCCGCAAATGTCACAGCCCCGCGCCCCTAAGGGGCGCGGGGGCCGCTCACACCTCTGAATACGGCGCGCACATCCGCTTCAGCGTGCTGCCCATGCGCCGTGCGTACGCGTGTTGGAGGCCGCGGGTCGCGGGGCCGCCCAGGCGGGCGTACCACTTCGCGCCGCGGCTGAAGGCGGAGACCGTCAGCCAGACCGTGCCGTCGCCCGTGCGGTCGACCACGAAGGCTTCCTCGCCGCGTTCGGGGTGGCCGGGGAGCGTGCCGTAGGCCCAGCCGGATCGGCGGTGTTCCTCGGCCGTCCAGACTATGCGGCAGGGGGCTTTTATCAGGCCGGCGAGGGTGACCGTCACGTCCACTCCGGGGGCGGCCTTGTCGGCGCTCGCCTCGATGCCGACGCCTGTCTCGCGGTGCAACTCCCAGGTCAGGACCGCTTCGGACGCCCGGCGGAAGACCTTCTCGCCCTCGCCGATCCGGGTGCGCACATAGAGGGGGTGGAATCCCGGGGGGCAGAAGCCGCGTTCGCGGGTCGCGCCGACGTCGTCGTACGTGAAGGACATGGGACCCAAGAGTAGGGCGGTACCCGGAGATGCCTTCGCTCCGGGTACCGCCCTTACTGCTTACCTGTCAACTCGGCTGTCGTCAGGTGACGTTGACGGCCGACCAGGTCGCCGCCACCGCGGCGTACTCGGCGGAGCTGGAGCCGTAGAGCGCGGCTGCGGCGCTCAGGGTTCCGGTGCGGGCCGCCTTGTAGTTGGTGGTCGACGTGAAGTAGGTCGTCAGCGCCTTGTACCAGATCTGCAGCGCCTTGGCGCGGCCGATGCCGGCGAGCGTGGCGCCGTTGGACGTCGGGGAGTTGTAGGCCACCCCGTTGATGGTCTTCGAACCGCTGCCCTCCGAGAGGAGGTAGAAGAAGTGGTTCGCGACGCCCGACGAGTAGTGCACGTCGAGGTTGCCGACCGAGGAGGACCAGTAGTTGGCGGAGCCGCCGTCCTTGCTGGGCTGGTCCATGTAGCGCAGCGGGGTGCCGTCGCCGTTGATGTTGATCTTCTCGCCGATGAGGTAGTCGCCGACGTCGGACGAGTTGTTGGCGTAGAACTCGACGCCGGTGCCGAAGATGTCGGAGGTCGCCTCGTTCAGGCCACCGGACTCACCGGAGTAGTTGAGGCCCGCGGTGTTGGCGGTGACGCCGTGGCTCATCTCGTGGCCGGCCACGTCCAGCGAGGTCAGCGGGTGGGTGTTGCTCGACCCGTCGCCGTACGTCATGCAGAAGCAGCTGTCGTCCCAGAACGCGTTCACGTACGAACTGCCGTAGTGGACACGGGAGTAGGCGCCGACACCGTTGTTCTTGATGCCGCTGCGGCCGAACGTGTCCTTGTAGAAGTCCCACGTCTCCTGGGCGCCGTAGGCGGCGTCCGCGGCGGCGGTCACGTCGGTGGTGGAGCTGGAGGCGGCGCCGGTGCCCCAGGTGTTGGTGGTGTTGGTGAACAGGGTGCCGGTGCCGGACGTCCCGTGCTTCAGGTTGTACGTCTTGTGGCTGCCGCGCGAGGCGTCGGTCAGCGAGTACGTCGTGCCCGACAGTGAGGTGGTGAGGCTGACGGTGCCCGAGTAGAGGGTCTTGCCGGTACCGGTGGCGTTCTCGATGCCCTGGTACTCGAAGAGCTTCTTGCCGGTGGCCGCGTCGGTGATGACGTGCAGCTGGTTCGGGGTGCCGTCGTCCTGGAAGCCGCCGACGATCGTCTCGTAGGCGAGGACGGGGGTGCCGGTGCCGGCCCAGATGACCTTGCGGGCACCGTCGGCGGCGGTCTTGTCCGAACCGGCGGCCTTGGCGACGGTCAGCGCCTGCTTCTCCGCCTTGGCGACGGTGATCTTCGGCGTGACGGTGGCGACCTTGATGGTCGCCGAGTGCGCCTTGGTGACACCCTCGGTCTTGCCGGCCGGCGAGGAGTGGACGACCAGGTCGCCACCGAGGACCGGGAGGCCCGCGTAGGTGCGCTCGTAGCGGGTGTGCACCGTGCCGTCGACGTCCTTGACGACGTCCTTGACGACCAGCTTCTCCTTGGTGCCGAGGCCTATCTGCGTGGCTGTCTCGGCCGCGTCGGCCTGCTTCTCCTGGACCAGCGCCGTGCGCGCGGCGCTGGAGAGCAGTTGCGGGGCGGCGGCGAGGGGGGCCGCCTTGCCGGCCGCGGGCTGGGCGGCGGCGCCGGTGGTGACACCGGTGGCGAGCAGGGCCCCGGCGGCGACCGCGGTGGCGATGGCCAGGGTGGTGCGCTTGTGACGCGCGTAGAGGGGGGTCACGCAAGCTCCTCTGTGGGGGAGTCCGGCAGCGTGGGGTTACTGACCGGAACGGTTGTGAAGTGGCTGTGCTGAAGCGGCGTGAGGGAAGAGTGGCATCAGGGGCGCGTACATGTCAGGACCCCCAAGTGATGTTGGCTGAAAATCGACTGTCCGGTGAACGTTGCGGCAATGTAAACGTCCACAACAGGGCGCCGCCCCGGAGTTGAAACCCCGAGGCGGCGCCCAGTTCGTGCGGCCTGAAGTGGACGGCTGGTTTTTACGGGAACGTCAACTTCCAGCTGTTGATGTATCCGGTGTCCTGTGCTGCCACGTCCTGGACCTTCAACTTCCAGACGCCGTTGGCCACTTCGGAGGACGCGTTGACCGTGTAGGTCGCCTGCACGTTGTCCGCCGAGTCGGACGAGCTGGAGTTCTTCAGGCGGTACGTCGACCCGTCCGGAGCCACCAGGTCGATCACCAGGTCACCGCGCCAGGTGTGCACGATGTCGACCGTGACCGAGAGGTTCGTCGGGGCGTTGCCCGTCCGCCCGGAGACGGTGACGGACGAGGTAACCGCCGCCCCGTTGTCCGGAATCGACACGTCGGCCGTGTTCTCGAACGACGTGCCGCCACCGCCGCCGCCACCGGAGCGCGCACCGACCGCGACGGCCGCCCACGCGTCCTGCACCGCCTTGTACTCGGCGCCCGTCGTGCCGTACAGCTCACCGGCCGCGGCGAGCGTCCCGGTGCGGGCCGCCGCGTAGTTGGTGGTGGAGGTGAACTTCGTGGTGAGCGCGCGGTACCAGATCTGCAGCGCCTTGTCCCGGCCGATGCCGGTGACCGGAAGTCCGTCCGAGGTGGGCGAGTTGTAGCTGACGCCGTTGATGACCTTGGCGCCGCTGCCCTCGCTCAGCAGATAGAAGAAGTGGTTGGCGATGCCCGAGGAGTAGTGCACGTCGAGGTTGCCGACGCCCGAGTACCAACTGTCCGCGCTGCCGCCGTCCTTGCTCGGCTTGTCCATGTAGCGCAGCGGCGTGCCGTCGCCGTTGATGTCGATCTTCTCGCCGATGAGGTAGTCGCCCACGTCGGTGGAGTTGTTGGCGTAGAACTCGACACCCGTGCCGAAGATGTCGGAGGTCGCCTCGTTCAGCCCGCCCGACTCGCCCGAGTAGTTGAGCCCGGCGGTGTTGGAGGTGACGCCGTGACTCATCTCGTGGCCGGCCACGTCGATGGCCGTCAGCGGGTCCGCGTTGCCGGAGCCGTCGCCGTACGTCATGCAGAAGCAGCCGTCGTCCCAGAACGCGTTGACGTACGAATTCCCGTAGTGGACACGGGAGTAGGCGCCGACGCCGTTGTTCTTGATGCCGCTGCGGCCGAACGTGTTCTTGTAGAAGTCCCAGGTCTCCGCCGCGCCGTAGTGCGCGTCCGCGCCGGCCGTCGCCGCGTTCGACGTGGTGCCGTTGCCCCAGGTGTTGCTGGTCTGCGAGAACAGCGTGCCGGTGCCCGAGGTGCCGTGGTTCAGGTTGTACGTCTTGTGGCCGCCGCGGTCGCCGTCGGTGAGGTTGTACGACGTGCCCGACTGGGTCGTGGTCAGCGAGACCGCGCCGCTGTACTGGGTGTTGCCGGTACCGGTGGCGTTCTCGATGCCCTGGTACTCGTAGAGCTTCTTGCCGGTGGCCGCGTCGGTGACGACGTGGAGTTCGTTCGGGGTGCCGTCGTCCTGGAGACCGCCGACGACCGTCTCGTAGGCGAGGACGGGCTTGCCGCTCGCCGCCCAGATCACCTTGCGGGCCGAATCCGCGGCCGACTTGGTGGAGCCGAGGGCCTTGGCGCGGGAGACGGCCTGCTTCTCGGCGGTCGCGGTGGCGACGCTCGGGGTGAGGTCGGCGACCGCGATGGTGGCGTTGGTCGCCCTCACGACGTGGGTGGTGGCACCCGACTTGGCGGTGTCGACGACCAGGTCGCCGCCGAGGACCGGGAGTCCGGCGTAGGTGCGCTCGTAGCGGGTGTGGACGGTGCCGTCGGCGTCCTTGACGACGTCACGGGCGACGAGCGTCTCCTTGGCGCCGAGGCCGATGTCCTTGGCGGTGGTGGTCCGCGCCGACGCGGCGTCGCGGAGCAGCTCGGCGCGCTGCGAGGGGGAGAGCGAGACCGCGGAGTGCGCCGGATTCCCCTTGGCGGCAAGGGGTTTGGCCGGAGCGGCGGAGGAGGTCGCGCCGGCCTGGACGGCAGCGGCGAGCAGAGCGGTGACGCCGGCTACGGCGACTATGTGGGAGGTGCGTCTGCGCGAGGAATTGCTTCTCAACACTGACTCCTTCAGGACGGTCGCGGATCACGCGACCAGGGGAGATCACAGGGATCACAGAGGTAAAGCTGTGGGGTTGCTGTGAAGCGCCAGTGGGAAGAGTGGCAGCAGCCCGCGCTTTCTGTCAGGAGCGCGTCAGGAAGTTGGCCGGAATTCGTTCGTTGTCCGGATGTTCATGTTCGTTATGCGGACCACGACTTGACGGGTGTGCCGAGGTCCGGATCCGTGCCGTCGGTCGTCAGGAGGCTCCCGTGCCCGGCCGCTCCCCGTGCCAGGAATGCCACAGCGCCGCGTACGCGCCCTCCGCCGCCACCAGCTCCTCGTGCGGGCCGAGTTCGGTCAGCCGGCCGTTCTCCATGACCGCGACCCGGTCCGCGTCGTGGGCGGTGTGGAGGCGGTGGGCGATGGCGATGACGGTGCGGCCCTCCAGTACGGCGGCCAGGGCGCGTTCGGTGTGGCGGGCGGTGGCCGGATCCAGCAGGGCCGTCGCCTCGTCCAGGATCAGGGTGTGCGGGTCGGCCAGCACCACGCGGGCCAGGGCGAGTTGCTGGGCCTGCGAGCCGTCCGTGGCCGAACCGCCCGCGCCCAGCCGGGTGTTCAGCCCGTCCGGCAGCTCCCGCACCCACTCCTCGGCACCCACCGCCGCCAGCGCCGCCCACAACTCCTCGTCCGTGGCGGCCGGTTCGGCGATCAGGAGGTTGTCGCGGACCGAGCCGAGGAAGACGTGGTGCTCCTGGGTGACCAGCACCACCTGGCGGCGCAGCGTCTCCGGTGCCAGCCCGGAGACCGGCACCCCGCCCACGGTCACCGTGCCCTCGGTCGGCGCGTCGACGCCCGCCAGCAGCCGGCTCAGCGTGGTCTTCCCGGCGCCCGACGGGCCGACCACCGCGAGCCGTTCACCGGGCCGTACGGTCAGGTCGACGCCGTGCAGCACCTCACCGCCGCGCTCGTAGGCGTACCGCACACCCGTCACGTCGATCCGGTCGTCCGCCGGAACCGGGGCGTCGCCGTCCCCCTCCGCGCGGGGCGCCCCGGCCAGCCCCTCCACGCGGGCGAACGAGGCGCCGCTGCTCTGGAGTTGCTCGACCCGCATCAGGATCTGGTCCAGGGGCTCGGCGAACTGCCGCAGATACAGCGCGGACGCCACCACCGCACCGAGGCCCACCGCTCCGCGCCCGTGCAGCCACCCGCCCACGAGCAGCACACCCGCCACCGGGACGGTGTACGAGATCTCGACCGCCGGGAAGAACACCGTCCGCAGGAACAGCGTGTGCAGCCGGCTGCGCAGCGCCGTGCGCAGGGTGTCCCGGCTCGCCCACACCCGGCGCTCCTGGAGCCGGAACGCCTCCACCGTGCGCGCCCCGGCCGCCGTCGCCGTGAGGACCTCCGCGACCTCCGAATTGGCCGCGCCCTCCGCGAGATAGCCGTCCCGGGCCCGCCGCAGATACCAGCGCAGCGCGAACCACACCGGCGTCAGCCCCAGCACCCCGAACAGCCCGAGCAGCGGGTCGAGCGCGAACACCGCGCCCATCACGAACAGCGCCTGCACCGAGTTGACCAGCAGATCCGGCCCGACATCACGCAGGGTCGTACCGACGATCGCGACGTCCGCCGTGCCGCGCGCGGTCAGATCGCCCGTCCCGGCCCGCTCCACCACCGACGCGGGCAGCGCCAGCGCCCGGTCGACGAAGTCCTCCCGCACCCGGGCCAGCGTCCGTTCACCGAACCGGTGCCCCACGTACCGCGCCCAGCGCGCCAGCAGCAACTGCGCCACCGAGCACCCCACGATGACGAGGGCCAGCCGGTCCACCATCCCCACTCCGGCACCGGCCCGCACCTCGTCCACGATCCGCCCGAGCAGCCACGGCCCGACCAGCCCGGCCCCGGCGGCCAGCGCGTTCACCACCAGCACGACGGCGAACGCCCGCCGGTCCGCCCGCACCAGGCGCAGCGCGGCCCGCCGTACGTCCGCCCGCCCCGCGACCGGCAGTTGGCCCTTCGCCAGTGAGGACTGCGTCACCGTACGACCTCTTCCTCTTCCGTGTCCCGGGCCACCAGCGCGCGGTAGCCGGGCTCGTCCGCCAGCAGCCGGCGATGGCCGCCGCTGGCCGCGACCTTGCCGTCGACCAGGTAGTGCACGGTGTCCGCGTGGTCGAGGACCAGCGGGGACGTCGTGGTCACCACCGTCGTACGGCCCGTGCGCTCCGTGTGCAGCCGTAGCGCGACCGCCGCCTCCGTGTGCGCGTCGAGCGCCGAGGTCGGCTCCACCGCGAGCAGCACCTCCGGCTCGGCGAGCAACGCCCTTACCAGCCGCACCCGTTGACGCTGTCCCCCGGAGAGACTGCGGCCCTGCGCGGCCACCGCCGAGTCAAGGCCCTCCGGCAGCCCCTGCACGATGTCGTCGGCGGCGGACGCGCGCACGGCCCTCGCCACCGCTTCCGCCGACCGCTCCACGCGCCCGGACACCATCTCCGTGAGCGGTCCGGCGAACAGGTCGGCCTCGTTGTCGGCGACCAGGATCCGTGACCGGACCTGGTCCAGCGGGATCGCGTCCAGCCGCACCCCGCCCCAGGTCGCCAGGGACGGCGCGTACCGCCCGAGCCGGTCCACCACGGCCAGCGCGTCGCCGGGCCGCGCCCCGACCAGCGCGGTCAGCCGCCCCGGCAGCACCCGCACCCCCGAGTCCGGATCGTGCAGCGCGGCCGGTTCGGCGGGAGGGGCCAACTCCCCGGTGTCCAGAGCCGGTTCGAGCCGCAGCAGGGCTACGACCCGACGCGCGGCCACCACGCCACGGCTCAACTCGTAGACCATCTGCACGAAGAACGACACCGGGCCGATCAGCACCGCGACATAGCCGTACACGGCGACCAACTCGCCGATGGAGAGCTGCCCTTGGGCCGCCAGCCGGGCCGCGAGCCAGGTCACGACCGCGAGGAACAGGGTCGGCAGCCCCATCCCGACCGCCTGCACCCAGCTCGCCACCGCGCCCACCCGGTAGCCCTGGGCGCGCAGCCGCTGCGAGTCACGGCGGAACGCGTCCGCGAACAGCCCCTTGCCGCCAAGCCCGTTGAGGACCCGCAGGCCGCCCGCGAGGTCGCCGATGCGCGCGGTCAGCACGCCCTGCCGCTCCCGGTACTCCGTCTCCACGCTCTGCAACCGCAGCGTCAACGGCCCCGCGAGCAAGGCGATCACCGGCACACCCAGCAGGACGACGGCGGCGAGCGGCGCCGAGATCGACAGCAGCACGCCCGCGACCACGCCGTAGACGACGAGGGCGCCGAAGCCGGGGCCGACGACGGTGAGGCACTGGGCGATGGTCCATACGTCGCCGACGCCGGTGGTGATCACCTCGCCGGCCCGTGCCCGGCGCGCGAGCACGGCGCCCAGCCGGACGGTCTGCCCGACGATCAGCTTGACCGTGCGGAAGTTGGCGTCGATGCGGACCCGGGTCATCGTGCGGTGCCGCATGATGCTCAGCCATGAGTTGACCGCGCCGACCACGAACAGCGCTCCGGTCCACCAGGCCAGCGCGCCCATGTCCCCCGGCACCAGCCCGTCGTCGACCGCGCGGGACATCAGATACGGCGCCGCCGCCATCAGCACCATCCACACGCTCGACAGCAGCGCCCCGGACACCGCCCGCCCCGGCTGCCGCAGCACCAGCCACCACAGGAACCGCCAGCCGCCCCGACAGTCGGGTGTCCCGGGATCCTCGTACGCGTCGATCATGGGCCTCCTTGCCCAGGCCGCCGAGCGCGGGCAGCCGTGAGCGGTCCGGGGGTGGTTGGAGACCTCGAAGATTACCGAGCGTGAGCGCGGTTGCCCATCGAATAAACTCCCTCGCGGGCCGGGCTACTTGCTCTCCACCTTCCCCAGCGGTGCCGGGTCCTCCGCCAACGCCGCGACCGCCGTCTTCCACCCGGTGTCCTCCGGGTGCAGCGCGCTGCGCAGGAACGCCGTGGTGAGGTGCTGGAGGAGGGCGACGCGCGCGGGGCTCTCGTCCGTCGTCTCGGCGACCTCGTACCCGGGGATGCCGCCGAGCGAGTGCTCCGCGCCGAACAGCGTGAGCAGGCTCTTGTCGCCCGGGCTGTAGGTGTACGGGTCGGTGAACCAGTCCGGTCCCCGCGTGGACAACCGCGACTGGTCGTGGTCACCGGCGACGATGAGGGCCGGCGCGGTCATGGTCGCGAACGACGGCCTCATGAAAGGGAGTTGCTCGGCGGCGAACGGGGTCAGGTCGTCGCCCAGCCCGGTCAGGGCGAGCAGGACGCCCGCCGAGACCCGCGCGTCGGACAGATCCTCGCCCGGCACACCGCCCGCGTCGAGGACCCGCGCGCCCAGCAGCGTGCTCGCCGTCTGCGCTCCCCAGGAGTGACCGGCCACCGCGATACGGCCGCGGTCGATCCGCCCGCCGAGCCCCGGCACGGACGCCTCCAGGACGTCGAGCCCGTCCAGCACCCGCTGGAGATCCTCGATCCGCAAGCGCCAGATCCGGGGGAAACGGGGATCCTCGTGCGGGATGCCGAGCGTCCTGGAGTCGAGGTGCGTGGGCTGCACGACGACGAAACCCTGCGTGGCCCAGTGGTCCGCGAGCGGGGCGTAGCCGTCCAGCGACCAGCCGAAACCGTGCGAGAAGACGACGACGGGCAACGCGCCGCCGGTCACGGGCGCGGACACCCTGACCCGGAGATCCGCGCCGCGACCTGGGGCGGAGAGGACGACCGGCTTCACGGAGATGATCGGAGTCATGGGGGTGCTTCCGTTCTGTGGCGTGCACGCTTGCGGCATGCAAGCGGAACCTTGTTCCGGAAAAGATACGGAACAAGGTTCCGCTTCGCAAGCGCGAAGGCCTGGAAGCGCGAAGGCCTGGAAGCGTGGAGGTACGGAAGCGTGCAGGTGCGGAGGGGTGACCGATCGGGTGCCGCCGGTGGGGGCGCTTACGCCAGACTGTCCCTCCAGGCCCGATGGAGATCCGCGAAGCGTCCCGTCCCCGCGACCAGTTCGGCCGGGGTGCCGTCCTCGATGATCCGGCCGTGTTCCATGACCAGGACCCGGTCCGCGATCTCGACCGTGGACAGACGGTGGGCGATCACGACCGCCGTGCGGCCACGCAGGACCGTCGACATGGCACGCTGTACGGCCTGTTCGCCCGGGATGTCGAGGGAACTGGTCGCCTCGTCGAGGATGAGGACGGCCGGGTCGGCGAGCAACGCCCGCGCGAACGCGACGAGTTGGCGCTGACCCGCCGAGATACGGCCACCCCGCTTGCGTACGTCCGTGTCGTAGCCGTCGGGCAGCGCGCTGATGAAGTCGTGCGCGCCGATCGCCTTAGCGGCCCGCTCGATCTCCTCGCGCGGCGCGTCCGGACGGCCGATCGCGATGTTCTCGGCGACCGTGCCGGAGAACAGGAACGCCTCCTGCGTCACCATCACCACCCCGCGCCGCAGTTCGGGCACGGACAGTTCGCGCAGATCGACCCCGTCGAGCAGCACCCGCCCGTCCGACGGGTCGTAGAAGCGGGCCAGCAGCTTGGCCAGGGTGGACTTGCCTGCGCCGGTGGAGCCGACCACGGCGACCGTCTGGCCGGCGGGGAGGGCGAGGTCGAAGACGGGCAGCACCTCGCCCCCGGTGCGATACGCGAAGCGGACCCCGTCGAAGACGACCTCGCGGCCGGGCTGCTCCGACTCAAGTGCCGGAAGCTGTACGGGAGTCGAGGACTCCGGCACCGACGGCCTCTGCGCCAGCAGCCCCGCGATCTTCTCCAGGGACGCGGCGGCAGACTGGTACGAGTTGAGGAACATGCCGAGCCGGTCGATCGGGTCGTAGAGCCGCCGTAGGTACAGAACCGCCGCCGCCAGCACGCCCAGTTCCAGGGATCCGTCCGCGACTCGGGTCGCGCCCCACAGCACGATCACCGCGACCGCCGTGTTGGCGACCAGACGGGAGCCGGTGACATAGCGGGCCATCTCCAACAGGGCGTCGCCGTTGGACCGTTCGTGCCGCCGGTTGAGGACGCGGAAGTCGGCGTCGTTCACCGCCTCGCGGCGGAACGCGCGGACCGGGCGGATGCCGTTCATCGTCTCCACGAACTTCACGATCACCCGTGCGATCGCCGTGGACCGCACCGCGTACACCCGCACCGCGCGCCGCTGATAGACCCGCACGAGCAGATACAACGGCACGAAGGACGCCACCGCGACCGCGCCGAGCCCCAGGTCCAGCCAGAGCAGCATCGCCGAGATGTACACGAACGACAGGATGACCGTGATCAGCTCCTGGAGTCCCTCGCTGAGCAGTTCGCGCAGGGCCTCGATGTCCGTGGTGGAACGGGAGATCAGCCGCCCGGACGTGTACCGCTCGTGGAAGTCGATGCTCAGCGCCTGCGCGTGCCGGAAGATACGGCCGCGCAGATCGAGCAGCACGTCCTGGTTGACGCGCGCGGAGGCGCCGATGAACGCGTACTGCAACCCGCCGGAGACGAGCGCGCACAGCAGATAGCCCACCCCTACGGCGATCAGCGGACCGCGGTCGTGGTCCCGGAACGCCGGCACGGCACGGTCGATGGCGTACGCCACCAGCAGCGGGCCCGTCTGCACGGCCGCCTGCTGGAGCAGCAGGAGCAGCGTCGTGACGGCGACCCGGGCCTTCATCGGGGCGAGCAGCGAACGCAGGAGCGTGGCGGTCGCGCCCGGGGGAGTGGGCAGTTCGTCGTGATCGAAGGGGTCGTCCGCGACGGGCGGGCGCGGCGGTTCGGGGTCGTCGTCGGTGGTGGGCGCCGATGTGGTGGGGGCGGTCATCGCTCGTCCTCCGGCCGGTCGTGCGGTTCGGATCCCGACATGAGATGCGCGTACTCCGCGTTCGTCCGCAGCAGTTCTTGATGGGTGCCGACCGCCGTGATGCGGCCGTCGGACAGCAGGGCCACGCGGTCGGCGAGGAGGACCGTGGACGGGCGGTGGGCCACGATCAACGCCGTCGTGTCGGCCAGGACTTGGCGTAGGGCGGCTTCAACGGCCGCCTCTGTGTGGACGTCCAGGGCGGAGAGCGGGTCGTCCAGGACCAGGAAGCGGGGGTTGCCCACCACCGCCCTTGCCAGGGCGAGGCGTTGGCGCTGGCCGCCGGAGAGGCTGAGGCCCTGTTCGCCTACCTGGGTGTCCGTGCCCCGGGGGAGGGCGTGCGCGAAGTTGGCCTGTGCGACGGCCAGGGCTCGTTCCAACTCCGGTTGTCCCGCGCCCTCTTCTGACCCCATGAGTACGTTCTCCCCGACGCTGGCCGAGAACAACGTGGGTTCCTCGAAGGCCACGGCCACCATGGTGCGCAGCGTTTGGCGGGACATGGCGGTGATGTCCTCGCCGTCCAATGTGATGCGGCCCGATGTGACCTCGTGGAGGCGGGGGACGAGGGCCGTGAGTGTGGTTTTGCCGGTGCCTGTCGCGCCTACCAGAGCCATGGATTCGCCGGGTCTGATGTGCAGGTCGATGTTGTCGAGGGTGGGTGGGGAATCAGGCGAGGCGTCCGGGTAGCGGAAGGAGACTGAGGAGAAACGGATGCCGTCGTGGTCGGGTGACGGCCGGTGGGGGCTGGTCGCGCAGTTCCCCGCGCCCCTTCGGGGCGCGGCCCTCAAGGGCGCTTCCTCCTCCCGTGGCTCATCCATTACCTCGAAGTAGCGCTCGGTCGCCGTTGCCGCCTCCTGGCTCATGGCGAGGAGGAAGCCGATCGACTCCACCGGCCACCGGAGTGCCAGTGCCGTGGAGAGGAATGCCACCAGCGTGCCCGCCGACAGGTCGCCGTCCGCGACCTGAATCGTCCCCAGGACCAGCGTCGCGCCGAGGGCCAGTTCGGGCAGGGTGACGATGACGCCCCAGATCATGGCCAGCAGGCGGGCCTTGCGGAGTTCGGTGCCGCGCAGGGTGCGGGAGAGGTCGCGGAAGGCGCGGGCCTGGCTGCGGTGGCGGCCGAAGCCCTTGATGATGCGGATGCCGAGGACGCTCTCCTCGACCACGGTCGTCAGATCGCCGACCTGGTCCTGCGCGAGGCGGGCCACATGCGCGTACCGACGCTCGAAGACCACGCACATGACGATCACCGGCACGGCGGGACCCAGGATCACCAGTCCCAGCGTCCAGTCCTGGAGCAGCATGATGATCACGCCCACCAGGATCGTCACGGCGTTGACCAGGAGGAACGTCAGTGGGAAGGCGAGGAACATGCGCAGCAGCATCAGGTCGGTGGTGCCCCGGGAGAGGAGCTGGCCCGAGGGCCACCGGTCGTGGAAGGCCACCGGCAGCCGCTGGAGATGCCGGTACAGATCCGCCCGCATCTCCGCCTCGACCCGTGACAACGGCCGCGCGACCAGCCACCGCCGCAGTCCGAACAGGCCCGCCTCCGCGATGCCGAGCAGCAGCAGATACAGCGCCCCGAGCCACACGCCCGCCGTGTCCCGGTCGGCGACCGGCCCGTCCACCATCCACTTCAGGACGAGCGGGAAGACCAGCCCCGTACAGGACGCGACGACGGCGACCCCGGCCGCGGTGAACAGCCGTACCCGCACGGGGCGGACGTACGGCCACAGCCGCAGCAATGAGCGCACGGCGGAGCGATCGGTGTGGTCCTCGGTGGTTGCATGTGTCGTCGACATCATGGGCGAGCCTACGGACCACCACTGACAGTGCCCACCGAGTTTTGGCCGACCAGGGGGTCGTAGCAGGGCATCAACCGATCGGTTGATGCCCGGTCGAGCGCGATGGCCGATGTGCCCGACCCCGCGTTCCCGGGACCCTCGGACCATGTCAGCCACACCTGTCATCGAAGTCACCGCACTGCGCAAGTCCTACGGCGGCCGGGCCGTCGTCGACGGGGTCTCGTTCGCCGTCGAGGAGGGCGAGATCTTCGGGATCCTCGGCCCGAACGGCGCCGGCAAGACCACCACCGTCGAGTGCGTCGAGGGCCTGCGCGTCCCGGACGCGGGCCGGGTCCGGGTCACCGGCCTCGACCCCGTCGCCGACCACGAAGAGGTCGCCCGTGTCCTCGGCGCCCAGCTCCAGGAGAGCGAGCTCCAGGCCAAGCTCACCGTCCGTGAGGCACTGGAGCTGTACGCCGCCTTCTATCCGCATCCCGCCGACTGGCGGCCGCTGGCCGAACGCCTCGGCCTGACCGCGAAGTTGACCACCCGCTTCGCGAAGCTGTCCGGCGGCCAGAAGCAGCGGCTGTTCATCGCGCTCGCGCTCATCGGCAACCCCCGGGTCGTCGTCCTGGACGAGCTGACCACCGGGCTCGACCCGCGCGCCCGCCGCGACACCTGGCAGCTGATCGAGGACGTGCGGGCGAGCGGGGTCACCGTGCTGCTCGTCACCCACTTCATGGAGGAGGCGCAGCGGCTGTGCGACCGGATCGCCGTGATCGACAAGGGCAGGGTCGCCGCCCTGGACACTCCGGACGGGCTGATCCGCCGCTCGGCCGGCTCCACCGTCATCAGCTTCACGCCCTCCGCGCCCCTGGACGACGGTGACCTGAACGCGCTGCCCGCGCTCACGTCCGTGGCGCACAAGGACGGCCGGATCACCCTCTCCGGCTCCGACGAGACCGTCAACGCCGTCATCACCCTGCTCGCCCGGGGCCACATCACCGCCCACCAACTCCGCGTGTCCGACGCCACGTTGGACGACGCGTTCCTGGACCTGACGGAGGTCAGCGCATGAACACCGCAGTGTTGCGCACCGAGTTGCGCCTCTTCCGCCGCGAACCGGGCGCCCTCTTCTGGATCCTGCTCTTCCCCACCCTGCTCCTGGTGATCCTGGGTTCCATCCCGGGCTTCCGCCACCACGAGGCCGACCTCGGCGGCCTGCGCACGGTCGACGTGTACGTCCCGGTCACCGTCCTGCTGGGCATGATCGTCGGCGGGCTCCAGTCGATGCCGCAGAACCTCACCGGCTACCGCGAACGCGGCATCCTCCGCCGGATGTCCGCCACCCCGGTCCGCCCGTCCGTCCTCCTCACCGCGCAGATGGTGGTCTTCGGCACGGCGGCCCTGGCCTCCGCCCTGTGCGCCCTGATCGTCGGCCGCCTCGCCTTCGACGTACGCCTCCCCCAGCAGCCCTACGGCTATCTCCTCGCCCTGCTCCTCGCGATCCTGGCCGCGCTCGCGCTGGGCGCGGTGGTCTCCGCGCTGTCCCGGACCACGAAGATCGCGGGCGCGATCGGATCGGCGGTGTTCTTCCCGATGATGTTCTGCGCGGGTGTGTGGATCCCGGTCAACTCGATGCCGGACGTCCTCGCCCGGATCGTCGGCTACACCCCGTTCGGCGCCGCCGCCGAGGCCCTGAACCGGGCGGCCGCCGGGAACTGGCCGGGCTGGGCCCATCTGGGGGTGCTCGCGATGTGGACCCTGCTGCTGACGGGCGCCGCCTCGCGCTGGTTCCGCTGGGAGTAGGGGAGGCGGCCGTGCAGACTGGGGAGATGACCACCAGGGACCGGCAGATCGACCGCCGCTGGGAGCAGCTGCACACGTGGGGGCCGTACGGGCTGCTCGGTATCAGCGTCGTCCTCGCGCTCGCCTCCTCCGGTCTGTTCGACTACACCACCGCCGAGTGGTGGACCGGCTGGGCCCTGGCCGGTGCCGCGCTCGTCCTCCAGCTGTGGTGGCACGCCATCCGTGCCCGCAGCCCCGACCGTCGCCGGACCCCGTCGCGGGCGGGGACGGCGTACTACGTCGTCCGTTGGGCCCTCGCCTTCGCCCTCACCTGGATCGACCCGTTCTTCGCGTTCTACGCCGCCTCCGGCTTCATGGACGCCGACGAACTGATCCCGGGCACGGCGGGGCAGCGGATCGGACTGTTCGCGAGCGCGGTCACCGTGGCCGGGGCGCAGGCCGGCGGGATGCCGTTCGGGAGCGGGCTGCAATGGGTCCTCTTCGTGGCGCTGGTGGCGGTCAACTCCGCTCTGCAGATGGCGATCGCGCATCTCACCCAGCAGGAGTCACAGCGCTCCCGCGAGCGCACGGAGACCATCACCGAACTCGAACGCACCAACACCGCCCTGCAACAGGCCCTCGACGAGAACGCCGCCCTGCACGCCCAACTCCTCGTCCAGGCACGGGAGGCCGGGGTCGCCGACGAACGGCGGCGGCTCGCCGCCGAGATCCACGACACGATCGCCCAGGGCCTGACCGGCATCATTGCCCAGCTCCAAGTCGTGGCGAACGCACCCGACCTGACGACGGCACGCACCCATCTCGACCGCGCCTCCACCCTCGCCCGGCACAGCCTCGGCGAGGCCCGCCGGTCCGTGCAGAACCTCGCGCCCATCGCCCTGGAGAACGACGGACTGCCCGAGGCGCTGAAGAACACGGTCGCCGAGTGGGGCGAACGCACCGGCGTCCGCGCCGAGTTCACCGTCACCGGCATCACCGAACAGCTCCACGACGAGGTCTCCGCGACCCTGCTGCGCATCGTCCAGGAAGCCCTGTCGAACGCGGCCCGGCACGCCCGCGCCACCCGCGTCGGCGTCACCCTCTCCTTCGTCGGCGAGGAGGTCCTCCTCGACATCCGCGACGACGGCCGGGGCTTCGACCCGCTCGCCCTGCCCGACCGCACCCGCACCGGCGGCTTCGGCCTCGACGGCATGCGGGCCCGCGCCGAGCGCATCGCGGGCACGCTCGCGGTCGAGTCCGAGCCGGGACACGGCACGGCCCTGTCGGCTCGCGTACCGTTGGTCCGCCATGAGTGACGAGTTGCTGATCTCCGTTCTGATCGTCGACGACCATCCCGTCGTACGGGACGGTCTGCGCGGCATGTTCGAGTCCGCGCCCGGATTCCGCGTCCTGGGCGAGGCGGCCAACGGCGTCGAGGCCGTGCAGCGGGCCGCCGCCCTCGACCCGGACGTGATCCTGATGGACCTGCGGATGCCGGGCGGCGGGGGAGTCGACGCCATCCGCGAACTGACCCGCCGCGCCGCCCGCGCGAAGGTGCTCGTCCTGACGACGTACGACACCGACTCCGACACGCTCCCCGCGATCGAGGCGGGCGCGACCGGCTATCTCCTGAAGGACGCCCCGCGCGACGAACTCTTCACCGCCGTCCGCGCGGCGGCACAGGGCCGCACGGTCCTCTCGCCCGCCGTCGCCTCCCGGCTGGTCTCCGCGGTCCGCCGTCCCCAGGCCACCCCCGGCAACGAGGCGCTCTCCGCCCGCGAACGCGAAGTGCTCGCCCTGGTCGCCAAGGGCACCTCCAACCGCGAGATCGCCCGCGAACTCTTCATCAGCGAGGCGACCGTGAAGACTCATCTCACCCACCTGTACGGCAAGTTGGGCGTCAAGGACCGCGCGGCGGCCGTCGCGGTGGCGTACGACCGGGGGATCCTCGGCTAGTCCGGATAGGGGAGCAGGCCGGAGGCGATCTTCTCCCAGGCCGCCTTCAGTTCGGCGAGCAACTCCGGCCTGTCGGGGGCGAGATCGGCCTGCTCGCGCAGATCGGCGCCGAGGTCGTAGAGGTGGTCGTCGCCGTCCTCGTCCTGGTAGTACTTCCAGTCGCCGCGCCGCAGCGCCCGGTTGGCCCGCACCCGCCAGAACAGGTCCCGCCCGGGCGGCTGTTCACCCTTCAGCAGATAGCCCGCGAGGCTCGTGCCGTCCAGCGGGTACGCCGGGTCGGGTCGGGCACCGGCCAGCTCCAGGAAGGTCGCGGTCCAGTCGGGGGAGAGGTTCGGCTCGTGGCTCACCTGGTCGCCGTCGATCCGGTGCGGCCAGCGCACGATCGTCGGCACCCGGATGCCGCCCTCCTGGAGCACGAACTTCTCGCCGCTCAACGGCCAGAGGTACGACCAGCGTTCACCGCCGTTGTCGCTGGCGAAGTACACCAGCGTGTGCTCCTCCTGCCCGGACCGGCGCAGCGCGGCGAGCACCTCACCGACGGCCGCGTCGAGGCTCTGCACCATCTCCGTGTACTTCGCGACCGAACCGCCGTCGTAGTGGTTGAGCGCGTTGCTGATCTCCGCCTGGCTCGTGGCCGCGCGGATCTTCGCGGCGATCTCGGCACCGGTCTCGTCGTCGCCCTCGGCGAGCCAAGGCCAGTGCGGGGTGGTGAAGTTGAGGTTCAGCAGCCACGGCCTGTCGTGGGCGCGGCCGACGTACTCCACCGCCCGCTCCGTCAGCACCTGCGTGTAGTAGCGCAGGTCCTTGTAGGTCGCGTCGCCCTCGTACAGGTCGTAGTCGCCGAGCTGGCCGAGCTTGGAGAAGTACTCCAGCACACCCCCGTGGTTGCCGAAGAACTCGTCCCAACCCGACTTCGTGGGGCTGTAGTCGGGCAGCCAGCCGCAGTGCCACTTGCCGATCAGGGCGGTGGAGTAGCCCGCCTTCCTCAACAGTGAGGCGAGGGTCGGGTGGCTCGGGTCGAGTCCCTGCGTCCTGCTGGCGATCGGTTCGGCCAGCCCGCCCGGCGTACGGCCCGGAAAGCGCCCGGTGTACAGGCTGAACCGGGTCGGCGAGCAGGTCGCGGAACCGGAGTAGGCGTCCGTGAAGCGCACCCCCTGGCGGGCCAGCCGGTCCAGGTTCGGCGTCTTGATGTGCGGGGCGCCGTAGGAGGAGAGGTCGGCCCAGCCGAGGTCGTCGCCGAGGATGACCAGGAGGTTGGGGCGCTTGCCGGAGGCGGCGGCGGGGCGGGCCGCGAAGGGGCGTTCCGCGGGAGCGGCCTCGGCGGTGGCGGCCGTACCGGCGACGGCGGTGACGGCACCGCCGCCGACCAGGCCGCCGAAGGCGCGGCGGGATATCTCAGGCATACGAGGTCCTTGTGGGGAAGACGACGGAAGGCGGCGGAAGCCGTGGGGGGCGTGCCCTCCATGTGATCAGCCGACCCGCCCCGAGCCCAGCCGTCCGCCCGGGAGTTCACGCACCTGAAACGTCGCCCCGGCCCCCCGCGCCCCTCAGCCGACCTTGAGCAACAGCACCGCCCGCGCCGGCACCGTGATCGCGGCCCCCGCCCGGTGCACCACCCCCGGCGCCTCCCCCTGTTCCTCCCGTGACGTGTCGACGACCACCTCGTACCGCTCCGCCCACGGCGGCCCCGGCAGCACGAAGCTCACCGGCCGGTGGCCCGCGTGCAGGACGGCGAGGAAGCTGTCGTCGACGATCGGTGCCCCGCGTTCGTCCCGGCCGGGGATGTCCCGGCCGGAGAGGTACATGCCCAGGGTGGCGGCGGGCGCGTACCAGTCCCGTTCCGTCATCTCCGTGCCGCGCGCGGTGAACCAGGCCAAGTCCCTTATGCCGTCCGTCGAATGGGCCCGCCCGGAGAAGAACGCCCGGCGGCGCAGCACCGGGTGGCGGTGGCGCAGGTCGATCAGCCGGGCGGTGAGGTCGGTCAGCGCCCGCCAGCCCGGGTCCTCCGCCAGCTCCCAGTCCACCCAACTGATCTCGTTGTCCTGGCAGTAGGCGTTGTTGCTGCCCCGCTGCGTCCGCCCCAGCTCGTCGCCCGCGACCAGCATCGGCACGCCCGTGGAGAGCAGGAGCGTGGTGAGGAGATTTCTCAACTGCCGTCGCCGCAGCGCATTCACGCGCTCGTCGTCCGTCTCGCCCTCGACCCCGCAGTTCCAGGAGCGGTTGTCGTCCGTGCCGTCCCGATTGCCCTCGCCGTTGGCCTCGTTGTGCTTGCGCTCGTACGACACGAGGTCGCGGAGGGTGTAACCGTCGTGCGCCGTGATGAAGTTGACCGAGGCGTAGGGGCGCCGGCCGCCCCACGCGTACAGGTCGCTGGAGCCCGACAGCCGGTACCCGAGGTCCCGTACGTCCGGCAGCGCGCCCCGCCAGAAGTCCCGGACGGCGTTGCGATAGCGGTCGTTCCACTCCGTCCACAGGGGTGGGAAGGCGCCGACCTGGTAGCCGCCCGAGCCGACGTCCCAGGGCTCGGCGATCAGCTTCACCCGTCGTAGCACCGGGTCCTGGGCGATCACGGCGAGGAAGGGGGACAGCATGTCGACGTCGTGCATCGAGCGGGCCAGCGCCGCCGCGAGGTCGAAGCGGAAACCGTCGACGCCCATCTCCGTGACCCAGTAACGGAGGGAGTCGGTGATCAGGCGCAGGACGTGCGGCTGTACGACGTGCAGGGTGTTGCCGCAGCCGGTGTAGTCCGTGTAGCGGCGGGCGTCGCTCTGGAGGCGGTAGTAGCCGCGGTTGTCGATGCCCTTGAGGGAGAGCATCGGCCCCAACTCGCCCGCTTCGGCGGTGTGGTTGTAGACCACGTCGAGGATGACCTCGATCCCGGCCTCGTGCAGCGCGCGCACCATCCGCTTGAACTCGCCGACCTGCTGGCCCGCCGTACCGGTCGCCGCGTAGCCCGCGTGCGGGGCGAAATAGCCGATGGAGTTGTAACCCCAGTAGTTCTTCAGGCCCTTGCGCAGCAGATGGTCCTCGTGCGCGAACTGGTGGACGGGGAGGAGTTCCACGGCCGTCACGCCCAGCTCGACCAGGTGCTCGATGGCGGCCGGGTGCGCCAACCCGGCGTAGGTGCCCCGGAGTTCCTCGGGTATCCCGGGGTGCAGTCTGGTGAAGCCGCCGACGTGGAGTTCGTAGATGACCGAGTCCGCCCACGGGGTCTTCGGGCGTCGGTCGTCCATCCACTCGTCGTCGGTGGTGTCGTCGTGGACCACCACACCCTTGGGGACGTGGGGTGCCGAGTCCCGGTCGTCGCGCACGGTGTCCGCGACCTGCTGCTGCGGCCAGTCCCGGACGTGCGCGTACACCTCGGGCGGCAGCCCGAACTCGCCGTCCACCGCCCGCGCGTACGGGTCGAGGAGCAGCTTCGCCGGGTTCCAGCGGGCGCCGGTCCACGGGTCCCAGCGGCCGTGCACCCGGAAGCCGTAGCGCTGCCCGGGCAGCACACCCGGCAGGAAGCCGTGCCAGATCTCGTGCGTCAGCTCGGTGAGCGGGACCTTGGTCTCCACACCCGCAGGGTCGAACAGGCACAGCTCGACCGCCTCCGCACCTCCCGCCCACAGCGCGAAGTTGGTGCCCGCCACCCCGTCCGGGCCGACCCGGAACCGGGCCCCCAACGGCATCGGCGTCCCCGGCCACACGGGCACCGGCGGCCCGGTGTGCGGGGCGCCGTTCAGCACCGGTGCGGCACGCGGTGCCGGTACGGGTGCGTCGACGACGGACCGCTCCACCGGCACGCCGTCGTCGTCGACGTACCCCTCCTGCACGGCCTCCTGCTCGGCTGCGCTCGACACCGTCCGGCCTCCCGCGGCTCATGGAACGACGAGGTGAAGACCGCGCGACGTCCCGGTCGCGGGCCCCTGTCCTGTCATCCTCCCCACTGTTCTGCCCAGAGCGTGGGTCGCACTCACGTTTCCCCGGAGCGTGCCCGCTCGTTGGACACCCCGTGAGGTATGCACAAGGGCGCGCACGGCGCGCGGGGGTCGCACTGGCCGCCGTACTGACATGGGCAGGACTGCTGGCCGGAGCCACCGGCTGTACTTCGGACGGCTCGGGCGGGGGCGGTATCGGCGACATCTTCGGCAAGGCACCGGCGCCCGAGGATGTGATCCGGATCTCGCCCGAGGACGCCAGCAAGGGCGTCAGACCGGACCGGCGGCTCGTGGTCCGGGTGGCCGGCGGGCGCCTGGAGTCCGTGCAGGTCGTCAAGGCACAGGACGCCCAGGACACCCCCGTCCCCGGCCGCATCTCCGACGACGGACTGCGCTGGGAACCCGAGGACGGGAAGCTCGCGCTGGCCGCCGAGTACACCGTCGACGCGGTCGCCCTCGACGGCGACGGCCGGCGCTCCGCCCGGCACACCACCTTCACGACCTACGTCCCGGACGAACGGTTCATCAGCTACGTCACCCCGGAGAACCGTGCCACCGTCGGCACCGGGATGATCGTCTCCCTCGGCTTCAACCGGGACATCGAGAACCGGGCCGCGGTCGAGCGCGCGATCCACATCACCGCGAAGCCGGCTGTCGAGGTCCGCCCGCACTGGTTCGGCAGGACCCGCCTCGACTTCCGCCCCGAGACCTACTGGAAACCCGGTACGCAGGTCACCGTCTCCCTCCGCCTGCGGGACGTGGAAGGGGCGAAGGGCGTCTACGGCCTCCAGTACAAGACGTTCTCCTTCACTGTCGGCCGCAGCCAGGTCTCCCTCGTCGACGCCGTCCGGCACACCATGGAGGTGCGGCGCGACGGCACCCTGCTGGCCACCGTGCCGATCACGGCAGGCGGCCCCAGGACCACGACGTACAACGGGAAAATGGTGGTCATGGAGATGCTGGAAGTGACCCGGATGAACAGCCGGACGGTCGGCTTCGGCGGTGAGTACGACATCCCCGACGTCCCGCACGCCATGCGGCTCACCGACTCCGGCACCTTCCTGCACGGCAACTACTGGGCGCCGACCGCCCCCGGACACGTCAACGTCAGCCACGGGTGCGTGGGACTGCGGGACGTGAAGGGCGGTGGCTCGGACACCCCGGCCGGGTGGTTCTTCGACCGCAGCATCGTCGGGGACGTGGTCGAGGTCGTGCACAGCAACGACAAACAGGTCGCTCCGGACAATGGCCTCGGCGGGTGGAACATGGGTTGGAAGCAGTGGAAGGCGGGCAGTGCCCTGAAGTGACCGCACGGGGGGCGGGGAGCCTGTGTCAGGCGGCAGTTGAAGTTGCGACCGAATGGTGACATTCGCCTGACATGAAGCTCAAAACCTGACGGTTAATATGCGCGGACGTGCACGTCAGATGCGCGAAGGGGTGCGGGCCTGACCGGGCCCGGCGAGGGGAGAAAGTCTTGAACGTGCGACCGATATCGGGGGCGTCGGGGGACGCCCGCGGCCGGAGAAACAAGGGGCTGCTGGCGCTGATCCTCGGCGTGCTGCTGCTCGCCGTCACCGCGTGCGGAGGCGGCGGCGGTTCGAACTCCGGGTCGGGTTCGGGCGACAGCAAGGCCAAGGGCTCGGACACGGCCGAGACCAAGCAGTCGCAGGCGGTCGTCACCATCGCCCCGAAGAACGGCTCGAAGTCCGTCGACACCAGCGGCGCCCTCAAGATCAGCGCCGCGAAGGGCAAGTTGACCGAGGTCACCGTCAAGGACACCGACGGCACCAAGATCTCCGGCGCGATCACCGGTGGCGGCGCGAGCTGGACGCCCGCGACCCATCTCGCCGCCTCCACCAAGTACACCGTGCACGCGGTCGCCAAGGACTCCGACGGGCGGGTCGCCGCCGAGGACTCCAGCTTCACCACGCTGACCCCGAAGAACACGTTCGTCGGCTACTTCACCCCCGAGGACGGCTCCACGGTCGGCGTCGGCATGCCGTTCTCCATCCGCTTCACCCGGGGCATCACGCACCCCGAGGACGTGAAGAAGGCGATCACCATCACGACCTCGCCGGCCGTCGACGTCGCGGGTCACTGGTTCGGCAACGACCGTCTCGACTTCCGCCCGGAGAACTACTGGAAGTCCGGCACCAAGGTCACGGTCAAGCTCAACCTCGACGGCGTCGAAGGCCGTTCGGGCGTCTACGGCAAGCAGACCAAGACGGTCGACTTCACCATCGGCCGCAACCAGGTCTCCATCGTCGACGCCAAGAAGCACACGATGAAGGTCACCCAGGACGGCAAGACCGTCAGGACCATCCCGGTCACCACCGGCAAGCCCGGCTACGACACCTGGAACGGCCAGATGGTCATGAGTGAGAAGCTCACCGTGACCCGGATGAACGGCGAAACGGTCGGCTACGGCGGCGAGTACGACATCAAGGACGTGCCGCACGCCACCCGCCTGACCGACTCCGGCACCTTCGTCCACGGCAACTACTGGGGCGGCGGCGCCTTCGGCAACTACAACGCCAGCCACGGCTGCATCGGCCTCCAGGACGTCAAGGGCGGTTACAGCAAGACCGTCCCGGCCGCGTGGTTCTTCAACCACTCGATCCTCGGTGACGTCGTGGTCGTCAAGAACTCCAACGACGCGACCGTGGCACCCGACAACGGGCTCAACGGCTGGAACATGTCGTGGGCGAAGTGGACGGCGTAGGTCTTCAATTGACAGCTTGTAGTTGATGTACGGGCCCGGTGCCGTGACCTACGGCACCGGGCCCGTGGTCGTTGGCGCACGTGCTGTGCCCATCCGGGGGACGACCCCCAGACCCCCGATAATGCGTGCATGACTGTGAATCTCGAAGTCGCCGAGGGCGTCGGCACCATCCGCCTCGACCGCCCGCCGATGAACGCGCTGGACGTCGCCACCCAGGACCGCCTCAAGGAACTCGCCGAGGAGGCCACGCGCCGCGAGGACGTGCGGGCCGTGGTGGTCTACGGCGGGGAGAAGGTGTTCGCGGCGGGCGCGGACATCAAGGAGATGCAGCGCATGGACCACGCGGCGATGGTGGTGCGGTCGCGTGCGTTGCAGGAGTCGTTCACGGCGGTGGCGCGTATCCCGAAGCCGGTCGTGGCGGCCATTACCGGCTATGCGCTGGGCGGGGGTTGCGAGTTGGCGTTGTGCGCGGACTTCCGGATCGCCGCCGACAACGCGAAGCTCGGGCAGCCGGAGATCCTCCTCGGGCTGATCCCGGGTGCGGGCGGCACGCAGCGGCTGGCGCGGCTGGTCGGTCCGTCGAAGGCGAAGGACCTGATCTTCACGGGTCGTATGGTCAAGGCGGACGAGGCGCTTCGACTGGGCCTGGTGGACCGGCTGGTGCCGGCCGCGGACGTGTACACGGAGGCGCACGCGTGGGCGGCGAAGCTCGCGCAGGGACCGGCGATCGCGCTGCGTGCGGCGAAGGAAGCGATCGACACCGGTCTGGAGACGGACATCGAGACCGGGTTGGCGGTCGAACGAACGTGGTTCGCGGGGCTGTTCGCGACCGAGGACCGTGAGCGCGGGATGCGCAGCTTCGTCGAAGAGGGCCCCGGCAAGGCGAAGTTCCAGTGAACCGGACCGTCAAGTTCTGGTGAACCGGACCGTCAAATACCGCTCATCCACTTGCAATTGACGCGATGTCTCATACAGGTCTCTCGGCGGGTCGGTTTATGGGAACCTTAACGTGACCTTAAGCCTGCCTTGTCGAGGGAGCCTGTCGATTGCCTCCAACAGAGCCTTCACCGCAGGTCGGAGGGGCTGTCGCCAGCCCTGAAATGACTCTGGCACATGCCGATCGAATGTCGCGGAACGGGGGCTTCCGGGGGGCGTATTCCCCCGGAACCGCCCCGGAGCCCGTCTGCGGCGGCCATGATGGACGCATGGCGGGGCTGGAAGGTATCGGACAGCCGCGGGGACAAGGCCGTGCGACCGCGGCGCGCTGGTCGCCTGCGGTCGAGGACGAGCGGGCACTCAAAGCGATCGAGTTGTTCGGCAATCCCACGGAGGCGGAGGTTCCGCTCCCGTCCCGCCCCGAGTCCGCCGCGACGGCCCGCAGGCTCACCCAGATCGTCGTGCTCCGCCACTGGGGGCTCAGTCCGAAGCTGACCGAGGACGCCGTCTTACTCGTCTCGGAGCTCGTCGGAAACGCCGTACGGCACACGGGTGCCCGGGTGTTCGGGCTGCGGATGAAGCGGCGCCGGGGCTGGATCCGGGTCGAGGTGCGGGATCCCTCGCGTGGGTTGCCGTGTCTGATGCCGGTCCAGGAGATGGATCTGAGCGGGCGGGGTCTGTTCCTCGTCGACAAACTCTCCGACCGCTGGGGCGTCGATCTGCTGCCGCGCGGCAAGACGACGTGGTTCGAGATGCGCGTCGCCGATCGCTGAACTCCGGCTGTGGGTACGGCAGTTCGGGCCTCGGAGCCCACCGCACGGACGGCCGTTCGAGGCGCGACCCGGGCAGGTCCCCCATTCGGGTCAATGCCCCGCTTTCTTACTCAACACCCCTTAAATGGGCCGGGTGACCACGACCGACCGCCGTACGGCGTTGCGTGCGGGTGCCGGGCTCGTCGCCGGGGGCGCTCTCGCCGCCGGATGTGCCACGACCGGCTCCAGCGCACCCCCCGCCGCCCCCGCCAGCGGACCGGCGCCCGCCGCCAAGGCGACGCCGCTGCCCGCCCCCGCCCCCCGCGCCTTCCCGCAGCAGCCCGCGCAGATCACCCACGGACCCCGCGACCGCCCCCGGATCGCGCTCACCTTCCACGGCCAGGGCGACCCGAAAGTCGCCACCGCCCTGCTCGCCGAGGCGGAGAAACACGGCGCCCGCGTCACCGTCCTCGCCGTCGGGACCTGGCTCGACACCCATCCCGCCATGGCCCGCCGCATCCTCGACGGCGGCCACGACCTCGGCAACCACACCCAGCGCCACATCGCCGTCAACACCCTGTCCGAGGCCGACGCGCTGGCCGAGATCACCGGCTGCGCCGACCGCCTCAAGCGGCTCACCGGCTCGATCGGCACCTGGTTCAGGCCCTCGCGCGCCCCGGCCGCGTCCCCGCTCGTCCAGCGCCTGGCCCACCGCGTGGGCTACCCGCACGTGCTCTCCTACGACGTCGACTCCCTCGACTTCACCGAGCCCGGCGCCCCCGCCATCACCCGCAAGGTGCTCGCCGAGGTCCGGGGCGGCTCGGTCGTGAGCATGCACTTCGGGTACGCCGGCACGGTCGCCGCGCTCCCCGCCGTACTGCAAGAACTCGACCGTCGCGGACTGCGCGCGGTGACGATCACGGAGCTGCTGAGCTGATGCGACACACCCCCCTCACCCGTGCCCTGGTCACCGGCGCCGCCCTCGCCGCGCTGGCCGCCCTCGCCGGCTGCGGATCACAGGACCACGCCGACGAGGCCCTCGGTACCAAGGCCGCCCTCCAGCCGCAACAGCAGGAGAAGAAGCCGCCGGTCGCGCGGGCGCTGCCCGGTATGCCGCCGGTGCTGAACCCGGCCGACCTGTACGCCGCCGACCGGCCGAACCAACTCTCGCCCGTGGTGCGGGACTTCCCCTCCCGGGTCTACGTCCCCAACACCAACTCCAACTCGGTCTCCGTGATCGACCCGAGGACGTACAAGGTCGTCGAGACCATCCCGGTCGGCGCCCAGCCCCAGCACGTCGTCCCCTCCTGGGACTTGAAGACGCTGTGGGTCAACAACGACCGGGGCAACACCCTCACCCCGATCGACCCCCGAACGGGCAAGGCGGGCAAGCCCGTTGACGTGCACGACCCGTACAACCTCTACTTCACGCCCAACGGCAGGTACGCGATCGTGATGGCGTCCCTGGACCGGCAGTTGGTGTTCCGGGACGCGCACACGATGAAGACCGTGAAGGCGGTCCCGGTCGGTTGCTACGGCGTCAACCACGCCGACTTCTCCCCGGACGGGCGGTACTTCATCGTCTCCTGCGAGTTCAGCGGTGAACTGCTCAAGGTCGACACCGAGAAGATGAAGGTCATCGGGCAGCAGAAGCTGCCGTTCCACGGCTCGATGCCGCAGGACGTCAAGATCTCGCCCGACGGGAAGCGGTTCTACATCGCGGACATGATGGCGAACGGCATGTGGGTCCTGAACGGCGACACCTTCGCCAAGCCGGACTTCCTGCCCACCGGCAAGGGCTGCCACGGCCTCTACATCAGCCGGGACTCGCGCGAGATGTACATCTCCAACCGAGGCGAAGGCACCATCTCCATCTTCGACTTCACCAAGAACAAGCTGACCAAGAAGTGGCGCCTGCCGAACGGCGGCAGCCCCGACATGGGCGGCGTCTCGGCCGACGGCAAGGTCCTGTGGCTCTCCGGCCGCTACAACTCCGAGGTCTACGCCATCGACACCCGCACCGGCCACCAGCTCGCCCGCATCAAGGTCGGCGGCGGCCCGCACGGCCTCGCGGTCTATCCCCAGCCGGGCCGCTACTCACTGGGCCACACGGGCATCTTCCGCTGAGGCCGCCCGAAAACCGACTGAAATCCGGTCAGTTGGACACGCCCGCATATGGGTGATGATCCGCGACTCGTCGCCGCGGAACCGGGATCGTGCACCGCATGATCACGATTCACCTGCGGCGACGAGCCGTTGCCGCCGCCCTGTCCCTCGCGGCCGTCTTCGCCACCACGGCCGCGACCGTCCCCGCCCACCCGACCCACACCCCGGCCCGGGCCGCCGCGCCGGCCTGTCCCGTGGTCGCCGACCCGGCGATGGCCGCCGTCGACCAGCGCGTGGACATCAGCCGCATCACCCCCGACCCGGTCTGGCGCACCACCTGCGGCACCCTCTACCGCAGCGACAGCCGGGGCCCGGCGATCGTCTTCGACCAGGGCTTCGCCCCCAAGGACGTCGTCGACGGGCAGTACGACGTCGAGAAGTACGTCCTGGTCAACCAGCCCTCGCCGTACGTCTCGACGACCTACGACCACGACCTGTACAAGACCTGGTACAAGTCGGGCTACAACTACTACGTCGACGCCCCGGGCGGTGTGGACGTCAACAAGACCATCGGCGACACCCACAAGTGGGCCGACCAGGTCGAGGTCGCCTTCCCCGGCGGT
Source organism: Streptomyces sp. NPDC101776 (assembly GCF_044766845.1). NCBI lineage: Bacteria > Bacillati > Actinomycetota > Actinomycetes > Kitasatosporales > Streptomycetaceae > Streptomyces > Streptomyces sp. NPDC101776. Next base: position 115,729 of record NZ_JBIWMV010000016.1, on the reverse strand, counting down.
ATCCAGCGGCAGTACGTCATCGGCGTCTGCCCGGTCGACAAGAAGACCAAGGTCGAGATCATGAGCGACTGCGAGAGCAACCCGAACTACAAGCCCTGGCACTGACCCCTAGGGCACGCTGAGCAGCACCGCCTCCGCACCCACCGGACGGTAGCCCGCCGCCAGGAACGCCCGCATCGAGCGGGCGTTCCCCGGCGCGACCTGCGCCCACAGCGGCTCGGTGGTGAGATGCCGGGCGGCGGCCACCAGCGCGCGGCCCAGCCCCCGGTGCCGTACGTCCTCGTCGATCTCGACGGAGACCTCCAGTCGGCCGCCGACCCCGCGCCCCAGCACGATCACTCCGCCCTCCGCCGTCCACGCGCGCACGTCGTCGCGCCGGCCGCGCGCGTACACGATCCGCGGATGGTCGCCGTCCGTGATCTCCCGTAGGGGGACCGGCGGTTCGCCCGGCAGCGGGGAGCCGACCAGCATCGCGTCGATGGTCTCCGCCCTGCGGCCCGTCCGCTCCAGCAGGGCCATCAGGAACCACGGGTTCATCGGCGCCGCGAGCGCGTCGCACGGCACGGCCGCCAGGGTGTCCTGGACCCACTGCGGATCCTCGTCGACGAAGACGACCGCGTGCGCGGTGAAGGCGAGGACTCCCGCGTCCCGTTCGTTCATCTGCGGCACGACGGTCGTACGGCCGTCCGGCGGCGGGAGGTCGTCCCGGGCCACCGCGTCGAGAATGTCCCGAAGAGTCTCCATCGCCAAGCTCCTTGCGCCGCTTGAGTCTCCACCCACTGGAAGGCCCACACTCGTAGACATGATCGACGACGGCACCGGACTCCTCACCATCGGGGAGCTGGCCAGAGCCACCGGACTGACCGTGCGCACCATCCGCTACTGGTCGGACGAGGGCGTGCTCACCCCGGTGACCCGCTCCGCCGGCGGCTATCGGCTCTACGACGCCGAGTGCGCCGCCCGGCTCGAACTGATCCGCACCCTGCGCGAGTTGGGCCTCGGCCTGGACGACGTACGCAAGGTGCTGGCCGGTGAGACGACCGTCGCGGAGGTCGCCGCCGCCCATGTGGTGGCACTGGACGCGCAGATCCGATCGCTGAGAGTGACCAGGGCGGTGCTGTCGACCGTCGCGAGACGCGGTTCGACCGCGGAGGAGATGACGCTCATGAACAAGTTGGCACGGCTGTCGGCGGCCGAACGCAGGCGGATCATGGAGGAGTTCGTGGACGAGCTGTTCCACGGGCTCGACACCGTGGATCCGTGCATCAAGGAGCGAATGCGGTCCATCGCGGTGGACCTGCCGGACGACCCGACGCCCGAACAGGTCGATGCCTGGGTGGAGTTGGCGGAGATGGTGCAGGACCCGGAGTTCCGGGCACAGATGCGCAGGGCGGTCGAGTTCAATGCGTCGGACCAGGAGCGCGCCGCCGTCCGCGGGCGGTCCACCTGGTTCCCGATGCGGCTGGTGCAGCTGGGCGCGGAGGCCAGGGCCCAGGGCATCGCCCCCGAGTCGCCGGAGGCGGAGGCGATCGTGCGGGAGGTGCTGGGGGACGGCGGCGATTCGGCCGTCGTACTCGAACGCATGGAGGCGGCGTCCAACAACAGGCTTGCCCGGTACCGGGAGTTGCTGTCCACGGTGAAGGGCTCGGGACCCGCGGGGGCGCACCGGGAGGAGTTCGCGTGGGTGGTCGCCGCACTGCGGGCTCGCGCGGCCGGTTAACCTGGCCTGCGTCAACAGGTAGTAATGCGTTACGAAGGGGCGGATCCGGTGGCGGACATCGAGGAAGCACGCAAGCATTTCCAGCGGATCGACACGGACGGTGACGGTGTCATCACCGCGGCCGAGTTCAAGACCGCCCTGGCCCAGGGAGGCGACTGGAACGTGACCGAGGCGGTCGCCGAGGCCATCATCAAGAGCCGGGACCTCAACGGGGACAAGGTCCTGTCGTTCGACGAGTTCTGGGCCCACCTGAACAAGTGACCCGAGAGGGTCCGCAGTGCTCTGGTCGGAAGGGGCGCCCGTCCTTCGGTGGACGGGCGCCCCTCTCGTCATCCCCGGTGCCTGATCCGCACGCTCCAGCGGCCGTCGTGCCGGTCCAGGACCAGCGGCAGGTCGAAGCACTTGCCGACCTGGTCGCCGGTGAGGACCTCGGCCGCCGGGCCCTGCGCGAGGGTGCGGCCGTCGCGCAGGAGCAGGGCGTGGGTGGTGCCGGCGGGCAGTTCCTCCAGGTGGTGGGTGACCAGGACGGTGGCCAGGTGCGGATGCTCCCGGCGCAGCGAGTCCAACGCGTCGAGCAGCCGCTCGCGGCCCGGCAGATCGAGGCCCGTGGCCGGTTCGTCCAGCAGTAGGAGCCGGGGCTCGGGCTCCCCCAGTTCTCGGCTTCGCTCGAACCGGGAGGTACCCCCACGCGCCCGGGCGATCAGGGTCCGGCCGCGCTGCCCCTGCGAGAGCGTGGGCCAGCGGGCGTCACGGAGTTCCGCGAGCCCCATCGTGTCGATGAGCCGCTCGGCCCGCGCCTCCTGCTCCGGTGTCGGCCGCCAACGGGGGAGCGGCGCGACGGAGTTGGTCAGCCCGGTGAGGACGACCTCGCGGACGCGCCGGGGTTCGGTGAGCGGATGACGGGGATCGACGTGCCCCACGTAGGACCGCAACTCCCGTACGTCGACCCGGCCCAGACGTCGGCCGAGCACCTCCACCGTCCCGCCGGTCGGATGGACCTGCGCCCCGAGCAGGCTCAACAGGGTTGACTTTCCCGCCCCGTTTGCACCGAGGAGCGCCCAGTGCTCGCCGGTCCGGACGGTGAGGGAGCCTTCCGCGAGGATGGGCCGCCCGTCCCGTACGACCCGCACGTCCTCGGCACGCAGCACCTCGCTCATCGGCTCACCCGGTTCGCCCAGTTCACGGCGGAGAGGACGGCCCGTACCGAGGCCGCCGAACCCTCGGCCGCACCCCAGATCGTGACGCCGTCCACCCGGCACTCGGCGTAGGCGGCCGTCGTCCCGTCCTCGGTGAGCTCCAGGACGTCGACCGTGTGCCCGGCCGGCGCGAGCGCGTCGACCGGGGCGGCCGTGTCCGCCGGGTACGCGCCCGGTTCCAGCGGGCCTTCCACCACATATGTCTCCCGGAACAGCTCGTACAGCTCCTTCGGTGTGGTCTCCCGACCGCTCGCGTCCGTCGCCTCTTGGACGACCCGGGAGAAGTCGGGCCGCATGCGCGGCGGCAGGTCGAGGCCGTGGTGGACGCGCAGCAGATACGCCATTCCGCCCTTGCCCGACTGCGAGTTGACGCGGATCACCGCCTCGTAGGAACGGCCCACGTCCGCCGGGTCGATCGGCAGGTACGGGACGGACCAGGGAGCCTCCCGCTCCGGGACCCCCAACTCCCTTGCCCTGTCCGTGTGATGGACCAGGCCCTTGCTGATCGCGTCCTGGTGGGTGCCGGAGAACGCCGTGTACACCAGGTCGCCGGCGTACGGGTGTCGGGGATGCACCGGCAGCCGGTTGCAGTGCTCGACGGTCTCCCGGACCGCGTCGATGTTCCCGAAGTCGACCATGGGGTCCACTCCTTGGGCGTACAGATTGAGCGCGAGGGTCACCAGGTCGACGTTCCCGGTGCGTTCGCCGTTGCCGAAGAGACAGCCCTCGACGCGCTGGGCGCCGGCCAGGACGGCGAGTTCGGCGCAGGCCACGCCCGTGCCGCGGTCGTTGTGCGGATGGACGGAGAGGATCACCGACTCCCGCCGGGACAGGTTCCGGTGCAGATACTCGATCTGGTCGGCGTAGACGTTCGGCGTCGCGATCTCTACCGTCGCCGGGAGGTTGTGCGTGACCGGCCGGTCCGGGCTCGCGTCCCACAACTCCGTGAGCCCGTCGCACAGTTCGAGGACGAAGTCGGGTTCCGTGAGGTTGAAGGTCTCCGGCGAGAACTGGAAACGGACACCGGGCGCCTCCTGGGCCCGGCGCGCCATGTGTTCGGCCGCCGCGCGGACGGTCGCCCACACCTCGCCCCGGTCGCGGCCGAGCACCACCTCCCGCCAGACCGGGGAGGTCGCGATGTACAGGTGCACCACCGCGCGGGGCAGTCCCTCGATCGCGTCGAAGGTGCGGTCGATCAACTCCCGTCTGGCCGGGGTGAACACGACCGGCGTGACGTCATCGGGCACGGCCCCGTCGGTCACCAGGTGCCGTACGAAGTCGAAGTCGGTGCGGCTCGCGGAGGGGTAGCCGACCTCGATCTCCTTGAAACCGGTCGCCACCAGCAGGTCGAACAGGCGGCGCTTGCGGGGCGTGTCCATCGGTTCGGCGAGGGCCTGATTGCCGTCGCGCAGGTCGACGGGGACCCAGAGGGGAGCGCGCTCGAAGCGGGCGGAGGGCCAACTCCGGTCCCCGGCAGGGACGTTCACGCGCTCCTGGAAGGGGCGATAGCGGTGGTGCGGCATCGGGCTCGGACGCTGGGGGTTCCAGCGGAAGGAGGGGGCGATGGTCATCGTCTGCTGACTGCTCTCGGCTCGGTCGGACGGTGACCGGCAGCACGGCGACCCGCGGCGGGGTGCCGGTCGCGTCAGGCCCCGCCGCGGCAGCCGAGAAGAACGAGACCGCGAAGCGTCATGCCGGTACGCTATCCACACCTCAGGTCCTCAGACAAGTGAGAATCTCCTGATACTTAGGTTGGTGAAGCACCGTGCCGCTGGGTCCCGTCCGTCCCAGTCCCCTCGTCGAACAGGCCGCCGACCGGCTGCGCGCGCAGATCGCCGCCGGTGAGTGGCCGGTCGGCACCAAGCTCCCCGGCGAGACCACGCTGGCCACGGAGCTGGGCGTGGGCCGCTCGACGGTCCGCGAGGCGTTGCGGGCGCTCGCCGGGGCCGGTCTGGTCCGGCCGCGGCAGGGTGCCGGCGTGTTCGTCGTCGCCACCGAACCCGCCGAGGACTGGCCGACCCGGCTGCGGCGGGCCGCGGTGACCGACGTCTACGAGGTGCGGATGGGCGTCGAGGTCCAGGCGGCCCGGCTGGCGGCGAGCCGTCGTACACCCGGGGACGTGACGGCGATGGAGCACGCGCTGGAGGCCCGCAGGGCTGCTTCCGGGGTCGACGACGTCGCCTTCGTCGACGCCGACATCGCGTTCCACGCGACCGTGGTCGCCGCCGCGCACAACCCCGTACTCGCCGATCTCTTCGCCCAGTTCAGACCGGTGCTGCGGGAGGGGCTGGTGGAGTTGCTCGCCCTGACCGGACTGCGCGAGCACGATCCGAACACCGGGGACGGGGCGCACGAGGCGTTGGTGCGGGCGGTCGCGGAGGGGGACGCGGGGGTGGCGGCGGAGGTGCTCCGGGCGGAGCTGGAGGACCCGTTCGGGGAGTAGGCGGGGAGCAGGTACGGGGGAGGTCGGCCGTCGGACGCCGTCACTCGTACGGCGGGGAGTCGGAATAGCCGACGGCCGCCCGGGGTTGAGGCCCTCCAGGAGCATGCGTGTGCATTGATTCGTGCGCACCGATTCTGGATCGGCGAAGGGTCTGTCATGAAGATCGGCATCATCGGCGCGGGCAACATCGGCGGCAACCTCACCCGGCGGCTCACCGCCCTCGGGCACGAGGTCTCCGTCGCCAACTCGCGCGGCCCGCAGACACTCACCGCGCTGGCCGAGGAGACGGGCGCGACCCCCGTACCGGTCGAGGAGGCGGCGAACGGGGCCGAGGTCGTCGTGGTCACCATTCCGCTGAAGGCGGTCCCGAACCTGCCCAAGGGCTTCCTGGACGGTGCCGCGGAGAACCTCGCGGTCATCGACACCGGGAACTACTACCCCGGGCGCGACGGCCGGATCGCGGCGATCCTCGACGAGGGCCTCACCGAGAGCCGCTGGACCGCGCAGCAGATCGGCCACACCGTGATCAAGGCCTTCAACGGCACCTACGCCCAGGACATCCTGGACCGCCACCGCCCGGCCGGCGCCCCCGACCGCCTCGCCCTCCCCGTGGCCGGCGACGACGAGGCGGCGAAGCGCGTGGTCAGGGCCCTGATCAACGACCTCGGCTTCGACACCGTCGACTCGGGCCCCCTCGACGAGTCCTGGCGCCAGCAGCCGGGGACGCCGGTGTACGGACTCCGGGAGGGCGTGGACGGGATCACGAAGGGACTGGCGGAGGCGTCGCCCGAGCGGACCGGGGACTTCGCGGGCTGAGGACGACCCTGGTGCCGGGTCGCGGTCGCCCGTGAGTCAGGCGTCCGCGGCCCAGGTGCGCAGTGCCGCCTTGCTCGCGAAGTCGGCCACATCCTTGTCGTGCGGGTCGGACGTGTACTGGTGGAACACCCAGTCCGCCTTGATGCGGGGCTTGCCGGCTGTCGTGTAGTCGGCGATCCACAGGCCGTCGCCCGCGTAGGACGTCTTGTCGAGGGTCAGCCAGAAACTGCGGTTGCAGTAGAGGATGACGCGGTTGTTCGGCCGCAGTGCCTTCACCTTGCGGATGAAGGTGTCCTTCTCCGCGTTCGACGCGTGGGTGCCGTCGCCCGTCGTCTCCCAGTCCACGGCCAGCAAGTCCCCTGCTTTCTCGGGGGCCTTGCTGACGAAGTACTCCGCCTGTGCGGTGATGTTGCCGGGCCAGAGGAAGTGGTAGAAGCCGACGACCAGGCCCGCGTCACGGCCTGTCTTCGTCTGCGCGGTGAGTCTCGGGTTGACGTACGAGCGGCCCTCCGTCGTCTTGATGAAGACGAAGGAGGAGCCGTCCGTGTCATACGCCGTGGACTGGTACGCGCTTACGTCGATTCCATGAAGCATGGGGGACTTGTGCCCCGTCCCCCGGATCCGGAACCTCAGCTTCTGGTGGCCACCGAGCCGAGGACCGAGGCCGACTTCGACGACCAGTCGGAAGTGATCACGCTTGCGTGATCGGCGGCCAACAGTGCCAATTTCGCGGCTACTTCCGCGTCCGTGGGGGCCGTCGAGGAGATCGCCGGGGCCACCGCGTACGCGTCCGTCATGATCAGGATGTAGTGGTTCGTGGAGTAGAACGACGTGTCGTAGCCGTTGTTGACGTACGTCGCCGCGTCTCCGTCGAAGAACACGAACCAGGGTCGGACGGACGTGTCCGAGGCCCAACGGGTCGATCGCGGATCGCCGTTCGCCGCGCCGAGTACGGCGGGGAAGGCCTGCGCCTGCGCGATCGTGCCGGCCGCGTACAGGTCGCGCAGATGGTCGCCGTACTCCTGGTCGGTCCAGTAGTGGTCGAAGGGGTTGGCCTGCTCGACCGTGCCGGGGATCAGTTCGAAGATGAACTTGCCCTTGAGGTCGTCGCGTGAGGGCCACGCGTTCGCCTGGGCCGCCGCGTCGAGCGTGGAGTACGAGGAGCCGAGCAGGTCGGACGGCTTGTAGACGCTGTTGCCGAGCTTCTGCGAGACCAGGGTGTCGAACGCGGTCGGGCCCAGGCCGATGGTCTGGTTGAAGCCCACCTTCATCTCCACCTTGACGATGATGGGCGCGTGGTCCGGGTGCAGGGTGTTCCAGGCGGCCATGTTGTCCAGGCAGCTGCCGAGGTCCTGGTTGCGGTCCTTGCTGTACAGGTCGGCGGGGGTGCTCGCGTACTCGCAGTTGTTGTCGTTGGAGAACAGGTCGCTGTGGCTGACCCGCCACCGCTTGCTCAAGCTGTCGACGTAGACGTCCAGTTCGAGCAGCGAGGCCCCGGAGTCCAACGCCTGTGCCCAGTACGTGTACTTGTCCTTCTCGTACGCGTTGTGCGTGCCGATCGTCGTCGTCTCGGAGAACTTCGGCGCCGCCGCATGCGCGTTGCCGGCGGCCCCCGTCAGCAGCAGGGCCGTCCCGGTGAGCAGTGCCGCCAGCCGTCTTATCGCCTTCATGAGTCTCAAGTCCCCTTCGCCGTCGCCTGGTTGGAGCCTTGGTGGCGGGAGCAGCGTAGGGCGAAGCGGTTACTCCCCGGTAGCCCCTGGAGGAACATCGGCTTCCGCTCGCTCCGGGTCCGGTGCGGCCGTGATCCGGTCGGCCAATTCGCCCACTGTGGTGAGGAGTTCGGCGGGCGGCAGATCGAGGTCCAGGGCGTGGGCCGTGACGGTGATGCCCACGCGCCGGATGACGTGCTCCGTCGGGCCGTCCCGGGTCGTCGCGGCATAGACGAGATGGCCGTCCGGGAGGCCCAACGCCGTGCAGTAGCCGAGCAGTTGGTAGAGGTGCTCGGTGGGTGGCGCGGGCGCGTGCCGGAAGGCGTACTTGGCGTCCACGACGGAGACGGTACGGCCGGCCCGGTACAGGACGAGATCCGGGCGCAGCCGGACGTGCCCGGCCTGGTCGAGGCGGTGGTGCTGTTCCTGGGCGGCGCAGCGGACCCCGCGGCGGGCCAGGGCGTCGGTGAGCGCCAGGGTGAGGAACCGTTCGAAGACGGCCGGCATGTCGAGCACGAACCCGTCCGCGGTGGTGGGGAGTCGACGGCCCTCCGGGTTGAGTGACCGGTCGGACAGGAGCAGTTCCGCGAGCCGAAGTGCCGGTGCGTAGCGGGAGTTGAGGCGGTTCGGGGTCCAGCGGGGGAGCGGGGTGCCGGGCGGGAGCAGGTGGACGCCGGTGAGGTGGTGGGCGAGATGGCGCAGGGCGAGGCCGGTGTGCGGAGGGAGTTGGGGCAGGCGGGCGGCGCGGTGCAGGGCCGCGAGCAGGACGCGGTTCTCGGCGATGTCCGGGGTGTGGTCGTCGTAGCGGACGGCGACGGGGAGCGGGAGGCCGACGCGGCGCAGTTGGTCCGCCGTGCGGATACGGCCCCGGATCAGGGGGAGTTCCTCCTCGACCGTGCGGTAGCCGTGCAACACACCGGCGTCCAGGGTGCGGCGGGTGACGCGGGCGAGGAGATCGGCGAGAGCGGGCAGCAGGTCGTCGGCCTCGGCGGCGTCGACCGTCTCGCGGAGCCAGGGGTCGGTGGGCGCGTAGGAGAGCAGGAACAGCAGGTTGCGGACCGGGAGTTTGGGGCGCAGGTGGAGCTGGACGGCGCCCCCGGAGGGGGTGCGCAGGCGGACCAGGCCCGCCTTCTGGTTTCCGGTCAGCCGCCATCGCCCGCCCGTCGCGGGACTCAACCGCACCAGCCCGGGCACACCGAGTAGCGCGGCGAGCTGGTCGCCGGTCAGCTCGCGCACGATGCCGGGGCCGGTCTCGTCGACGGTGAGGTGGAGTGGGTCCGTGCGCAACGCCCCTCCGGCGAGGCGGCTTTCTGTGCGGCGGAGCCGGTCCGTGCTCAACGCTCCTCCACCCAGGCGGCGTTCAGTGCCGTGAGCCCGTACTCCTCCTCGACGTCGATACCGGTGCCGTAGAGCTGGTCCTCCAGGAGGGGGAGGATCTGGGTGCGCCAGATGAGGTCGAGGCCCTCCGGTCGGGCCGCGGAGGGTTTCATCAGGTACGACGGTCCGATGGCGCGGTCGGCGTCGCCGAGGCGGGAGTTGAGCGCGTCCAGCAGCCGCGCCGCCGTGTCGGGCAGTCCGCGAGCGCGCAGCCAGCGCTCCAACAGGCCGCGCACCGGCGGCAGTTCGGGGGACAGCCGGCGGAACGCGAAGCGACGCCGCATCGCCGCGTCCACGAGCGCGATCGAACGGTCGGCGGTGTTCATCGTGCCGATGACGAAGAGATTGCCCGGCAGATGGAACGGGTCGTGCGGGCTGTACTGCGTGGTCACCGGCTCCTCGCGGTACTCCAGCAGGAAGTACAGCTCGCCGAACACCTTCGCCAGATTGGCCCGGTTGATCTCGTCGATGATCAGGATGTACGGGTTCGACGGGTCCGTGCGAGCCCGCTCGGCCAGCAGTTTCAGCGGGCCCGGCACCACGTCGAACACCACCGAGCCGTTCTCGCCCCGCACCGGGCGGAAGCCCTCGAAGAAGTCCTCGTAGGTGTACGAGGGGTGGAACTGGACCAGTTCCACCCGGTCGGGTCCGGCCAGATGGCGGGCCAGCGCGCGGGCGAGATACGTCTTCCCCGTGCCGGGCGGCCCGTGGAAGACCAACTGCCGCTGCTCCTGGAGCTGTTCGGCGGTCTCCCGCAGCCAGTCCTGCGGCATCAGCAACTGCGCCGCCAACTCCTCGGTCACGGAGGGCAGTTCGAGCGGCTTGGTGACGTCGGCCTCGATGAGCGGCTCGGCCACCACGTCCTCAAGTCCGGCCCGCTCGGCGAGTTCGGCGGCGACGCTGCTGATGTCGTAGACCGCCGGTGGCCGGGTCAACTGGGCCTGCACCGCCTCGGGGAGCTGCGCACGCCGCAACGGCCGGTCGGCGGTGGCCCAACGCACCGGACGGCGACGGGCGTTGTCGGGGCCGTCGGAGAGGTCGTACGACGGCGGGCCCTGGAGGGTGCCGACGTGGACGTCGTGCGGGGTGACGGTGACGATCACGTCGCCGGGCTTCATCACCGAGAGGAACGCGTGCAGTTGGTAGGTGGCCTGGCCGCGGAGCTGGGCGCTGGCGTCGGGCATCGCCTCCGCGACCGCGCGCTGGACCTGCGGCTTGCCGGAGTCGGCGGGGATCTCCGGAACGTCCCGCCAGGCCAGGGAGCAGTAGCCCTGGTCGAGCCAGGACGGGACGAAGTTGGTGCCGTCGACGTTGTATCCGCGGACCAGCCAGCCGCGCTGCGCGTGCTCGGCCGCGCGCCGTCGCCAACTGCCCTGCCAGGGCTCGGCGTAGAAGTCGACCGGCGCCCCCGACCGAGCCTCCAGGGTCTGGTGGAGGGTGAGCAGATCGCGGTCCTGGTCGCCGATCGGCTCGGGCAGGTCGGCGGCGAAGGCCTTCAGGATCTCCTGCTTGTGATAGACGCTCGCGATGGGCTGGAAGACGTCCGGGAAGAGCAGATACAGCAGGATGTGGATCTGCGCGCGTCCCTTCTTGTGCCCCTCCGACTCCTGCACCGCGAAGCACTCGGCGCGGAACCGCCACGGGTCGCCGAGGATCGACTCCCGTTCCGGCAGAGGCAGTCCGGCGAGCCGTTCCACCAGCAGGACCAGGATCTGGAACTGTGCCCAGCGGTAGTTCAGGAAACCCTGGCCGCCGTTGATGAACCCGCCCAGACCGCTCTCCAGGTCCGCCGGTACCGCCACCGGACGCTCGGTCCAGGACAGCACCTCGCCCAGGATCTCCCGCTTCTTGGGCAGCCCTATCTGCTCGGGCACCAGCGGTGCCATGTTCACGAACAGCAGCTCGGCCGCCAGCGTGATCGTCTCGTCCGGCGCACCGTCGAGCTGGCGGCGCAGCTTGACCAGGAACGTGTCCGACGACTCGTCCGGGTGGTCCACGAAACGCACGCGTAGATCGGCGGCGGTCGGCTCGGTCCACGCGTCCCACGCGGGCACGAACGCGGACTTCCCGCTCAGCAGCCCGTCCCGGAACACCCGCTGCACCGCCGCCACGACCTCGGCGCCTTCGGGCCGTTCTGCCACGACATCCACCCCCTGGTACTGGAACTGCCCACAGTAGAAGGCGTCCTGGTGGCACGGTCGACGGAAATATCACTCCCACCTCACGAACATTGTGTTCTGTTGAGTGAGAACAATATTCTCCGACCATGACGACAACACATCGTCCCGGTATGGCGTTCGCTCTGCGATTCGACTTCCGCAACCCCGAGTCCGCCGGTACGGCCATGGCGGACCGGTACGCCGCCGCCCTCGACATGGCCGAGTGGGCCGACGGGCTCGGCTGTACGCGGATCACCGTCTCCGAGCACCATGGTTCGCCGGACGGCTATCTGCCCAGCCCGGTCCAGATGCTCGCGGCGATGGCCGCCCGCACGAAGCAGTGCGCTTCCTCGTCGCCGCGTTGATCGCGCCGTTCCACGATCCGCTGCGCCTCGCCGAGGAGTTGGCGGTCCTCGACAACATCAGTCGGGGGCGCGTCGATCTGATCGTCGCGGGCGGCTATGTGCGCGAGGAGTTCGCGATGTTCGACGTGCCGATGAACGAGCGGGCCCAGCGGGTCACCGAGGTGGTGACCACCCTCAAGTCGGCTTTCACCGGGGAGGAGTTCGGCTACCGGGGACGCACGGTGCGTGTCACGCCCGCGCCGTACCGGCCGGGCGGCCCCGCCGTCCTGCTCGGCGGCAGCAGCGAGCCGGCGGCGCGGCGCGCGGCACGGATCGCCGACGGGTTCGTCCCCTCCGTGCCCGAGGTGTGGGAGCACTATCGGGACGAGGTCGGCAAGTTGGGGCGCCCCGACCCCGGACCCAGCCCGATCGGGCCGAACCGGGTGGTGGCCCTCGCCGAGAACCCCGACGAGGGGTGGGAGCGGATGGCGCCCTTCTTCCTGCACGAGACCAACGCCTACGGCCTCTGGCAGGCCCAGGACGACGTGGCCGCGCCCTTTCGCACGGCCGAGGGGCTGGCGGAGCTGCGGCGCGGCGACCAGTACCGGGTCCTTACTCCTGAGGAGTTCGTGACCGAACTCAAGTCCGCGCCAAGGCCGTTCACCCAGTTCCATCCGTTGTGCGGGGGCATGCCGATGGGTCTGGCGTGGTCGAGTCTGCGGCTGTTCGAGCGGGAGGTGCTGCCCGCGTTCGGCTAGCGGCGGACCGTACGGCGCGTCTGGGAACTTCCTGGGAATCGACCGGGCCGCAGGCCGCCCCACGCCCCTGACCCGCGCCCGTTCCGCGCCGCCTCCCAGAACCTCTCCGGGACCCGGCAATCGCGTACGCCACCTTGTGCGTGCGGACGACGTCCCCGAAACACTCCGGAGGATTCCCGCGATGCCTGCCGCTACGACCACCACCAGGTCCCGTCCCGTTTCCGTTCCCCTCCCCGACGGTCCGGGAGCGAGTGCCCTCGAAGGAGCGGCGGTTCGTCAACGGCCCCTCGCCGCAGGCGAGTCGGGTTCCCGGGCGGCCGGTGCCGGGGCTCACCGCGGCCCGGATCGCCCACGACTTCGGGCGTTTCTACCGCGCCGACACCTCCCGCACCCGGGTCACGGGCGGTGCGGGCCTCGGTCTCGCCATCGTCGACTCCCTGGTCACCGCGCACGCGGGCCGGGTCCGGGTCCGTTCGACGCCCGGACGCGGGGCCACCTTCAGCGCCCGGCTCCCGCTTAATTCCGAACTGCGGGCGCCCGTGGGCGTGTTGGGGTGACGTCCGCGTGCTCGGTGAGGACCTCGGTGAGCTGGCGGGCGCTCTGACGGGCGACCCGGGGTTCGGTGGCCGCGTAACTCGTGTACGCGTTCAGGCCGGTGGTCAGGGCCCAGCCCATGCCGCGCGTCCAGGTGGCGTCGTCGAGAGCGAGCGCGGCGCGGAAGAGTGGGCGGGTCGTGGCCGACAACAGGGTGTAGGCGATGACCAGATCGCAGGCCGGATCGCCCATGCCCAGGCCGCCGAAGTCGATGACGGCGGAGAGCCGGCCGTCCACGGTGAGCAGATTGCCCGTGTGGAAGTCCCCGTGGCACCAGACCGGTTCGCGGTCCCGGGCGGGGGCGGCGAGCGCGTTGTCCCAGACCTCGGTCAGCGCGGCGGTGTCGAAGACTCCGTCCACGGCGTCGATCGCCTCGCGGGTCGCGCGGTCGCGGGTGGCCAGCGGGGCGCGGGTCAGTTCGGGGTGGGGTCCGGGGCGCAGGGCGTCGGCGGCAGGGGCTGCCTGCAACGACCGTAGGAAATCGGCTAGTTGACGGGTGGTCAGGGCTGGATCGGCGAGGCCGTCCGCCGCGGGCGTCGTGCCGGCCAGCCAGCGGGTGACGGACCAGTGGTGCGCGTAGCCGCAGCCGGGGGTGCCGAGGGCCAGCGGTTCCGGTACGGCGAGGGGCAGTCGGGGTGCGAGGAGGGGGAGCCAGGTGTGTTCCTTGGCGGCCTCGCCGTCCGCCCAGTCGCTGCGGGGCAGCCGTACGGACATCGTGTCGCCGAGCCGGTGGATGACGTGGTCCGAACCGGCGGGTTCGAGGCGGTTCAGGGGGAGGTGGGACCAGTGCGGGAACTGGGCGGTGAGGAGTCGGCGGACGAGGGTGGAGTCGATGGTCATCTTTCCCTTTCGCTGCGCTTGCCGGGTCGGGGCCGACCTGGGGTGACGGCTCCGATGGCGGGTATCCGGAGCACGAGCACCGTACAGAAGGAGCAGGCGATGATTCACTCGGCGGATGTCCGGGAGTGGCGTGAGTGCGACGTAGTGGACCCGGAGTCGCACAAGATCGGTGTCCTTGAGGCCGTGTACGTGGACACCGCCACCGACGAACCGGCCATGGCCACGGTCCGCATCGGACTGCCCACGCGGCACCGGCTCGTCTTCGTCCCCCTGGACGACGCCGTCGTCGGCCCGGACTATGTCAAGGTCGGCTACCCCAAGGCGCTGGTGAAGGAGGCCCCTTCGATCGGCACCGACGACGTCCTGCCCGCCGACCAGGAGGAAGGCGTCTTCAAGCACTACGGCCTGCCCTACCGCCCCGGCGCCGGCGGTGAGCGCCAACTGGCGCGCCGCTGACGGCTCCGGACGCCGAGAGGTTTCAACTCGGCGTTCGGGGCCATCCGTTGAACATGTCCAGACGTTACGGCGGAAGCCCCGCGGGGACGGTCATCTCCGTCATCGCGGATCTCGCGGCACTGATCCTGATCCTGTGGATCGCCCTCTATCTGTTCAACGCGAACAGCGCGAACAGCTCGGTCGACTGGGTCCACGACGCGGCCAACTGGCTGTCGGGCTGGTCGCACAACCTGTTCACCATCCACTCGGCGGACTGGCGCACCGTGGTCAACTACGGCCTGCCCGCCCTCGTCTATCTCTTCATCGGCCACGCGGTGGCCACCGGCGTCAACCGGGGCTAGCGCAGGGCGAGTTAAGACCCTCAGGCCGCCGGTCCGTGCGGGTAGACGGCCGAACGGTGCTGGAAGGAGAGGATCTTCGGGTTCTGGACGACACCGTCCCGGATCTCGATGGCCTTCCGCACCGTGACGTCGTCGTCCCACGCGGCCGGGCCGCTCATGACCGTGCGCAGATACGGCAGCAGCGCCTCGCTGATCTCCCAGGTGGCCGAGTTCCACAGGTGGGACGGACTGTGGTCCACCGCGTAGTAGTGGCAGCCCGGTCCGACCGTGGACATGGGGTCCTCGAAGCCGCTCGGCCGGGCCCAGGAGAAGCCCATGCCCTCGTCGCAGGACACGTCGATGAAGAAGGTGCCCGGCTGGAAGTGGGCGAGTTCCTCCTCGTTGACGAACATGAGGGGCGCGTCGGTGTCCTGGAGGACGCAGTTCACGACGATGTCGAACCCGGCCAGATACTGCGCGAGCGGCACGGGCCCCTGCCGGGTGGCCGCCTGGAGCCGTGACGGATCGTCCTCCTGCTCCTCGAAGTGACCCATCACGACCGACGGCATCGGCGAGGCCACGGCCGCGGCGGCGCGCTGGGTGAGCACCGTGACGTCGGAGACGCCCATGGCGCCGAGGCCGGTGACCGCGCCGCGTGCCGTGGCGCCGAAACTTATGACCACCGCGCGCAGCCGGCGGCCGTAGCTCCCGGTCAGTCCGCCGAGCTGGAGGGCGTGCAGCACCGAGCAGTAGCCGGCCAGCTCGTTGTTCTTGTGGAACACATGGACGCTGAAGGCGCCGGTGGAGGTCCAGTGGTTCATGGCCTCCCAGGCGACCAGGGTCAGCCGTCGGTCGATGCCGAGCTGGGTCGTCTTCTCGTCCTGCACACAGTGCGGCCAGCCCCACAGCACCTGGCCCTCGCGCAGCTCGGCGAGGTCGGCGTGTAGGGGCTTGGGCAGCAGCATGATGTCGCACTCGGCGACCAGCCGCTCACGCGAACGGAGGCCGCCGACGAGGGGCCGCAGGGCCTCGTCGGCGATCCCGAACCGTTCGCCGTAGCCCTGTTCGAGGAAGATCCGCGCCCGGATGTCGGGGTCGATCCGGTCGAGGTGGCGGGGGTGCAGCGGCAGACGGAACTCGTTCTCCTTGCGGGAGGAGTGCAGTACTCCGAGACTCATCAGGCTCATGTGGGGCGGCTCATTTCCGGCCGGACACGAGGTGCTCCGGCGTTGCCGTTCCCCGAGGGCGACGCCGAAACGGCTGACGGCGTGCGAGGTGCGCTCGGTAATGCCACGTTACTCCAGTGCGGAAACGGCCGGATTCCGTCGTCGGAGTGTCATCCGCAGGGTGCTGGGGCGGACCGTCGCGCGGGCCACCGGGCGGACGGGCCGGTCGGTGGTGAGGCCGAGGTGCCAGGCGCGGGTGAGGGTGGCGATCGCGGTGGTGATCTCGGCCGACGCGAAGCGGTCGCCGATGCATTTGTGCTTGCCCGCACCGAACGGCAGGAACGTTTCCTCGGGAAGCTGGGACGCGGCACGCCGGTGGCTGTCCTCCAGCCAGCGGTCCGGGTCGAAGACGAGCGGGTCGGGGAAGTGGGCCGGGTCGCGGTGCAGCGAGTGCCGGCAGTACGCCGGCTCGGTGCCGGCCGGGATCTCCCAGGCCCCCAGACGGGTGGCGGTGAGCGTACGGCGGGTGACCAGCCAGCCCGTGTGGTGGAGGCGTAGGGTCTCGCGGATCACCCTTGCCAGGTAAGGGAGTTGGGAGAGATCGTCGAAGGTGACGGGGCGGTCGCCGAGGACGGTGTCCAGCTCTTCCTGGACGCGGGCGTCGACGGCGGGATCGCGGGCGAGTTCGTACAGCACCCAGGACAGGACCGACGCGGTGGTCTCCGTGCCGGCCACGGCCAGGGTGAGGATCTCGGAGCAGATCTGGTGCGCGGTCAGCGGCCGGCCGGTCTCCTCGTCGGTGGCCCGCAGCAGCAGGGACAGCATGTCGCCGGTGTCCCGGTCGGCGGCCCGCAGTTCCGCCACGGCCGTGTCGATGGTCGCGCGGACGGCGTCCCGGGCCGCGGTGAAGCGGCGGTTGGCGGGCAGCGGAAGCCTTTCCACCCAGTCGGGCAGCATGATGCGGGCGCCGACGCCGTTCATCACCACCGACAGGTCCTCGCGGAGCCGGCGGAAGGCCTCGTCGTCGATGCTGCCGGAGAACACCGTCGCGGCCAGCATGTCCAGGGAGAGCCGGACCATCGCCTCCCGTACGTCGATGACCTCGCCGGGTCGCCAGCCGCTGACGGCGGCGGTGACCCGGTCGCGCATGATGTCGACGTACCGGGTGATCTCCGCGTGCCGGAAGGCGGGTTGGAGCTGGCGCCGCTTGCGCACATGCTCGCTGCCCGCCGCGGTGACGACGCTGTCACCGAGCAACTGGCCCATTTTCTCGAAGAACCGGCCCTTGTCGAGGGTGGGGGCGAGATCGACCAGCATGGCCCGGATCAGCGGCGGGTCGTTGACGACGACGGTGGACTGGCCGGGCTGGAGTCGGATCTCGACGAGCGGGCCGTAGCCGCGCAGTGCGGCGACGAAGCCGAGGTTGTCGCGGAGGAGGGGGATCGCGTGGCCCAGGAGCGGGAGCGAACCCGGGGCCCTGGGTATGGGGGGAGGCGCGACGGTCACGGTGAATCCCTTCACAGTGCTGGGACGACGCCATGATCACTGCCCGCCTCCGGCTCGCCTCATACGGCGGTGGTCCTGCCTTATACGGTCGCGGGGTGTGCCTCCGCGAACACTCCCGCCGAGCCCACCCCGCGCAGCGCCGTCCGCTCCACCCGGCGTGCCTGGTCGAGCCCGCCGCCGTCGACGTAGGTGAAGGGCGTCGCCGCGCAGAGCCCCAGAAAGGTCCGTTTCGCCTCCAGGTCGTCGGAGATGACATGGATGTCGGGGACGGACGGGTCGGGAGTGCCGTCGAACCCCTCCCACCACACGTTCTTGAAGGCGCCCACCAGCCGCGCCCCGGGGAACGCGACGGCGAGGTCCGCCGCGTTGCCGGTGGCCCAGGGGCCCACGAAGTCGACATGGCCGCCGGTGAACGGGTTGGTGATGTCCACCAGGATCTTCCCGCCCAACCGGCCGCGCCAGGGCCGGAGTTGCTGCACCGCTCCCTGTACGCCCAGCACGGCGGGGATCACGATCGTGGACTCCGCCACGACCTGTTCGTAGGGCCCGCCCGTACGTACCTCGTGCCCGGCACGGGCGAACATCGTCGCGAGTGCGACGGCGATGCCGCCCGTGCCCAGCACGCCGATCGTCGGCGTCGGCGTGGTCAACTCCCGGTTCACGGCGTCCGCTTCAGGACCAGGCTGACGTTGTGGCCGCCGAAGCCGAAGGAGTTGGCCAGCGCCGCGTCCCAACTGCCCTCGCGGTTCTCGCCGTTGACCACGTCCAGGTGGATCTGCGGGTCGAGCGCGTCGAGGTTGCGGGTGGCCGGGACCACCCCGTGACGCAGCGAGAGCAGGGCCGACATGGCGCCGAACGCCCCACTCGCGCCCAGCATGTGGCCCGTCATCGACTTGGTCGCGGTCACCACCGGGTGCGTGCCCAGCGCCTTCGCCACCGCGTCGGCCTCCGCGAGGTCGCCGCCCGGGGTCGAGGTGGCGTGGGCGTGCACATGGCCGATGTCGGCCGGCGCCAACTCCGCGTCCCGCAGGGCCCCTTGGATCGCGAGGACCTGCCCCTCGATGTCGGACGCCGAGATGTGCCGGGCGCTGGAGGTGACGGCCGCGCCGGCCACCGCGCCGTAGACCCGCGCGCCCCGGGCGCGGGCGAACTCGGCGCGTTCCAGGACCAGTACGGCCGCGCCCTCGGCGATCACGAACCCGTCGCGGCCCGCGTCGAAGGGGCGGGACACGGCGGCCGGGTCGCCCTCCCGTCGCGAGAGTGCCTTCATCTGCCCGAACGCGGCGACCATCAGCGGATGCAGACTCGCCTCGGTGCCCCCCGCCACCACGACATCGGCGCGGCCGAGGCGGATCAGGTCCAGTGCCAGGGCGATCGACTCCGCCCCCGAGGCACAGGCGCTGGCGGGGGAGCGGGCGCCCGCCCGGGCGCCGAGGTCGATGCTGACCCAGGCCGCCGGGCCGTTCGGCATCAGCATCGGGACGGCGTACGAGGACAACTTCCGCATGCCCGACCGCTCGTAGACCTCGTTCTGGCCGAGCGTGCTCAGCACGCCGCCGATGCCGGTGCCGACGACCACGGCCAGCCGCTCGGGTTCGACCGGTGGCCGGCCCGCGTCCTCGAAGGCCTCCCGGGCGGCTGTTACGGCCAGTTGCTCACCCCGGTCCAGTCTGCGGGCCTGCACCCGGCCGAGGATCTCGACCGGGTCGTCGGGCACCGTGCCCGCGATGCTGACCGGTAACTCCTCGGGCCAGGAACCGTGTTCGTCGTGCAGGGTGCGCACGCCGGAGCGTCCGTCGAGCAGGCCCTGCCATGACGCGGGCGCCGTTCCGCCGAGCGGGGTCATGGCACCCAGGCCGGTCACGAGGACGTCCGTGTCTCTGAGGTGGGTCATCGCCGTGCCCTCCTTCCTGTTTCTGTCCGTCCGCTATTTGTCCGGGCGCTCATGCGAAGACGATCGTGTGGTTGCCGTGCCGGATCACGCGGTCCTCGCCGTGCCACTGCACGGCCCGGGTGAGGACCGCCCGTTCCACGTCGGCGCCGCGTCGTTGCAGCTCGGCGGCGGTGTCCGCGTGGCTGACCCGGACCACGTCCTGCTCGATGATCGGGCCCTCGTCGAGGTTCTCGGTGACGTAGTGGGCCGTCGCGCCGACGAGTTTCACCCCGCGTTCCTTCGCCTTGGCGTAGGGACCCGCGCCGATGAAGGCCGGCAGGAAGGAGTGGTGGATGTTGATGATCGGCACGTCGAGCCGCTTGATGAAGTCCCCGGAGAGGATCTGCATGTAGCGGGCCAGCACGACGAAGTCGACGTTGCCGCGCAGCAGCCTCAACTGCTCGTCCTCCGCCGCCGACTTGTCGGGTCCCGAGGACGGCACGTGGAAGAAGGGGATGCCGAACGACCGCACTTCCTCGGCCGTGTCCGGGTGGTTGGAGATCACCATGGCGACGGTGACGGGGAGTTGGCCGCGCCGGTGCCGCCACAGCAGGTCCAGCAGACAGTGGTCGGACTTCGAGGCGAAGACCGCGACCCGCTGGGGCACCGACAGGTCCCGCAGCGTGAACTCCAACTCGAAGTCCCCGGCCAGCCGTTGCCGCAGTCCGTCCTCGACCGCCGGGAGTGCCGCCCCGAGGTGGTCGTGGCCGAACACCGTGCGCTGGAAGAAGGCGCCGCCCCGCGGATTGTCGGAGTACTGGTCCAGGGACACGATGTTCGCGCCGTGCTCACCGAGCACCGCGCCGACGGCCGCGACGATGCCGGGCCGGTCCTTGCCCCGGACGGTCAGGGAGGCGTGGCGGTGCCCGGTGCGGGTGGTCGCGGCCCGAACCGGCTGCTGTGCCTCCAGAGTTGACGACACGTCACTTGCCCTTCTCGGCGCGGAAGGTCAGTGCCACGTTGTGACCGCCGAAACCGGCCGAGTTCTTCACGGCGACGATCTGCTCGGGGCCGAGCTTGCGCGGGTTGCCGTGCACCACGTCGACGGAGAGTCCCTCGTCGAGGCGGGTGAAGTTGCGGGTCGGCGGTACCAGGCCGTGGTGGAGCGCGAGGACGGTGGTGATCGACTCGATCGCGCCGGCCGCGCCGAGGCTGTGCCCGGTCATCGACTTGTTCGCGGTGACGGCCGGGCCCTGGTCGGTGTCGCCGAACACCGCCATCACGGCGCGGGCTTCGGCCGCGTCGCCGGGCGCGGTCGCGGTGCCGTTGGCGTTGAAGTGGGCGACCTCCGTGGGGCTCACGCCCGCGTCGGCGAGGGAGGCGCGGACGGCGGCGGCGGTGCCGGTGCCGTTCGGCTCGGGCTGGACCATGTGGTAGGCGTCCGAGGTGATGCCGACTCCCGCCAATTCGGCGTAGATCCGGGCGCCGCGCTCGCGTGCGTGCCGCTCCGACTCCAGGACGAGGATGCCGGCGCCCTCGCCGAGGACCATCCCGTCGCGCTCCGTGTCGTAGGGACGGCAGGCGGACGCGGGGTCGTCGAAGCGCTGCGACAGCGCCCGCATGGCCGCGAACGAGGAGAGGACCATGGGGTGCAGGGGCGCTTCGGCGCCGCCCGCCACCACGATGTCCGCGTCCCCGCGCCGGATCAACTCGGCTGCGGTGACCAGGGCTTGAGTGCCGGAGGAGCAGGCGTTGACGGTGGCGTGCACGCCGAGGCGCGCGTTCACCAGCAGCGCCACGGCCGCCGCCGAGCCGTTGCCCATGGACATCGGGACGGTCATGGGCGGCACGCGCCGCCAGCCCCGCGTCTTCAGGGTCTCCCAGCCGTCGATGATCGAGGTCATGTCGCCCAGGGCGGCGGACACGGCCACCGCCACCCGGCTCGGGGTCACGGAGCCCTCGTCGAGACCCGCGTCGGCCCACGCCTCCGCCGCCGCCACCACCGCGAACTGGGCGGAGCGGCTGAGGCGTCGGCGCCGCTGGTGGTCAAGTCCCGTGCCGGGGTCCACCTTTGCCCGGCCGCCGAGGAACGACGGCAGGTCCTCGGCCCAGCTCTCGTCCGTCAGCAGCGTGAGGCCGCTCTCGCCGCGCAGCATCGCGTCCCAGGTGGTGGCGACGCTCCCGCCGAGCGGGGTGGTCTCGCCGAGGCCGGTCACGACGACCTTCGTGTTCTCTTCGCCACGGATCCTCATCGGTTGCGCGCTCCCTGTCCGAGCTGTGCGGCGAGCTTTCCGGAGTCCTTCTTGACCGAGTTCACGAGCACCTTGCGCAGCAGGGACTTCGGCATGATCCCGAAGTAGTCGCCCGGCTCCACCTCGAACGTCCAGTCCACGGTGGTGGTGCCGTCCTCGCGCTCGGTGTACTCGTAGGTGCCGACGTAGTGGAACGGCCCCTTGAGGGTGTGGAACTTCGAGCGCCGGCCGGGCTCGAACTCGCTGATCTCCACGGTGAATTCCATCCGCTTGCCGATCAGCTGGAACGTGATCTCGTACTGCCCGCCCGGCCGCGCCTCGCCGTTCAGCAGCGTCACGTCCACGCAGGCCGCCTGCCACACCGGGTCCTGGACGGGGTCGGAGATCAGGGCGAACGCCTCGTCGGGCGGCACGGGGAGGTGGAACGCGTACTCGGCCTTGACCTGTTCAGCCTTGGTCATCGTGGGTCGGTCCTTCCATGTGGGGGGCGATCGCGCGGGCCGCCAGCTCCGCGTGCGGCGGGTACATCACCGAGTTGTGGTCCCCGGAGACGTCGATGACCTGCAACTCGCCCTTGATCAGGGCCTCCCAGCCGAGCTTCGGGCCGTAGTCGGCCTCTTCGTCGGCCGCGCGCAGCAGCACCAGGTCGAGTTCGGCCGGTTCGGGGAGGTAGGTCTGCAGGGCGATGCCGTTGGCGAGGTAGGCCTCGAAGTAGCGCAGGATCGTCGCGCGGTCCGCGTCCTCGGCCAACACACCGATGGCGGCGGCCTGTTGGAGGATGTGGTCGAACGCGGCGTCGCCACCGAGGGTCCGCAGCTCGTCCGCCGGGATGTCCAGGGTCTTTCCGGCGGGTACGGCGAGGTCGCGGGCGAACCAGGACAGGATCGTGGAGTCGTCCGCGGACTCCGGGATGTTCTCCTCGATCGGCGCCCGGCTGTCGATGCCGATGACGAACTCGATCTCCTCGCCCTCGGCGCGCAGTTGATTCGCCACCTCGTAGGAGATGACCCCGCCGAAGCACCAACCACCCAGCGCGTACGGGCCGTTGGGCTGCACTTCCCGGAGGAGTTCGATGTAGCGGGTGGCCATGGCCTCCACGCTGATCTCGGCCTCGCCCTCGTTCTGGATGCCGGGCGCCTCGATCGCCAGCACCGGCCTGCCCGGCGGGAGATGACGGGTCAGCTCGACGTAGCAGAAGACGGTGCCGCCGAAGGGGTGGAACAGGAACACCGGGCGCCGCTCGGGCTCGCCCTCGCGCAGCACGACCAGCGGGCCGCGCGCGGTCTCCTGGCCGCCGGACCGGACGATCGCGGCGAGTTCGGCGACGGTGCCCTGCCTGCCGAGCATCACGGAGATCGGGATCTCCACGTCCCACTCGGCACGGATCGCCGAACTGAGCCGGACGGCGAGCAGCGAGTGGCCGCCCACGTCGAAGAAGTGGTCGTGGACGCCTACTTGGGACAGACCGAGGATCTCCGTCCACATCCGGGCGAGGGTGATCTCGGTGGCGTCGCGCGGCTTCTCGAACCCGGCGTCCGAGGCGACCACGGGCTCCGGCAGCCGGTTGCGGTCGATCTTCTTGTTCGCCGTCAGCGGCAGCTCGTCCAGCACCATCACGATGCCGGGCACCATGTACGGCGGCAGGGACACCCCCGCCGCCGACCTGACGTCGGACGTCTTCAACTCGGCGCCGTTCTCCGCGAGTAGATAGGCGACAAGCCGATCGTCACGGACCACGACGACAGCCGTCGAGACGCCGTCGACCGCTTCCAGGACCGTCTCGACCTCGGAGAGCTCGATGCGGTAGCCGCGCAGCTTGACCTGGTTGTCCAGCCGCCCGTGGTGCAGCAGCCGCCCCGCGCTGCTCCAGCGCGCCCGGTCGCCCGTGCGGTACAGCCGCCGGCGCGGCGCGGCGGGCAGCCCGGTCACGAACCGCTCCCGCGTCAACTCCGGCCGGTCCCAGTACCCGACGGCCAGACCGTCACCGCCGATCCACAGCTCGCCGGGGAAGCTGGGCTCCACGGCACGGCCCTGCGGATCGAGGACGTAGAGCTGCGTGTTGTCGAGGGGAGCGCCGATGTCGATGCCCGACGCGGGCTCCACCACACCGGCCGTGGACCAGATGGTCGTCTCGGTCGGCCCGTACACGTTGCGCAGGCTCGCCACCCGTGAGGACAGGAACTCGGCGAGATCCAGGGGGAGTTCCTCGCCACCGCACAGGACGTTCAGGCGCGGTGCGCCCGTCCAGCCGGCGTCGCGCAGCATCCGCCAGGAGGTGGGCGTCGCCTGCATCCAGGTGGCACCGGACTCCTCGATCCGCACCGCGAGCGCGGCACCGTCGGCGGCCGTACCGCTGTCGCACACGACGACCCGGCCCCCGGCCAGCAGCGGCAGATAGAGCTCAAGTCCCGCGATGTCGAAGGAGATCGTGGTGACCGCGAGCAGACTGTCCGCCGCGCCGAACCCGGTGGTCTCCCGCAT
This sequence comes from Streptomyces sp. NPDC101776, assembly GCF_044766845.1. Taxonomy (NCBI): domain Bacteria; kingdom Bacillati; phylum Actinomycetota; class Actinomycetes; order Kitasatosporales; family Streptomycetaceae; genus Streptomyces; species Streptomyces sp. NPDC101776. The sequence goes on along the minus strand of NZ_JBIWMV010000016.1, from coordinate 91,719 downwards.
CGAGACCAGCAGGTTCGTCAGCGCGTGATGGGGGATCGACACACCCTTGGGGCGGCCGGTGGAGCCCGAGGTGTAGAGGATGTACGCCAGGTCGGCGGGGCCCGTGGCCGGGGCGGGGCCGAGGGCGACACCGGTCGGCAGGTCGTCCAGGTCCAGCACCGGCAGACCGGGCAACCGGCTTGAGTGCAGGCCGGTTTGACTGATCAGCAGCCGGGCCTGGGAGTCCTCGGCCATGTAGGTCAGCCGCTCGGCGGGCAGATGGGGGTCGAGCGGGACGTACGCCGCCCCGGACTCCAGCACCCCCAGCAGCGCGGCCACGAGCGGCGCACCGCGGTCCACCATCACCGCGACCCGGTCGCCCGGGGCGATCCCGGCCGTCCGCAGCGCCGCCGCGATCTCCTCGACCGACGTGAGGAGACGGCCGTAGCTCCACTCCTCGTCGCCCGCGACCAGCGCGATCGCGTCGGGCGTCCGGCGCACCTGCTCACGGAAGAGCCCGGGCAACCGGGCGGCGGGCAGGGCGCGTTCGGGCCCCGAACCCCACGCGGTGAGCCGCGCCCGCTGCCCTTCGTCACCGCGCGGCAGGTCGCGCAGCGGCTCGTCCGGGCGGGCGGTCAGGGTCTCCACCGTGGTGACGAAGGCGGCGGCCAACTCCCGTGCCGTGCCCGCCCCGAAGATGTCGGTGTTGTAGCGCAGCACCCCCGCGAAGGCACCGTCGCGCTCCGCGCCCATCTCGACCCACAGATCGGTCTGGCCCTCCTGCTGCGGCAGCGGATACGGCCGCAGCGTCGCGCCCGCGATCGCCAACTCGGCGCCGGGGCCCGGCTCCAGGAGGAAGAACGCGTCCATGTCGTTCAGGAACGGCAGCCGGTCCCAGGCGAAACCGGCCTGGTACAGCGGCGTCCGGCTCGGATCGCGCGGCGGCGCCAACTCCCGTACCAGCCAGGGGAAGGGCAGCTCCTGCGCCCGCATCGCCTCCGACACCCGCTCCCGCGAGGCCGCCAGCGACTGTCGGTACGTCAACTCCTCGTCCACCTCGCCGCGTACGACCACGGTGTTCACGAAGTTGCCGAGCGCGTCCCGGAACTGCCGGTGCAGCCGTCCCGAGGTGGGGGTGCCGACCACGATCTCCGACTGACCGCTCAACCGGCTCAGCAGCACGAAGTACGCGGACAGCAGCACCGTGTACGGGGTCGACGAGGTCTCCCGGGCCAGCCGCCGTACCGCCTCGGTCGCGGCGACGGACAGCGCGAACGGCGCCGAACCACCGTCGTAGGACGGCATGGGCGGACGCGTCCGGTCGCCGTACAGATCCAGCGCGGGCGGTATGTCCGCCAGCCGCTTCGCCTCGGCGTCGAGCAGTGCCCGCGCGTTCTCACCGGCCAGGAAGGACTGCTGGCGGTCGGCGTACGCGGCGAAGATGCCGCCGTCGAGCGTGAACCGGTTCGGCGTGCCCTCCAGCCGGCTGCGCACCTCGGAGAGCAGCAGCGCCAGCGACCAGAAGTCGGCCGCGATGTGATGCATCACCACGGCGAACACCCAGGTGCGCTCACCGGTGCGGTACAAGTGCACGCGCCACAGAGGCGGTTGGGAGAGGTCGAAGGGCGTACGGGTGTCGGTGCGGACGAGGTCCCGCAGCGTCTCCGGGTCCGTTCCGCGTGCGTCGGTGAGCCGGATGTCGAGCGGTACGGCGTCCTGCGTGAACTGCTCAGGTCCCTCCGGACCGGCCCGGAAGCCGATCCGGAGGGCGTCGTGCTCGCGGGTCAGGTCGGCGAGTATCTCCCGTACCCGGACGCCGAGTCGGGTGTCGGCGGTGACCTCCGCGCCGAACACGATGTGGTAGGCGGAGCACCCCGGGTCTGTCTCGTGGATGAACCAGAGGCCGGCCTGCTGGGCGTTCACGGAGTTGGTCGTCGTCATCGCTGACCGTCCGCTGCGGCGGTGGTGGCGGCGATGGGCTCGGCGTTCAGCAGCTTCCACAGCGCCTCGGCCAGGGTGTCCACCGTGGGGTGGTCCCAGAGCAGGTCCACCGGCGGGTCGGTGAGACCGCAGACGTCCTCGATCTCCATGCCCACGGAGAGTGCGGCCATGGAGTCCAGGCCGTAGTCGGTGAAGGGCCGGTCGGTCGCCAACTCCTCGGGTGCGACGCCCGCTTCGGCGGCGACCGCCGCGACGAGGACCTTCTTCACGTCGTCGAACGTCAGGGTGCTGGCGCTGGTGCTGGTGGTGGTGTTCATCGCAGATCGATACCTTCCGGCCGGTATGTGGTGATGGTCAGGGATGATGGTCATGCGGCGGTCGTGGACGCTTCGTCGTCCCGGCCCGCCTCGCGGGCTCCGGGCTCGGCCATCCGCACCGGGCGGACCGAGAAGAACTCGCGGTCGGCGCGCTGCTCGTTCATACGGGTGAACAGCCGCTGGGCGGTGGCCTGTTCGAGGTCGCCGGCCTCGTACTGGTGGACCTGGCGGCGGGTCAGCGCCGCCAGCAGCCACTCGCCGTCGGCGAAGAACCCGTCGAGGTGGTCCCGGTTGAACAGCCATACGCCGAGGGCCGCCACCTTGGCGTGCAGGGAGCTGAGTTCCTCCGCCACCCGGATCAGCCGGGGGTCGGTGGACTTGGTCGAGGTGCCGGTCCTGGTGGGGGAGGGCCGGCCGGCCGTCGAGCGCCGGATCTCGTTCACCCGGGCGAGCAGTGTCGCCAACTCCCCCTGGACTGCGGCGGCTTGGCCGCGCAGTGCGGTCAGCCGGTCCTCGTCGAGGCCGTCGGACGGCGCCAGTCCGGCGAGGCGGTCGATCAGCGCGGGGAGGCTGGCGAAGGTGGCGTCCCGGCCGCGCCCGAACACGCTCACCCGGTGCGGTTCGAAGTCGGGCAGCTCGGCCCGCAGGTCGTACAGCGGACGCCAGTCCGTGTCCGCATCGTGCCCATGTGCCTTGGCCAGCGCGGGGAGTTGGAGCGCGAGACTGTCCAGGCAGACCGGCTCGCTGCCGTCGAAGACCGAGACGACGGCACCGTCACGGAGCATCTTCTGGAACGTGCCCACGTGTTCGGCGGCCCGCAGGAAGTAGCGGGCGCCCAGCGTGCGGGCCAGCACCTTGCTGTTGGTGTCGACCAGCCGGGCCACCTGCACCTTCGCGAGGTTCCCCCAGATGCTGAACTGCTCGGTGTACAGGTGCAGTCCGCGCATCGCCACGAGGCTCTCGCACTCCGCGACCAGCAGGCTCAGGTAGGCGTTCGCGAGAGACTCGGTGACGTACGGGATCTCGTTCGCGGGACCGTCGTAGAGGATCCGGTCGGACAGGAAGTCCGCCACGGTCCGCAGCATGGTGTCGCCGGTGCCCAGGGAGAGGCCGGTGCAGAAGGTGCGGGTGATCAGCAGGCCGCGCAGGGCGAGTTCGAGGCCCTCGCCCTCGGCGCCGAGCCGGGAGGTGGCCTCGATGCGAACGTTGTCGAAGGCGACCCCGCTGATGTCGCAGCCACGCAGACCGTAGGTCGGGACGCGGGGGACGCCGGTCACCTCGCCGGAGACGACCTGCGAGCGGTCCACCAGGAACATGGACTGCTGCCGCTTGGCCGGGGTCCGCTCGTCGCCCGTGATGCCGAGCAGGACGACATGGGTGGAGGTACGGCCCCGGTTGATGGGCCACTTCTCGCCGGACAGGACGTACTGGTCGCCGTCAGGGGCGGCCGTGAACCGGTTGGCGGCCAGGTCGGCGCCGTGCCCCGGCTCGGAGTAGGCCAGACATGGGACGACCCCGCCGCGCAGCACCGTGGCCGCGTACTTCTCCTGCTGCTCGGCGTCGCCGCCGATCCAGGCGAGCATCATCCACACCTGGGTGCTCTCGCTCACCGCGACGTTCATGTCCCGGCGGGCGATCACCCGGGTCAGCATCAGGATGTCCTCGGCGGCCCGGAGATCGCCGCCGAGCCGCTCGGGCACGAAATACCGGTTGAACCCGAAGGCGCGGACCTGGTCGATGCCGGCCGACGGGAGCTCGTCGCGCTCGTCGAGCGCCAGCGCCCCGGCGAACGACAAGGCGTTGGATTCCACTTCCGGGTCACCGAGCCAGCCCTCCAGAGCCTCCGCGAGGGCGGCACTCGACGCTTTATTTGAGCTTTCCATGAGCTTTCCATTCCATGTCTGAGAGGGCAGTGGCGTGATGGCACAGCCCTGCCCGATAAACGGACCTGAAAGTGGACGTGCGTATGTGACTGATGGGCACACCTGAATGCACGTCGCGATGGAGAATGCAGGCGAAAAGAGCGCACGGCGTGGCTGTACAAAGAGCGCAGCACTGTGCGTAAAAGTCAGCTAGATGGTGTCTGACCTGCGCCGATTGGCGCTATTTTCCTCGTCGTCAGCGTTGTCCGATATGACAGCTGATGGAATGTTGAACCATTTTGAAACCCCCGTTGCGCGAAGCGCGGTTTCGTCCCCGTGTTCTTCCCCGTATGCGGCCCGGTCGCAGAATGCAATGTTCTGGCCAGGCGCTTCGAGAGCGTAGCAGGCGCGCTACTTGGTGCCACGTGACTCAGGTCACGCGGCGTTTCTGTTTCTCTGCTCGAACGTTCGGTTCTGTGATCGATCACCGAGTGGCTGACCTCGATGGTCGCTGGAGAACGGCTCGTTCCATTTCGCGGGATGCGGACGACTCCATTCCGTCGAATTTTGCGTCGGCTTAACATCCGGGGGCCTGTCGTGAGTGGCGGACCGATGAATTCCGTATGGCCCGGGTGTCTCCGCGGGGCGACGGGAGCGCCGGGGCGGTCGCTCGCGGCCGGGTCGATTCCCCTGGTGGTCGGGGGTTCGGTCGCGGAGGAACGTTGTATCTTCGATGGTGGAGATTGCAACGATCGAAGGAGCCGGCTCATGGTGCGCAGCAGTGGCAGCGGCAGTGCCGCCGTGGAGCAGAACGGGGCGTCGCCCCGGAAGGACTTCCTGATCGCCGAGCGTCCCGGCTATCTGCTCCACAAGGCGGGGCTGGTGCTGGTGGAGGACGTGGAGAAGGCGCTGGGTGCGGTCGGCATGCGCATCCGCTACTTCTTCGTGCTGGCCGCGCTGGCCGGTGGGCCCGAGCTCTCCCAGCAGGACCTGAGCCGGCTGCTCAACCTCGATCCGACCACGGTCGTGACGGTGATCGACGAGATGGAGAGCAACGCGCATGTCGAGCGCCGCCGCAACCCCGCCGACCGCCGGCGCTACAACCTGATCCTCACCGAGACCGGCCGCGAGGCGCTCGCGACGGCGGACCGGGTGGCCACGGAGGTCGAATCGGCCTTCTTCGGCGCCCTCTCGAAGGAGGAGCAGGCCGTGCTGCGCAAGATGCTCGGCGTGCTGATGGCCGGCCGCTGGCCCGCGTCGGTCTGCTCGGACTGACCCGGACTGACCCGGACTGACCCGGACTGACCTCGGACCCGTCTCGGACCGGTGTGGCGCGGCGTGGACTTGACGCGGCGCGTCCGCCAACTGACGTAGTACACACAAGAGTTGACGCAGAACACCCATGAGTTGACGTAGCCCGCCCTCGCATTCGTCCCAGCCCGTGGTGCCGACCGGCACCGCGGGCTTTGTCGTTGCCCGGGACGGTCACTCCGTGTGACGAGTTCGCCGTGACCGACCGTGGTGGCATTGACTCACGGCTTTCCAATCATCTAGATTTCCATCATCTAGAGATCCCAAGGTCCAGAGTTCCTGTTGATTGGAAGGTCCCCGCATGTCCGCAGAACGCGCACCCTCTCCCACTAGGTGGTGGACACTCGGGATCGTCGCGTTGGGCTCGTTCATGCTGATGCTCGACCTGAGCGTGGTCTCCATCGCGCTGCCGCAGATCCACAAGTCGCTGGGCAGCAGCTTCGCCGACCTGCAGTGGGTCTTCGACGCCTACGCCCTCACGCTGGCGATCTTCCTGGTCGCGGCGGGCTCGCTCGCCGACCGGATCGGCCGCAAGAAGCTCTTCCAGGTCGGCTTCGCCATCTTCACCGCCGCGTCCCTGGCCTGTGGACTGGCCGACGGAGCAGGGGAGTTGAGCTGGTTCCGGGCCATCCAGGGGGTCGGCGCCGCCATCATGTTCGCGGTCGGACCCGCGATGCTCAGCCATGAGTTCCACGGCAAGGAACGGGCCACCGCGTTCACCGCGTTCGGCGCCGCCGTCGGCCTCGCCGTCGCCACCGGACCGCTCATCGGCGGCTCGCTGATCAACTCGCTGTCCTGGCGCTGGATCTTCTACATCAACGTGCCGGTCGGCGTCATCGCCATCCTCATCGGCGCGCTGCGCGTCCGCGAGTCCCTCAACAAGCGCGCCCACCCCACCGATTGGGCCGGCCTCGCCACCTTCAGCCTCGCGCTCGGCGCCCTGGTCTACGCCACCATCCGTGGCCCGGTGGAGGGTTGGACCAGCGGCAACACCCTCGGCCTCTACGCGGCGAGCGTCGTCTTCCTGGTCGTCTTCGTCGCCATCGAGCGCCGGCTCGGTGAACGCGCCCTGATCGACCCGGCGTTCTTCCGCAGCCCCACCTTCGTCGGCATCTCCCTCGTCGCCATGATCGGCAACGCGGGCGCCCTGCCCTCGGTGTTCTTCGAGACCAGCTATCTGGAGAACATGCTGCACGTGGACGCATGGGGGACAGGTCTACGGTTCCTGCCGCTGACCGGCGCGATGTTCGTGGCCGGCGCACTCGGCGGCGGCCTCATCGGCAAGGTCCCCTTCCGGTTCCTGCTGGGCGGTTCGACCCTGGTCATGGCCATCGGCATCCTGTGCCTGAACCTGACCGAGGCCGACTCCTCCTGGACCGTGCTCGTCCCCGCGCTGGTCATCTCCGGCCTCGGCATGGGCGCCTTCAACCCGGCCCGCGCCGCGCTGGCCATCGGGGTCGCCGAACCGGCCAAGTCCGGTGTCGCGTCCGGCATCAACGAGACCTTCCAGCAGGTCGGCATCGCGGTCGGCATCGCCGGCATCGGCGCGTACTTCCAGCACACCGTGTCCCAGGACTTCACCTCCTCGGCCGTCGGCAAGCAGCTCGGTGACGGCGCGGCGGAGAACGCCGCTCACGGAATCAGCGCCGGTGGCCTCGACGCCGTCGCCCAGGCCGCGGGCCCGCTGCGCGAGAAGGTACTGGCCGCCGGACAGGACGCGTTCATGAACGCCTTCCACGGAGCGATGACGCTCAGCGCGATCCTCGGCTTCGTCGCCGCGATCATCGGCTTCACGATGCTGCGCACGAAGGACCTGCACGCCAGCGCCCTGTCGACGATCCCGCCGGACATCGACGAGGACGGCGAGGTACGCCCCGACGACGCGTCGGACCTCGCGGTCGGCGCGCCGGCCTGACGACACCGCGCGGCTGAGAGGCCCGCCACGTTCACCGTCCCGGTGGCCAATCCCCCGCGCCACCGGGACGGTTCTGGGGTGTCCGGGGCTGGTGGGCCGGGGTTGTGGGGCGAGCGGTCCGGCAATCCCTCGCGCTGGAAGCCGTAGGTCTGCGGGAGGCGATGGCGGAACTCCCGTACGGGATCGAGACGTTGCCGGCCCGCGAGCCGTGGGGCGGCGCCGAACTGTCCGGCGGGCTGCGCGACGCCGTCCATGAGGAACCCGGCCGCTGCCCTGTCGGAGCACGGAACTAGAGTTCTCGATCCTCGAGTTCATGCTCGAAGCCGGTCGATTCCCTGGGGGACCATCGTGAGACGCAGCACCCTGCTGGTGGCAGCCACCGCAACCGCCCTGTCCGCCACCCTCTTCACGGGCGGCCTGTCCCCGGCCCGGGCGGACAACGCCTCCGGTGGTCCCGTCCTGTCCGACGCGGACGGCTGGTACGAGCCGGGGCTGGTCTTCGTGACCGCACACTCCACCAGCCCCCTCACCCACATCACGGCGCACTTCTATCCGGTGGACGCACCGGCGGGGGAGCCGGAGGCCGGATCGACCGAGGACTTCACCCAGTACACCGGAGAGGACGCGAGCTCAGGCACCTGGCGGGCGCCGGTCCACCTGGCCGATCTCGGCGACTACCGGGTGACCGTCGACATCGAGGACGCCTCCGGAGCCACCGTCACCGGTGCGGTCTCCCCACACGCACTGCGGTATCAGACCCTCATCACGATCCCCGGCCTGACCGCCACCCCCGCCGTGCCGGACTACCTCCACCAGCAGGTCTCCGTCAGCGGCACCGCCCTCGCCACGGACCCCCGCCACCCGGACACCTCCACGCCCGCCGCCGGCGTACCCGTCGACATCGAGACCGGGCGGGGTCGGGTGACCGCGACCACCACGGCCGACGGTCGTTTCACCGCCGCCTTCGTCCCCACCAGGACGTCCGTCGACCTGACCGCCACACCCGGGGCCTCCGTCAACTACCCGGGCGCGATCGACCTGTCGAGCCCCCAGCAGCATCTGCGCACCACGCAGGCACCGGTCCGTTTCACCGCGAGCACGCACGCCCTGAACCTGAGGCAGGGCGCCACCGGCACCGTCACCGGCCGCGCCGAGATCCAGACCGCCTCGGGCTGGCAGCCGCTGCCGCACACCAGCGTCGGGCTCTTCGGCACCACACCCACCGGTTCGGACTTCGTCGCCGGTCTGACGACCACCGACAGCCAGGGCGCATACACGCTGCGCGTGTCCTCCGACAACGCCGCTCCGACCGCCCAACTCATGCTCGGCACCACGGACTTGCCCTTCCAGCAGTTCGCGACCGAACCCTTCAGCCTCCACGTCGCGTACACCACCCACATCGACGCGACCGCGGAGCTCACCGACACCTCGTCCCTCAAGGTCTCCGGCTACGTCTACTACGAGGACGCACACGCGCACTGGCCGGCCAAGCCCACGGTCACCCTTCAGTACTCCAAGGACGGCAAGAGCGGCTGGAAGAACGCCACCACCATCCCCATCAAGCTCCGTTACAACAAGCCCCTGTTCGAGGAGGACTTCGCCCGCACCCTCACCACGAAGACCACCGACGCCTTCTGGCGCGCCCGCTTCGACGGCAACCCGGACCTGGAGACCAACACCACCAAGCCCGTGCACCTGGTCCGCTACGCCACCCGTATCACCGGCTTCCACGCCACCCCCGACAAGGTCCGCAAGAACCAGCCGTTCAGTTTCGCCGGCACGCTCCAGTACAAGAACGGCACCGCCTGGAAACCGCTCGCCGGCGGTGCCCCCACCCTCTACTTCAAGCCTCGCGGCTCCACCAAGTACCACTACGTCACCGAACTGGGCTCCGACAGGCACGGCCACCTCATCGGCATGGAGACCGCCGGACAGGACGGCACCTGGGCCCTCGCCCTCAGCCGCCAGACCGGAGACCGGTACCTGAAGAGCGCCCAGGTCACCGACTACGTCGACGTCCGGTGAACCGACCTCGGCGGTGGGCGTTGGTAGCGTCGGCACGTCGTGCCCTCCGGTACGACGACGTATGACATACGACTACGACGTATGAGCCTCGACCGGAGAGAGACGCGATGTCCCCCACGATTCGCAGGGCCGTGATTCCCGCCGCCGGGCTCGGCTCCCGGCTGCTGCCCCTGACGAAGGCGACGCCGAAGGAGATGCTGCCGGTCGGTGACAAGCCGGTCATCGAGCACACCGTCCGCGAACTGGTGGACTCCGGCATCACCGACATCACCATCGTCGTCTCGGGCGGCAAGTCCCTGATCCAGGAGCACTTCCGCCCCAACCCCGCCCTCGTCGAACAGCTCCGCGAGGACGGCAAGACGGCCTACGCGGACGCCGTGGAGGAGGTCGCGGAGCTGGCCCGACAGGGTCACATCACGTACCTCGACCAGTATGGTCCCTACGGCAACGGCACCCCCGTACTGAACGCGGCCCGGTCCTTCGGCGACGAACCGGTGCTCGTGCTGTGGCCGGACGACGTCTTCGTCGCCGAGGTCCCGCGTGCCCAGCAGCTGATCCGCGCCTACGAGCAGACCGGCTGCCCGGTGCTGGCCCTCATGCCGATGGACCCCGTCGACTCCCAGCGCTACGGCGTGCCCGTGGTCAAGGAGGACCTCGGGGACGGTCAGCTGCGCATCACCGGTCTGGTCGAGAAGCCCGAGCCCGCCGCCGCGCCGTCGGCGTACGCGGCCATCGGCGGCTATGTCGTCACGCCCGGAATCATCGACGAACTGCGCGAGCAGACCCGCCGCTGGTACGAACTCAGGACCGGCGAGGTCTATCTGACCGACGCCATCAACGCCTACGCCGCCTCCCGCGCGGTGTACGGACAGGTCATCCAGGGCCGCTGGTACGACACCGGCAATCCGGCCGACTACCTGGTCGCCCAGATGGCGTTCGCGCTCGCCCACCCGCAGTACGGGCCCATCGTGCGCGGCCTCGTCGCCGAACTCGACGTCGACCCTGCGGCCGTCGCCCGCGAGGCGAAGACCGGTACCTGACCGGCCGTACGACCTTCAGCGTCTTGACCTGCGCCGCCGGGCCGCGCACGCCCGCCGTAGCATGGGCAGGGGCTTGCGCGAACCGGGTCGGAACGAAGGCGGCACGCATGGGTATCGGGGACGGCACGGGCTCCCTCGGCGAGGCGACGGATGTGTTTCTGGCGGTGCGTCCCCAGCTCTTCGGTATCGCCTACCGTGTGCTCGGCAGTGTCACGGAGGCCGAGGACGTGGTCCAGGAGGCGTGGCTGCGGTGGCAGCGCGCCGATCGTGGTGTGGTCCGGGAGCCGAAGGCGTTCCTCGCCACTGTCACCGCCCGCCTCGCGCTCAATGTCGCGCAGTCCGCGAGGGTGCGCCGCGAGTCGTACATCGGGCCGTGGCTGCCGGAGCCGGTCGACACGCGCGCGGATCCGCAGTTGGGTGCCGAGCGGGCGGAGGCGCTCGACACGGCGGTGCTTCTCCTGCTGGAGCGGCTCAACCCGGTGGAACGGGCCGCGTATGTGCTGCGGGAGGCTTTCGACTATCCGTACCGGCAGATCGCGGACATGCTGGAGACGAGCGAGACCAACACGCGCCAGTTGGTGAGCCGTGCGCGCCGGCACCTCGCGTCGGAGCGTCGCAAGCCTGTCGACGCGGTCGAGCACCGACGGCTGATGGAGGTGTTCCTCGCGGCGGCGCAGACCGGTGATCTGGCCGTGCTCGAAGGCATTCTCGCGGAGGACGTGGTCAGTTACACCGACGGGAACGGGCTGCGTGGGGCGTCCAGGATCCCGGTCGTCGGGCTGGTGCACGTCTCCCGCTACCTGGCCGCTTTCGCGCCGCGTTTCTGGCCGGGCAAGGAGATCCGCTGGGTCGAGGCCAACGGCGGGCCGGCCGCCCTCGTCACGGCCGGGGGGACGCCGGTGCTGGTGCTCACCCTCGACATCTCGGAGCGTGGTGTCGAGCGGGCCATGTGGGTCATGAACCCGGAGAAGCTGGCACCCTACGTGGCCTCTCTGGACGGCGGCGCCACGTCCTGAGCTGTCACAGATCGCGGGGCCGCCCGGTCGTAGGGGGTGAAGACCCCAGTGATCGGAGTGGACCGTGGCTGTCACCGAACAACGTCTTGCCACCATGGTGCTGGTGATCGGCACCGGAGGGGCCGGCCTGCGGGCGGCCGTCGAACTGGCCGAGGCCGGTGTCGACGTCCTCGCCGTCGGCAAGCGTCCCAAGGACGACGCCCATACGGCGCTGGCGGCCGGCGGCATCAACGCGGCGCTCGCCACCATGGACCCCGAGGACAGCTGGCAGCAGCACGCCGCCGACACCCTCAAGGAGAGCTACCTCCTCGCCGATCCCCGCACCGTGGAGATCGTCACCCAGGGCGCCGCCCGGGGCATCGAGGACCTGGAGCGCTACGGCATGGCTTTCGCCCGGGAGGAGGACGGCCGGATCTCGCAGCGTTTCTTCGGCGCGCACACCTTCCGCAGGACCGCGTTCGCCGGTGACTACACCGGCCTGGAGATCCAGCGCACCCTCATCCGCCGTGCCGAACAACTGGACATCCCGGTGCTGGAGGGCGTGTACATCACCCGGCTGCTGGTGCACGAGGGCGCCGTGTTCGGCGCGTACGGCTTCGACCTCAGGAGCGGACGGCGCTACGTCATCCACGCCGACGCGGTCGTCCTGGCAGCCGGCGGTCACACCCGCATCTGGCGGCGCACCTCCTCGCGGCGCGACGAGAACACCGGGGACTCCTTCCGGCTGGCCGTGGAGGCCGGGGCCAGGCTGCGCGACGCCGAGCTGGTGCAGTTCCACCCCTCCGGCATCATCGAACCGGAGAGCGCAGCCGGCACCCTGGTCAGCGAGGCCGCCCGCGGCGAGGGCGGCATCCTGCGCAACGCGCTCGGGGAACGCTTCATGTCCCGCTACGACCCCGAGCGCATGGAACTGTCCACCCGCGACCGGGTGGCCCTGGCCGCGTACACGGAGATCAAGGAAGGGCGCGGCACGGCAGGCGGCGGGGTCTGGCTCGACGTCTCCCACCTGCCCCGGCAGACGATCATGACGCGGCTGCCCCGCGTCTACCAGACCCTGATGGACCTCCAGATGCTGGACATCACCCGCGAGCCGATCGAGATCGCGCCCACCGCGCACTACTCGATGGGCGGTGTGTGGGTGCGCCCCGAGGACCACAGCACCGACGTACGCGGCCTGTACGCGATCGGCGAGGCGTCGAGCGGACTGCACGGCGCCAACCGGCTCGGCGGCAACAGCCTCATCGAACTGCTGGTCTTCGGCCGCCTCACCGGCCGGGCCGCCGCCGCGTACTCGCAGTCCCTCACGGCGCAGCCGCGCTCGGCGTCCGCCGTCGCGGAGGCCCGCGCTGAGCTCGACGGACTCCTCGCCGCCGACGGGCCCGAGAACGTACGCGCCCTGCAACGCGCCATCCGCGACACCATGACCGAGCACGCCGGCGTCGTACGCGACGAGGACGGCCTGCTCGCCGGACTCGCGGAACTCGCGGTGATCGAGAAGCGCATGGAGGCCGTCGGCATCCACCCGGACATCGCGGGCTACCAGGATCTGGCGCACGCCTTCGACCTCAAGTCGGCCGCGTTCGCGGCCCGGGCCACCCTGGAATCGGCGCTGGAGCGGCGCGAGACGCGGGGCTGCCACAACCGCAGCGACTACCCCGGCCAGGACCCCGCGCTGCGGGTGAACCTCGTCTGGTCCCCGACCGCGGGCGTCACCCGCGAGGACATCCCGGCCGTCCCCGACGAGATATCCGCCCTGATGACGGACGTCTCGACCGCGGGGAAGCTCGTCGAATAGACGTCCCACAGAAGTCCGACGGGAGGTGTCACAGACAGAGCGCGTGCCCGGTCTTCAGTAGGTACAGGCATCAGGAACACCCGAAAGGAAGTCCGTCATGAAGGTCGTAGTGATCGGTGGAACCGGGCTCATCGGCTCGAAGGTGGTCGCCGGGCTCGGCGAGCTCGGGCACGAGGCGGTCGCGGCGGCGCCCAGCACCGGCGTGAACACGCTGACGGGCGAGGGACTGGCCGAGGTCCTGAAGGGCGCGTCGGTGGTCGTCGACGTGTCGAACTCGCCCTCGTTCGAGGACCAGGCGGTCATGGACTTCTTCCGCGCCTCGACGGGCAACCTGCTGAAGGCGGAGACCGAGGAGGGCGTCGCGCACCACGTGGCCCTGTCCGTGGTCGGCACCGAACGCCTCCTGGGGAGCGGGTACTTCCGCGCCAAGCAGGCCCAGGAAGACCTGATCAAGGCGTCCGGCAACCCCTACTCCATCGTCCACGCCACCCAGTTCTTCGAGTTCGCGAAGGGACTCGCCGACGGGGTCACCCAGGGCGACACCGTGCACCTGCCCGACGCGAGGATCCAGCCCATCGTCTCCGACGACGTGGCCGCGGCCGTCGTCCGCGCCGCGCTCGGCGACCCGGTGGGCGGCGTGGCGGAGGTCGCCGGTCCCGAGGCGTTCCGGCTGGAGGAGTTCATCCGGATGGGACTCAGCGCCCAGGACGACCCCCGCAAGATCGTCACCGACCCCCAAGCGACGTACTGGGGCGCCGAGCTGCAGGACGACACGCTCCTGCCGGGACCGGACGCGCAGATCGCCGGGACGCGGTTCGCCGACTGGCTCGCCCAGCAGAAGTAGGGATCAGTAGAGAGTGACCGTTCCGGGTGGCCCTTTCCTTCGAAAGGGCCACCCGGAGCTGTTTCGGCAGCACGATCGCGGTGCTAGCAGTCGACGAACGTGACCGTCTCCGTGAGAGGAGCCCTGCCCGTACGGGAGTTGTCGACCGTGACGTCCTCGTACCCGATCGACATGCCGCAGAACAGCGTGAGTTCGTCCGGGGGCGACAGGAACTCCGCGACGCTCCCGCGGAACTTCGCCCAGGCCATCTGCGGGCAACTGTGCAGTCCTTCGGCGCGTAATAACAGCATGACGGTCTGCAGGAACATGCCGGTGTCGGACCACTGGGCGGGGCCCAGATCGCGGTCGATGTAGCAGAACAGGGCGGTCGGCGCACCGAAGCAGTCCCAGTTCGCGGAGGCGGCCCGCTGGCGCGCCTCGATGTCCTCGCGCGGGATGCCGAGCGCGCCGTAGCGCTGCTCGCCGAAGGCGGAACGGCGTTCGCGGTAGGGGGACTTGAGCGTCGGCGGGTACTGCTCGTACTCCGGTTCGTCCCAGGGGTCACCCGTGGCCAGGCGCTCGCCGGCGCGCTTCTTGATCTCGGCCAGCGGCTCGCCGCTCACCACGTAGGCGCGCCACGGCTGGATGTTCGACCCGGACGGCGCCCGGGCCGCGGCGGACAGCACGCGCTCCAGCACGTCCCTCGGGACCTCCCTTTCGGTGAACCCGCGTACCGCCCGCCGGCTCGTGACCGCCTCGTAGACGTCCAAGACCGTCCATCTCCTCATCTGCTCGACATGCGCTCAACTGCCCGTCTCTGCAACGGACTTGGTCACCGGTGCACTTCTTCGGCCGGTATTTCCCTGCCCTCGAACTCCCGCGCCGTGGGTTTGGTGATCTGCGCGTTCTCGCCGTAGAGGCGCTCGCTGAGCCGGGCGCGCAGATTCCGGGTGCCGGGGTCGATCGGGCGGTACTGCTCGTGCTGGGTGAGAAGGTGCAACTGTTCCTGGTCGAGCGGCTCGTGGACCTCGACGAACTCTCCGTCGGGCAGGCGTTTGACGATCCCGGTCTCGCGTCCGTGGAGTACTTTCTCGCGGTCGCCGCGCTGAAGTCCGAGCGCCCATCGCTTCGTCAGGGAGTACGCCGCGACCGGCACGACGAACAGACCGATGCGGACGGCCCATGTCACCGACTCGACCGAGACATGGAGTCGGACGGCGATGATGTCGTTCCCGGCGCCGATCAGGGCCACGGCGTAGAAACTGAGCCAGGAGACGCCAAGTGCCGTGCGTACGGGCCGATTTCGGGGTCGGTCCAGCAGGTTCTGCTCGCGCGCGTCCCGGGTCACCCAGGCCTCGATGAACGGGTAGACGCCCAGGGCGAGGAAGAAACCGACGCCCGCGGTCAGCGGAATCAGATTGTCGAGCGTGAGGGTGTGACCCCAGAGGCTGATCTCCCAGCCGGGCATCACCCGCAGCAGTCCGTCGGCCACGCCCATGTACCAGTCGGGTTGCGAGCCGGCCGAGACCTGGTCGGCGCGGTAAGGCCCGTACTGCCAGACGGGGTTGATCTGCGCGACCGCGGCGATGACCAGGACGGCGCCGGTCACCAGCAGGAAATACCCGGCGGACTTGACGGCCCGTACCTTGGCCGACACCCCCACGATGTTGCTGTTGGTGCGTCCTCGGCCCGGGTACTGGGTGTGCCCGTGGTGGAGCACCAGGGCCAGATGCGCGATCAGGAGTCCCACCATGAGGGCGGGGATGATCAGCACATGGATGGTGTTGAAGCGCGCCACCAGATCGTGGCCCGGGAACTCGCCCCCGAAGAGGAACATCGACACGTACGTCCCGACGACGGGGATGGACAGGATCGTTCCGTTGACGACGGCGAGGCCGGTGCCGGAGAGCAGATCGTCCGGGAGGTCGTATCCGGTGAGGCCCGCGAACATGGCGAGGACCAACAGCAGGAATCCGAAGAGCCAGTTGACCTCGCGCGGCTTGCGGAAGGCGCCCGTGAAGAACACCCGCATCATGTGCGCGAGCAGGGAGGCCACGAAGATCAACGCCGACCAGTGGTGGGCCTGCCGGATCAGCAGACCGCCGCGGACGTCGAAGGAGATGCGCAGGGTCGAGGCGTACGCCTCCGACATCATCTGGCCGCGCAGCGGTGCGTAACTGCCGTCGTACCGCACCTCGTTCATCGACGGGTGGAAGTAGAAGGTCAGATAGACACCCGTGACGAGGAGAATGACGAAGCTGTAGAGGCAGATCTCCCCGAGCAGGAACGACCAGTGGTCCGGAAAGACCCGTCGCGTCTTTGCGCGGATCAGGCGGCGGACACCCAGACGTCCGTCGGCCCAGTCGGCCACTCTTTCGCCCTTTGTCCGTACGGCCTTTCGGTCCCCTTCGAGATCCTGCATGGTCACCTCGTTCGGCGGTCAAGGAAGAGCGCGGTGCTGCCCTGCCTTTAAGACCGGGCGGCCGCCGCAGGTGTGACACGCGGTCGCCGCGACCCGTGTCACAAGGTCCGGGGGTCCCCGGTCTCACGGGGTATGGCCGAGGGCGCCGTTCCCCGGTCCTGGCCGGCGAGGACGGTGGGCGGGATCTGCCTGGGCCTGCCGGGGTACGGACAGCCGTCGGACGTGGGGGAGGGCGCCGACCCCCGCACGGAGCCCGACCTTGCCGTACTCGCCGAACGGGCAAGGCGGTGGCTGGAGTTGGAGCGCACCCGCGCGACCACACCGCGGCAGCACGACGGTGTGGTCCGTGCCGTGTGCCGGGCCTGCGTCACCGAGGACGGCGAATTGCTCGCGTCGTTGGTGTGCCCGGACGTCACGGCGGTCTTCGACGGCGGCGGCAGGATACGCGCCCTGACCGGACCGGTCCACGGCGCCCGGCCGGTCGCCGACAGCCTGCTGAGGCTCCTGCCCCGACGCCCGCACACGACCCTGACCACCCACTCCGTCAACGGCCGCACCGGCCTGGTCGCCCGCTACGGCCATCAGGTCGCCGCCGTCATCAGGATCGACGTGGCGAACGACCGGGTCGCACAGTTCTGGGTCGTGCTCAACCCCGACGAACTCCGCTCCTGGAACCGGCCCCGCACCCACGGCGGTGGCGGCCGGTGAGGGTCCACACCCGGCGGTCAGCGTGACGAGCCCAGGATCACCGCCACGCAGGCGCTCATCGCCAGGGTGATGAGGGCCATGGAGACGAGGGTGCCCCGCAGCCAGTGCCGGATCCGGACCCGGTGCTGCGCCTCCAGCGCGGCGACCTGCTCGGCGACGCGCTCGGCGATGTGGTCGGTCACCATGCGGGCGACGCGTCGCTGCTCGTCGACGTACCACGTGCCGATGTCCCGCTTCTGCGCGGCGGTGAGCCCCTCCACACGCGTGGCGAGGCCGGCCACGCGGCGGCGCGTCGCTCCCAGGTGGGCCTCCTCGTACAGGAAGCCCTCGATGTCGGGCAGCCCGCGAGCGGCCTCCTCGCGTGCGGTCATGGCGTACCCCCGACGGGAACGGGGACCCCGCGTCGTCATGCCGTGCTCCCCTCCTTCGTCCGGTCGGTGCCCGGGCCCTGCGCGCGCCCGTTCGTGACGAAGGCGTCGCGCGGGTGCTGCACGGAGGCGAGGGAGACGAGGTCCCGGCCGGTCAGGGCGGCCGTGAGCCAGACCGCCAGCACGCGGATCTTCCGCTCCCAACTGGGCACCGCCAGCACGTGATAGCCCCGGTGCATCAGCCAGGCCGGGAAGCCCTTGATGACGATGCCCTTGTACTGGAAGATGCCCCGCCCGAGCCCCAGCGTCGCCACCACGCCCAGGGTGCTGTGGCGGTAGTTCCGCACGCGCCGCCCGCGCAGGTCGGCCACGAGGTTCTTCGCCAGGAGCCTGCCCTGTCGTACGGCGTGCTGGGCGTTCGGCACCGTGCGGGCGCCCGGCACCGGCGAGGCCAGGTCGGGGATGGTCGCGTCGTCCCCGGCCGCCCACACGTCCTGCACCGGTGCGCTGTCCGTGCCCACGCGCAGGTCGGGACGGACCAGGAGCAGGCCGCGCTCGTCGACCGGCAGGTCCGTGTGGTTGTGCACGACCGGGTTCGGGGCGTTGCCTGCGGCCCACACGATCAGGGTCGAGTCGTACTCCTGGCCGTCGGAGAGGACGACATGACCGTCCTCGGCGGACAGCAACTGCGTGTTGAGGTGGACTTGCGCGCCACGGCGTTCCAGGTGGCGCACCACCCACGCACCCGGCTTGTCGCTCACCTCGGGCAGGATGCGACCGCGGGCCTCGACCAGGTGGAAGGAGAGGTCGTCGGCGGTCAGTTCGGGATACGACCTGAGCATCGCGGTCGCCAGCGACAGCAGTTCGCCGAAGCCCTCGACGCCGGAGAACCCGCCCCCGACGAACGTCACGGTGAGCAGCTTGCGCCGCTCGGGGCCGGGCGGCAGCGACGTGGCCTGGTCGAACGCGGTCATCAGCCGGTCCCGGATCGCCACGGCCTCCTCCACGTGCTTGAGGCCGATGGCCCGCTCCGCGAGTCCGGGGACGGGGAAGGTGCGGGTCACGGCACCGGCGGTGACCACGAGGATGTCGTAGCGCAGCTCGTAGGCGTCTCCGCGCACCGGGCGGACGGTCACCGTACGGTCCGCGTTCCGGATCTCGGTCACGGTTCCCGCGATCAGCCGGGTGCGGCCCAGATGGCGCCGCAGCGAGACGACGGCGTGCCGTGCCTCCACCGAACCGGCCGCCACCTCGGGCAGGAACGGCTGATAGGTCATGTACGGGCGCGGGTCGACGACCGTGACCTCCGCCTCGTCCGGACGCAGCTTCTTCTGCAGGCCCCACGCGGTGTAGAAGCCCGCGTAGCCGCCGCCGACGATCAGGATCTGTCGCATGATTCCCTCTGCTTCGTTGTCCGTCACCAGGTAGACCGCGCGGGGCGAGCCGATGTGACACGCGCTTCGCGGTATCGGCGGACGCCGTCGCGAGGGTTTTCCGCGGTCCGGTCACAGCGGGTAGACGGGCCCCACCGTGGATGCGGGCGTCGTCGCCCCCGCCAGCACGTAGTAGGTGTGGAAGCCGGGTCCGGGCGCCGGTGGCGGCCATCGACAGGCGCAGACCGTGGTAGTCGTCCTCGTCGCGTGGACCGGCCGGTGCGGCGGGCCAGGTCGCGCAGGTCGTGGTGGACGCGGCCGACGGTGCTGTCGCGTATGGGGTTGGCCGTCAGGCAAGCACCGCCCCAACGGCGGGGCGGATGACGGAGAGAGCATCCAACTCGCTTGCGGCATGCTGGAGTTCACGGCGCCACGGCGTCGCCCCGGCGCATCGCGTCGATGGCGCCGCGGACGGCGTGTACCGCCGCGAGGATGTCGTCGATGAGCTCATGCAGGGCCAGGGCGGACCCACCGCACACGACGGCACGCGGGGCCCGCGTGCACACGGCGAGCAGATCCGGATGCTTTTTTTTGGGGGGCTCTGCCGGCGCCGAAAGACAACAACGCGCTGCTCAGGCCCCCCACCCCCTCAGCACTCGATGATGTTCACCGCAAGCCCGCCCCGAGCCGTCTCCTTGTACTTCACGGACATGTCGGCGACTGTTGATCACGCGTTTGACCTGCGCATTTGTCATGAGCGGGTTCGTCTTGAGCCATGTCGGGGACTTTTCGGGGACTTCTTGCCGAGGGCTCCCTGCGAAGTGTCCGACGATACGTGACGTACCTGCGGGCGTCGGGTCGTTGGTGTTCGTGCAGGCCTCCGATCGCTTCCGTGAGCCCCCGTGCTCGTAATGCGTAGGTCTCGGGTTCGGATCCCGAAGGCGGCTCCAAGGCGAATCCAGGGTCAGGCCTACGGCTGGGGAATTTCCCCTTCGGGTGGCCATGGAATTCTCGCTAAGTGGGGCATGCGTGCCCTGCGATGGCGACAGGCGATCAGTTTGCTGCGCGACCTTGGAGCACGGGCTTCCGCCCGGCCGTGTGCGGGGGAAACGGCCCGTACAGGAAACGGCCCGAAGGACGCATGGGGTGTGCGTGGACGCTATGTAGCGCGCGACAACTGTGCTGGACCGAGGAGACGGTTCTACAGCTCAGTCCCGCTGAAGCATCCCCGACAGCGTCAGACAGTGAAGAGTTTCCGGCTCGCGGCAACCTTTGCGGTGCCTGTGACCACAAGGAGTCGGATCCGGCCAGTCCCGGTGGCCGCGATCCGCTTTTCCTCCGTGAACGGTATGCAAGGAGAGCACCTCCCCATGAAGAACCCCACGCACGGCGAGCGCCGCGGGCGTCACCGCCGTCGCTGGACTGCCACCGCTGTGCTGCTCGGCGCGCCCCTCGCCGTCGTGCCGTACCTCCTGTTCGTACAGGAGGACTCACAGGCCGCGACGGTCGACGGCAGTGCCTACTACGAGCTGGTTTCCGTGCGCAGCGGCAAGGTGCTGGACGTCAACGGCTTCTCCACCGCCGACGGCACCCGGATGCAGCAGTGGACCGACCAGCACACCGCCAACCAGCAGTGGGAGCTGAAGTCCGCTGGGGACGGCTACTACGAGCTGGTGAACCGCAACAGCGGCAAGGTGCTGGGGATAACGGGCGATTCGACCGTCAAGGGAGCTGCCGCCGAGCAGCAGACCGACAGCTCCTCCACCGCCCAGGAATGGAAGATCGAGGAGGTGAGCGGTTCCGACGCCGTCACCGTCACCTCACGCAGGAGCGGCCAGGTCCTGGACGTCTCCGGAGGCTCCTCGGCCAACGGGGCGGCAGTCATCCAGTTTCCCGGCCTGGGAAGCACCAACCAGCAGTGGAAGCTGGTGAAGATGGCCGACCCCCTGGCGGGCGGAGCCGGCAGCGCGGACGCCAAGCCTGCGTCCGGACCGTATGCGTGGAAGAACGCCCAGGTGGTGGGCGGCGGTTACGTCACCGGACTGGTGTTCAACCAGAAGGAGAAGGGCCTGCTGTACGCGCGCACCGACATGGGCGGCGCCTACCGCTGGGACACCGGGGCGGAGCAGTGGATCCCGCTGACCGACTGGCTCGGTGAGAAGGACTGGAACCTGCTGGGCATCGACTCGCTGGCCACCGACTCCGTCGACCCCAGCCGGCTCTACCTCGCGACGGGCACCTACACCAACGAGTGGGCGGGCAACGGCGCGATCCTGCGCTCGACCGACCGGGGCCGTACCTTCCAGCGCACCGATCTGCCGTTCAAGGTGGGTGGCAACGAACCCGGCCGGGGGGCGGGCGAGCGGCTCGTGATCGACCCCGCGGACCACGGCACCCTGCTGCTGGGCACTCGCAAGAACGGCCTGTGGCGCAGCACCGACTACGGGGTGACGTGGCGTCAGGTCTCGTCGTTCCCCGTCAAGGACGGGGCGGGCAGCGGCGCGGGCATCTCCTTCGTGACGTACGGCCAGGCCGGCAGCAACACGGTGTACGTCGGCGTCAACGACAAGTCCACGCCTTTGTACCGTTCGACCGACGGCGGCAGCAGCTGGCAGGCCGTTTCCGGGCAGCCCACCGGCCAGATGCCGCAGCACGGTGTGGTCTCCGGTGACGGGTCGCTGTACCTGTCCTACAGCAACAGCATCGGCCCCATGGACGCGACGGCGGGCTCGGTGTGGAAGTACACCGCGACCAACGGCGCGTGGAAGAACATCTCTCCCTCGCAGGGCAGTTACGGGTTCTCCGGTTTGGCCGTCGACCCGCAGGAGCCCTCCACGGTGATGGTCACCACCCTCGACCGCTGGTGGCCCGAGGACGAGATCTACCGCACCACCGACGGCGGTACGACCTGGAAGGCGCTGGCCGACGCCTCGCAGCGCGATGCCTCCGGCGCTCCGTACGTCGGCACCCACACCGGGCACTGGATGACCGCGCTGGCCATCGACCCCTTCAACTCCGGGCACGTGCTGTACGGCACCGGCAACGGCATCTGGCGCAGCAAGGACGCGGGCGCCTCCGACAGCGGTGGCACCAGCCACTGGGCCGCCTCAGGGGCCCGCGGGCTGGAGGAGACCTCGCTGGCAGACGCGATCGCCCCGCCCGGCGGCGCCACCGTCATCACCTCCATGGGCGACCAGGGCGGCTTCCGCCACGACTCCCTGACCGAGGTGCCCGGCGGACGGATGAAGAACCCGCTGATGAGCAGCAGCACCGACATCGACTTCGCCCAGTCCAACCCCTCGGTGATGGTCCGTGTCGGCACCGGCGGCGCGCAGGACGGCGCCTACTCCACCGACGGCGGCAGCACCTGGAACGGCTTCACGGCCGAACCCGTCCCCAGCGCGAACAGCGGCCATGTCGCCCTCTCGGCGGACGGCTCCACCATCGTCTGGGCCGAATCAGGTCAGGCCCCTTACCGCTCGACCGACAAGGGAGCGCACTGGTCGAAGGTCAGCGGCCTGGGCACCGACGCCGTCGTCGTCGCCGACCGCTCCTCGGCCGGCACCTTCTACGCACTGACCAACGGCACACTCAACGCCAGCACCGACGGCGGCGCGACCTTCACCCCCCGCGCCACCAACCTCCCCTCCGGCCGGCTCACCGCCGTCCCCGGCTTCAACGGCGACCTGTGGATCGCCGCCGGTGACAGGGGGCTGCTGCACTCCACCGACGGCGGCCGCACCTTCACCACACTCAGCACGGTGAAGTCCGCCTCCGCCCTCGGCTTCGGCAAGGCCGCACCGGGCGCCGACTACCAGGCCCTGTACCTGATCGGCACCGTCAAGGACGTCACCGGAGTCTTCCGCTCCACCGACAAGGGCGCCACCTGGCTCCGCATCAACGACGACGCCCACCAGTGGGGCGCCATCGGAAGCGTCGGCGTCATCACCGGCGACCCCGACACCTTCGGGCGCGTCTACATCGGCACCAACGGACGCGGTCTGCAGTACGGCGACCCGTCCTGACCCCGATGCTCGGGCGGGGCCGCAGGCACAACAGCCTGCGGCCCCGAGTGTCCGCAGCGGCGTCGTAGTGCGTCGCCCCGGACCCACAGTGAAAGTCCACGAAAGAAGAAACCCCAGCCGCCGTGCGGCTGGGGTTTCTTCGAGGCGGTGAGCGTCGGTCCGCAGATGGAGCCGCCCACGCCGTGAACCGCTTGTCTCCGTGCTGGCAGAACGCACCCGATCACGAAACCGCACTGGAGTACTGGGGAGGAGCGTCGGCAGGGCCGGAGTCGCTGATTGTGTTCGTCGCCTGTATGACGGCCAGGAGTTGCCGGGCCGCCGGCCCATCGCGCGGGGAGTGCGGGGCCGGGCGGCGCCGGTCGGCGGTCAGGCTCCGGGGTGCAGTCCGAGCCAGCCGGGGCTCGGGTCGCCCTTCACCTCACCGAAGTACAGGGCGAAGGTCTGCTTCCAGCGCTCGATGGCCGCGCGGTCGGCCATGAAGCGGGGGAAGCCGTCGAGGTTGCCGTTGGGGTACTCCCAGACGGGCTTGAGCCCGGTCGGCGGGGTGACGTCGGTGCGGACCGACCAGCCGTTGGTGGCGGCCTTCTGCTGCTCGACGGAGAGCCGCCAGTTCAGGTACAGCTTGGCGGCGGTGGGGTTCTTGGCCTGCTTGAGGATCGCGGCCCGCTGTCCCCAGGACATGAACGGCGCCTGCTCGGGCAGCACCCACTTGACCGGCCCGGTGGACAGCGGCGCGCCGGAGCCGCCGATGCCGATGGCCTTCTGGCCGCTGGTGACGGCCGCGCTCGGGGTGAAGCTGCCGCGGGCGAACTGAAGGTCCTGGGTGGCCAGTCGGGCCAGCCAGTCCCAGCCGTACTTCTCCACGTAGAGGGTGTAGAGGTAGAGGACCGCGTCGTCGTCGTGCGGGTAGGAGGAGGCGATCTTCCCCTTCCAGCGGGCGTCGGCCAGGTCGAGCGGACCGCTGGGGATGTCGGAGCCGACCGCGGCGGGACCGTACATGTAGCTGAAGGCGCTGACCTGGACGGCGACCCACGCGCCGTGCGGGTCCTTGAAGGGGGCGTAGAGCTTGGAGAAACCGGCCGGTTTGTAGGCGAGCAGGCGGCCCTGCTCCTTCCAGCGCACGAAGTCCTGCACGGTCTGGAGCTGGACGACGTCGGGTATGAGGGTGTCGGTGGCGAACTGGTTGTCGACGCGGACGTCGTGGTACTTGCTGTAGTCGACGGCCACTGTCAGGTCGATGCCGGGGAACTGGCTCTTGAAGCCGTTGCGGATTCCGTCCGCCTGGCTGGAGACGTCGCCGCCGGCGTAGAGCACGAGCTTGCCGCCCTCCGCGAGGGCTGCCTGGTAGAGCTCGTCAAGAGTCCGCTTCTCCTCGGCGCCGCCCGTTGCCACGCGGCCCGCAGAGGCTTGGCCGGTGGCGGCCTGAGCGGGGGTGACGGAGGCAGCGGCGACACCGAGACCGAGAGCGGCGCCCGCTCCGGTGGCAAGCAGGCCGCGTCGGCTGGGAAGGCTGGTCATGGTGGGGGGAGCCTCTCTGTCCGTTCTGTTATGTACGGTTCTGTTCTGTTCGGTTGTCTGTGTGGTGCGGCTGGACCACGGCAGCGCAGCAGCACGGCGCCCGGGTACGGCACAGGTGCCGTGCTGCTGCTGTGGGGTCAGAACATGGTGTTGTCGTTGGCGCTCTTCTCGGGCACCTCCTGGATCACGTCCCAGTGCTCGACGATCTTCCCGTCGGCGACGCGCCAGAAGTCGGCGACGGCCATGCCCCGGTCGCCGGGCTTGAGGTGCAGGTTGCTGTGGGTGACCACCAAGTCCCCTTCGGCGACTGCCCTCTTGATGTCCAGGCGCAGGTCGGGGAACTGCCCGCGCAGCCAGTGAACGTAGCCGACGAAGGCACCCGGTCCGTCCTGCGCCTCGGGGTTGTGCTGGGTGTAGCTCTCGCCGAGGTGCGCGGTGGCGGCGGCCTCGGGCTGGTAGTCGTTGAACGCCTGCTCGTAGAACGCGATGACAAGCGCCTTGTTGTCGGCAGCGGACACTGGCTTCTCCTGACCTTCGAGTGCGGGGTTTTAGTTGGTCATGGCGTCACGGACGAGCGCGGTGTCGACGAACTGTTCGAAGCGGACGATGAGTCCGCCGCGTACGACGAAGTGATGCGCCACCCGGACATCGATCGGCCTCCCGGTCGCCTTGTTGGCCGCGGTGTAGCGGGCCAGGACGACGACGTTCTCGCCGTCGACGACGTAGGTGTCGTCGTGGGCGGTCCAGCCGTCCCACTCCTTGCCGAGCTGTTCCATGACGTTCGAGGTGACGCCCTCGGGGGTGCGGTAGGTCCCGGCCAGCGGGAAGCCGGCCATCTCCGTCCACTCCACGTCGGGGGCGAGGGTGGCGCGCAGGGCGTCCAGATCCCCGGCCGCGGAGGCCAGGTACTGGCGGCGTACGACGGCGGCGGGCGCGGTGGAGGTGGCGAACTCGCTCATCGTCAGCCCCACTTCATCTCGCCCTTGGCGACCTTCGCACCGATCTGGGCGGCGATCAGCATGCCGTTGTCGGGATAGCGCGCCACCAGCGCCTCGGTGAGTGCCGCGCCGTCGGCCGCCTTGCCCAGCTCCTCCTCGAAGGCGAGCAGGTAGTCGCGGGTGGCGGTGATAGCGGAGGCGTCGGCGGCGGTGCCGGGCAGGCGGTGGCCGGGGACGACCAACTGCGGGTCGAGGGCGGTCATTTCGTCGAGCAGGTCGATCCAGGCGGCGCGGTCGCCGGGGGTGGGGGTGTCGGCGACCCAGACGTGCTCCTGCTGGAAGAGCAGGACACCGCCGAGGAGGGCGCGGGAGGCGGCCTGCCACAGGTAGTGGCGGTCGGGCAGGGAGGCCGGGCCGCCCTTGAGCTCGAAGCGGTGGCCTTCCAGGGTGAGGTCGCCGGTCAGCGGCTCCAGGTCGACCAGCCGGGTGGGGAGGTTGGGGCCGAGGGCGGCCCAGGCCTTGAGCTTGCCCTCGTAGGAGTGCGCGATGTGCTCGATGACCAGCGGAGTCGCGACGAACTTCGCCTCGGGGAACGCGTCGGCGATGACCTCGGCGCCGAAGTAGAAGTCGGGGTCGGCGTGGCTGATGAAGACGGTGGTCAGCGTCTTGCCGGAGTCGAGGATCTCGGCAGCCAGCCGGTGGCCGTCGGCGCGGGTGAAGGCGGCGTCCACCAGCAACGCCTCGTTCTCACCGGTGACAAGGGTGGCGGTCTTGTTCTTGCTGCCGGCCGGGAAGTCCAGGTCGAGGATCTTGAAGGAGAGAGTGCTCATGCGTGCTTCCTCGGGTGAAGGGTGATGGTCGGGGGAATCGCCTCGCGGCGAGGTGTACGACGTGAACCGGATCGAGGCAGGCAGCCCGTGTCGAGCAGGGGTTCAGCCTTGGGCGCCGTGTACATCGCCGATGCAGGGACTCAGGCGGGCCCTGCAACGGTCGAGGGCGGCGCGGCTTCTTCGCGAACGCGTTCTTGAGGCAGTCGTCCTGCCCAGACCTGTCACCGCCGGTGAAGACGACGTACCGGCCGCCTTCGGCCACGGCCTGCCGGTACAGCGCCCGCAACCGGGCCTCCTCGCTTGAGCCGGTCCGCTCGGCGGTGGAGGAGGTGGCGGCGTCCGCCGAAGTGGGTGCCGCAGACAGGCCGGACGCGAGGACGCCGTCCATGGGAGCTGCGACGCCGGAGGCGGCCAGGACGCGCTTTCCCATGGGTGGGCTCCACATCTGTGGGGTGGACACGGTGAAGTATCTGCCGACGCAGACAATATATCTGCTGCAACAACTGTTGCAACGGCAGATTCTTCCATGCCTGTCCTTCTGTCATCCTTGAGGAGTGAATGAACAACTGCTGAACGATGACGACGTGACGCTCTTCGGTCTCTTCGTGGAGGCCCACAGCCGTATAAAGCCCCTGGTGAACCGCGATCTCGATATACCGCAGACCTGGTTCGAAGTGCTGCTGCGACTGGGCCGCACCCCCGGCCACCAGCTCCGCATGACGGACCTGGCAGAGGCCGTGTCCTTCAGCTCGGGCGGCTTCACCCGGCTCGCCGACCGCATGGAAAAGGAAGGACTCATCCGCCGCGACCCCGATCCTGCCGACCGACGAGCCGCACTCGCCGTACTGACCGACAAGGGCGGTCAGGCGCTCGACCACGCACTGACCGCCCACGTCTCCCACCTGCGCAACCACCTCGCCGGACCACTCTCAGCCGAGGACCGCCGCCACCTCGAGCGCATCCTGCGCACGCTCCGCGACGCGAACGCGTAAGTTCCTGTCCTTGATCCTGATCACCGTCGCGGGAACGGCCGCCGCCAGAGCCTGCCCTGGCTCCGCATGACGGTTCCTCAGGTGCTTTTGATCCCTGGCCGTGAGGTGTGTGCGGGCTGGATCATCTGGGTGGCGGGGGCCGACAGGACGGCTCGGCGGTATCGCCAGGAGTGCGGTGGTCCGCTGCCGTGGACGATGGCGGCGAAGGCGTCGGCAGACCGGTGAGCGAGTCATCGCGATGCAGCGTGGCGAGCAAGCGGAGTGCCCGGTATGTGGCAGGTCGCGGACGGTGGGGGTGGAGCGGTCGAGGACGGCTGTGTACCGCTCGGACCGTTGCCGGGTGCGGGCATGCCGTCAGCGACGGGCTTCTCGGAACGGCGTTACGGAAACGCCGCGGCCGAACGCGGTGTTCGGCGTCCTGCCGGCGGACCGATCTTGGCGAGCACGCTGCGGTAGCCGCGTCCCGGCATCCTGAGCCCCGCTGGGCCTACGACGGCCGTCACGACCGGTGCCGTACGCCCAGCTCCTCGCACTGATCGAGGCCGCGTCCAGGCCCAGCCCCAGAGCCTCACCGACACCCCCGACCACGAGGTCACCCGTTCCTGCACGGGCGCCGCTCCCCCCTCCCCGCCGCGGCCCGTCAAGGTCACCGACGAGCGGGGCACCGTCCTGGCCGCCGCGGACGGCGGGGTCCTGCGCCTGCGCCGCGTCCTGGACCCCACCGCACCCGGCATCCGCCCCGAGACGGCGGCCGGCCGGGTCGGCTGCGCCCGGGAGGCGGCCGACGGCACCCACGCCCGGGCGGTGTTCGCCACCGTGCGCACCGACCGGCCGGCACGGGGCCGACGGGCGGGGCCCCGGCCTCTAGAACATGCCGTTGCCGTTGGCGGAGGTCTCCGGGACGTTCTGGATGACGTCCCAGTGCTCGACGATCTTGCCGTTCCGCACCCGGAAAAGGTCCAGGATCGCCGTGCCTCGGTCTCCCGGATAGTTGACGTAGTCGCTGTGGATGGCCACCAGGTCGCCCTCGGCGATGATCCGCTTCGGGGTGACCGTCAGCTGCGGTGCCGAGGCGAAGTAACCGCCGAGGCCGGCCTTCGCGGCGGGCACGCCGCTCTGCATCTGCGTGTTGTGCTGGAGGTAGCCGGGGTCCCAGTAGCGGTCGAGGGCGGTCAGGTCCTTGTGGACGATGAGCTCGTCGAAGGCCTTGACGACCAGCGCCTCGTTGGCCTGGGTGAGCCGGTGGTCCAGGGGCTGCGAGACCTGCGGCGAACTCAGCGTGGAGAACATGTCGTTGCCGCTGGCCGTGGTGTCCGGCACGTTCTGGATCACGTCCCAGTGCTCGGCGATCTTCCCGCCCTGGAAGCGGAAGATGTCGATGACGGCCGCGCCCTTGGTGCCCGGGACCAGCACCACGTTGGAGTGGAGCATCACGAGGTCGCCCTGCGAGATGACCCGCTTGACGTTGTAGCGGGCGTCGGGGAACTGCTGGTGGATCGAGGTGGCCAGGGCCTTCAGGCCCGCCGCCCCGTCGGCCGCGGTCGGGTTGTGCTGGATGTAGTCGGGCCGTACGTAGCGGTCGACGACCGCGGTGTCACCGTGCTCGAACACCCTCTTGGTGACGGTGATGGCGATGGTCTTCTGGTAGCCGAGGCGGGCGGCATCGCCGTAGCCGCCCCGGCTGTGCGCCGTGTGCCCGGCGGCCGGGCCGTGCGGGGCCGCCACGGCGGGTACGGCGGTCGCGCCCAGGACCGCGGCGGCGGCGAGGAAGGCGACGGCGGCTCTGCGGGCGGGAGTGGTGGGGGCAGTAAGGGGCATGGTGCGCTCCAAACGTCTCATGCGTGCGAAACCAGGGAGTAACTTGAAGTTTCAAACTCTGCATCGGCAGACAATCACCGAGAGGCGTCCCTGTCAATCACCTTTGCCGCCCCTTGGCGTTCCTTGACCATTCTCGACGCTCCTGCCTGGAGCGCAGGGTGAAGGTGCTGTCCTTGGCGAGAGCCGGCGTGCCGGTGCCGGACACGCGAAGGGCTCCTTCGCCGTGCTGCCCGCCGGGCGCCGGGAAAACAGCGTCGGGGGCGGCAACCTTCTCGCCCTCTATGGCAACTGGGAGCCGGAAGGTCGAGTCGAACAACCGGATGGACGGGCATGGCGGCAACGAAGCACGCCGCGCCGCAACCTTGCGCGACCGCCGTTCGAATCCCGGGCCCGGCACTGCTAGGCTGCGTCCTCCATTGTTGTTGAATATGCAACCAATGCGCACGTCATGGCAAGGAGAGGGCGACCGGGGGATGGTCCTCGATGACGCGTCCGCGGAGTTCCACGAATTCTTCGAACGCCACTACGCCGAACTCGCCCGTCTGGCACACCTCCTGACCGGCGAGTCCGACGCGGCGGACGACCTCGCGGCGGATGCCCTGGTCGCCCTGTGGCAGCGTTGGGACCGGTTGCGGCAGGCCGACCACCCGCTCGCCTACGCCCGCGGTGTGGTGGCCAACCTGGCGCGGGGACGGATCCGCAGCACAGTCCGGGAGCGACGCCGCATCACACGGTTCCGGTCCCGCGGTCCGGAGAAGGTGGAGGGGCCGGACACGGCGGCTGTGCTGGATGTCCGCGCGGCGCTCGCCCGGCTGCCGTACCGCAAGCGCGCCTGCGTGGTGCTGAGACACGCCCTGGACCTGTCGGAGAAAGAGACGGCGGCAGCGCTGGGCATCTCGGTCGGAACGGTGAAGAGCCAGACCTCGAAGGGAATGGCCGAGCTGGAAAAGCTCCTGGGCGCACACGCGGCCGGGGACCTGGTGCCAGGGAGGAGGAACCGGTGAACGAGGAGATCGACCGTCGGCTGCGCGAGGCCGCCGAGGCCCACCGGCCCGACCGCGCGCGGATGCTGGCCCGGGTGGAACGCGGCATGGCCGGCCCCGCCGTCCGTCACCGCGCGCGACCGTTCGCACGGTCCGGGACCAGGGTCGCCCTCGCCGGGCTCGCCGCCGGCGGCATCCTGACGACCGGCGGCCTCGCCGTCGCCGCCATCGTCGCGACCCCGCCGCCGACGCCCACCGTGACCACGCCTGCCACGCCGTCCCCGACCGTCAGCTCCCCGCACCCGACATCGGCCCGCCCCACCCCGGTCGCGCCGCCCCCGGTCACCAGCCCGGGCAGCTCGCGCCCGACTCCCTCGGCCACCAGCCCCTCGCCGACCGCCGACGAGAGCCGGAACGGGCCGCTGTGGTCGGCCGGTTCGCTGGATCCGAAGAGCACTGTCTACTGGACCCAGAGCAACCTCGTCCTCAAGGCGACCCAGCCGCTCACCTCGCTCACGGTCGAGATCCGCATCGTGCAGACCGGCGGGGCGAAGAGCACCGGGACCTGGCAGACCCTGCCGGGTGACGACTTCACCGTCACCGTCCAGGAGGTCGGCGGCGCGCTGGTCTACCGCTGGGTCCTCAAGCCGGGCCTGACCGTGCCGGCGGGGAACCATGAGTTCGCCGCGCAGTTCAACAACGGCGCGGGCGGGCACAGTGCCGCGGGCGACGGCTACCGCGTCGGCGCGCGGGGTTCGGGCGGTTCCGCGTCGGTCCGGGGAGGGTTCGTCCCGACACGGTGAACGCCGCTGAGCGGCAACCTTTGTGGGCGTGGCGGCAACTGGCGGGTGACCGGGACCGGATCAAGTCCCGCTGTGCCAGAAGGCCATGCCGTTGTCAGATCAGAACCGCTCTCATCGTCGCCGCCCGGCGATCCGCCGCGTGATCGCCGCCTCCGTGGTCCTCGCCGCCGCGGGCGCCGCCGTACCACTGGTCGCCCTGGCCGCACGCACGCCGGAGGCCGCCGCACCGGCCACGGCCGCCGACGCGGCGGCCGGCAGCGGCCGTTACTTCGGCACGGCAGTGGCCGCGGGCAGGCTCGGCGACTCCACGTACTCCGCCGTTCTCGACCGAGAGTTCAAGATGATCACCCCGGAGAACGAGATGAAGTGGGACGCCATCGAGCCTTCCCGCGGGTCGTTCACCTTCGCCGCCGACTCGATCGTCAGCCACGCCTCCGCGCACGGCCAGCGCCTGCGCGGCCACACCCTGGTGTGGCACTCCCAACTGCCGGGCTGGGTCAAGTCCATCACCGACGCCGGCACCCTGTGCACGGTGATGAAGAACCACATCACCCAGGAGATGACCCACTACAAGGGCAAGATCTACGCCTGGGACGTGGTCAACGAGGCCTTCGCCGACGGCGGCAGCGGCCGGCACCGCAGCTCCGTGTTTTAGGACGTGCTGGGCGACGGCTTCATCGAGGAGGCCTTCCGTACCGCCCGGACCGCCGCCCCCTCCGCCAAGCTCTGCTACAACGACTACAACATCGAGAACTGGTCCGACGCCAAGACCCAGGGCGTCTACAAGATGGTCAAGGACTTCAAGGCGCGCGGCGTGCCCATCGACTGCATCGGCTTCCAGAGCCACTTCGCAAGCAGCGGCCCGCCGGCGAGCTTCCAGACCACCCTGTCCAACTTCGCCGCGCTCGCCGTGGACGTCCAGGTCACGGAGCTCGACATCGCCCAGGCGTCCGCCACCGCGTACACCAACGCCGTCCAGGCGTGCGTGAACGTCGCTCGCTGCACGGGCATCACGGTATGGGGCATCCGCGACAGCGACTCCTGGCGCACCAGTGAGAACGCGCTGCTGTTCGACGCGGGCGGCACCAGGAAGCCCGCCTACAGCGCCGTACTCACCGCCTTGGGCAGCACCGGGAGTACCGGCAGTGGCGGCACACAGGCCGGGGACATCACCTCCGGCACCGTCTACACGCTCTCCAACGCGGCCGCCGGACGCGTTCTCGACGAGCCCGCGGGACAGAGCGACAACGGCACCCCGCTCCAGGTGTGGGACGCCGGCGGCGCCTCCAACCAGCAGTGGCGGGCGGCCCGGAACAGCGACAGCTCCTACACCCTGACCAACATCGCCAGCGGCCGGGTGGTGGACGAGCCGGCCAACCAGACGGCCAACGGGACGAGGCTGACGGTCTGGGACACCAACGGCGGTGCCCACCAGCACTGGAAGGCCCACCGGAACAGCGACGGCTCCTACACACTGACCAACGTCGCCACCAGCCTGAACGGTCCGTGGACCCCACAGGCCGCCACCGAGTCCAACCCCTTCGCCGGCAAGGCCAACAGCGGCGCCACCTGGACCAACGACATCAGCCACGGCGACCTGGTCCGCAACAACCCCGACCAGACCATGACCATCGACCCCTGCAACCTGCAGTTCCTCTACCAGGGCAAGACCCCGAACACCCCGCCGAGCACCTCCTACGACAACCTGCCGTACCGCCCCGGCATCCTCACCCTGAAGCGCTGACCCGCCTCCCGGAGTCTCCAGCCCGACGAAGATGACGAATGGCGCCCCCATCGAAGAGATGGGGGCGCCATTCGTGGTGAGTGCTGCGCCGCTACTTAAGCGCTGTACCACCCGAGTTGTGATAGGCGATCGTCTTGTTGATCAGGTTTCCGCCGTCGGACTCGACCGTGGTCTGTTCGTCCTGCCCTGCACCGAAGAACAGGCCGGCGACGTGGGCGTTCGCGACCTGGTCCATGTGGGCGAAGAACCAGTCCACCTTGTCGTCCTTGTAGTGGTTGCGGGTGTTGTTCTGCGCCATGTTGCCCAAGGGGATCTGCCACAGGACCACCGGCTTGCCCACGGACTCGGCCATCGTCCTGTAGAACTTCAGCGCGGCGGCGGCCTTCTGGTCGTTCCAGAAGTGGTCACTGCCGCCGTGGGCCGACTGCGCGTACCAGCCCGCGTCGCGGTCCGACACATCGGTGGCCAGGAAGTCGGCGTTCTTCGCCCCGAAGCTCGCGTAGTCCTTGACGCACGCCTGCGTGTTGGTCTCCCAGTCGAAGCAGGAAAGGTGTATCCCCGCGGCGGTGTTCGGCGCGTACTTGTGCGCCATCGAGATCAGGCACTGGGCGAGTCCGGCGGCGCTGTTCTCCTGCGATCCGCAGTCCTTCGGATTCGCGCCCGAGACCTGTGCGGGAACCTGGTGCGGATCGCCGAGCGAGCGGACGAAGCCCCAGAAGTCGGGCTCCAGGTCGATCGCGTCGTGCGACGTGCCGATCTTCTGGAGGAAGAAACGGTAGTCGTTCAGGTAGCGGGTGAGCAGGTCGAGCCGGTTGATGGCCTTGACCTCGCCCGGACCGTCGCCCTCGCCTGCCGCATCCCCGAGGTCGCGCAACGAGTACCAGGTCCAGAGCATCTTCTGCGGCCGCGGGCTGCCCTTGTACGTCGCATGGGCCGCCACGTCGTCCCGCCAGGTCACGTACGTGCCGGGCGCCGTGGTGCTGCCGTTCCAGCAACCCCACCAGCCCGACCACCCGTCCTGGCATTTCGCTGCCGTGTAGTAGTCCGACGAGGGCGCGGGCTGGCTGTGCACATAGGCGTAGCGCGCGTCGAACGGTGCGGCGGCCGCCGAGGCGTCGGACATCGAGCCGCCGATGAGCACGGTGTCACTGCCCATGAACCGCTTCGCCGAACCACCGCTGCCACCCGCGGGCGACGAAGGCGAAGGCGATGGTTGATTGTGGCTCGGAGTCGGGCTTGCGGGAACGCCGCCGGCCGGCGCGGTGGGCGTACCGCCGCCGCCGACACTTCCGGCCGGGACGAGTTGCCACTGCTGATCGGCGCCGCCTTGGTCGCGGTTCTGGACGACGCCGCCCCCGTCGGCCTTGGCGGCGTTGCGGACACCGACAGCCATGCCACTGAAGCGATTGACCAAACGCACGTATCCGTTGGACGACTTGGCCAGCTTGAACTGCTGATTCCTGCCGTTCAGGTCTTTCCACTGCACGAGTGCGGAGCCCGCGGTCTTCGACCGGCCGAGGTCGTCCAGCACCTTGCCGGAGGTCCGGTTCTTCAGCCGGTAGTACCCGTCACCCGCGTCGATGAACTGCCACTGCTGGTTGGCCCCGCCGTGGCGCGCCCACTGCACCACCGCCGCGCCGTCGTTCTTGGCGGAGCCGCGGTCGTCCAACACTTTGCCGCTGTTGCGGTTGACCAGCACGTACCACTTCTTCAGATCCAGGGTTTTCTGGTCCGCCGAAGCCTGGCTGACCACGACAGCCGAGCCGGCCACGACCACCATGGCGAGACCCGCCCAGAGTCCCCGACGCGCGAGCAACCGACGACCACGATGCCTCGGACGACCACCGCGCGTGGGTGGACCGGGGACATGTCTGTGCTCTCGTTCCAGGGACATGCCTGTGCTCTCTTTCAGCTGTTGCATCTGACCGGACCACTTGGCCGGACAACGCTGAGTGGTCCGAGAGGCCGAAAAAGGTTGCCGCGAAGAGCCACAGTTTTGTCTCGCCTTGACCGCTTCCCGTTCGCTGCGGAGTGCGGCACGGCTGACGTCGGCGGTGGCGAACGCCTGATGGCCGCTCCCGGCCCTCGCCCGCAGGCGAGTTCACGGGCCAGGGCCACGACGGAGAGTTCGGCGGGCCCGCGCGACGGTTCCATGACCGGTGGGCGTGGTTCGGTGTCAGAGGGTCCGGGCCGCAGCGGCGTCGCGGAGGAGTCCGGCGAAGGTCAGGGCGGCGGGGGTGAGCGAGTGGCCGGCCATGCGAACCAGGAGGATGCGGCGGACGGGGGCCGGCGGCTGGAGGGGCAGGACGTTCACGCCGGGTCGGATGCCCTCCAGGGCCAGCGTGGGAGCAAGGGCGACGCCGATGCCGGCGGCGACCATGGCCTGGGCCTCCTGGTAGTCGTGGGCCTCGTAGGCGATGTGGGGCTCGAAGCCGACGGCGCGGCAGCCGCGCACGAGGGCTCCGGCCACCGGGTGATGCTCGGCGCGGGTGATCCAGGAGTCGTCTGCGAAGTCGGCGAGTGAGGCGGCGTCGCGGCCGGCGAGTGGATGGTGGTCGCCGACGAGAAGGGCCGGCGGGTCATCGAGGAGTGGGGTGACGACGATGTCCTCCCGGTCGATTCGGCTCCAGTCGTAGTCCCACATCAGCGACATTTCGATCTCCCGGTTCTCCAGCATGGTCCAGAGTCCGGCGATGCGGGCGCTGCGGACGGTCAGCCGTACGTCGGGGTGAGCGTCCCGGAAGGCGATCACGGCCTGCGGGAGGAGCGAGGCACCGACGGTGGGGAAGGTGCCGATACGCAGGGTGCCCGCGCGCAGGCCGGCGAAGTCGGCGAGTTCGTTCTCCGCGGCCTGCAGTTCGCGTTCGATCCGTTCCCCTCGTTCGGCCAGGGCCCGTCCGGCGTCGGTGGCGGTGACGCCCCGGGCGTGGCGTTCCAGCAGGGGCTGTCCTGCCTCCGTTTCCAGACGGCTGATCTGCTGCGATACCGCTGACGGTGTGTAGTTGAGGGCGCGGGCGGTAGCGGTCACCGAGCCGCGCCGGGCGACCTCGGTGAACAGCAGGATGCGCCGGACGTCGAGCATGCCGCCACCTCCAGCGTTCACTTCAGCTTAATAGCCATGCAGATTTCCGAGATTGTACTTCACGCTGCCGTAACCCACCGTGGGGGACACCACGCACGGCGAGACCGTCGGTGGGCTTCCCCTTCCCTGGCTGTGAGGAGTCGGTTGTGCTGCGTCTGCAGGGCGAGATGATCCGCGGAGGAACCAGCAAGTGCTGGATCTTCGACCACCGCGACGTGGCCGCCACGGGCGTGGATGTCGATGCCCTGCTGCTCGCCGCCTTCAATGCCGCCGACCCCCGTCAGATCGACGGCGTGGGCGGCGCTTCCTCCACCACCTCCAAGGCAGCCGTCGTACAGGCGTCGACCCGACCCGGTGTGGACATCGAGTACGCCTTCGCACAGGTCGGCATCGGCGACGAACGCGTGGAGTGGGCCAGCAACTGCGGCAACTGCGCCACT
Source organism: Streptomyces sp. NPDC101776 (assembly GCF_044766845.1). NCBI lineage: Bacteria > Bacillati > Actinomycetota > Actinomycetes > Kitasatosporales > Streptomycetaceae > Streptomyces > Streptomyces sp. NPDC101776. The sequence continues at coordinate 55,651 of NZ_JBIWMV010000016.1, read as the reverse complement.
GCCGTGGCCCTGTACGCCGTCCACCACGATCTCGTGCCGATCGAGTCGGACACCACCACCGTCCGGATGCTCAACGTCAACACCGGGGCCCGCCTCACCGGCACGATCCCCACCCCCGCGGGCGTGGCCCCGGAGGAGGGGAGGGCCGTGGTGCCGGGTACCTCGGCGCCCGGCGTGCCGGTCCTGCTCGGGTTTCAGGACCCGGCGGGCTCGACGACCGGCCGCGCACTGCCGACCGGCCGGGCACTGGACGAGCTGACCGGCCCGGACGGTCCCGTCGAGGCATCCCTGGTGGACGCCGGCGCTCCGGCCGCGCTGTTCGAGGCCAAGGCGTTCGGCCTGGACGGCACGGAGTCCCTCACCGGGTTCGCCACCGCCGTGCCCGCGCTGACACTGCTGCGCCGCCAGGCAGCGCTGGCCATGGGCCTGACCCGCGAGGGCGACCCGGTCAGCCATGCGGTGCCGAAGGTGGGAATCGTCGCCCGACCTGCCCCCTATCGCACCACACAGGGCACACTCGTCAACCAGGACGAGTACGACCTGGCCGTACGCATGGTCTCCATGCACGCCCCACATCCGGCGATCGGTCTGACCTCCGCCGTGGCTCTGGCCACCGCCGCCGCCACCCCCGGCACCCTCGCCCACCGCGTCGCCCGGCAGACCGCCGACGGCACGCTGCGCCTGGGCACCCCCGCCGGCGTGATCACCACCCAAGCCGTCCCCGCACCGGACAGCGCGTCCCCCACGGTGCTGCTGCACCGCGCCGCCCGGCGTATCGCCCGAGCCGAACTCCTCGTTCCCGTCCTGGAAGGACGCCCCGCATGAGCCGCAACGACGCCGCCCCGGGTACCGTCACCGCGCCACCGGACCGCCTCCGCCGGATGCTGTCCCACCTCTACATCCAGTGCTTGATCGCCGTCCTCCTCGGCGCCGTAGTGGGCTGGCTGTGGCCGTCTGTCGGCGCTGATCTCAAGCCGCTCGGCGACGGCTTCATCGCGCTGGTGAAGATGTTCATCGCGCCGATCATCTTCTGCACGGTCGTCCACGGCATCGCCTCCATGGGCAACGCCCGCGCGGTCGGCCGCGTGAGCTTGAAGGCCCTGGTCTACTTCGAGGTGCTGACCACCGTGGCCATGGTGATCGGCCTGGTCGTCGTCAACGTCGTCAAGCCGGGCAGCGGTCTGCACGTCGACCTCTCGACCCTGACCACCAAGGGCCTGCCGCCGGCGGCGACCACGGCTCACGAGGGCTTTGCCGAGTTCGTCCTCGCCATCATCCCAGCCACCCTGGTCAGCGCCCTGACCGGCAACGAGATCCTGCCGGTGCTGCTGGTGTCGGTGCTGTTCGGCTTCGGCCTGCACGCCAGCGGAGAGGCCGGCCTGGGCATCGCCCGGGGCATCGAGAAGTTCTCCACGGTCCTGTTCACGCTCATCCGCTGGATCATGCGGCTCGCCCCCATCGGCGCGTTCGGCTCGATGGCGTTCACCATCGGCAACTACGGCCTGGGCACCCTGCGCCACCTGGCCCTGCTCGTCGGCTCGTTCTGGCTGACCGCCCTCTTCTTCGTTCTGGTCGTCCTCGGGACCGTGATGCGCCTGAACGGACTGCGGCTGCTGCCCTTCCTGCGCTACATCAAGGAAGAACTGCTGATCGTCCTGGGCACGTCCTCCACCGAGCCCGTCCTGCCGCGCATGATGGGCAAGCTCCAGCACCTGGGCGCCTCGAAACCGGTCGTCGGCATCACGCTGCCCGCCGGGTACTCCTTCAACCTCGACGGCACCGCCATCTACCTGACCATGGGCTCGGTCTTCCTGGCCCAGGCCCTCGGCATCGACCTCAGCCTCACCCAGCAGCTGTCCATGCTCGCTGTCATGCTGCTCACCTCCAAGGGCGCCGCGGGCGTAACCGGCTCAGGCTTCATCGCCCTGGCCGCCACCCTCAGCGCCGTGCCGCACGTCCCCGTCGCCGCCCTCGCACTGATCTTCGGCATCGACCGGTTCATGTCCGAAGCCCGCGCCCTGACCAGCCTCGTCGGCAACGGCGTCGCCACCCTGGCCGTCGCCCGGTGGGAGGGCGAGCTGGACGAGGACCGCGCGAAGGCCGTCCTGCGCGGAGAGATCCCCTACGCCCCCACCCCCGCTCCCGCCGCGGTGACAGCCGAGCCCGAACCGACGGAGACACCAGCACCAACCCACGTCCCCGTCCCCGCCGCAAGCTGACGTCGCGCTGCGACAAGTGCGTGCCAGTCAGCGTGCGTGAGGGACAGTGCGGGCCCTGCCCGTCCACCAGGTCCTCGCCGGCAGTACACCCGTCATGGTCACGACTCAGAAGGTGCTCGTCGCCCGGCCGGGCGACGAGCCTGGGAGCCGGCTGCTGACCTCAGATGGCCACCCCCGACGATCACCGTTCTTGCACGAATCTGGCACCCGGCAATAGATCACCATGCACAGCAAAGAGGCCCAGGTCGCTGACCTGGGCCTTTGTCATGGAGCGGGTGACGAGAATCGAACTCGCACTCTCAGCTTGGGAAGCGACGGCGCTTGCCGAGATGGATAGCTTCTGACCTGGCCGTATGCACTCCGGCCCGGCACCGGGCACAGCGGATCGCGCCGTTGTTGACCGTGACTGACCGGTCTTAAGGGCACGCTATGGGCACGCCGCCCGGCCAGAGGCAGAGGGAGCCCCTGCACGGCGGCCGAGAGGCATTCTGAACCGCACCGGGTGCGAGTGCCGGTCGGCGGTCGCCGTTGCAGAAGCGCACGCCTGGGAGACCGGCTCCGAATGATCAGCAGTCGCTCAAATGTATGGATCGGCCTGATGTCCAACAGACAGGTTGATCCGGTGCGATGCCGCTGACCACGGCATCCTTCGACAGCACGACCGCCGCCGCCCAGGACTCAACCACCTGGCGTTCCACGTCGAGGATGCCGCCATCCTCGAGAAACTGACCGCCGACGCCGCTCAGCACGGCTGGCACCTGATGCTCCCCGAGCGGCATCCATACGCCGACGGCGCACAGCACTACGCCGCCTACCTGGAGAATGACGACGGCTTCGAGGTCGAACTCGTCGCGATCAAGTCACCCGAACGAAACTGAGATCAACTGATCCACAGGTCTTGACGATTACTCCAGGCAACCCGCCCTGACCAGCTAGTCATTCCCTACCGCACAGCGGGGAAACCTCACTTTCAGGCGGTGGACCGAAGGTGTTCCTGCGCCCACTGTTCAAAACTGGTCAGGTCGATGCCCAGCGCGCGCGGGCGAACTGCGGGCGGGCCGGCTGGCCGACCACATTCAAGAACTCGTGGGTGGCGCCCATGTCCGGCATGCCGGCTGCGAGGGCCTGGTCCTCGGTCATGTCCGGCGCCGACAGCGGGACCCCCAGAACGCGGGAGAGGATACCCGCGATCTGCGTCATGGTCAGGTAGTCGCTCGCGAGTTCCAGTTCCACGCAGTGGTACTTGTCGGGCGCGGACAGGGCGGCCGCGGCGGCACGGCCTACGTCCTGTGCCGCTACGAGGGCAAGGTGCGTGCTCGGTTTGATGACGGTGACCAGCCCCCCTTCGACTCCGCGGGGGAAGTAGAACCGCATGGACGGCTCGAAGTTCTCCATGAAGAACGCCGGTTTGATCAATGTCCAGCAGGAGAAGTCCAGTTCGCGCAGGCGGTTCTGGATGGCCGCCTTGGTCCCCAGTGGGGCTTCCATCATCGCCCAGCGTCCTTCGGCCCAGCCCGGGGCCTGGGTGTGCTGCCCCGCCCCGCTAGTCGAAGACTGGACGAACTGCTCGACCCCGGCGGCCCTGGCGGCCGTCATGAGGTTGTCCGCCTGGCTGACCTCGCCATCGAAGTCGACACCCTGCTCGGTGTATGCGGGCATCTGTACAGAGAAGACGGCCCGCACGCCGTCCACGGCCGCTTCAAGCGTCGCCGGGTCGGTCAGATCGCCCACGATCAGGTGGGCGCCGAGTTCTCTGATCGCCTGTGCCCGCGGTGTGTGCGGGTCGCGTACCAGTGCACGCACCGGTGTTCCCTGCGAGAGCAGGGCACGGGCGGTGGCCCCGCCTTGGCGGCCGGTAGCCCCGGTGACAAGGATCGGTATCGCAGCAGTAGTCATGAGTGCATCTCCTCAGCGATCAGGCACAGGCCGTGCCTGCCTCTACGGTTCATCACGCCCTGGCCCGCCATGAGCTGAATCGGTTGCGCTGGATGGACCGGCCCACCGGCCAGGTCATTCGGCGCTACCAGCGAGAGCGCCCCGGCAAACTGGTGCACGTCGGCATCAAGAAGCTCGGGAACATCCCGGACGGTGGTGGCCATCGGACCATGCCCCGGCAACAAGCCGCAGCGAACCGGCAAGCGGCAACCGAGGTGCGCCGGGGCGGCAGCCCCGTGATCGGCTGTAGCTTCATCCGCACCGCCATCGACGACCATTCGGTGCTGGCGGGCCCCTATGGAATATGGCGGGGTGCCAGGTGGCGTTGAAGACCGATGTGGCGGAACTGACAGACGGGGCCAGCCCGACGCAGGATGTCGTCGGAGACGAGGGTCAGGTGGGCCATGTCCCGCTCGGAGCAGGACCCGTTGGGGCGGGCCTTTCAGGCTGCGTGTGGGTGCAGGCGTGCGGCGCTGCGCCTCAGTCGGATGGCTCCGGTGAGCGGGATCACCATGGCGATCAGGAATGCGCCGATGAGTTCGGCGGCGCCGAGGCCGCCGGTGGCAGCGAACAGTGCGGCAGTCGCGGGTGTCACCAGTAGGGGTGAGAGGGAGCAGATGCCGCCCAGTTGCTTGTCCCGCCTGGTCCATGCTGTGGAGCGCCAGATCCGCACGGCGGCAGAGACGGCCAGTACGAGGCCGATGCCGAGGACCCAGAAGAACGGGGCAGCCAGAACCATCATGACCAGGGTCAGAGTGGTGCGCGCGTTGCTTTCCGGCTGCAGCGGGTTGACGCCGGGCTCTTCGGCGATCGCGGCGGCGGCGATCTCTCGGGGGGTGCCGAGCTTGTCCAGGGCCTGCTGGACCGTCGTGTTATCGGCGCCCTGCGCCAGCACAGACTCGATGTGCTCGCGCAGGTCTGCCACCAGGTCTCGGCGCCGGTCGCCGGACAGCACTGCTGCCTCTCTGTCGACCGAGGCCAGGTATGTGCGAACCAGCGGGTGGGTCAGGGGGTCGCTCATTTATTCAGCTCCAGAAACGAGGAAACGGTCGACAGCATCACGGAAACTGGGCCAGTGCCTGGAGAACTCGTCCAGGGCTCGTCGACCCTGGTCCGTCAGCTCGTAGTACTTGCGAGACGGCCCGCTGGCCGACTCCACCAGGAACGTGTCCGCCAGGCCGCTTCTGCGCAGACGGGACAGCAGCGGATACAGCGTCCCCTGGCTGGTCGCCATGACCGGCGTATCCGCAAGGACCTCCAGCAGCTCCACCCCATAGCGGGGCCCGTCACGCAGCAACGCCAGGACGCAGTACTCCAGCACGCCCTTGCGCAGCTGGCTCACACCGCGGGCGTCCTCGTGATTGCTTGCTTTGCCAGCTACCATGCAATGCATACTATGCGAGCGTGTCAACCCCGACACTGGCGACCTCGCATGATCGAGAGTCGCGCATCCCTTGCCCGATGAGGGCTCGTAGTCACCGTGTGTGGCCGTGGGGAGCGTAGCGACTCCAGGTTCCTCCGGCTTCTGCGACGAGGCGGGCGTTCAGGCCACTGGGCGGATCCGACCACCGGTCGTCTCTCGCAACGCGGCTTCCATCCGGTCACGGGCCTCGGTCTGGGCAGCGATCCGTTCATTGAGGACCACCAGCCGTTCCAACGCGACCCGCCCGCCCTTGTCCGAGGGCCGTGCGGCGGCCACATCGCCCTCCAGGCACGGCAGGAACACCCGCACGTCGTCCAGGGTGAGCCCGGCGGCCAGATATTGCGGGCCCGCACCACCGCGCGCTCGTCGTAGACGCGGTAGCCGTTGGGGGTCCGCTGCGAGGAGATCAGTCCGGCCTGCTCGTAGTGCCGCAGCCCACGGGCGCCGGTTATCCTGGCCAGCTCACCGATCCGCACCCCTCCCACCTCCCGGGCCACGGGCAACGCCCTTTGCCTTGGCCACTCGTTGGTGCTTGTGGTCCGAGCCCACCATTCGGTGACCTCTCGACACGTCCGAGCCGTCCCAGCTCCCGCACAGACCGGGAGCGGCTCTCAGGCGAGGCGCTTACGGCCCCAGAAGAAGAGGAACACCGTGACAGTGGCCGTCAGGACCAGCAGGATCGACGCGCCGAACCACTGCAGGCCGTTCATCTGGGAGACCGGCAGGTAGTCGACCGACCAGCCGACGACATCGGCCTTCTTCATGCACAGGTCATGCGCCTGTTCCGTCTGTGCTTCATTGCAGGTGCTCCAGCCGAGGAGTTTCCCGTCGCCGGTGATGTACGGGGGGTTCGACCAGTTCACCTGGTGCGCGCCTGGGGGCAGCGTCGGCATCACGTGTTGGAACGAGACGCCGTTGTTCGTCGTGATCGTGACGACGTTGGCGAGCGACAGCAGGAAGTGCGCCAGGAAGTGGGACCAGGCAATCTGGACGACGACGGTGAAACCGAGGGTGACCACCATGGCCACCAGCGTGCGGCGCAGCACCACGCCGATCGCCACCCCGCCGAAGACGGAGAAGAGGGCAAGGGCGACGGGCACAGGCCCCGTGTTGTTGAAGATGGGTCCGGAGGTCCACTCCGAGCCCGTGGACTCGTCGTAGAGGTTCCACCACCACCCGAACCCGACCGACAGCGCGACCGTGCTGACCACGACCACCAGCGCGGTCAGGGCCAGTTTCGTGGTCAGCCAGCGAGTCCGGCTCACGGACTGGGTGACGACCAGCTTGGCGGTGCCGTTCTCCAGGTCGCCGGCGAACAGCGGGGCACCGAGGAAGACACCGAGCAGGATCGGCATCAGCCGGAGTCCCGTGGACGTGGAGTCGTACCCGGCGGTATGCAGCTGGGAGCGCTGGAAGACGATGTACGCCACGGCGAGCGCGGAGGCGCCGAGGATGGTCCAGAACGCGGCCCGGTGCTGGCGCCAGACCAGCCAGGTCATGCCCTTGAAGGGCTGGGGGAGTCGGGGGAGTCGGCCGGTGCCCGTGGTGCCCGGGGCCGTGGAATTGGTCGTCGTCGAGGTGCTGGTGAGAGAGCTCATGCTGCCACCGTCCGGGTGTTGTACGCCTGGTCCTGGACCTGGGCGGTGGGGGTGATCAGAGATGGTGCGTCGGGTGAGCGGAGATAGGCGAGCAGGAGTTCTTCCATGGTCGGGCCGTCCGTCTCCCAGGGACCGGTGGCCGGGTCATCGGGGCGGATCAGGGCGGTGAACTGCCGGCCGCTGATCCGGGACTCGACGAGGGGGTGGTACGCGAGGGAGGCGGGCAGGCCCTCGCCGTCCTTGGTGCCGGTGACCATGGTGTGTACGGACAGCAGCTCGTCCACGTCTCCGGCGAGGCGTACTCCGCCGTCGGAGAGGACGACCAGGTAGTCGCACACGCTCTCCAGTTCGGCCAGGACGTGGGTGGACATCAAGACGGTGGTGCCGTGCTCGGCAGTCTCGGCGAGGATGGTGCCCATCAGTTCCTGGCGCGCGACCGGGTCGAGGTCCGACATCGGCTCGTCGAGCAGCAGCAGGTCGGGGTGCTTGCCGAGGGCGACGGCGAGGGCGACGCGGGTGCGCTGGCCGCCGGACAGGGCGCCGATCTTCGCGTCGAAGGGCACATTGCCCGCGCGGACGATGTCCTCGGCGGCGCGCTGGTCCCAGCCGGGGTTCAGTTCCTGCCCCAGCCGCAGGGTCTCAGCCACGGTGAACCGGCGGAACAGGGGCTTCTCCTGGGCGAGGAACGAGGTGCGCCCCGAGTCCACCGAGCCCGGTGCCGCGCCGAACCCGCTGAGCCTGCCCTCCGTCGGCTCCAGGACGTGGGCCATGATGCTCAGCAGCGTGGTCTTGCCCGCCCCGTTGGGACCGACCAGCCCGCAGATCCGTCCCGCCGGGAGCCGGAAGGAACAGTCCTTCAGTGCCCATCCCCGGCGGTAGCGCATCCCCAGGCCGTACGCCTCAAGTGCCGACTCCCCCGCGTACATACCGTCACTCACCAGTGCTCCTAGTTGTCGTGGCCGCCGTCTCCGTACCGGCGGCGTACTGCTTCTCCATGGCCGAGGCGACCAACGCGGCCACGTCCTCCTGCTCCAGACCCGCCTCGGCCGCCCGGGACACCCACGCCACCAGCTCCCCGTACAGCGGCGAGTCGGTGCTTGCCGAGGGGCGGGCCAGCGTTCGGCGTACGAACGTGCCCTGGCCGGGTCGCGGTTCGACCAGGCCCTCACGCTCCAGCTCGCGGTACGCCTTGAGGGTGGTGTTCGGGTTGACCGCGCTGACCTCGGCGACGTCCTTGGCGGTCGGCAGCCGGTCGCCCGGCACCAGTACGCCCAGCCGCAGGGCCTGCTTGGTCTGCTGCACGATCTGCTGGAAGGCGGGGACTCCGCTCCGCCTGTTGATGCGGAACTCCACGATTGCCACCACCATTTCACTACTCGATTAGTGGAATGATGATGGAGGGGTGCGCGGGTGGTTGTCAACGGCGATCGGATGCGAATCGACCAGCGGATGAAGGGCTGGCCGGCCTTGCTGAGGCGAGTGGTGGCCGTCCGGATGGCGAAGTCCTCGTCGTCACGACCGAGCAGGCCGCCCCCGCCCGGCAAAAGCTCTCGTGACGCCCAACCAGGCCTCAAACGCAATGACTGCCGCCAGATCTCCGAGACCCGCCAAGGAAGGAATCAATCGAACGAGGAAGTACTCCCTCAAGCGGCTCGACACGGCACAGCAGTCTGGAGACTGTCCCGCAACTGCTGGAAGACCGGGCCTTGAAGGGATCGGAGATTAAGGAACGATCGTTCTTGACTGATCGTTCCCCAACTGTCTAGTGTGGCGGTCATGGGCAGGCCAAGAGCATTCGACGAGGACGAAGCGGTGCGCGCCGCCGTGGATCTGTTCGGCGGGCGTGCGTATGACGGCGTGTCCGTCGATGACCTCGTCAGCCACCTCGGCGTGCACCGCAACAGCCTGTACAAGACGTTCGGCAGCAAACGCGGCCTCTACCTGATCGCTCTGCGCCGCCATCTCGCCGACGACGTCCGTCCCTTGCTCGACGCCCTCGCCGGCGCATCGGACACCGCGGACGCGCTGCGCCTCGTCACGACGGCCGACCTCCGCCTGCTCCTCCTCGCGGCGGTCGAACGCGCACCGGTCGACGAGGAGGTCGCCGGCGAGGTGAAGGCCGCGTTGGCCGCCGTCGACCAGGCGATCGCCGACGCGCTCGGCGTTCCCGCCGACCTGGCCGCCGCCCTCACCGCCGCCGCGCTGGGCATCATCCTGCGCGGCAACCCCGCAGGCGTCGCCACCGCGCTGACACAACACCTCGGCCCTCTCACCTGAAAAAGGAACCCGACATGGCACTGATACGTATCGACGGCGACGACCTCGTGGTCGAGATCGAGGGTCTCGACAAGCTCTGGTCCTTCAAGGGCAGTCTGACCATCCCGCTCGCCAACGTCCGCGGCGCGACCGCCGACCCCGGTATCGCCGCCGAACCCAAGGGGATCCGAACGGCGGGCTCCCACGTCCCCGGTGTGATCACCGCGGGCACCTTCCGTCAGCATGGTGAGAAGGTCTTCTGGGACGTCAGGGATCCGTCGAAGGCCGTCGTGGTCGAACTCGCCGACGAGAAGTACGCACGCCTGATCGTCCAGGTCGACGACCCCCGCGCGACGGTTGCCCTGGTCGAAAACGCCCTGGTCTGAAAGGAGGTAGGCCAATGTTTCGCCACTTGGCAGCGGCTTTGATGGCACTGGCCGTCGTCACCGCCACCCCGGCTGAGGCGACGCCCGGTCTTGTCCCTGCCACTGACCGCGAGGTCGTCTTCACGGCCGACGGTACAATCGTGTACGGCACCCTGCACGTTCCCGAGCATCATGCCGGGCAACGGCTGCGGGCGGCACTGCTCCTGCCCGGCAGCGGACCCACCGACCGCGACGGCAACCAACCGCCCGCATCCTCACCAGACACCCTGGCACAGTTGGCCGACGCGCTCGACGGGGACGGAATCGCCACGCTGCGGTTCGACAAGTACGGCACAGGCCGCACCGGACTCGGCGCCTACCGGGACCACCCGGAAGGACTCGACTACCCAGCATTCGTCCGCCAGGCACGGGCCGCCTACATGGCATTGCGCGATCAGCCGGAGACCGACCCGCACGAACTGCTGCTCGTCGGGCACAGCGAGGGCGCGATGACGGGACTGCTGCTGGGTGGCACCGTCCGCCCGCGCCCGGCCGGCCTGGTGCTGCTGCAACCGCAGGCGATCCGCATGCTGGACCTGGTCGCGCTCCAACTCAAGGCCCAGATCGCCGAAGCGACCCGGCAGGGCCAGTTCACCCCGGAGCAGCAACACGCGGTCAACGAGGCCGTCGACGCTGCCGTCGCCTCCCTGCGCGAACACCGACCGGTCGACGCCACCGACCTGCCCGCCGCGATCGCCCGGCTCTTCGAGGCGTTCCAAGGCCCCAACGCCCGGTTCGTGCTGAGCGATGACGCCGTCTACCCACCGGACACCGCCGCCGCGCTCCGGCCGGGAACCAAGGTGCTGCTGACGTGCGGCACGAACGACGCCCAGGTCCCCTGCATCACAACGAACGCCCTGACGACCGCCCTGCGTCACGCGCATGCCGGTGGACCGGGCCGAGTGACGCTGCCGGGAGTGGACCATCTGCTGCACGACGCCGACCACCCGGACACGCTCGCGCCGCCCGTACTCGACGCCCTGCGCCGGTTCGCTCGACACTGACGCCAGCGACTGGACGACCGAGGGGTCCTGAACGGGTTCGTGTGGAAGTTCCGCACCGGGACTGCCTGGCTGGATGTTCCGACTGCCGCCAATTGCATCAGATGCGAATTGGCGACGGTATGCGAACCGGTCCCAGACAGGGCATCAAACGCCGTGTGGCTCTGTGGAGTTGGGCGCCTGCATTACCGGTGACGATAGCGGGCGGCGGGGGCCTGTTGCTACATACCCAGGGGGCTGACCTGCGGGTCCTCTGGCGACTCGCATGGGATGCGGTTTTCTCGCATCTGATGCGAGTCACGGAGAGTGGTGGACCAGTGGGGACCAACGGGCCGATACCAGGTGCGGCGAGACTGCTCCTGGTGGACGGGGTCGCGCTGCTGCAGCCAGAGGAACAGGTCTTCACGGCGATGCTGACCGGGTTCGCCAATCAGCAGCTGGCGCGGAACCTGGCCCGCACGACCGTGGAAGGCCGGGAGAACACAGTGAAGGCGTTCATCGCGTACGTGAACACCTACCCGTGGAACTGGACGCCGGCGATGGTCGACGAATGGCTTGGTGACCTGCGCTCACTGCGCGATCTGAAGCGCTCGACGATCCGGTCGTACTCCGAGGCGGTCCGGTCCTTCTGCCACTTCGTGACCGACCCTCTCTATGAATGGACCGCGACCTGCGAGGAGCGTTTCGGCACTCACCCGGTCCAGGTGGTACGCGAGTGGAACACTGCGGTGCACGTCCAGGACAACGGGTCCGACCCGAAGAAGCGCGCGTTCACCAAGGCTGAACTGCATGCCTTCTTCGCCCACTGCGACGACGAGGTCGCCCGCATCCGCTCACTTGGCCGCAAGGGCTGGCTGCCTGCGTTCCGCGACGCCACCGTCTTCAAGACCGCCTACGCCTACGGAACCCGGCGCAACGAGACACGGATGCTCGACGCGGCCGACTTCGGCCGGAATCCGCACGGGGTCGAGTTCGGCGAGTTCGGCCGGTGCCAGGTGCGGTTCGGAAAGGCCAAGAAGGGCTCGCCGCCCAAGCGCCGCGGAGTACTCACGGTGTTCGACTGGACCCCTGACGTCCTGGACGAGTGGTTCACCGAGGTCCGGCCCCAGTTCGGGATCGACGGCAATCCGGCCGCCTGGCCGTCCGAGCGGGGCCTGCGGATCGGCTGCCAGCGGATCAACTCCCGTTTCAAGGCATACCGCGAGGCCCTCGGTTTGGACGACGGCCTGGACTTCCACTCGCTGCGAAGGTCTTAGAGGTCCTAACAGAGGGTGTGTCAATTTAACGACACTCCCACCTTGCCGGGACAAAACGCCTCTTTGGGCCGTGTTTGAGAAGTCGGTGATCTGGCTGGTTGGCCGTCCCGGAGTAGTGGCGGCCCCATCAAGATGGTGACGTCGCGGGTGATGTCGTTGATGCTGGTCGAGGTGATGGCCTCGTGCTCGTTTCGGGTGGGGGCACGGCGGACGACCTCGTGGCCGTTTTCGTCCAGGACGCCGACCAGGCGAACCAGATGAGGTCGTCCACAGCGGTGGACGGCGGAGACGGACGGTTGCGGCCGGCCTGCCCCCAAGGGGACGGACCGGCCGCGAAGGGGTCTACGGGGTCACGGTCACCCCGGGTGCCATTTCGGCGGTCCCGTTGGTGAGCTTCCCGGAGCCGATGGCGCCTTCGGAGCTGACGAAGCGCAGCTCGTGGTTGGTGCCCCCCGCGTTGCCGACGGCGAGCAGGAGCGTGGACTGACCTGCCGTGTAGGCGTTCTGGACGAAGGAGGTGATGTCGACGGTGATGTCGCGGCCGTCCACGGGGTTGGCCTGGTGGTTCCCGCTGCCCTCGGCGACGACGGTCGAACCGAGGTTGAAGGTGGCCGACTTGGCGACGGAGGAGGTCGTGGCGGTGAAGCTCGGCCGGTTCTGCCAGGTCATCGTGGAGACCGGGCAGGACGTACCGCCGCCGGTGCAGGTGGTGTCGGTGACGGGTTGCACGAGGAGTTGGTCGGTGTCGGTCGACGGGACCGTCGCATAGCGGTGGCCGACGTAGGTGAGATGGAGTGTCGCCTGGCTCGGTGCCCTGGTGAGGCTGCTGAGGGGGAACTGGATGTAGGAGAGCTTTCCGTCACCGGACCCTGTGGTGTACTGCTCGCCCACCAGTCCGACGCCGGTGTTGCGGGTGATGAGGGTCAGGTCGGAGGAGTTGTTCTTGGTCTGGTCACCGGTCCACGCACCCACCCAGGTTTCGCCGTTGGTGAGGGAGCCGGGCTTGACGTTCCGGGTCTGGCCGTTCGCGTCCGTGTAGGTGGTGGTCAGCGTGCCGATCCCGCTCGGCGCCAGCGGGAACTGGCTGGTGTATTCGACGGGTTGGTTCGCGACGCTGAGGTTGTTCAGCGTCACGTTCGTGGTGCCGTTCAACGGGCTGCTCGTCTCCTGCTGCGAGAACCACACGTTGTCGAGCTTGAAGGTGCTGATCGGGGTCTTGGTGTACGTGTACGTGGTGCCCGAACCGTCGGGGTTGGCGGCGAACCCGTAGGTCGCCTGGTCGTCGGCGGTGATGGTCTGGGTGGATCCGTTGCCGCCGTTGAGCCTGATCGGTCCCGACGGGTACCGGGAGGTGTCGAACGAGCTGTTCTTGATCACGATGCTCGAGATGCGCGGGTACGGCTTGGGGCTGTTCTGCGTGAAGATGCCGCCGGCCCCCTGCGAGATGGAGTTGAAGTTGTCGAACGTGTAGTTGTTGAGTTTGTATCCCCACGAACTCCAGCCGATGCGGATCGAGTTGCCGGCACCAGAGGACCAGCTCAGCGTGTCGCTGACCGATATGTTCTTCGAGTCCGCGTTGTCCCAGTGGTAGCTGTCGAACCCGAGCTCGTCGGCGACGGCGTCGTGGGCACCCACCGCGTTGGCATAGCCCTGGATGTCGGGGGTGGCGGTGCCGAGCGCGAAGTTGCCCCACACACTGGAGGCCATCGGGGTGAATCCGTCGCTGGGGTTGTAGTGGCCGGAGGCGAACGCGTCGTCGTTGCCGAGGGTGAAGACGCCGTTGGCGGTGATGTCCTGGCCGCTCGCGAAGTCCGTCCCGTCGATCCACGGCTGGGGGTACGGGGTGAGGCCCTTGATGTTGTTGAACGTCACCCTCTTGGCGGTGTGGGTCTCCCAGTTCCACTGCTTCGAGTCGCGCAGGTAGGTTTCGTTGAACGTGATGTCCGACGAGTGCATGACCATGACGCCGCCCTGGTGCACGCTGCGGTAGGCGTCGTGCGAGTCCATGCGGTAGTTCGCCACGCCGTTGCCGTCGATGATGCCGCGGCCGTCGATTTCGATGTTGCTCGAGTTGATGATCCCGGCCGCCGGCTCGAACGCCTCCATGAACCCCTGGATGCGGTTCTTCAGCAGGGCCCCTTCACCGGTGTAGATCTTCAGCTTGCCGCCCTTGAGCTTGCTGCCGTCCACGCCGTTGACCAGGAGACCGGACGACACGTATGTGCCGTTCGGGAAGTAGAGCGTGTTGAGCGCCGTGGGGTTGGCTTTGATGGTGTCGATGGCGGCCTTCAGGGCGAACGTGACGTCGTCGGCGGCCATGACCCGCACATTCGGGTACCGCACATTGGTGCTGCTCGCGCTCACCAGGGTCCCGGCCGAGCTCTTCTGACCGGCGGGTATGGCGGTGCCGTTGACGGTCTTGCCGGCCATGGAGCTCGTCGTCGCCGCGGGAGCCTGCTGCGCCGTGCTGTTCGGGTGTGCCGCGAGGTACTTCACCGCGAACTGCTGGAAGTTGAGGACACCGGTCTGCAGGTTGACGCCGGAACCGTCCGGTGCGCTCGTGGTGTCCGGACGCTGCGCCGGGTCTTCCAGAGGGTCGTTGATGACCGCCAGGTAGGGCTGTCCCGTCACGCTGGTCGAGTCGCCGTTGACCATCACGATCGCTTGGTTCAACCCGGCGGCGGCTGACATCTGGAACGTCAGGGTGTGCTTGTCCGTGCTCACCGAGATGCTGCTGGACGGGTAGTAGCGTTCCGGGTAGACGTGCACCGTGTCGATCGTGGTGCTGGGCAGCGTGACCGTGATCGTCGGTGTCCGGGAGTCCGACGCGAAGCGCGCGATGTCGAAGTTGTTGCGGTTCGCGGTGTACCGCACAGCCTGGACGGGCGTGCCGGCGACTTGCACCTGGTACTTGGTGGACGCCTGGTCCGGGGACGTCGTCGTACCGCCTCCCACGCCCGTCGCTGCGTAGGTGTGGACGGTGGTGGCGGCGTGTGCGGGGGCGATGCTGGTGAGCATGAGGCTCGCCGCCGCGATGGTGGCGCCGGCAGCGGCCGCGATGAGGCGTTTCACCCGCGAGCCGCGGCGCGCCGGGGCGGGGTTCGGGTCGGCGTCGCCGCCGGCTGGTCTGGTCATGTCTGTCTCTCCTAGGACGAGACCTCTCCAGGTCTGTTCAGGCGCTGGCCGCCTGCTGGAGGGGGCGCGGAGCATGCGTGACGCCGCGGCCGGAGCGCGGCCGTGGCCGTCGCGACCGAGAGGACCACCCCGACGCACCGAGCGCGGGAGCGCGAGGTGACATCGAGTGTTGTTGCGCGCGGTGGGCCAGGGGGCCCCACTTCGTGGATCGATCCATGGAAGTGGCGTGGCGGGGACGTTACTGCCGCATTTCCGAAACCGTCAATGCTCCGTGCACGCCAAGTCGCGGAAACACCCCCTACCCACTGATCATGCCCTCGCCATGCTCTGTAACGGCTGGATCACGGCCGCGACGCGAGGCCTTGCCCTGCTGGGACAGTCGCCCTACAGTGACGCCACTTTCGTGGATCGATAAAAGTTTTGGGAGTCGACGTGGTGACGATGGCGGATGTGGCCACGAGGGCGGGAGTCACCAAGCAGACCGTCTCCAATGTGGTGTCCGGCAAAAAGGTACGGCCGGAGACCCTGGCGAAGGTGAACAAGGCGATCTCCGAACTCGGCTACAAGCCGAACCTGGTGGCGCGCTCACTGAGGACCGGCAGCACCTCGACCGTGGGCCTGTTCGTGCCGCGGGTGGCCAACGCGTTCTATTCGGAAGTGGTCGAGGAGGTGGAGAACGTGCTGGTCGGCCATGGGTACAACCTGCTGCTTGCCACGACCCGCGACGACCCCGACTACACCCGGGTCCACCTGGAGAACCTCGCCGCGCGTTCGGTGGACGCACTGCTGGTCGCCGGGGACAACGCCGTCGAACAACAGTTGCCGATGCTCGTCGAGGCCGCCTTCCCCGTCGTGCTGTGCGCCTGGGAGGGAGACGCGCCCACCACGCTGCCCGTGGTGTCCATCGACTACGAGCACGCCGGGTTACTGGCCGGACGCTACCTGCGGGATCTCGGCCACCGGAACGTCGCGGTGATCGCCGATCTCCCCGCGCACTCGCCGCGGGTACGTGGGTTGCGCCGGGCGTTCGCCGACGACGGGCTGACCATCGACGACCGCCAGGTGTTCGCCTGCACCAGAGACGACGCGGCGGGCGGATTCGCCGCGAGCTCCGCGGCGCTGGAGGCCGACCCGGACGTCACGGCGATCTTCGCCACGCACGACATCCTGGCCGTCGGTGCCATAGAGGCGGTCGTCCGGTCGGGACGGCGGGTCCCCGACGACATCAGCATCGTCGGCTTCGACGACATCGCCCAGGTCGGACAGATCAAGCCGGCGCTGACCACGGTCACCTTCCCGAAGCGGGAGATGGCGCAGCAGGCCGTCGAACTGCTGCTGCGCGCCGTCGACTCCGGCCGGCCGCCGACCAACGTACTGACACTGCTGCGCTCGACCCTGACCATCCGGGACAGCAGCGGCCCACCACCGGCGCGCGGGTAGACCTGCACACCACCCCTGTGACCGGACCTGCGCACGACCCCTGTGAGGCGACGGCCGATCCTGCCTCGCCCCCGGCCGTCACCGTCACGAGTTCCGAGAGAAAGCACCTCCACTGATGAAAGACCTCGACTCCGACGCCTACGTCGAAGACCGGTCGCCGGGCACCGGACGGCTGCGGCCGCGCGCCGCGTTCGCCACCGGCCTGCCCACGATCGCGCTCGACGGCGACTGGAGATTCCGGCTGGCGTCAGGGCTGGACGACCTCACCGGGGACTTCGCCGCGCCGGACTTCGACGACACCTCCTGGGACCTGCTCGCCGTACCGTCCTGCTGGCAGATGAACGGCCTGCCCGGCGAGCCGCGCTACGGCACGCCCGCTTACACCAACATCCTCTACCCGTTCCCGGTCGACCCACCGCGGGTCCCCCGGGAGAACCCGACCGGCGAGTACCGCCGCGAGTTCGACGTACCGGACAGGTTCCCGGCATCGGCCGCGGTGCTCCGGTTCGAGGGCGTCGACTCCGCGTTCGCGGTGTGGGTCAACGGGATCCGGCTCGGCGACGGCAAAGGCAGCCGGCTGGCCACCGAGTTCGATGTCTCTGCCGCTCTGCGGCCCGGCCGGAACGTACTCGCGGTGCGCGTGCACCAGTGGTCGTCCGGCAGCTACCTGGAGGACCAGGACATGTGGTGGTTGTCCGGGATCTTCCGGTCGGTGTCCGTGGCCGCCCGCGGCGTCGAGGACTTCTTCGTCCACGCCGCCTACGACCACACGACCGGGCAGGGCACCCTGGCCATCGACGTCACCGCCCCTGCCCGGGTGTTCCTGTCGGTGCCCGAGCTCGGCATATCCGCCGCCGATCCGGCCGGCCCGCACATGATCGACGGCGTCGAGCCCTGGTCGGACGAGCAGCCGCGCCTCTATGCGGGGGAACTGGTCTGCGAAGCCGGGGAGCGGATACCGCTGCGCATCGGCTTCCGCACCGTGGCCGTCGCGGACGGCGTCCTGACCGCGAACGGCAGGCCGATCTCCCTGCGGGGCGTCAACCGCCACGAATGGCATCCGCTGACGGGGCGGACCCTGACCGAGGACACCATGCTGACCGACGTGCTGCTCATGAAGCAGCACAACATCAACGCGGTACGCACCAGCCACTACCCGCCCGACCACCGTTTCCTGGACCTGTGCGACGAGCACGGTCTGTGGGTGTTCTGCGAGGGCGACCTGGAGACGCACGGCTTCGAACCCGGCGGCTGGCGGCGCAACCCCAGCGACGACCCCGCCTGGCGCGAGGCCTACCTGGACCGGACCGCGCGGCTGGTGGAGCGCGACAAGAACCATCCCTCGGTCATCGTCTGGTCGCTGGGGAACGAGTCCGGTACCGGAGCCAACCTGGCCGCCGCGGCCGCATGGATCCGACAGCGCGACGACAGCCGCCTGATCCACTACGAGGGCGACTGGGCGAGCTGCGCGTACGTCGACCTGTACTCGCGTATGTACATCGGCGTGGACGAGCTGTCCGCCGTGGGACGCGGCCAGGAGGCACCTACAGCTGATCCGGCCGACGACGCACACCGCCGCGCCCTGCCCGCCGTGCTGTGCGAGTACGGACACGCCATGGGCACCGGCCCCGGCGGGCTGTCCGAGTACCAGCAGGTCATCGAGGCACATCCGCGCCTGGCCGGTGGATTCATCTGGGAGTGGATCGACCACGGGATCGTCCGGCTCACCGGGCAGGACGACCCCCACTCGTTCTACGCCTACGGCGGCGACTTCGGCGAAGAGGTACACGACGGCAACTTCGTCGCCGACGGACTGCTCTTCCCCGACCGCACGCCGTCGCCTGGCCTGACCGAGTACAAGAAGGTCATCGAACCGGTCCGGATCCGCATCGACCCGGCGACGCGGCAGATCAGCGTGCACAACCTGCACCACGTCCGCGACAGTGGCTACCTGGAATTCCGGTGGACCGTCGAGGACGGCGGCGAGCCGACGGGCTCCGGCGGCCTCACCGTGCCCGCGACCGCTCCGGGTACGACGACAACCCTCGCATGGCCCGCCGACGTCAGCGCCGCGCTCGACGCGGCGCGCAAGAACGACTCCGGCCACGAGGTGTGGCTGACCGTGACCGCGGCACTCGCCGCCGACGAGACCTGGGCCGGGGCCGGCCACGAGATCGCCTGGGCCCAGGGACTGGTCGCGGCTTCGGCCGCCTCGCCCGTCCCGTTCACCCCGGCACCGGCGATCGCCCACGACGGGTACATCGCACTGGGTCCCGCGCGGTTCGACGCCCGCACCGGGACGCTGACACGGCTCGGTGACCTGGAGCTCGACGGCCCCAGGCTGGACATCTGGCGGGCCCCGATCGACAACGACCTGCTCAACGCCTTCGGCGAGCCGCAGGCCGACGCCTGGTTCGCCGCCGGACTGCACCGGATGCGCCACGACGTCCTGAGTGTCGAGCCCGACGTGTCGGGACTCACGGTCATCGCCCGCCTCGCCGCCGCGGGGTCCTCGTCCGGCCTCGGCGTGGTCTGCCACTGGACGGCCTGCGACACGCCGCATGCGGACCAGGCCCGGCTCCGGCTGGAAACCGTCGTCACCCCCGACGGCCCGTGGCCGATGCCGCTGCCCCGACTGGGCGTAGCGATGTCGCTACCCGGCACCGACGCCGACGTCGAGTGGTTCGGCCCCGGTCCCGGTGAGGCGTACCGCGACTCCCGCGCCGCGGCTCGCGTCGGCCGCCACCGCTCGACCGTCTCGGCGATGCAGATCCCTCAGGTTCGCCCGCAGGAGAACGGCAACCGCCACCAAGTCCGCCGCGCCAGGATCACCACCCCGGCCGGCACCCTGCTCATCACCGGCGACCCGGTCATCGACCTGACCGTTCGCCCCTGGAGCACCGAAGCCCTGGCCGCCGCGGCCCACCAGCACGACCTGGTCCTCGACGGCCGACTCCATCTGCACCTCGACCACGCGCACCACGGTCTGGGCAGCGCGGCCTGCGGTCCGGGCCCGTCGGCACCGGACGTCCTGGCCGCGGTCACCACCGCGTTCGGCGTGGAGTTCGGCACCTGCCGGTAGGCGGGCCTAGCCCGCCCGCCCACCGGCCATCCAGCAAGTCCGCCTCTGTCACAGAAGGTTCCTCACATGAACAGCACCACCATACGCACCCGCAGACTCCTGACGATCACCACCGCGGCGCTCCTCGTGGCCGGCCTCGGCGCGTGCAGCAGCACCAAGAGCACCTCCGGCAACACGGAGAAGAGCCAGGCCGGGCCGGTGAAGATGGAGTTCTGGGGCTGGGCCGGCTACGAGAAGATCGTCGACCAGTGGAACGCCTCCCACCCGAACGCCAAGGTCACCTTCAAGAAGATCCCGTCGGGCGGCACGGGCGGCTACACCCAGATCAGCAACGCGATCACCGCCGGGCAGGGCCCGTGTCTGGCCCAGATCGAGTACCAGGCCATCCCGTCCATGCTCGTGAAGAACACGGTCATGGACATCACGAAGTACGCGAGCGCCGACATGGCCAAGTACGCCCCGTCGGCGGTCTCCTCCTCCAGCGTCGGCGGCAAGATCTACGGCATCCCGGTGGACGTCGGCCCGATGGTCCTCTTCTACCGCAGCGACCTGTTCGCCAAGTACGGCATCACCAAGCCGCCGGCCACCTGGGCCGAGTACAAGGCCGACGCCGAAAAGGTCGCCGCCGCCGATCCGAGCGTGAAGTTCGGCAACGCGCCCAGCGAGGGCAACGATCTGGCGGCCTACACCCTGCAGACCGGCCAGTCCTGGTACTCGGTCAAGGGAGACAGCTGGACCGTCAGCATCGACAACCCCGGCACCCGCAAGGTCGCCGAGTTCTGGGAGGGCCTGAAGGACAAGGGCCTGGTGCAGAAGTCCGGCAACGCCTGGGACCCGAAGTTCGACAAGGCCGCCACCGCCGGCAAGGTGCTGACGTTCGTCAACGCGTCCTGGGCCGCCGGCGGCCTGAAGTCCGACCTGAAGGGCCTGTCCGGCAAGTGGCGGGTCGCCCCGATGCCGACCTGGGCGGCCGGCGACGGCAAGAGCTCCAGCAACGGCGGCTCGGCCACCTCGGTCATGAGCGGGTGCAAGACGCCCGACGAAGCCGCGAAGTTCGCCGATTTCATGTCCAGTGACCCGCAGGCCGTGAAGACGGGCATCGAAAGCGGGCTGTACCCGGCGTCGAAGGCCGGACAGGAAGACCCGTCGCTCACGGGAGGTGACCCGTACTTCGGCGGCCAGAAGGTCGGCGACGTGTACAAGGCCTCCGCCGCGCAGGTGCCCAGCACCTGGACCAACGGCCCGACCTATCAGCAGGTCCAGACGGACCTCACCGGCGCCATGGGCAAGGGCACCCTGCCGGACGCGGTCACCGAGGTCCAGGCCTCGACGGTCGCCGCGATCAAGAAGCTCGGACTGTCGGTGACCAACGGCTGAGGCAGCGGGACCCCAGCCGCCCCGAAGAGTTCCCGCGGCCGCCGGTACCCGGCGCCGCGGGGACCCGCTCCCTGACGACGAACCGCCCAGCGAGGTCTCCATGAGCAGTCCCAGCAGCACCGACACCGCGTCACCGCCGCGGTCCGTGCCCGCGGTCACCCCCCGCAACTCCCCTGCCGGTCGGCGTCGGCGCGCAGGCCGCCGTACCGCGTTGACCGCGTCGGGTTTCCTGGCGCCGTTCGCGGTGCTCTTCCTGACCATGATGGTCGCGCCGATCTGTTACGCGATCTACCAGAGCTTCTTCACCGTCCACCGCAGCGGGCTGTTCGGCGGTGCGCAGTCCACGGAGTTCGCGGGACTGTCCAACTACGCCGCCGCCTTCAGCGACCACGACTTCACCGCGTCGATCGTCCGGGTCGTGCTGCTGGGCTGCGTCCAGGTCCCGGTCATGCTCGGCCTGGCCCTCCTGCTCGCGCTCCTGCTCGACTCCCGCTCGGCCCGGCTGCGGAAGACCTACCGGCTCACGTTCTTCCTGCCCTACGCGCTGCCGGGTGCGATCGCCGCGTTGATGTGGTCCTTCCTCCTGGCGAAAGACCTCTCGCCGTTCACCGGACCGCTGTCCCACCTCGGGATCGACGTCGACTTCCTGTCGCCGTCGTGGGTCCCGTTCTCGATCGGGAACATGATCACGTGGGGCTGGACCGGCTACAACATGCTGATCATCTACTCCGCGCTGCAGACGATCCCGGCGGAGGTGATGGAGGCCGCCGCGCTCGACGGCTGCACCGGATGGCGCCTGGCGTGGGCGGTGAAGATCCCGCTGGTACGTCCCGCGCTGGTACTGACCACGATCTTCTCCATCATCGGGACGGCGCAGCTGTACACCGAGCCGGCGGTGCTGGTCAGTGCGCGCATCCCGGGCGTCGACCCGAAGTTCTCCCCGATCATGAACGCGACCCTGGGCATGGACGTGGGCGGCCAGAACCTGGCCGCCGCCCAGTCCGTCGTGCTCGCGGTGATCACCCTCGTGCTCTCGTTCGGCTTTCTCAAGTACAACCAGCGCAAGGGAGCGATGGCATGAGCGTGATCTCGGTCGGCCGACCGACTCGACCGGCCCGCCGCGGCACGGACATGGCGAGCAAGGTCGTCGTCAACGGCATGCTGGGCCTGATGGCCCTGTACACCATGATCCCGCTGTGGTGGCTGTTCGTCTCCGCGACCAAGGCCTCGGGCTACCTCTACACCGGTACGCCGCTGTGGTTCTCTCACTTCGACCTGGTCACCAACGTCAGAGACGTGTTCACCTTCGAGGGCGGCATCTACCCCACCTGGCTCGCCAACAGCGCGCTGTACAGCTTCGTCGGCGCCACCGTCGGCACCCTGCTGTCCGCGATGGGCGGCTACGCGCTGTCCAAGTTCAGCTTCCGCGGCCGGGAAAGCGTGTTCAACGTCGTCCTGGCCTCGGTTCTCATCCCGGCGCCGATGTTCGCCCTGCCGTTGTTCCTGCTCATGGCCAAGCTCGACATCACCAACTCCTACTGGTCGGTTCTGCTGCCCAGCTGTGTCAGCCCGTTCGGCGTCTACCTGTGCCGGATCTTCGCCGCGGCGTCCGTCCCGGACGAACTCCTTGAGGCCGCACGGCTCGACGGAGCAGGCGAACAGCGCACCTTCTTCCGGATCGCCCTGCCGCTGATGTCCCCGGCACTGGTGACCGTCTTCCTGTTCCAGTTCGTCGGCATCTGGAACAACTACCTGCTGCCCTCGCTCATGCTCAACTCCTCCTCACTGCAGCCCGTCACGGTGGGCCTGGTGCAGTGGCGCGCGGAGTTCGCCAGCGGAGTCCCGCCGCTGCTGCCGATCACCGGTGCGTTCCTGTCGCTGATCCCCCTGCTCGTCGCCTTCATCAGCCTCCAGCGGTTCTGGCGCAAGGGCCTGACCGCAGGCGCCGTCAAATAGCACGTCCGCTGCCCACCCCGTCCCGCACTGCAAAGGACTACCGCATTGCCCCGCGCCCACATCGAACTCGACAGGCGGGCCGTCATCGCCCCCGTCCGGCGCCGTACCTTCGGCTCGTTCGTCGAACACCTTGGCCGCTGCGTGTACACCGGGCTCTACGAGCCGGAACACCCGAGCGCGAACGACGAAGGGTTCCGCATGGACGTCGTCGCGCTCGTCAGGGAGCTCGGCAGCACGACCATCCGCTACCCAGGCGGCAACTTCGTCTCCGGGTTCCGCTGGGAGGACTCGGTCGGCCCGCGTGACAAGCGCCCGGTGCGCCGCGACCTCGCCTGGCACTCGCTGGAGTCGAACCAGGTCGGCCTGGACGAGTTCGCCCGCTAGCTCAAGCTCACCGACTCCGAACTGATGCTCGCGGTGAACCTCGGCACGCGGGGCATCCAGCCCGCCCTGGACCTGCTCGATCGAGTACGCCAACCACCCGTCCGGTACGGCGCTGTCGGATCTGCGTATCGCCAACGGCAGCCCGGAACCGCACAACGTGCGCATGTGGTGCCTCGGCAACGAGATGGACGGGCCGTGGCAGACCGGCTTCCTGACGGCCGACGACTACGGCAAGATCGCCGCCCGTACCGCCGCCGCGATGAAGATGGCCGACAAAGACCTCGAACTCGTCGCCTGCGGCTCCTCCGGGTCCGGCATGCCGACCTTCGGCGACTGGGAACGCATGGTGCTGGAGCACACCTACGACCACGTCGACTACGTCTCCTGCCACGCCTACTACCAGGAGCACGACGGCGACCTCGGCTCCTTCCTCGCCTCGGCGACCGACATGGACTACTTCATCGACACCGTCGTCGCGACCGCCGACCACGTGGGCTACAAGAAGCGCTCCAGCAAGAAGATCAACATCTCGTTCGACGAGTGGAACGTCTGGTACCAGAAGGAGCACCACGAGTCCGACGAGGTCAACGACGAGTGGCGGCACGCCCCCCGGCAGTTGGAGGACGTCTACTCGGTGGCGGACGCCGTCGTCGTCGGCAACCTGCTGATGACCCTCCTCAAGCACAGCGACCGCGTCACCTCCGCATCGCTCGCGCAACTCGTCAACGTGATCGCGCCGATTATGACCGAGCCCGGCGGCCCCGCCTGGCGGCAGACCACCTTCCACCCGTTCTCGATCACGAGCCGGCTCGCCTCCGGCGAGGTGATCCGGCCCCTGATCCAGGCACCGGTGTACGACACCGCACGCCACGGTGAGGCATCCGTCATCGACGCCGTCGCCACCGCCGACGAGGACCGGGCCGCGGTCTTCCTCGTCAACCGCGACCTGCACGAGCCCGCGCTGGTCACGATCGACGTCCGGAGCCTCGGCTCGACGCACGTCACAGAGGCGGTCACGCTCGCCGACGCCGACGTGTACGCCAAGAACACGCTCGCGGAACAGAACCGCGTGACCCCGGTCCCGAACACGACCGCGAAGCTCGCCGACGGCGTGCTCACCGTCGAACTGCCACCGGTGTCGTGGACCGCCATCGCGCTTGACTGAGTACCGCGACTGTCGACGGCGTCCAGTGTCGTCGCAACACCCCAGCTCAGGGGATGCGTTGGACTAGGCCGTGTTTTAGACCCAGCCGCTACACATCTGCACCAGGCCCCTGGCACGGCATCCCTGCCGGGACGGGCGAGCGCCTGCCTCCTACTCGATTCGCCATGCAAGTGCGCCGGATTCCCCTTTGCCTCCCGAGCCTCAGCTGGAGGCCCGCCCGGCTGGAGCCGGGACAGCCCGCTGGCAGGGCCCCTCTGGGCCCAAGATGGGTCCGGAAGGACAGTGAAACGCCGTGAACGATCAACACGGCCCGGATACTTTCATGTCTCCTGACCTGCGCAGACGTGGAAAACGGTGATGCTCGGTAAGCCCGGGGCACCGCTCTGGCGATCTCGTAACGCGTAGGTCTCGGGTTCGAATCCCGAAGGAACTGGTCGGCCGGGCCCGGTTCACGACCAGGTGAGGGTCGCGGCACTCCATGTGCGCTCGGCGGCGTCGCCGTTGAGGAGTACGTCGGCGAAGGCGGTGACCTGCCGGACGACGTCGGTGAAGCGTTCGGGGTAGCCGGTTGCAGCGAGACCTTGCCGACGGCGCCAGGCGGCGTACGAGGTCTGGCGACGTTCGCCGAGGTCGCTGACGGCGGTGCTGAGGGGTTTCAGGGTGATACCCCGATGTGCGGCGGTGGCGGTCAGCGCGGCGGTGAGTTCCTGGCCGTCGAGGTCGTTGAGGGTGAGCAGGCGGTAGAGGTCGCCGTAGTCGCGGTCGCGGGTGTTGAGGTCGCCGAGTGAGACGGCGGTGGAGAGCTTCTCGGCGATGACGGTGGCGAGTGGGTAGCCGAGGAGCTGGAAGCTGTCCGTCGTGAGCTGCTGTGGGTAGTCAATGGTCCGGGGGCCGGGAGTGACCGGGTCCCCGAAGCTGACGTCGAGTTGGAGCTTGAGTCGTGCTCGGGCGATGGAGGCGGCCATCGACAGGCGCAGGCCGTGGTACTCGTCCTCCTCGCGGATGGGCACGGTCTTGAGCGTCGCGGGATCGAATACGACTCCGTCGTCGATCTCGGTAGCGGCGATGGCCGCGATCCTGTGGACGATCTCGGTTTCGGTGCCAGGGAACGAGCGGCCGAGGATGTCGATGTCGCGGGTCATCCGGCGTGCGCCGAACTGGGCGAGGAGTAGGCCGCCCTTGAGGACGAAGTGTTCCCGGCCGAGGTGCGATGCGGCCAAGCGGTAGAGGAAGCGTTCGAGGACGTACTCGACCATGATCTCGTCCGTGGACCGGCTGGCGCGGCGAGCCAGGTTGCGAAGGTCGTTGTAGACGCGACCGGCGGTGGTGTCACGCGTGGGGTTGGCCATCAGGCGAGTACCGCCTCAACGGCAGGGCGGATGACGGAGAGAGCACCCAACTCGCGTGCGACTTCCTGGAGTTCGCCGACGTTACGGCGTCCGCCCTGGCGCAGATAGCGGCCGAGCGCGGACAGGGCGAGGGTCTCGCCGATGCGGCTGCGGTGGCGCATCGCGTCGACGACGCTGCGGGCGGCGTTGTACACGGGGATGGTTTCTCCTGGGGCTGCTTCGAATCGTTCGACGCCGAGGGCGAAGGTAGTCGGGGCGTACTGCGCCACTACGGTCTGCGGGTAGGAAATTGTGGGGCGGCGTGTACCGCGCGGCACGGCGATGTGTACCGCTGCAGGGATGTCGTCGACAAGTTCATGCAGGGCCAGGGCGGACTCACCGCACACCACGGCACGCGGAGCCCGCGCGCACACGGCCAGCAGATCGGCGTGCGCTGTCTCTGGTGCGTCTGCCCGTCGGTAGACCCCCCGGGATAGTTCGTCTATCTCTCCCGCCGCGACCAAGGACGTCAGATCACGGGGGGAGAGCAGGGCCTGACGTGCTTGTGCCGTCGTGAACGTGGGGGGCAGGCCTGCCAGCCGCTGCTCCAGACGCGAGTTCTCCGCAGCACTCATGTATCGAATGGTACCCCTCCGGTGGTGTCGGGGGATCGATTTGATACATCCTGGCGGCTGTCGGCGGCCCTGGTAAAGAAGGGTAGTGATCGAGGGTGTTGCGGACCCCCAGGTCAGACGCACATCCCGTGGGACTTCCTGGGGATTTTTCGGGGACTTTCAAGCCTGTCCCAGGGACTTTTCGGGGATTTTCCGCCGCGTAAGCAGGGAAAGCCCTGACAGCGCCGAAAGACAAGAACGCGCTGCTCAGGGCGCATCCCTCAACACTCGATGATGTTCACCGCAAGCCCGCCCCGAGCCGTCTCCTTGTACTTCACGCTCATGTCCGCCCCCGTCTCCTTCATCGTCTTGATGACCTTGTCGAGGGACACCTTGTGCGACCCGTCCCCCCGCATCGCCATCCGCGCCGCCGTGACCGCCTTCACCGCGGCCATGCCGTTGCGTTCGATGCAGGGGATCTGGACGAGGCCGCCGACGGGGTCGCACGTGAGGCCGAGGTTGTGTTCCATGCCGATCTCCGCCGCGTTCTCGACCTGTTCGGGAGAACCGCCGAGGACCTCGGCCAGCGCGCCCGCCGCCATCGAGCACGCCGAGCCGACCTCGCCCTGGCAGCCGACCTCGGCGCCGGAGATGGAGGCGTTCTCCTTGAAGAGCATGCCGATGGCGCCGGCGGCGAGCATGAAGCGGACGACGCCCTCCTCGTCGGCGCCGGGCACGAAGTTGATGTAGTAGTGCAGGACGGCCGGGATGATGCCGGCCGCGCCGTTGGTCGGGGCCGTGACGACTCGGCCGCCCGCCGCGTTCTCCTCGTTCACCGCCATCGCGTAGAGCGTGATCCACTCCATCGCGTGCGCCAACGGGTCGCCCTCCGCCCGGAGTTGGCGTGCCGACATGGCCGCCCTGCGGCGGACCCGGAGTCCGCCGGGCAGGATGCCCTCCCGGGACATGCCCCGCGAGACGCACGCCCGCATGACACCCCAGATCTCCAGCAGCCCGGCCCGGATCTCGTCCTCCGTACGCCAGGCCCGCTCGTTCTCCAGCATCAGCGCGGAGATCGACAGGCCGGTCTCCTGGGTGAGGCGCAGCAGCTCGTCGCCGGTGCGGAAGGGGTACTTGAGGACCGTGTCGTCCAGCTTGATGCGGTCGGCGCCCACCGCCTCCTCGTCCACGACGAACCCGCCGCCCACCGAGTAGTACGTCTTGGCCAGCAGTTCGGTGCCCGCCGCGTCGTACGCCCACAGCGTCATGCCGTTCGCGTGGTACGGCAGCGTTTTACGGCGGTGCAGTTTCAGGTCGTTGTCGAAGGAGAACGGGATGTCGTGCTCGCCGAGGAGACGGATGCGGCCCGACTCCTTGATCTGCTCCACCCGTTCGTCGGCCCCCTCCACGTCCACCGAGCGCGGCGACTCGCCCTCCAGGCCCAGCAGCACCGCTTTCGGCGTGCCGTGCCCGTGGCCGGTCGCGCCGAGCGAGCCGTACAGCTCGGTGCGGACGGAGGCGACGGAGCCGAGCAGTTCCTCGTTGCGCAGCCGGAGCGCGAACATACGGGCCGCCCGCATCGGGCCGACCGTGTGGGAGCTGGACGGGCCGATGCCGATCGAGAACAGGTCGAAGACCGAGATGGCCACGGTGACTCCTCAGAACGCGCAGGACAAGCAAGGTGGTGCAAGGGGTGGGGGTCCGCGCACACCTCCCAGTGTGCGCGGCGCCCCCGGTGGCCGACTACGGCCGGACGGGCCGACTACAGCCCGGGGTACAGCGGGTACTTCTCCGCCAGCGCGGTGACGCGGGCCTTCAGACCCGCCACGTCGTACGACGGCAGAAGCGTCTTCGCGATGACGTCCGCGACCTCGGCGAAGTCCTCGGCCGAGAAGCCGCGGGTCGCCAGCGCCGGCGTACCGATGCGCAGGCCCGACGTCACCATCGGGGGCCGCGGGTCGTTCGGGACGGCGTTCCGGTTGACCGTGATGCCGACCTCGTGGAGCCGGTCCTCGGCCTGCTGACCGTCCAGCTCGGAGTTCCGCAGGTCGACCAGGACCAGGTGCACGTCCGTACCACCGGACAGCACATCGACCCCTGCGGCCTTCACGTCGTCCCGCACCAGGCGCTCGGCCAGCAGCCGCGCACCCTCCACGGTACGCCGCTGCCGCTCCTTGAAGTCCTCGCCCGCGGCGACCTTGAAGGAGACCGCCTTCGCGGCGATCACATGCTCCAGCGGACCGCCCTGGAAGCCGGGGAAGACGGACGAGTTGAGCTTCTTCGCGAAGGCCTGCTTGGCGAGGATGATCCCGCCGCGCGGGCCGCCCAGAGTCTTGTGGGTGGTGGACGTGACGACGTCCGCGTAGGGGACGGGGTTCGGGTGGAGGCCGGCCGCCACCAGGCCCGCGAAGTGCGCCATGTCGACCCACAGATACGCCTCGACCTCGTCCGCGATCCGGCGGAACTCCGCGAAGTCCAGCTGGCGCGGGTACGCCGACCAGCCCGCGATGATCACCTTCGGGCGGTGCTCCTTGGCGAGCTTCTCGACCCCGGCCATGTCGACGAGACCGGTCCGCGTGTCCACGTGATAGGCGACCACGTCGAACTGCTTGCCGGAGAAGTTCAGCCGCATCCCGTGGGTGAGGTGGCCGCCGTGCGCCAGGTCCATGCCGAGGATCGTGTCGCCGGGCTGGGCCAGCGCGAACAGCGCGGCCTGGTTCGCCGAGGCGCCCGAGTGGGGCTGCACATTGGCGTACTCGGCGCCGAACAGCTCCTTGACCCGGTCGATCGCGATCTGCTCGGCGACGTCGACGTGCTCGCAGCCGCCGTAGTAACGACGGCCCGGATAGCCCTCGGCGTACTTGTTGGTGAGGACCGAGCCCTGCGCCTCCATGACCGCGACCGGAGCGAAGTTCTCCGAGGCGATCATCTCCAGCGTGGACTGCTGCCGGCGCAGCTCGGCGTCGACCGCGGCGGCGATGTCCGGGTCGAGCTCGTGCAGGGGCGTGTTCAGAACAGACATGGGGACTACGACTCCTCAGGCGCCGGTGAAGGCGGCGTACTCGTCGGCGGACAGCAGGTCGCCCGGCTCGTCCGCGGTCCGTACCTTGAAGAGCCAACCGCCCTCGAACGGCTCGGAGTTGACCAGCGCGGGCTCGTCCACGACGGCCGCGTTGACCTCCACGACCTCACCGGTGACCGGCGCGTACAGGTCCGACACCGACTTGGTCGACTCCAGCTCGCCGCAGGACTCGCCCGCGGTCACGGTCGCGCCGACCTCCGGGAGCTGGACGTAGACGACGTCACCGAGCGCGTTGGCCGCGTGCTCCGTGATACCGACCGTCGAGACGCCGTCGACGGCGTCCGTCAGCCACTCGTGTTCCTTGCTGTACCGCAGATGCGTGGGGTTGCTCATGGCCTGAATTCTCCTGTACGCGGGGGAGTGCTGATGAAGAGGGGACTGCGGAGGGCATCGCCGAACAGGGGCGATCAGCCCCGGTCACGGACGCGACGCTACGACGACTGTCACTTCTCGCGCTTGTAGAACGGCAGCGCCACGACCTCGTAGGGCTCGTGACTGCCCCGGATGTCCACGCCGACACCGGCCGTGCCCGGCGCCGAGTGCGCGGCGTCGACGTACGCCATGGCGATGGGCTTGCCCAGCGTGGGGGAGGGGGCTCCGGAGGTGACCTCGCCGATCACCCGGCCGTCGGCGACGACGGAGAACCCGGCGCGTGGGACCCGGCGGCCCTCGGCGACGAGCCCGACCAGGACGCGCGGCGGCTGCGAGGCGGCGCGCTCGGCGGCGGCCTCAAGAGCCGTACGCCCGACGAAGTCGCCGTCCTTCTCGAACTTCACGACCCGGCCGAGCCCCGCGTCGAACGGGGTCAGCGAGGTCGACAGCTCGTGGCCGTACAGCGGCATCCCGGCCTCCAGGCGCAGGGTGTCGCGGCAGGAGAGGCCGCACGGGATCAGCCCGGCCGCCGCGCCCGCCTCGGTCAGTGCCAGCCACAGCTTCTCGGCGTCACCGGGGGAGACGAACAGTTCGAAGCCGTCCTCGCCGGTGTAGCCGGTGCGGGCGATCAGCGCGGGGACGCCCGCGACCGTGCCGGGCAGACCGGCGTAGTACTTCAGGCCGTCGAGGTCGGCGTCCGTGAGCGAGGCGAGGATGCCGGGGGACTCGGGGCCCTGGACGGCGAGCAGCGCGTACGCGTCACGGTCGTCGCGGACGACCGCGTCGAAGCCCGCGGCCCGCTCCACCAGCGAGTCCAGGACAATCTGCGCGTTGGACGCGTTGGCGACGACCATGTAGGAGGTGTCCGCGAGCCGGTAGACGATCAGGTCGTCGAGAATCCCGCCGTCGGCCTGGCAGATCATGGTGTAGCGGGCCCGGCCGACGCCCACGGAGGCGATGTTGCCGACGAGCGCGTAGTTCAGCAGGTGGGCCGCCTGCGGTCCGGTGACCGTGATCTCGCCCATGTGGGAGAGGTCGAAGAGGCCGGCCCTCGTGCGGACGGCGAGATGCTCGTCGCGCTCCGAGCCGTAGCGCAACGGCATGTCCCAGCCGGCGAAGTCGGTCATCGTCGCACCGAGCGAGCGGTGCAGCGCGTCGAGCGCGGTGCGGCGCTTCTCAGGGGTGGCGGTACTGCTCATCGGTCGGTCTCCCAAGGCATGACGGCGAGGTCGTTCCTCCCCATCTGTCATCGGGACCTGAGAGGTTCGCCATGACCGCGCGGGCCATGGGTTGCACCTTGGGTGGGACCACCGGGAACGGGGGTCCGCTTTTCAGATGTGCCTCGCCCGCGCGGTAACGGGGCCTGAGAGATTCAAGGGAGGGACTTGCTCCTTCGGCGCCCCAGACGCCCTACGACCGATGTCGTACGACTGGGGACTCTCCCGCGCGGATTCAAGCGGCCGGTATGCAGTTGGCGGGCACATCATCGCACAGGCTTTGTAACAGGCCTGTGGCCGGAAGCGAACGGAACCGCGAGACACCGTGCATTACCTTCTCTTTACGTTCAGTGGGGAGAACCTTTCCTGACCCCGCAGGGAGGACGATCACGGTGACAAGGACCACGGTGTACGCCACGACCTCGGCCGTAGCGCTGCCGAAGCAGCCCTCGGCCCCGGCCAGGGAGGCATGCACGGCCCGCCCGGTACCGACCGTCCGCGACCTCCGCGAGCGGGCCGGCCACAGTCCGCACGGTCTGCGCTTCGGCGCCCGCGACCTGGTGGTGGTCACCGGCCTGCCCGGCAGCGGCAAGTCCACGCTGATGCGGCGCGCGGTGACCGGCGACGGCGCCCGCGTCGACAGCCAGGACACCCGGGACCGCTGGGACGCCCGTATGTCCCGCATGCCGACGGCCCTCCCGTACGCGGTCTACCGCCCCCTGGTCCGCCTCGCGCACTACGCCGGACTGCGCCGCGCGCTGCGCTCCGCGTCCGGCGCCGTCGTGCACGACTGCGGTACGCAGACCTGGGTGCGCGGCTGGCTGGCCCGCGCCGCCGGGCGCCGGGGCGGCGCGCTGCACCTGGTGTTCCTCGACGTCAGCCCGGACACCGCGCTCGGCGGCCAGCGCGAGCGCGGGCGCGGAGTCTCGCGGTACGCGTTCCTGCGCCACCGCAGGGCCGCCGCCCGGCTGCTGCGCTCGGTGGAGCGCGGTGACCTGCCCCGGGGCGTGCACTCGGCGGTCCTCCTGGACCGGGACGCGGCGGACGTGCTGCGCCGGATCGACTTCGCGGACTGAGCCGCTAGCCTTTTCAGCCACAGCAGGGTTACAGCAGGCGGTTTCACCAGCAGGCGGTAGGTAGATGGACTTCCCGGCGGACTTCCCCGGTCAGGCGTACCCCCACCCGCATCCGCACGGCGGATGGCCGGGCAACGAGCTGGAGGAGGTGCTCTCGGTGTCCCTCGGCATGCCCTCGGCCGGCGGCCGGATCGTCGAGGTGCTCGGCCGCAGCTTCGTCTGGGTCCCGCTCCCCAGCGGCGGCGGCCCGCAGAGCGGCCCCCTCGACCTGCCGACACTGGACATCGAGGGGCAGGCGTACGTCCCGGTCTTCAGCTCCGAGGAGCAGTTCCGGCAGGTCGTCGGCTCGCATCTGTCGTTCACGATCGCGCCCGCGGTGGAGTTCGCCCGCGGGCTGCCCGCGCAGGTCGGCATCGCGGTGAACCCGGGCGGCATGGTCGGCGTCCCCCTCCCGCCGCTCGCCGTGGCCGAGCTGTGCCGGATCGGCCGCACCGCTCTCGACGGCCCCACCAGCGGCGGCCGGGTCCGCCTCTTCGAACCCGACTGGCAGGACGACCCGGTCGACTTCCTCGCCGCGGCCGCCGCCGAGTTCGCCGCCATCGGCGTGGTCGGCTCGGCCCGCCGCTGCCTCGCCGCGATCGAGACGGCCGCCCCCGTGATGTTCGTAGGCGTAGAACTCACCAACTGGGACGGCGACTTGAGAGCGGCCCCGATGGAGGCGCTGGCACGGGCGCTGGGCCAGGTGACGGTCCAGTGGCAGGTCAACCTCGTCCTGCTCGACGTAACGCAAGACCCGGTGGCGGACTGGTTGAGGCAGACAGTGCGTCCCTTCTATACGCAGGGTCACTGAGGCGCCCCGAAGGGGGCGCGAGGAACTGCGCGCCCAGCCACACTCGACCGCCACTCGCGAACGCACCCCGGGCCCCCACCCCTTGGGCGCTTAAGCTGTTCCTCAACGCAGGGCACCTACAAAAAGGAGCGGACACGTGAGCGCCAGCGGCACCGCGACCGGCCAGGTCGAGCACATGCTGCGCCAGGTGACGCCCGGGCGCTACGACGCCTACGAGGCACTCCTCCGCGCCCTCGCGACCCCCCACTCCGGCCAGATCTGGATGCTCCTGTGGCACGGCCAGTCCGGCTCCCCGGACGCCCAGTACGGAAACATGCAGGTCGACAAGTACGGCTACGCCCCCTGCGTCACCTCCGCCCAGGAACTGTCGGCGAGCGGCTGGAACCGCTCCTACGAGGTGGTCGACGGCCTGGACGTGGCCCGCACCCTCTACCCCGACCACTTCGGCCTCTGGCTCAACCCGCACGCCCCCGGCGGCGGTGTCGGCATCCCCTGGCTCGACCTGCGCCGGATCGCCACCGGCCTGGAGCGCCAGCCCGCCGGCCCCCTCCGGCTGTCGGAGCCGGGCATCGAGATCCCGCAGTTCTACGGCCTGCTCACGCAGAACGCCCACCGCACCCCCGCGGTCCGCTCGCTGCGCCGCGCCTGGGTGCAGCCCGCGCTCGGGGCGCCGTATCTCGCGATCGGTCTGGACGTCTACGACACCAGCCCGCCGGCCGTGGACTCGGTGCGCGGCATGATGCAGCAGTCGATCGGCGCGGTCCCCGACGGGCTGCCGGTGTCGACCGTGGCGATGTCCGACGAGTACGACCCGGTGGCCCTCTGGCTGCGCGCGAACGCCCGCCCGTTCTACGACCGCGAGGCCCACGCTGCGCCCGCCCAGGCGGGTGGGTACGGATACCCACCCGTCCGTGGTGGATACTGACCCGGCGAGTCCTCTTCCCCGCTTCTCCGCAGGATTTACGTCTACGACACATTTCTTCGCGCGTAGATAGCGGTGAGATGCCCAAAATGGCGTCGATTCGGCTTTGTGTCCCAAGTGTCTTGCGTCCGGGGGGCGTTACCCACTGTCCGTATAACGGAACCCTCCAGGCTGCATCACGTTTGCGCATCCATTCGCCGCCAACCCTGGCAGCAGATCACCAAAGCGTTGAAGACTCCCGCACCAGGGGCCGTTCGCCCCGATGTACGACGGACTGATCACGCCGCCACAGCGGCAAGTGTGGGCCGGCTACCGCCGGTTGAGAGGGGTCCCTGCCAGATGACGGCACCATTGCACGAGCCGACTGCGGATACGGCCCCGAGTGCGGCCGAGGAAGCGGCGGCAGTGAGCGCCGAGGCGAAGGCGGTCCAGGGGCGTTCCCTGGGCCGGATCGCCTGGGAACGGCTCAAGCGGGACAAGCTCGCCCTGACGGGCGGCATCGTCGTGCTCGTCCTGATCCTGCTCGCCCTGCTCGCGCCGGTCATCACCCACCTGCTCGGGCAGGACCCCGACGCGTACAACGAGAGCCTGATCGACCCGCTGTTCGGCACCCCCAAGGGGTCGCTGGGCGGCATCAGCGGCGATCACCTGCTGGGTGTCGAGCCGGTCAACGGCCGCGACATCTTCGCCCGCATCCTCTACGGCGCCCGCGTCTCGCTCCTGGTGGGCTTCCTGTCCGCCATGGTCGCCGTCGTCCTGGGTACCGTCCTGGGCATCCTGGCCGGCTTCTTCGGCGGCTGGGTCGACTCGCTCGTCAGCCGCGTGATGGACGGCCTGCTGGCCTTCCCGCAACTGCTGTTCACGATCGCCCTGGTCTCGGTCATGCCGAACGACATGCTGGGCCTGTCCGGGTCCAACGTGCGCGTGTTCGTGATGATCCTGGTCATCGGATTCTTCGGCTGGCCCTACATCGGACGCGTGGTGCGCGGCCAGACGCTCTCGATGCGTGAGCGCGAGTACGTGGAGGCCGCCCGTTCCCTGGGCGCCGGGCGCTTCTACATCCTGTTCAAGGAACTGCTGCCCAACCTGGTCGCGCCCATCATCGTGTACACGACCATGATGATCCCGACGAACATCCTCACCGAGGCCGCGCTCAGCTTCCTCGGCGTGGGCGTCAAGCCGCCCACCGCGTCCTGGGGACAGATGCTGTCGAGCGCCATCGACTACTACGAGTCAGACCCCATGTACATGGTGGTCCCGGGTGTGGCGATCTTCATCACCGTCCTGGCCTTCAACCTTTTCGGCGACGGCGTGCGCGACGCGCTCGACCCGAAGGCGTCCCGCTGAGCATCCGTACCACCCCCATCTGTTCCCGTGGCACCAACACGGGGTCTCTCATCTAGTCCGGAGGATCCGAGATCGTGACAACCCAACGCACTCCAGGGCGGCGCAAGAAGGCATTCGCCGCCGCTGCTGCGGTCGCCGCACTGCTGACCACGGCGGCGTGCGGCGGCGGTGGCGGCGACGACAACAACGGTTCGAAGACCGGCGCCGCCGGCTTCGACGCCGCGAACAACAAGGTCGCCCAGGCCTCGCTGGTCAAGAAGGGCGGCACGCTGAAGTTCGGCGGCGCCCAGGACGCCGACTCGTGGGACACCACGCGTGGTTACTACGGCTTCATGTGGGACTTCGCGCGCTACTACAGCCGCCAGTTGGTCACGGGCAAGACGGAGCCGGGCAAGGCCGGCGCCGAGCTCACCCCGGACCTCGCCACCGGTCTCGCCAAGGTCACCGACGGCGGCAAGACCTACACGTACACCCTGCGTGACGGCGTCACGTGGGAGGACGGCAAGGCGATCACGTCCAAGGACGTGAAGTACGGCATCGAGCGCGTGTGGGCGCAGGACGTGCTGTCCGGCGGCCCGACGTACCTCAAGGACTTCCTCGACCCCAAGGGCGAGTACAAGGGTCCCTACAAGGACACGTCCAAGGACAAGCTCGGCCTGAAGTCGATCACCACTCCGGACGACAAGACGATCGTCTTCCACCTCCCCGAGGCCAACTCGGACTTCCAGGAGGTGCTGGGTCTGGTCTCCGCCTCCCCGGTCCGCCAGGACATGGACACCAAGTCCAAGTACGGCCTGAAGCCGTTCTCCTCCGGCCCGTACAAGTTCGAGTCGTACAGCCCCGGCAAGAGCCTGACGCTGGTGCGCAACACGAACTGGAAGCAGTCCTCGGACCCGGTCCGCAAGGCGTACCCGGACAAGATCACCGTCCAGTTCTTCTCGGACGCCAACCAGCTCGACCAGCGCCTGCTCAACGGTGACATCGACCTGGACATCAACCAGACCGGCATGTCCCCGCAGGGCCGCACCACCGCCCTGAAGGAGCACAAGGCCAACCTGGACAACCCGGTCTCGGGTTACATCCGTTACGCGACCTTCCCGACGAGCGTGGCGCCGTTCGACAACGTCGAGTGCCGCAAGGCCGTCATCCTCGGTGCCGACCACGTCTCGCTGCAGACCGCGCGCGGTGGCCCGATCGCCGGTGGTGACATCGGCACCAACATGCTCCCGCCGTCCGTCCCGGGCGCCGAGGGCCAGAAGTACGACCCGTACAAGATCGCGGGCGCGAACAAGAACGGCAACATCGCCGAGGCCAAGGCGGCCCTGAAGGCGTGCGGCAAGCCGAACGGCTTCTCCACCACCATCGCGGTGCGCAACAACAAGCCGGTCGAGGTCGCCACGGCCCAGTCGCTGCAGGCGTCGCTGAAGAAGATCGGCATCAACGCGCAGATCGACCAGTTCGACGGTTCGCAGACCAGCGGCATCATCGGCAGCCCTTCGAACGTGAAGAAGAAGGGCTACGGCATCATCATCATGGGCTGGGGCGCCGACTTCCCGACCGTCCAGGGCTTCGGTCTGCCGCTGTGGGACAGCAAGTACATCCTGCCGAGCGGTAACAACAACTTCGCCCTGATCAAGGACAAGACCATCGACGGTCTGTTCGACAAGTTCGTCACCACGCTGGACGAGTCGGGCAAGACCCAGATCTCGACCGAGATCAACCACAAGGTCATGGAGGGCGCGTACTACCTGCCCTTCACCTTCGAGAAGTTCATCAACTGGCGCAGCGACAACCTCGCGAACGTCTACACGACGGACAACTACAGCGGTACGTACGACTTCGTCAATCTCGGCCTGAAGAACCCGAAGAAGTAAACCGGCACACCCGCCGTACGGCACGAAAGGCAGGTGAAGGCCGGCGCGGCGTGGTCGCGGGCCACCGGATGACCTCCGGTGGCCCGCGGCCCCGCGGCGGGCCGTAAGCTGTGCTCGCTTATCTCATCAGGCGGCTGTTCGCCGCCGCAGTGATGCTCGTGGTCATCGTCATGGTGGTCTTCGGCATCTTCTTCCTCGTCCCCAAGTGGGCGGGCGTCGACATCGCCGCGAGCTTCGTGGGCAAGCAGGCCGACCCGGCATCCGTCGAGGCCGTACGGGAGAAGCTGGGCCTGAGCGACCCGATCTACTCCCAGGTCTGGGAGTTCTTCAAGGGCATCTTCGCCGGTCGCACCTACTCCGGCGGTGGCGATGTCACGCACTGCGCCGCACCCTGCTTCGGCTACTCCTTCCGCAGCGAGCAGGCCGTCTGGCCGGTGCTCACCTCCGCGTTCCCGGTGACCCTGGGGCTCGCACTCGGTGCCGCCGTGCTGTGGCTGGTCTTCGGTGTCGCGGCGGGTGTGCTCTCCGCGCTCAAGCGGGGCACCATCTGGGACCGCGGCGCGATGGTCGTCGCCCTCTCCGGTGTCTCCCTCCCCATCTACTTCACCGGCATGCTCAGCCTGGCGATCTTCACCTACGGGCTGCACTGGCTGGACGCCCAGTACGTGCCGCTCGACCAGAGCATCGGCGGCTACTTCGGCGGCATGATCCTGCCCTGGATCACCCTCGCCTTCCTGTACGCGGCGATGTACGCCCGGATCACCCGAGCGACCATGCTGGAGATCCTCGGCGAGGACTACATCCGCACCGCCCGCGCCAAGGGCCTCACGGAGCCGGTCGTCATCGGCAAGCACGCCATGCGCTCCACGCTCACCCCGCTCCTGACCATGCTCGGCATGGACCTCGGCGCCCTCATCGGTGGCGCCATCCTGACCGAGTCGACGTTCAACCTGCCCGGCCTCGGCCGACAGGTGCTCACTGCCATCCGCAACCAGGACCTGCCCATCATTCTGGGCGTCACCCTGATCACTTCTCTCGCGGTGCTTCTCGCCAACCTCGTGGTGGACATCCTGTACGCCGTGATCGACCCCCGAGTGAGGCTCTCATGACGGAACTCAGCAAGAGCGGGGCAGCGGTGGGCGAACCCACGTCCGCCTCGCCCGCGCCCTCGGCCTTCCTCGAAGTGCGCGACCTCAAGGTGCACTTCCCGACCGACGACGGTCTGGTCAAGTCCGTCGACGGGCTCAGCTTCGCGCTGGAGAAGGGCAAGACCCTCGGCATCGTGGGCGAGTCCGGCTCCGGCAAGTCGGTGACCTCGCTCGGCATCATGGGCCTGCACACCGCCGGCCAGTACGGCAAGCGCAAGGCGCAGATCTCCGGCGAGATCTGGCTGGACGGCACCGAGCTGCTGTCCGCCGACCCCGACCACGTGCGCAAGCTGCGCGGCCGGCAGATGGCGATGATCTTCCAGGACCCGCTCTCCGCGCTGCACCCGTACTTCACGATCGGCGCGCAGATCGTCGAGGCGTACCGCATACACCACGACGTCGACAAGAAGACCGCGAAGCGCCGCGCGGTCGAGATGCTCGACCGGGTGGGCATCCCGCAGCCCGACAAGCGCGTGGACAGCTACCCGCACGAGTTCTCCGGCGGTATGCGCCAGCGCGCGATGATCGCCATGTCGCTGGTCAACAACCCCGAACTGCTGATCGCGGACGAGCCGACGACCGCCCTGGACGTGACCGTCCAGGCGCAGATCCTCGACCTCATCCGCGACCTCCAGAAGGAGTTCGGCTCCGCGGTCATCGTCATCACCCACGACCTGGGCGTCGTCGCCGAACTCGCCGACGACATCCTGGTGATGTACGGCGGCCGGTGCGTCGAGCGCGGTCCGGCCGAGGACGTGTTCTACGAACCCCGACACCCCTACACCTGGGGCCTGTTGGGCTCGATGCCCCGGCTCGACCGTGAGCAGCAGGAGCGGCTGATCCCGGTCAAGGGCTCCCCGCCCTCGCTGATCAACATCCCGTCCGGCTGTGCCTTCAACCCGCGGTGCCCCTACGCGGACCTCCCGAAGGACAACCTCACCCGCACGGTCCGCCCCGAGCTGGCCGAGGTCGGCAGTCGGCACTGGGCCGCCTGCCACCTGGACGCGGAGCAGCGCGAGCGTATCTGGATCGAAGAGATTGCGCCGAAGCTGTGAGCGAGAAACCCAAGGACACAGCAGTGAGCATCCCTGTGCAGAGCGAAGGCAGCGTGGCCGTCAAGGGCGGTGTCGCCCCCGGCGAGACCCTGCTGAAGGTGACCGGGCTGCAGAAGCACTTCCCGATCAGGAAGGGCCTGCTGCAACGGCAGGTCGGCGCCGTGCACGCGGTCGACGGCCTCGACTTCGAGGTCAAGTCCGGTGAGACGCTGGGCGTCGTGGGCGAGTCGGGCTGCGGCAAGTCGACGATGGGCCGGCTGATCACCCGGCTGCTCGAACCGACCGGCGGCACCGTCGAGTTCCAGGGCAAGGACATCACGCACCTCGGGGTGGGCGGCATGCGTCCGCTGCGCCGGGACATGCAGATGATCTTCCAGGACCCGTACTCGTCGCTGAACCCGCGGCACACCATCGGCACGATCGTCGGTGCTCCCTTCAAGCTCCAGGGCGTCGAGCCCGAGGGTGGGGTCAGGAAGGAAGTGCAGCGGCTGCTGGAGGTGGTCGGGCTCAACCCCGAGCACTACAACCGCTATCCGCACGAGTTCTCCGGCGGTCAGCGCCAGCGCATCGGCATCGCCCGCGCGCTCGCGCTCAACCCGAAGCTGGTCGTGGCCGACGAGCCGGTGTCCGCGCTCGACGTGTCGATCCAGGCGCAGGTGGTCAACCTGCTGGACGACCTCCAGACGGAGCTCGGCCTGACGTACGTGATCATCGCGCACGACCTCTCGGTGGTCCGGCACGTCTCGGACCGGATCGCGGTGATGTACCTCGGCAAGATCGTCGAACTCGCGGACCGCGAGCTGCTGTACAAGGCGCCGATGCACCCGTACACCAAGGCGCTGATGTCGGCGGTGCCGATCCCGGACCCGCGGCGGAAGAACGCGAAGAGCGACCGCATCCTGCTCCAGGGCGACGTTCCCTCGCCGATCTCCCCGCCCAGCGGCTGCCGTTTCCACACCCGCTGCTGGAAGGCGACCCAGATCTGCACGACGACCGAGCCGCCGCTTCTTCAGCTGCAGCCCGGCCAGCAGGTCGCCTGCCACCACCCGGAGAACTTCGCGGACCAGGCTCCGCAGGACACGGTCCTGCTGACCGCCGCGAGGGAGGCCGAGAAGCTGGTCGGCGACGCGGTGCTGGAGGAGTCGGCGGAGACGTCGGCGGCGGTGGCGGCCACGCTCGCCGAGGAATCTGCCGAGTCGGCGGAAGCCGCGGAGCCCGCTGCGGAAGCTGCGGAACCCACCGAGCCCGCTGCCGAGTCCACCGAGCCGGAAGCCGGACCCGGCGAGGCGAAGTAGGCGGCAACAGGCCATCTGTACGCCCCCGTTGACCGATCCAGGTCACCGGGGGCGTTCGCATGCCGCGGTCGGTCACGGTCAACTACCCTGTGACGCATGACAAGTTGGTAAAGTCATGTACATGACGTATGAGGTGAGGGCAGAGTCCTGCGTGTCCGACTGATCGGAAACACGCACCGAAGGGACGACTTCATGGCACTCTCCCGTTCGGCACGTCTGGGGGCCCTCGCTACCGCGGCGGCCTCTTTTCTTGTCATAGCCGCCTCCTCCGCCCCCACCCCCGGCGCCGACGGCATCGGTGACCCCTACTTCCCGCAACTGGGCAACGGCGGCTTCGACGCCCGGCACTACGCCCTCGACGTCGCCTACAACCCCGACACCGACCGCCTGGACGGGCGTACGACGCTCACGGCCCGCGCCACCCAGAACCTCTCCTCCTTCGACCTGGACCTCCAGAAGCTGGAGGTCACCAAGGTCCAAGTGAACGGAAGACGCGCCCAGTTCACCCGCACCGGCGACGAACTGCGCATCACCCCACGGGACTTCCTCCGCAAGGGCAGAGACTTCACGGTCACCGTCACCTACGGCGGGGTACCCGAACCCCTCAACGGACCCATCGTGTTCGGCTCCGACTACGGCTGGATGAAGACCGCCGACGGAGTCTTCGTCGCCTGCGAACCCAACGCCGCCTCGACCTGGTTCCCGTCCAGCGACCACCCCTCCGACAAGGCCACCTACGACATCCGTATCAAGGCCCCCAAGGGCCTCACCGGAGTCTCCAACGGCCGCCTCGTCTCGACGTACGACAAGGGCGGCTCGACGTACTCGCACTGGCGCGAGTCGAAGCCCATGGCGACCTATCTCGCCACCGCCACCATCGGGAAGTTCGACGTGAAGACGGGGACGACCCCCGGCGGCACCCCGATCTACGTGGCCATCGACCCGGTCCTCGCCAACAGCAACAGCGTCGACGTGTACGCCGTGACGGCCGCCGCCACCGACTACTGGTCGCAGGTCTTCGGGCCGTACCCCTTCGAGGAGACCGGCGCGATCGTCGACGACATGCCGGAGGCGGGGTTCTCGCTGGAGGTGCAGAGCAAGCCCGCCTACTCGGCCGTGCGCAGTGAGACGACGATCGTGCACGAGCTGGCCCACCAGTGGTTCGGCGACTCCGTGTCGGTCGCGCACTGGAAGGACATCTGGCTCAACGAGGGCTTCGCGACCTACGCCCAGTGGCTGTGGGCCGAGCACCAGGGCACCCGCTCCGCGCACGACTCGTTCCTGGCCGGCTACAACTCCCGTCCCGCCGAGAGCGCGTTCTGGGGGACCGTCGTGGCGGACCCGCAGCGCGACACGATGTTCGCCTCCGCCGTCTACCAGCGCGGCGCGATGACCCTCCAGATGCTCCGCGAACGCATCGGCGACACCGCGTTCTTCAAGCTGCTCCCCGCCTGGACGAAGCTGCACCGCTACGGCAACGGCGACACGGCCGGCTTCATCAAGCTCGCCGAGAAGATCAGCGGTCAGCAGCTCGACGACCTGTTCCAGACCTGGCTCTACACGACGGGCAAGCCCACCCTCTGACGACCCACGGGTAACAATGTGGGGTGCTTCAGCAACTGTTCAGCCCCTCCGTCCAGCACACGCTCGACCTCGTCGGCATCTTCGTGTTCGCCATCTCCGGCGCGCTGCTGGCCGTCCGCAAGAACTTCGACGTGTTCGGCATCGCCGTGCTCGCCGAGGTCACCGCGCTGGGCGGAGGGCTGTTCCGGGACCTCATGATCGGGGCGGTGCCCCCGGCCGCCTTCACGGACCTGGGGTACTTCATCACCCCGCTCTTCGCCGCGCTCCTCGTCTTCTTCCTCCATCCGCACGTGGAACGCATCCAGGCCGGCGTCAACGTCTTCGACGCGGCGGGCCTCGGCCTGTTCTGCGTCTCGGGCACGGTGAAGGCGTACGACTACGGGCTCAGCCTCACCTCCTCAGCCGCCCTCGGTCTCGCCACCGCCGTAGGTGGCGGTGTACTGCGTGACGTCCTCGCCAACGAGACCCCGTCCCTGCTCCGCTGGGACCGCGACCTGTACGCGGTCCCGGCGATCGTCGGCGCCACCATCTCCGTCCTGTGCATCCACTACGGCGTGCTGACCCCCCTCACCAGTGGGTTCGCGATCGTCACCGCTTTCGTGCTGCGCCTGCTCGCGATGCGGTTCCACTGGCGAGCTCCGCGTGCGTGGAACCGGCGTTCGACCGTCCGTGAGGAGTAGTGCTCCCGGTCTTCGCGTGCGGGTGGTTCTTGCCCATCTCCAGCGTCAGCCAGCGGAACACGGCCTTCACCTGCGGCCGCCACAGCGCCATCGTGTGACCGCCGTCGCTGCGCGGCAGGAAGACCACGTGCACGGTCGTCGGCGCCTCCGCGACGGAGGCCAGGGCGGTGCCCGCCTCGTAGCCGTCGCCGGACTCGCCGGAGATGTACAGCGCGATCGGCGGCGGGGTCCTCTTCGCCTTCAGCAGCAGGTACGGGTTGTTCGCGGCGCGCAGCGCCGGGCCGGCCGCCGCGAGTGAATTGCGTTCGGCGATCGGGTCGTTGTAGCCGGACATGCCCACGGCCGCGCGGTAGCGGTCCGGGTGGGCCACCGCGAGCTTGACCGCGCAGTGCGCGCCGGCCGAGTAGCCGGCCACCGCCCAGCCCGAAGGAGCGGGCTCGGCGCGGAAGTTGTCCATGACCATCTTCGGTACGTCGACGCTCAGCCAGGTGTCGGCGTTGACCGTGCCGGTGATGTTGGCGCAGCCGGTGTCGACGCCGGCCAGCAGGTTGGTGCGCGGCGCGACCAGGATGAAGGGCGCGACCCGGCCGCTCTTCATCAGCGGCAGCAGTTGCGCGTTGGCGTGCAGCGACCCGAACCAGGCCTTCGCGGAGCCGGGATAGCCGGGCAGCAGTTCCACCACCGGGAACTTGTGATGGCGGTAGGCGGGCTCCTTGTACTGCGGCGGCAGCCACACGTACACCTCGGCGTCGACGCCGGAGACCTGGCCCTTGAGCTGGGTGACCTCCACCCCGCCGGCCGCGCGCATGCCGGGGCCCTCGGCGGGGGAGAAGTCCTGCCTGACCTTGGGCAATCGTTTCAGCGAGATGTTGCCGGTGCCGTTCCTGCCGAGGTTCGCGGCCTGCTGGACGTGATTGCCGGTGCCGAGGAGGTCGGCCCAGTTGTCGTAGAGGTTGTTCTGGTTGTTGACCATGACGAAGACCAGGGTGACGGCCGTGGCCTGCGCGAACAGCAGCATCAGGGCCCGTGCCGCCACGCGTACGGCCTTGGGGCCGCGCATCCGCGACCACAGCACGAGCGGCAGTATGA
Organism: Streptomyces sp. NPDC101776; assembly: GCF_044766845.1. NCBI lineage: Bacteria > Bacillati > Actinomycetota > Actinomycetes > Kitasatosporales > Streptomycetaceae > Streptomyces > Streptomyces sp. NPDC101776. The sequence goes on along the minus strand of NZ_JBIWMV010000016.1, from coordinate 11,466 downwards.
GGGCGACGATCGTCAGCACGACGGCGGTGTAGAGGAACGGAGTCCCGGTGAGGCTCATGTCCCCAAAGAGGGGGATCACCGGCCGCGGGTCACGGACGAGAACGGACACTTACCAAGAAATTGCCGGTTCCTCACCCGAGTAGCCGATGGTTTGGCGGTGTTTTCATATGCCCGCAACAACAAAGCTACCGCTTAGTAATCACCTGTTGTACGGTTCACCCATGCGAGAAGCAGCATCCGCGCCGGCGCCCGTGCGGGCCACGATCGGCGACAGCGAGTTCGACCGCGACACGGCGGTCGCCCGTCGCGCCCCGGGCGTCTACGACATCGACCTCTCGGCCGGCTGGACGATCATCAGCGCGGTCAACGGCGGCTACCTCCTGGCCGTCCTGGGCCGAGCCCTGGCGGACGCGCTCCCGCACCCCGACCCGTTCACGATCTCCGCGCACTACCTCACGGCGTCCCAGCCGGGCCCGGCGGTCATCCGCACGGAGCAGATCCGCACCGGCCGCACCCTCTCCACCGGCCAGGCGTCCCTCTTCCAGTACGACGAGGAGGGCGCGGAGGTCGAACGCATCCGCGTCCTGGCCTCCTACGGCGACCTGGACGCGCTCCCCGATGACGTCCGCACCACGGCTCGCCCTCCCTCTTTCCCGCCCCTGGACCAGTGCTTCGGCCCGGATGACGGCCCCGCCCCCGTCGACGGCAGCTCGGCCATCACCGACCGCCTGATGCTGAAGCTGGACCCGTCCACCCTCGGCTGGGCCCTGGGCGCCCCCTCCGGCAAGGGCGAGATGCGCTCCTGGTTCGGCCTGGCCGACGGCCGCGACGCGGACCCTCTCTCCCTCCTCCTGGCGGTGGACGCGCTCCCCCCGACCGCCTTCGAGATCGGCCTGAAGGGCTGGGTCCCCACGGTGGAACTCACCGTCCACGTCCGGGCCCGCCCCGCCCCGGGCCCCCTCCGCGTCTCCATCACCACGCGCAACCTGGCGGGCGGCTTCCTGGAGGAGGACGCGGAGGTCTGGGACAGCACGGACCGACTGGTGGCGCAGTCACGGCAGTTGGCACGGGCGAGACTGACCTGAGGGGGCCGACTCCGGGCGGGGTCGGTGAGTTCCGGGGCGGCGTTCGGGCCGGGGTCGTCGCCGGGCGATCGACGGTGCGCCCCGGCCACCCGCTCGGCCCGCGCCGGGCAGGTCGGACCCGTGCCGGTCGTCGGACGGACCCGGCCGGTTCCGGACCCTGCCCGCGACCGACTCAGCCGATCGGCTTCCGCCCCAGCCAAGCCGCCAACTGGCCGTAGACGTCGGCTCCTTCGGGGATCGGCTGGGCCGTGGCGAAGGGGGTGCCGGCGTCCCGTTGCTCGTCCGGGAGGGCCCTGCGGGCGAACGTCAGCGCGAACTCGGCGAGTTCCGGGTCGAGTTGGAGGGGGTGGCCCAGGGCTTCCGAGAGGTCCCAGGTGTGGGTGACGCCCTCCATCACATAGCCGGAGAGGGCGATGCGGCCCGGTGCCTCGCCCCAGGGGACCCGGACCAGGGCGTCCAGGCGGGCGTCGTCCGACCAGGCCTTGGCGACCCGGGTGCGGGCCTCGTCGTATGCCGTCGGCCAGCCCTCGTCCGGGATGCCGTCCACGAAGGGGCGGACGGCCATGCCGTCGCCGCCCTCGCCGACCGTCGCGATGCGGTGGGTGCCGCCGACGAGATGGCTCAGCAGGGTCCGGACGTCGAACTCCGTGCACGGGGTGGGGGAGTCGAGCTGCTCCGGTCGTACCGTCCTGATCAGCGCGGCGACCTGCTCGGTGGCGCGGATGTACAGGGGGCGGGGGTCGTTCGTCGTGGTGTTCATGGGCTCGATGCTGGCCTCATAACCTGACAGTTTCCGTCAACATTTGCGCCGGGGTTTCGGGAGGCCGATCCTGGGGGCGTGAAGGCCGACCGACTCCTCTCGATCCTGCTGCTTCTCCAGACCCGGGGCCGCGTCCCCGCGCACGAACTCGCCGACCGGCTGGAGGTGTCGGTGCGGACGATCTACCGGGATGTCGAGGCGCTGTCCGCCTCCGGGGTGCCGGTGTACGCCGAGCGCGGGCGGCACGGCGGGATCGAGCTGCTCGCCGGGTTCCGTACGGACGTCACGGGACTGACCGCCGACGAGTCACGCGCCCTGTTCATCCTGGCCGCGCAGGGCACCCATGCCGCCCTCGGCCTCGACGACGCGCTCGGCTTCGCGCTGCGCAAGGTGATGGCCGCGCTGCCCGCGCCGTACCGCCCGGCCGCCGAGGTGACCTCCCGGCGCATCCTCGTCGACTCCACGCGCTGGAAGGGCGGACCCCAACCCGCCGTGGATCTGGACGTGTTGCAGGATGCCGTCTTCACCGACCGGCGGCTGCGCCTGCGGTACCGGCACAGCGGCGCCAAGGAACCCAACACCTACACCGTCGACCCGTACGGCCTCGTCTCCAAGGCCGGCGTCTGGTACCTGGTCGCCGACCGCCGGGCCGGCCCCCGCCTCTTCCGCGCCGACCGCGTCCACTCGGCCACCCTCCTGCCCGAGCCCGTGAAGCGTCGCCCGGGCGTCGAACTCGCCCAAGCCTGGGCGGAGTTGCGCCGCCAGGTCGAGGATCGCCCCGGCGGACTCGACGTCACCGTCCGGGTCCGCCGCGCCCGCCTCGACATGTTCCTGCGCCTCAGCGCCTCCTCGCTCGCCGAACTCCCCACGGACGACGGGGAGAACGACTGGGTGACGGTCCGGCTGTCGTACGGCGTCGTCCGCGAGGCACGCCAACTGCTGCAGTTCGCCGACGCGTTGGAGGTCGTATCACCGCCGGAGGCACGCGCGGAGGTGGCCGCCGCGGCCGCTTCTGTCACGGAGCTGTACCAGCGAGTAGGCGAGCCCCGATCCTGAAGTCGCAGGTCAGGAAGGTCTCTTGGGCTGTCCTTTACTCGGCGCACAGGGTGGGGACAGGGCGCCGACAACGAAGCCTTAAGGGGCGTTGATTGAGTTCCCGTCACCAGGCTTCCTCATCGTTTTTGGAGTTGTTTCTCATGAAGCGTGCGCGTCTCCTCCCCGCAGTGGCCCTGCTGGCGCTCTCGCCCCTGGCCCTGGCGGCCTGCGGCTCGAGCGACTCCTCGTCGTCCTCCGGCAGCGGCAACTCCGGTTCCACCCAGTCCTGTTCGGCCGCCTCCGGGATGCCGACCGGCAATGCCACGGCACGGCCCAGCGGTGCCCCGTCGGGTGCGCCCACGGGCGCCGCGGCCTCGGGCAGGCCGACGGGCATGCCGACCGGCAACGCCTCCGGCATGCCGAGCGGTGGCCCCGGTGGAGGCGGCGGGCGGGGCGGCGGCCCTGGTGGTGGGTGCGGCGGCGGGCCCGGCGGCGGCCAGATGAGCGGGGCCCCTCAGCAGGGCTGACCGCGGCTCCCGTACGACAGGGGCGGGCCCCCCCGGGGCCCCCGGCGGGCCCCCCCCGTCGGGCCCGCGCCCCCCGGGTGGCCGGGGGGCAGCCCCCCCACGGGCCCCCGCCCCCGCCGGAGAAACCCCCCAGGGGCCT
>NZ_JBIWMV010000016.1:0-7910 GCF_044766845.1 Streptomyces sp. NPDC101776 | reverse complement strand
GGGGGGGGGGCGGGGGGGGGCCCGGGCGGCGCCATCTTGTGCGGGCCCCAACCCCGGCGCGCCCGGGGCCCCCCTTCGCCCCGGGGGGGCCCCCCGGGGCCCCCGGGGGGCCCCGCCCCTGTCGTACGGGAGCCCCCTGGGTGCCGGGTGCTCAGCCGAGCCAGTGCCGCCGGCCGACGCTGATCAACCGCATCTGGCGCGTGGCGAGTTGGGTGACGCGCTCGCGCTCCTCACCGGACATCTCCGCGCTCTCCGTGGCCTCCGAGGCTTCCATGAAGAGCGAGGCCGTGATGAGCATCTGGTCGACGTAGAGGTGGGCGAGCATCAGCAGGTCCTCGCCGTTCCAGCCGTCGGACTCCGGGTCCTTGGCGAGTTCGGCCTTCACCTCCTCGGCGAACCGGGCGAGTTGCTCCCGGATGGCCTGCCGTACCGGCTGTACCCCGCCGTGCCGTTCACGGGCGATGAAGCGGACGTGGGCCGGATACGTGTCCACGTGGTGGGCGATCAACTCGACCGCGCGCGTGATGCGTTGACCGCTGTCCGCCGGGGCCACCGTCTGCCGGATCATCGGATGCAGACTGCCCAGCGCCTCCTCGACGAGCGCGACCCCGAGGTCCTCCGTGGAACGGAAGTGCCGGTAGAAGGCGGTCGGGGCGACGCCCACGGCGCGGGTGACCTCGCGCAGACCCAGACTGCTCAGGCTCTGCTCCTCCAGCAGCCCCAACGCGGCGTCCAGCAACGCCTGTCGGGTCTTCTGCTTCTGTGCCTGCCGGATGCCGAGGGTGTGACTCATGTCATCCAGTTAACAACTGTTCTCCGTAATTGGAAAGTCGTCGGACGCGCTAGACTCAAGTTCAGTGAACAAGTGTTACTACAACCGTTCACCGAAACGTAACGAGAGCCGTCCCGGCCGTCTCGGAGGGGGTTTCATCCCATGTTGTTCCTCGTCGCAGCGCTCCTGCTGTTCGGCGTCGTGGTGGGCACCGTGGCCCACGTGCCGCTCGCCTTCACCGCCGTCGCCGCCACCGTCATCGCCGTATGGCTGGGCATCTTCGCCCTGCGCGAGCGGCACGGCCGCCGCACCCGTACGACCGCCAACTGACGCTCCACGGCAGTCCGTCGGCCCCTGTACCGCGACCCACCACCCGCCCGATCATCGGGAGCTGAACCACCATGCAACTCACCGCACCGGCACGCAGCACCACCATCGACGTCAAGCACACCGGCCGTCGTGACGCCGACGGCATGGCCGTCGCGTCCTTCATCCTCGGCCTCGTCGGCCTGCTCGTGCTCAACGTCTTCCTCGGCCCGATCGCCATCGCCCTGGCCGGCGTCGCGCTGTGGCGCGGCACCGCCCGCCGCGGCCGTGCCTTCCTCGGACTCGGGCTCGGGATCGCCGATCTGCTGGTCCTCGTCGCCTTCATGCAACTGGACAGCACCGTCTCCTGGAGCTTCTAGGAAGCGCGCCGGATCCGCACAGGCCCGCCCGCCCCTCCGGGGTGCGCACCGGGGCCCGTAGAATCGGCGTCACCATGGCATACCTCGACCACGCCGCGACCACCCCGATGCTTCCCGAGGCAGTCGAGGCGATGACGGCCCACCTGAGCATCACGGGCAACGCCTCCTCCCTCCACGCTTCCGGCCGCAAGGCCCGCCGCAGCGTCGAAGAGGCCCGGGAGACCCTCGCCGAGGCGCTCGGCGCCCGACCCAGCGAGGTCGTGTTCACCTCCGGCGGCACCGAGGCCGACAACCTCGCGGTGAAGGGCCTGTACTGGTCCCGCCGCGACGCCGACCCGGCCCGCACCCGGGTGCTGGCCAGCCCCGTCGAGCATCACGCCGTCCTGGACGCCGTCCACTGGCTGGGCGAGCACGAGGGCGCCACCGTCGAGTACCTCCCGGTCGACTCCTACGGCCGGGTCCACCCCGAGGTGCTGCGCGAGGCGATCGCCCGCAACCCGGGCGATGTCGCCCTGGCCACCGTGATGTGGGCCAACAACGAGATCGGCACGGTCCTGCCGGTCCGCGAACTCGCCGACGTGGCAAGGGAGTTCGGTGTCCCGCTGCACGCCGACGCGGTGCAGGCCTTCGGGCAGGTGCCGGTCGACTTCGCCGCCTCCGGCCTCGCCGCGATGACGGTCTCCGGCCACAAGATCGGCGGTCCGTACGGCATCGGCGCGCTGCTGCTCGGCCGTGAGTACACCCCCGTGCCCGTCCTGCACGGCGGCGGCCAGGAACGCCATGTCCGCTCCGGCACCCTCGACGTCCCCGCGATCGCCTCCTTCGCGGTCGCCGGCCGGCTCGCCGCCGAACAGCGCGAGTGGTTCGCCCGCGAGATCGGCGCCCTGCGCGACGAACTCGTCACGGCCGTCCGTGCGGCGGTCCCGGGCGCGATCCTCGGCGGCGACCCGGTGGACCGGCTCCCGGCCAACGCCCACTTCACGTTCCCCGGCTGCGAGGGCGACTCCCTGCTGCTCCTGCTGGACGCCCAGGGCATCGAGTGCTCCACCGGCTCGGCCTGCACCGCGGGCGTCGCCCAGCCCAGCCATGTCCTGCTCGCCACCGGCACCGATCCGGACCTCGCCCGCGGCACCCTGCGCTTCTCCCTCGGCCACACCTCCACGGAGGCCGACGTGGAGGCCGTCGCGAAGGCGATCGGCCCGGCGGTGGAACGTGCGCGCGCCGCCGGGCTGACCTGAGGGCCACTCACCAGCGGTCCGTCTAGCTCTCCGTCACCATGAGGGAGGCCATCATGCCCTCGTCCTCGTGCTGCAACAGGTGGCAGTGGAGCATGTACATATAGGTGTCGTCGGAGAAGTCGGTGAACTCCATGGCGATCTTGATCGAGCCGCCGCCGACCACCTCGTAGGTGTCGTACCAGCCGAGCTGGACCCCGGTGGGATCCTCGCCGTTGATGGAGATCAGCTGGTACGGCACGTCGTGCAGGTGGAACGAGTGTTCCAGCTGGGTGGAGTTCTGGATCGTCCAGATCTCCTTCGAGCCGACCGTCGTACTGATCATCGCCATCGCGGCCATCGTCGTGCCCGCCGACCCGTTGATCAGCATCGTGGCGCCGTTCTGGCCCAGGGTGATCGTCCGCGCGGTGAAGTCGGTCGTGTCGTAGCGGTCGATGGTGTTGAGGGTGGTGGGCAGGTCGGCCGGGGTGTCGGAGCCGCTGGCCGTGATCGCGAGGAAGTCGTACGTGCCGCTGCCGCCGCGGATCCAGCCGGTGGTGATCACGGCCTGGAGGGTGGCGTCGGCGGTGAGGTCCATCGTGAACTCGGCACGGGCACCGGCCACCAGGCGGATCGTCGTCACCTCGGTGGCCTCGGTCAGATAGCCCTGGTCGGTGGTGATCTGGGTGAGGGTGCCGCCGTCGCTGCGCTGGATCACGATGATGTCGGACGGCGAGGCGTTCAGCGCGCGGAACCGGGTCCGGGTCTTGGTGGCGGTGAAACCGAGCGTGGTGGAGTCCACGTTGGTGCCGTTGACCAGGAGGGGGAAGGTGGTGGTGCTCAGCCGGTAGCCGGCCGCGTCGTACTTGATGTCTCCGGCGGTGTCCACGGCGAGGGACTGGAAGATGAGCGGGACGTCGTCGACGCCGTAGTCGCTGGGCAGCGCGGTGGACGCGTCCGTGGAGTCCTCGACGATGATCATGCCGGCCAGTCCGTGCACGGCCTGCTTGGCGGTGGTGCCCAGGGCGTGCGGGTGGTACCAGAGCGTGGTGGCCGGGTCCTTGACGGTGAACGTGGGTGACCAGGTCGTGCCGTCCGCGAAGGCGACCTGGGGGCCGCCGTCCATCTTCGCGGGCACGTGGGCGCCGTGGAAGTGGACCGTCGTGTCCTCGCCGATGTCGTTGGTGATGTTGAGAAGGACCACGTCGCCGTTGGTCCACTTCAGGGTCGGGCCCAGGAAGTCCTGGTTGTAGCCCATCGTGGTGCTGGTGACGCCCGAGATCACCTCGTGGGTGCCGGACTTGGCCTCCAGCGTGTACGTGGTGACGCCGTCGGCGGTGGTGCCCTCCAGGAGGTCCGGGATGGTGAGGGTGGCGTCCGCGGCGGCGGCCTTGTTCTTCGCCGCGTCGTTCAGCAGGGAGAAGGCCCCGCCGGCCGCCGCGACCGCCGCGATGCCCGCCCCGGCCATCCCGCCGAGGAACTTGCGCCGGTGCAGACCCTTGCCCCGGGCCGCGATGTCCTTGCCGTGCTCACGCTTCTCCGCGATGGATTTGCGGTGGTTGCCCTTGGCGTCGTTGTTCTGGCCGGACGCGGGCTCGCTGGTGTGTGTCATGCGGCCAGAGATTTGACCTAAGGCCTGTGTAAAGACTGAGTGACAGTTAGTAGCCAGCAGGGCAAGCTATGAAAGATGTGCGTGCGCGATCGCTCCCCAACTTCCCATGAGGGGATGCCGAGTTGACGTACGCCAGGTCACATCCGGAGCAGGGGACGCATCGGACACCGTCGTAACTGAAACGACTCATAGCCAAAGCCTCATGTGACGCGAGTCACGCTTGCGTCCGGTGTGCCCGCCTTACGAGGGTCATGTACCGGTCCCAGTCCCAGTACCGCCCAGGGTCCGTGTGATCGGTCCCCGGCACCTCCACGTGCCCGATGATGTGCTCCCGGTCGACGGAGATGCCGTAGCGCCGGCATATCTCCGCCGTCAGCCGCGCGGAGGACGTGTACATCGCGTCGGTGAACGAGGACGCCCGCTCCACGAAGCCCTCGTGCTCGATGCCGACACTGCGTTCGTTGTACGACCGGTTGCCCGCGTGGAAGGCCACGTCCAGCTCGCGGATCATCTGCGTGACGGCACCGCCCCTGCGGACGATGTAGTGCGCTGCCGCCTGGTGCGCGGGGCTCTGGAAGGCCTTCACCGCACTCTCGTAACCGCCCTGGGTGACATGGATGACCACCATGTCTATCGCGTAGTCGTCCGGCCGGTCCGCCCGCCGGTAGTTCGCCGAGGACGCCGCCACCCACGTCGCCGCCCGGAAGTCGACCGCCCCCGGAGTCCGCGGCTTCTCCACCCCCGGCAGCCGCCACCACAACCGCGCCAACTCGCCCCGGGCCAGCACAGCGGTCCCTACGGCGGCCGCGGCGCCGCCGATGAGCAGCGCGCGCCGCCCGAGGTGCCGGCGGGCGGTCTCCGGCGACTTCCCCGTGCCGCCCGGTGGCTTCGCCGTCCGCTCGTCCTGATCGCTCTGTGTCTCCCCCATGTGATCGTCAACGGATACTCGCGGGCCCCGGTTCCCGACGCCCCGTACCCTGGAAGGGTTATGACTGAGACCTCGCCACGCCCCCGCCCCCTTCGCGTACTCGCCGCCATGTCCGGCGGAGTGGACTCCGCCGTCGCCGCCGCCCGAGCCGCGGAAGCCGGCCACGACGTGACCGGTGTCCACCTCGCGCTCTCCGCGAACCCGCAATCGTTCCGCACGGGCGCGCGTGGCTGTTGCACCATCGAGGACTCACGGGACGCCCGCCGCGCCGCCGACGTCATCGGCATCCCGTTCTACGTCTGGGACCTCGCCGACCGCTTCCGCGAGGACGTCGTCGAGGACTTCGTCGCCGAGTACGAGGCCGGCCGCACCCCGAACCCCTGTCTGCGCTGCAACGAGAAGATCAAGTTCGCCGCGCTCCTCGACAAGGCGCTCGCCCTCGGCTTCGACGCGGTCTGCACCGGCCACTACGCCCAGGTGATCGTGAACGAGGACGGCACCCGCGAACTCCACCGCGCCTCCGACATGGCCAAGGACCAGTCCTACGTCCTCGGTGTCCTGGACGAGCGGCAGCTCGCGCACGCCCTCTTCCCGCTCGGCGACACGGTGACGACGAAGGGCGAGATCCGCGCGGAGGCCGAGCGCCGCGGCCTCGCGGTCGCCAAGAAGCCCGACTCGCACGACATCTGCTTCATCGCCGACGGCGACACCCAGGGCTTCCTCGCAGGCCGCCTGGGCAAGGCCGAGGGCGACATCGTCGACGAGTCCGGCGCCGTCGTCGGCTCGCACGAGGGCGCGTACGGCTTCACCATCGGCCAGCGCAAGGGCCTGCGCATCGGCACCCCGGCCGCCGACGGCAAGCCGCGCTACGTCCTGGACATCTCCCCGGTCGACAACACGGTGACGGTCGGCCCGGCCGCCGCCCTGGACGTCAGCGGCCTCACCGCCGTCAAGCCCCGCTGGTGCGGCACGGCCCCCACCGGCCCCGGCACCTACACCGCCCAGCTCCGCGCCCACGGCGGCGAGACCGAGGTGTCGGCGGAGTTGATCGACGGCACCCTGGAGGTCTCCTTCACGGAGCCCGTCCGCGGGGTGGCTCCCGGCCAGGCGATCGTGCTGTACGACGACACGCGTGTGGTGGGGTCGGCGACGATCGCGACGACCACGCGCGCGGCGACGGCGATGGCCTGAGACCAGGGGCGGAGACCGGGGTCCGAGATCCGGGTCTGTGGCCAGGGACCGAGATCGATCGGGCGCCGGGATCGCGACCGGGATCAAGTCGCCCGGCGGCCGGGTCAGTTCGTGAAGAACTCGGCGAGCACGGGTGCCAGGACGACCGGGTCCACCATGTGGGTCTGACCCTCCAGGGTGCGATACGTCCCGTCCGGCGCCGCGTCCGCGACGGCCCGCGCGGACTGCCGCATCCACTCCGCGCTCGCGCCGCCCGCGATCGTGAGCACCGGGAGCGACAGGGAGGCCAGCCGCTCCGCCGGGACCAGACCGTCGCCCATGGCCGCGTCGTCGTAGGCGAGGGTCGGGGCGATGGCCTCCATGCCGGGCCACATGGGGGAGCGGCGGGCGCCCTCGATCATCTGCGGGGGTGCGCCGGTGAGGGCCATGAAGAGTTCGACCGCGTCGCCGTGGCGGCCCTCGGCGAGGAGTTCCGTGAGGCGGGCGGTGTACTCGGCGCGCTCCGCGGCGCCGGACGCGTCGAGGGCGAACGGCGGCTCGTACAGGGCGACTTCGGTGACCGGCAGGCCGCTCGCCGCCGCGTGCAGGACCAGGGCGGCGCCGGAGGAGTGGCCGTAGAGGGCCGCGCTGCCGCCCACGGCGTCGATCAGCGCCGCGAGGTCCTCGACCTCGCGCTCCACCGAGAACGGGGCCGTGTCGCCACTGGCGCCACGACCCCGGCGGTCGTACGGGACGGCCCCGAACCGGTGCGCGAGCTGCGCGGCGAGCGGCAGCAGGCCGTCGCCCGTCGTCATCGCGCCGCCCACCAGGACGACGGGCGGACCCGCGCCGATGCGTTCGTACGCGAGGGCGGTGCCGTCGCGCGAAACAGTCTTCTTGTCCATGTCCTGGAGACTGCCGCAGGGCAGGGGACTAATCGGTCACAACACTTCAACTTCGTAGAAGCAGAGGTGGTCCTTGATCTGCGCCACGTCCGGCTTGGGGTCGGGGTACGCCCACACCAGGTCGGCCGCGTCCGGGAGGGACCAGTAGGACGCGTCGCCCTTGAAGGGGCAGTGGGTGTGGGTCTCGGAGGGGGTCAGGAGGTCGAGGCGCACGTCCTCCGGAGGGAGGTAGTAGCGCACCGGGGAACCGGTCTCCTTCAGGACGAGGGGGCGGTCGCTCTCCGCCAGCACCTGGTCGCCGTGGACGACGCGTACGTGCCGGTCGCCCTGCTCGATCGTGATCGTGTGTCCGTCAGCCATACCGGAAAAGCACTCGCGGGCGCCCGGTTCTTCCCGCGTACGGTGACGGGTATGAAGATCTGTGTCCTTCTCTCCGCCGCCGACCTGGACGAGCGCTACACCCGCCCCGCGCGGGAGTTCGCGGAACTGCTCGGCAAGGGCGGGCACACTCCCCCACTGCCTTAAGGGCAATGCCGTTGCTTTTGGCGGGGCTGGCCGGTTGAAGCGATGTGCTGATATCCCGTCTGGAGCGGCTGGGGCTGGGCGTCCTGACTCGGTCGTGT
>NZ_JBIWMV010000015.1:202107-297245 GCF_044766845.1 Streptomyces sp. NPDC101776 | reverse complement strand
GGTACGTCACCCCGCTCGAAACGAGATCCTTGCTCAGGCAGAGCTTCGTCCCGGCAGCGTAAACACCCGCTGTCCAGTTCGCGGGGGGAACTTCAAACCGTGCTCGGATAGCCGACAGGCTCGGGGGCCGTCGACTTGGTGTGATCGAAGAAGCCAAGATCACCTGGGGTGATGCGGCGGCGGAGCTTGTTCGAGAGAACGTCTGCCATGAGTGCCGCTGTCTGCGGCCGGATGCCTGCGCCTTCTCGCCAGCGCTTCACGGCAACATGCGTCGTTCCCAGAGCTATGCCGCGCTGGGCGCCCTCGTCTGTCATGCGTTTGGCAAGGCCCTTGTTCGAGACCTTCGCTTCGTCCATGACCGCGATCAACTGCGCGTTTGGTTCTCGGTTCATGCTCCCCTGCCAACCCGAGAATGACGGCGAGTATTCATCGTGTCACAGGAGTAACGCCCTGGGGGGTTCATTGGCGAACCCCCTTTGCATTTGCCGGTGTTCACGTGAACCCCCTGGTGGACGCTCCCAACGGCGCGGTCCTCGTCGTTCACTGGTCGGCACAGATCGGAGGGCCAAAGGGCCCTTCAGCGCTCGGGAGGGAACGCGGTGGACGTGCAGCACAGCAAACACTCGGCGAACGCCTCGACGACAGGTGCTCCACGTCGCTCGCCGTACGACCCGACCACCGGACATTTCCGAGCGTTGACGCTCTTCGCCGAATCGCCGGATTGCAGCAAAGCGGCCCGCGACATGGTGGGGTCCTATCTTCGGACCTGGGAGCTGGGGCACGCGATCGAGGACTCGCAGCTCATCGTGTCGGAGCTGGTGGGCAACGTCGTACACCACGCGGTGCCAGATGGCTCCAGGGCGATTCCTGGTGCCGCCCGGCGAATCGACGTGTCGCTGATGACGTGGCCCGAAGTGCTCGTGATCGGGGTCGCCGATGAAGACTCGACCCCGCCTGAGCTTGCGGCGGGTGAGTTCGTCTCACCGGATCTCGCCGGCGACTTCTCCGAAGCGCTGCTGCCGGACCGGGGACGCGGACTCCTGATCGTTCAGCGCCTGGTCGACGCAGTGTGGTGGTCCCCGCAAGACAGAGGCGGCAAGACCGTGTGGTGCCGCCTGGACCTCGACCGGCTGTGGGCTGAGAACTCGGCCTGAAAGATGCCGGGCCACCGCCCCTTGATTCACTCCCTCGCGATCGGGAGTGGGCAGCGGCCCGGATTCCGGCCGGAGTCTGACCCCTCCGGCCACGGAGCGCGGCTCCTCGGCACCCCCGGGAGCTCCCCTCCCGATTGAGGGGCCGCGCTTCACAACTCAAGACCGAAACCGGGCCACCCCGTCAGCCGTGGAAAGCGAAGGGTGGCCCGGCAGGGGACGCAGCGGTCCCCGGTGCCTGATGGTACCGGGGCCGCTGCGCTGCGTCGCTTCTGGCCCTGAAATCAAGAGAGTTGACGATCCGTCAACCAAGAGGGGCTGAGGTGGACGCGGTGACTGGCGCGGGTGAGGACTGGCCGAGAGATGGTCTGGGCGTCGACGGCATGGACTCCGGTCTGTGGGTGGCAGGCGTCGACTATGTGCAGGGGTGGCGTGAGGCTCAGGAGGTCGCTGATCGGTTGAACCGGGCGTTGCTCGGTGCCGGGTTCGAGCTGTCCGAACTGCGGGCCGTCGCCTCGACCAATGAGGAGGGGCGCGGTCTGGTGCGGGTGGCGGCCTGGCCGGGGGCGGTGAATCGGCTCGCCGGTCTCCTAGAAGCGCTCGCGGATGGGGACGGCGGTGTGCGGTGACGCGCCGTCTTGCTGGTGAGCGCGGTACGTGGGCACGTCGCCGAGTGTTGAGACTTTGGGCGGTAGCTGCCATGGGGCGAGTGAACAGGGGGCCTTACGCTCGCCGGCGGATCGGGCAGTCTCTTGGAGCCTGCCCGTGTTTAGCCCGATCGGCCCCCTGTTCTTCGAGGCTCGCCCCATGGGAGCTGCCTAAAGTCTCGGCACCCGGCGACCACCAGCCACCAACACCCCGGCAAGCGACGGCCGTTCGACGCATCGACTCCTTGGGCGAGCTGTGGTCGTGCGGGGCGCTTGCCGTCCGGACGGGACCGGCGGCCACGCCGCACGCCCGGCCGGGGCGGCCGGGCGCCCCGGCGCGCCGCAGGCGCGCCCTTGAGGAAGTGAAGACTGTTTCGACCGATGCCCGTCTGAGGTCAGGTGCGGGTGTGTCGGGTGGGCTGTTTGTCGGCGGTGATCCGGTAGGCGAGTTCGGCACGGTCCGCACCTACGCGCAGCTCTTCGAGGATCAGCGGGCGGTCGTCGGCGCCGTGCGCGGTGCGGGTCACGTGCAGGATCGGCGTCGCGTCCGGCAGTTGGAGCGTGGTGCGCTCGTCGGGCAGCGGCATGTGCGCGCGGACCGTCTCGGACCACGTCAACTTGTGGCCGGCCTGGGTGAGGACCCAGTAGATCGCTGCCGGGGGCTTGCACGGCTCCTTGCCGAGCAGCGGGACGGCTTCGGCAACCTCGAACGGGATCAGCGTGCGGTGCATGGCACGCGTTCCGGTCCCGGGGTCGGTGAGCAGCCGGTCACAGCCGAACAGAGCTTCCTCCTCGCCGAGGTGGAGGAGACGGCCGGTGTCCTTCGTCGTGTGAGTCCGGTAGGTGCTCGGCTCTTCGGCTTCCTGCCAGGTGTCGCCGTTGGGCATCACGAACTTGCCCTCGCTGCTGTGGCTGATGCGGCGTTCGAGGGTGAGCGCGGGCTGTCCGTCCGTCCGGACGAAACTGCCCTTGCCGTGCCGAACATCGATCAGCCCTTCCGCGCGCAGCGCCGCGATGGCGTTGCGGACCGTGGGGCGCGAGACCCCGTAGCGGGCCATGAGCTGCGCTTCGGACGGCAGCATCGCGTCCGGGGCGAACTCGCCGGACAGGATGGCTTCGCGGATGGCGGCGGCCACCTGCTGGTAGAGGGCTCCGGGGCGCTGGATCTCCGACATGGCGGCATCTCCGGGTCGAGGTCATAGTCACGTCGCACGCGTGACATCACTCGTCAGCATAAGTACTTGCGCTCGTGTCGTACAGAGCCTCATAGTCATAACTCGTAAGGACAAGTGACGTCTGAATATGTCAGGCGTCCCGACTGGCCAAGGAGGCCACACAACATGCAGTCCATTCCCGTGGACACGGCGCGACTGGGCGTACTGCGGTGCGCCATCGCCCCGGAAACGAAGATCAGCAACTTCGAGACACAGGAGGTGAAGAAGGACCGAGATGGCAACCCCGTCTACACCGTCGCCGTCACCGTCCGCCAGGACGGACGCCGCATCTCCGTCATCGAGATCGCCGTGAGCGGCGAGCCCAAGGGCATTCAGGAAGGACAGGTCATCCGCGTCACCGGGCTGACCGCGTTCATGTGGTCGATGGGCGACCGGCACGGCGTCAGCTTCCGCGCGGATGCCATCACGCCTGTGCACGGCACCCCGGCGGCGCACGTGAAGGGCGGTGACGCGTGATGGGACCGATCCTGCTCGCCTTCACCCTGGCCGTGCTGGCCTGGCTGCTGGTCGTCGGCGACCTGGTGCGCCGGCACCGCCCGGCCTGGCACTGGTACATCGCCGGCTACCCGGTCACCGCGTGGCGGGTGCTGTTCACCTGGCGCCGGGTCGCCCTACTCAACGACCTGTCCGTGTCCAAGCTCCCGGCCCGCACGCTGGTCGGGCACCTGATCGTCAAGGGCGATCCGGTCCGCCCGGTGGCACCCCGAGCCTCGTTCCCGCGGGCGACTCGCATGGGGCTGAGCGTGACCGTGCGGCTGCACGCGGGACAGACCCCGATGACGTACATGAAGGCGGCCGACGCACTCACCCACGCGTGGAGAGTCCACGCGGTCCGGGTCACCTCGCCGGAACGCGGCCTCGTGCTGCTGGCCGCGATGGCCAGCGATCCGCTGCAACGGCCCGGCTTAGCCACCGCCCCCGCCGAGTTACTGTCCGCGCTCATCGGCGCACTCGAATCTGGCGGTGCCTGGGTGATGAACCTGCGGCTCGTGCCGCACTGGCTGATCACCGGGGCCACCCGCTCCGGCAAGTCCACCCTGCTGGCCCGGCTCATCACCCAACTCGCCACACAGCCCGTCGCCCTGGTCGGCATCGACTGCAAGGGCGGCATGGAACTCGGCCTGTTCATACGGCGGTTGACCGCGCTGGCAACGTGCCGACGCGAAGCGGTCGCCATCCTGTCCGCGCTCGTGGTCGACATGCAAGACCGCATGAGTGCCTGCCGGACGGCCGGTGTCCGCTCGATCTGGGAGCTGCCCGACAAGCTCCGCCCGATACCCGTGGTCGTGATCGTCGACGAGATCGCGGAGCTGTACCTGTCCGACGGGACCCGTGAGAGCAAGGCAGAGGCAGAGCAATGCTCCACGCTCCTGCTGCGCCTGGGGCAACTCGGGGCCGCGCTCGGCCTGCACCTGGTCGTCGCTGGCCAACGCGTCGGCTCCGACCTCGGCCCCGGCGTCACCGCCCTACGCGCCCAACTCGGCGGCCGGATCTGCCACCGCGTCAACGACCCCGGCACCGCCGAAATGACCCTCGGCGACCTCAACAAAGACGCCGTAGCCGTCGCACAGACGATCACTGCGGAGGAACGCGGCGTGGCCGTGTGCACGGGCCCGGACGGCGGCTGGAGCCGCGCCCGCTCCCACCTGACAACGACGCAAGAGGCCGTGTCGACGGCCCGCAAGTACTCCGGCATGACCCCTCAACTGCCCGCCCTCGACCGCGCCCTTGCGGCACTGGAAGGAGACGACAAGTGACTGGAGATGTGATCAGTGAGGGTACGGCGTTCACGTTCGCGGTGATCTTCGGGATCATCACCGTCCTCCTCGTCCGCTCCCGCGACGTGCGGGCCTGGGAGGCGGTCTGTGTCGGCCTGTTCGGCGTCTACCTCGGCCAGACGCCCGTGGTCTTCACCATCCATGGCCTCGTGATCTGGATGATCAGCGGCTTCTCCCACACCTGAGCAGAAGGGACCCACCACCATGCCCATGTCTCGCGTGAGGTGCCCGTTCTGCAAGGGCGACGGAGCCCGTAGGACCTGGACCGGACGGCTGCGCCGCTGCCGCGTCTGCCGGGGCACCGGAACCATCCGCTGACCCACCCGCACGACCAACCCAGAAGGACGTGATCCCCATGACCGACTGCGCGCCACCCACCATCACCCGTGCCGCTACGGCGGCCCACCCCGGAAGGTCACCACCATCACCCCGGACTACACCCCGGCAGGCAGGCGCGCCGTCCTCGACCGCGCGGCGCGCCTGCGCCAGCTCCCCGAAGCAGACCGCGACGCACTTCGCATCGCTCAAGACCCTCAATTCCCGCGCTGGCTGGAGCAGATCACCGATACCGGCGGCTGCGCCCATCCCATCCATCTGTCCGGCTCCACCACCACCCTGGACGAGGTGACCGGTGAGATCCTCCACCACTACGACACCCGCACCGAACCCGGCGAACGCCTCCTCGTCCGCTGCCGCAACAGACGCGCCACCGTCTGCCCGACCTGCTCCCGTCTTCACGCCGGCGACACCTTCCATCTGGTCCGCGCAGGCCTGCTCGGCGGCAAGAACGTCCCCATCACAGTCCGCAAACGGCCCCGCCTCTTCATCACCCTCACCGCCCCGTCCTTCGGGCCGGTCCACCGCGCCGGGGACCGGTGTCGCCCCCGCCGCGACGGCGGAACCTGCGAACACACACGTCCCGTCGGTTGCGGCGACGTCCACGATCAGGACTCACCGGTTGTCGGCCAACCGCTGTGCCCCGACTGTTACGACTACGTCAGTCACGTCCTGTGGCACGCGTACGCCTCCAAGCTGTGGGACCGGTTCGTCATCGACGTCCGCCGGCGCTTGGCCTCGTCGGTCGGCCTGGTGCAGTCCCGCTTCTCGCAGTACGCCCGGTTGTCCTTCGCCCGGGTCGCCGAGTACCAGAAGCGGGCGGCCGTCCACGTACATGCCGTTGTCCGCCTTGACGGTCCGGCCGGACCCGACGACGAACCTCCGGCTTGGGGCGCACCGGAACTCCTCATCGACGCCGTGTGTGCTTCCGCCCGGCGGGTCCTGGTCCGAACGTCCCACAGCCGGGCCGTGGGTGAACTGGCCCTGCGCTGGGGCGTCCAGGTCGACGCCCGACCGCTCGGGGCCAACGACGACGGACCCGACGATGACGCTGTGGCTGCTTACGTGGCGAAGTACGTCACCAAGGGGGCCAGCGAGACCGGAGCCGGCATCGACCACAGGGTCACCACCTGGGACGGCATCGAGTCTGCCCCCGTCAACGAACATGTCCGTACCCTCATGCGCACTTGCTGGCGCCTCGGCGGCCTCCCTGAGTACGCACCCCTCCGCCTCCGGGCCTGGGCCCACACCCTCGGCTACCGGGGCCACATCCTCACCAAGTCCCGCGCCTACTCCACCACCTACGCGGCCTTGCGCGCGGACCGCGCTGCCCACCGAAATGACGGCGCGGAGCCAGGAGAGGTGACGGTCGCAGAGGCCAACTGGCGTTATGCCGGCTCCGGTCACACCCCAGGTGCCGCCCAATTCGCTGCGGGAATCGCAGAAGACCTTTCCCGAAACAGGGAGTTCGCCCGTGAAGCAGTGAACGAACAGGGGCGGTGCGAATGAGCTGCCCGAAGAAGAAGCAGCCGCAGCCTGGCGAAGTGGTGTCTCGCTGGCGCGCTGTTGAGTGGGGAGATCGCGAA
Source organism: Streptomyces sp. NPDC101776 (assembly GCF_044766845.1). Lineage (NCBI taxonomy): Bacteria > Bacillati > Actinomycetota > Actinomycetes > Kitasatosporales > Streptomycetaceae > Streptomyces > Streptomyces sp. NPDC101776. The sequence goes on along the minus strand of NZ_JBIWMV010000015.1, from coordinate 290,512 downwards.
GAGCAGCGTCTGGCTGATCTTTTGTTTGGTCGGCTACCCAACAGGAATAGCCAGGGCGGCAGTTGCAAGCGAAGACCTGCGGATTAGCAAGTAGGGAAGCTATCCTGACGGGACATCACATGGAGGTCCCAGAGGGCGGCAACCCCCTGGGACCAGGCCAGTCTTGGACCGGCCTGCCAGTCACGAAGGGACTGACATGGGGAAGGGTACCGTCATGCGCGGGCGCCGGACTGTTCGGGGAGTGCTTCGCGTAGCCGTCTACCTTCGCGTTTCTACCGCGAAGCAGGTCGAGGGATACGGCCTCGACACTCAGGAAAAACAGTGCAAGGCATGGCTGGACTACAAACTCGGCCCTGGAAAGTACAAGATTCACAAGGTCTATGTCGACGGCGGAGAGTCCGGGAAGAACGACTCGCGACCTGATCTCGACGAGATGACCCAAGCAATTGAAAAGGGTCTCATCGACCTCGTTGTCTTCGGCAAGTTGGACCGCATCGGACGCACCATGGAGGACATCCATCTTTGGGTTTTCAACGCCACCAAGCATCACAAGATCAGGGTTGCTACGGCGGATGGTCGTCTGGACAGTGACGACGAACTCTTCGGCATCATGCTGAGCCTGCTGTCGTACATGGCGGAGCTGGAACACACCCTGATCCTTGAGCGAACCATGGGCGGTCGGGATCAGAAGTTGGCCGCTGGCGGTTGGCCTCTCGGTCAGCCCCCGTACGGGGTGGTTCTCAGCGGCAAGGGGAGGAAGGCGACTCCTGTCCTCTGCGAGGACGAGGTGCGCGTGATCAACATCGCCACGAACCTGCTCGTAGATCTCGGCTACTCACGGGATGAGGCTGCCGAGCACCTGAACACCCTTGGTATCCGCACCCGTAAGGGCCTGCTGTGGACCGGGTCGAACCTGGCCAGGCGGCTCAACTCCACTGCTCTTGACGGATATGTGGAGTTCCGCATTGAGCGCACGGCCGAGGATGACGAAGAGGAGACCTTTGAGGTCTTCCGGATCGAGGTTCCCCGTCCGATCAGTGACCCGAAGCGTGTGGAAGCTCTCCGCAAGGCTCTCAACAGGCGGTCGTTCAAGAAGAAGAACCTGAATCACTACCTGTTCACGGGGCGGCTGTACGCGTTGTGCGGCGGCTACTACACGGGGGCAAAGGCCACCGAATCTCCCATCTGCTACTACCGCTGCATGGGCAAGCGGCTGGGACTGAACTGCGAGTGCGCCGAACTCCCCGCACCCGACGTGGAAAAGGCCATCTGGGCCGAGATCGCGGCTCTGCTCTCGGACGTGGACAAGTTCAGGGCGCTCGCTGCCAGGTGGTTGGGGGCGATCCCGGCCCGCACCGAGACCTATCGGGAGCGTCTCGCCGAGTTGGACGCACAGATTGAGAAGAAGAGAGCCAGCCGCAAGGGGCAGCTTCTCCAGAAGCTCACCCAGCTCTTTGAAGACGAGTTGGGTGAGGGCGCCGGCGACGGCATCGACGAGGAGACGATCAGAGAGGTGAAGCAAGCCCTCCAAGCGAAGGAAGAGGAGCTGACCACCGAGCGCGAGCGTGTGGCTCGTTGGCTTCGGGACGCTGAAGATCAGCAGCAGCGAGCAGACGAGATCGTTGCCCTGGTGGAGGGGCAGGCGACGGAGATGGACTCCTTCACTCCTGTGCAGCGTCGTGACCTGCTTGAGCTGTTGGACATCCGCGTGCAGGTGATCGGTAAGGGGCAGCAGCACCGGAAAGGCATCGCCGAACCCCTCACTGAATGGCACAGAGAGACAGGCACGCTGGTGCCTCTCAAGATCAGCGATGAGGAGTGGGAGACGGCTGATGCCATGCTTCCCGGCTCTCGCCAGAAGGGGACACCGAAGCGCGAGGTGTTCGAAGCGATCTTGTGGAAGCTACGGACCGCTGCCCCGTGGAGCGAGGTGGAGGTCTCAGGGAACGCCTGGAGTGCCGTGCGGCGTCGTTCGGAGGTCTGGCGCACCTCGGGCGCATGGGCGGCCGTCATGGAGGCTTTGCAAGGCTCTGGTGGGGTCCCGGTGCCGCCGCTCCTGATCCTGCCTCCCATGGAGGTCACGGGCAGCATCGATCCCAAGTTCGCGGCGTTGGAGCTGGAGACTCTGGAGGCCTGCGACGGCGATGGGGACTGCTGCAAGCAGAACCACACCCACGCACAGTCTTCCCGGAGATGGTGATCTTCGGACTCATCCAGCCCATCATGTTCGTGGTGCTGTTCACCTACGTCTTCGGCGGTTCCATGCAGATCGGCGGCAGCACCAGCGCCACCGACTACAAGAACTTCCTGATGGCCGGCATCTTCGCGCAGACCGTCACGTTCGCCACCGCCAGTTCCGGCGCGGGAATCGCCGACGACATGCACAAGGGCCTCATCGACCGGTTCCGCTCGCTGCCCATGGCGCGGGGCGCGGTGCTGACCGGGCGGACGCTCGCGGACCTCGTGCAGACCGCGCTGACCCTGCTGGTCCTCGCGATAGTCGCCCTGCTGGTCGGCTGGCGGGTCGGCTCGGACGGGGGCACCAACGCGGGCAAGGTGCTCGGTGCCTTCGGGCTGCTGCTCCTGCTCGGGTACGCGTTCACCTGGATCGGCGCCCTGATCGGCCTGAGCGTCCGTACGCCCGAGGCGGCCACCTCCGGCGGGCTGATCTGGCTCTTCCCGGTGACGTTCATCTCGAACGCGTTCGTGGACACCAGCCACATGACCCCGTGGCTGCGTCACATCGCCGAGTGGAACCCGTTCAGCGCCACCGTGCAGGCCTGCCGGGTGCTCTTCGCCAACCCGGGACAGTCGCCCTCGGACGCCTGGCCCATGGTGCACCCGGTGTGGGCCTCACTGATCTACTCGGTGCTGATCATCGTCATATTCCGGACGCTGGCGGTGCGGAAGTACCGCTCGGCCACGGCCTGAGGGACGCGCCGGAGACACTCGGGGGACAGGCGGGAGGCATGACGAAACCCCCGGCGCCGCAAGGCCGCCGGGGGCTCGTCGAAGGCGAGAGGCGATGGGCCGGTTCCGCGGGTCAGCCGTTGTACGGCTCGGCCTTGAGGATCGTCACTGAGGCCTTCTTGCCGTTGGGCAGCTCGTACTGCGCCACCTCGCCGACCTTGTGGCCGAGCACGCCGGAGCCCAGCGGGGACTGCGGCGAGTAGGTCTCGATGTCGGCGCTCGCGTACTCGCGCGAGGCGAGTAGGAACGTCGTCGTGTCGTCCTCGTCGCCGTCGAAGGCGATCGTGACGACCATGCCGGGCGCGACCGCGCCGTCCGTCGACGCCGGAGCCTCGCCGACCTTGGCCTTCTCCAGAAGCTGGGTCAGCTGGCGGATGCGGAGCTCCTGCTTGCCCTGCTCCTCCTTGGCCGCGTGGTACCCGCCGTTCTCGCGCAGGTCGCCCTCCTCGCGAGCGGCCGCGATCTTCACGGTGATCTCGGCGCGCGCGGGACCAGACAGGTACTCCAGCTCGTCCTTGAGCTTGGTGTACGCCTCCTGCGTGAGCCAGGTGACGTCTTCGCTGGTCTGGGTCACAGGTGCTCCTCGTAGGTACTGGGAATACAAAGCATCGCCCTACCCAGAAGAATGTTCCTTCATGGAAGGGCGAAACCACGAGCCTAACAATTCAACGGCGTCAGGGGGAGGACATAAGCCGTCAGACATACGTCAACGCTGGTCAGCGCCTACGTAACGAGGGTGACGTCAGTCGGAGTGGCAGCCCAGCAGCTCGGCCGTGGTGCCCCTGGCCGTGGTGCGCAGGGTGACGACCTTGTCGATACGGGTCGCCGAGCCGCCGAAGTGGAAGTCGGCGCGGCCCACCTCGGACTGGTCGGCGGCCTGGGAGCGCAGGGTGCAGTAGCCCGTGGTCCCGGAGTCCTTGTGGACCTCGAGATGCACCTTGACCTCGGTGTCCGAGGCCTGGAAGGTGATCACCTCGGCGCTGATCTTGGCCTCGACGACATAGTGGTAGGCGAAGTACCCGACGAGGGCGAGCAGGCCCGTCGCGAGGACGGCACCGGCGATCCTGAGCTTGTGGTCGGCACGCTCGTCCGACGAGCGGCCGTAGCGGCCCTCGGGCAGTCGCGTGCTCGCCGTACTCATGATCGTCCTCCCGGCAGGGGGCTCAAAGGGCGTTCCAAACGGGCCCCCGGAATTATTCGCCCCCCGATTCGGTCACTATAGAAGCCTCCCACCCGCCGCCCGACCGCCACCCCTCAACGACGTCCCTTCGGGACGGCACCTGTTGAATTGCACCCCAGGACACCGGGGCGCCGACCTACTGAGGATTGAGTCTTGACTGACCAGCTGCGACTGATGGCCGTCCACGCGCACCCCGACGACGAGTCGAGCAAGGGCGCGGCCACCATGGCGAAGTACGTGTCCGAGGGGGTGGACGTGCTGGTCGTGACCTGCACGGGCGGGGAGCGGGGCTCCATCCTCAACCCGAAGCTCCAGGGCGACACGTACATCGAGGAGCACATCCACGAGGTGCGCAAGAAGGAGATGGACGAGGCTCGCGAGATCCTCGGCATCAAGCAGGAGTGGCTCGGCTTCGTCGACTCGGGGCTGCCCGAGGGCGACCCGCTGCCGCCGCTCCCCGAGGGCTGCTTCGCGCTCGAGGACGTCGACAAGGCGGCCGGCGAGCTGGTGAGGCAGATCCGTTCGTTCCGTCCGCAGGTGATCACCACCTACGACGAGAACGGCGGCTACCCGCACCCCGACCACATCATGACCCACAAGATCTCGATGGTGGCGTTCGAGGGCGCGAGCGACACCGAGAAGTACCCGGAGTCGGAGTTCGGCCCGGCGTTCCAGCCGCAGAAGCTGTACTACAACCAGGGCTTCAACCGGCAGCGCACCGAGGCCCTGCACAACGCGCTGCTGGCGCGCGGCCTGGAGTCGCCGTACGGGGACTGGCTGAAGCGGTGGAGCGAGTTCGAGCGCACGGAGCGGGTGCTGACCACGCACGTGCCCTGCGCCGAGTTCTTCGAGATCCGGGACAAGGCGCTGCTCGCGCACGCCACGCAGATCGACCCCGACGGCGGTTGGTTCCGGGTCCCGATGGAGATCCAGAAGGAGGTCTGGCCGACCGAGGAGTACGAGCTCGCGAAGTCCCTCGTCGATACCTCCCTCCCCGAGGACGACCTCTTTGCGGGCATCCGCGACAATGCCTGACATGAGCTCAAGCGCAGCCCTGGCAATGACGCACCTGGTCCCCCTCGCCGAGGTCGACGAGAACAAGGTCACCCCCGGCGTCCTCGGCTTCATCGTGTTCGCGGTGATGGCCCTGGCCGTCTGGGGGCTGATGAAGTCCATGAGCAAGCAGATGAACAAGGTCGACTTCAAGGAGGGCGCGGACCCGGTGGCCGAGTCGAGGGCCGCGTCCGAGTCCGCCCCGGCCGAACCCAAGGCCAAGCAGGGCTGAGGCGTCAGGGGGTGCCCGGCACCGGCACCCCCATCACCTCCCGGGCGTGCCGGCTCGGCACCATGCCCAGCCGCCACGCCTGCCAGCCCGCCTCCAGGTTCACGCCCCGCTCCAGCAGCAGCTGGTACGCCTCGACGTAGTCGTCGAGCTTCTCGTCGCGGGACGGATGCCCGTCGCGGGACAGCTGGGCCAGTTCCTCCTGGGCGACCGCCGTGCCGACCTCGACCCCGCCGGGGGCCGCGTACGGCAGGAGCGTGGCGCGCAGGAAGTGCGCCCAGTCCGCGCCGCGCCGGTCGCCGTACGAGGTGAACAGGCCCACCGCCTCCTCGCACAGCGTCAGCGCCTGTTGGGTACGGGTGTTGCCCGCGTCGACGACCGCGAGCTCCAGGCAGGTCCACGCCTCGCCGTGGGCGACGCCGATGCGCTGGAAGTCGGCGCGGGCGTCGACCAGGAGCTGGCGGGCGAAGCCGGAGTTGCGCAGCGAACCCGTCTGGGCCGCGCGCTGGTCGCGGGTCACGCGCGCCGAGTGGTGCCGGGCGCAGGCCAGGCCGTAGACGTCGCGCATCCGGGAGAACATCGTGCGGGAGCGTTCCAGTTCGCGCACCGCGAGGTCCAGCTTGCCGATCTCCTCCAGGGCCTGGCCCAGGTAGTAGACGGTCCAGGCCTCGCCGCGCGCGTCCTCGTTCTCGCGGTGCCGGGCGGCGGCCTGGCGCAGGCCGTCCACCGCCGGGGACGGGTCGCCGGCGACCAGCCGGGCGCGGGCCAGCTGGGTCAGCGCCCAGGCCTCGCCGCGGGCGTCGCGGGTGCGGCCGTAGATGCCGAGGGCGGTGGTCAGTTCGGACTCGGCGCGTGGGATGTCGCCCATGCGCAGGCCGAGTTGGCCGAGCTGGAAGTGTGCCCAGGCCTCCCCGTGCAGGGACTCCCCGGCGCGGTGCAGGACCAGGGACTCGGTCAAAAGCCGCATGGCTTCCGGGAGTCGGGCGCGATCCCTTTCCACGGCGGCCAGCGCGTGCATCGTCCAGGCGCGGTCCGTGGCGAGTTCGGGCGGGGCCTGGAGGTCGAGGGCCTCGCGGAGTCGCGTCGCCGCCTCGCTGAGGTTGCCCTGGTGGTGGAGGGTGATGCCGAGGGAGCACAGGGCGCGTGCGGCGCCCGCGTCGTGATGGGCCTCCATGTAGAGGTCGACGACGGAGGTGAGGGTGGTGCGCGCCTTGTCGAGTTCGCCGAGCTGCCGGGCCGCGATACCCGTGCGCCACTGCACCGAGCGCACGAGCAGCCCCTGGTCGACGGCCTGCGCCAACTCGCTGATCTCGCCCAGCCGGTAGAGGTCGCCGCGCAGCAGGCAGTAGTCGCACAGCGCGCCCAGCAGATTGAGTACGGCGCCCTGGTCGACGCCCTCCGCGTGCCGCAGTGTCGCGGTGATGAAGCTCGACTCGTCGTCCAGCCAGCGCAGCGCCTCGTCGAGCGAGGTGAAGCCGTGCGGGCCGAATCGGTCCGAGCGCGTCGACATGTTGCCGTCGACCAACCGCAGTACGGAGTCGGCGAGTTCGCCGTAGTTCACGATCAACCGCTCCTGCGCGGCCGTACGTTCGGCCGGCTCCTCCTCGTCGAGGAGGCGGGCCTGGGCGAAGGCGCGGACCAGGTCGTGCAGGCGGTAGCGGGTGCCGCGGACGTGGTCGATGAGGCCCGCCCGGGACAGGGCCTGGAGTTGGCGGGTCGCCTCCGTCTCGTCCGTGGCCAGCAGGGCTGCCGCGGCTGCCGCGCCCAGCGAGGCCCGGCCTGCCAGCGCGAGGCGGCGCAGCAGCCTGCGGGCCGGGTCCGTCTGGTCGGTGTAGCGCAGCCACAGCGCCCGTTCGACCGGTTCCACCGGGCCGTACGCGCCCAGATCCGTGGCGAGTTGACGCGAGGAACGCGGGCCGAGGGAGGAGCCCGCGACGCGCAGCGCGAGCGGCAGCCCGCCGCACAACTCCCTGATCCGGTCGGAGGATTCGGCGTCGTAGGGCTCCGAACCGTCCCGACCGTCCCGACCTTCCCGACCCGTCTGCGACGCCGCGCCCAACAGCTCCTCCGCGCCCGCCGCGTCCAGCGGCTCCACCGCCAACTGGTGGACCCAGGCGGCCAGTTCGGCGGGCAGGTCGAGGGGCTTGCGGGAGGTGACCACGACCAGGCTGTCCGAGCGCTCGGGCACCAGCGTGGCCACCTGCGCGACGTCGGAGGCGTCGTCCAGGACGATCGTCACCGGGAGGCCGGTCAGGTGCTGGTGGTACAACTCGCCCAGCCGCTTGACCTGTTGCTCGGGGGAGGAGCGTTCACGGAAGAGCAACTGCTCGCGGGGCGCGCCGAGCCGGTTGAGCAGATGCAGCAGGGCGTCGCGGGTGGGCAGCGGGGGTTCGCCCGGGCTGTCGCCGCGCAGATCCACCACGCAGGCGCCGCGGAACTGGTCCCGCAGATCCTGCGCGGCCCGCACCGCGAGCGTGGTGCGCCCCGAGCCGGGCGCACCGTGCAGCACGACCACCGTCGGCCGGGTCTCCGTGCTCGCGCGGGCCGCCTGCACCAGTTGCCGGATGCGGGCCAGCTCCGCCCGCCGTCCCGCGAACCCGCCCACGGCATCCGGGAGTTGACCGAAGGACTGCTCCAGCACACTCCGTCTGCGGGCCGCCGCGCTCTTGTCCGTGCCGCGCAACTGCGGTCCCGACTTCTTCGTCGGACCGGTGGAGGCGGCGAGCACGCGCTGCTGGTCCAGGAACGGCCGGATGCCCCGCACCTCCAGCGCGGTCAGCCACTGCAACCTCAACTGCTCAGGTCCGCCGGGCTGGTTGGCGGCACCGGCGCGGTGATGCGCGGCGGGCAGATGGGAGGCGGTCACCTTCACGACGGTCGCCGCCGCGCCCACGACGCCGACGGTGACTCCGGCGCCGAACGCGGTGCCGGTACCGGTACCGAGGGCCAGGTCGGCGACGACAGCGGCGACCGCGCCGACGGCCGCCACCAGCAGGGGAGTTCCGCCGCCCTCCTTGGCGTAGCGCTGCCCGAACCCGATCTGCCCGGCCGCCGCCGTGTCCAACGCCCCCGTATAGGCCTCGTACTCCTCGGCCGCCGTCTGCGCCATGGCGTCCAGAGCGGCCCGGGACCGCGCCAGCAGCACCTGCCCGTCGGTGCGCCCGCCGGAGCGCCGCACCTCCTCCTCCACGGCCCGAGCCAACAGCCGCTCGGCATCGGTCCGATGGCCGTCCCGCATGTGTGGTCCCCCTTTGGCGGCAACTCCTTGGCCTATGAGTGTCCTTCGGGGGAGGCGGGAGCGCGAGAGGGCCGACGATCACGGCGCATCGGAGCCCCCGGCCCCACGAGAGGAGTCCCTCCGCCGTGAGTCCGCACGGCCGCGTCGAGCATCCACCGCGACCCCGCCCTCATCACCCCGGCTCACGAGCGCGGGCGGGTCTGCTCGAACCGGGCACGGTCCTCGTCCTCCGTCAGCGCCGTGCCAACAGGTCGGGCCGCGCCGTCGTCACCGCTGAAGGCCGGCTCGTCGTCGACGGGCACTCCTCCCCCTTTCCCCTCCCCGTCGAAAGCCGCGGAAGCCGTGACCGGCAACGTCCCGGCAGCGTCCCGGCGGCGGGCCCCGGACCCAAGGGCTACGAAAGGCGAGCGGCTGCCCCGGCGTGCCACGCGGCTCTGCACTTCTCCGCAGCTCCCGCCCCCGTGGGAGAGTGGACCGGTGAACCGACTGGCCCATGAGACCTCCCCGTATCTGCTCCAGCACGCCGACAACCCCGTCGACTGGTGGCCCTGGTCGCCCGAGGCCTTCGCGGAGGCTCGTGAGCGCGGAGTGCCGGTGCTGCTCAGCGTCGGATACAGCAGCTGTCACTGGTGCCACGTAATGGCCCACGAATCCTTCGAGGACCACCCCACCGCCGACTACCTCAACGCCCACTTCGTCAGCGTCAAGGTCGACCGTGAGGAACGCCCCGACGTCGACGCCGTTTATATGGAAGCCGTGCAGGCGGCCACCGGCCAGGGCGGCTGGCCCATGACCGTGTTTCTGACGCCGGAGGCCGAGCCCTTCTACTTCGGGACGTACTTCCCGCCGACGCCCCGCCACGGCATGCCCTCCTTCCGGCAGGTGCTGGAGGGCGTGCGCACTGCCTGGACCGACCGGCGGGACGAGGTCGACGAGGTCGCCGGGAAGATCACGCGGGACCTCGCCCAGCGCCAGATCGACTACGGCAGCACCGACGCCCCCGGCGAGAGCGAGCTCGTCGCCGCGCTGCTCGGGCTCACTCGTGAGTACGACCCGCAGCGCGGCGGATTCGGCGGCGCGCCCAAGTTCCCGCCGTCCATGGCGCTGGAGTTCCTGCTGCGCCACCACGCCCGCACCGGTTCCGAGGGCGCCCTGGAGATGGCGCGGGACACCTGCGAGCGGATGGCACGCGGCGGTATCTACGACCAGCTCGCGGGCGGCTTCGCGCGGTACTCCGTCGACCGCGAGTGGGTCGTCCCGCACTTCGAGAAGATGCTCTACGACAACGCCCTGCTGTGCCGGGTGTACGCGCACCTGTGGCGCAGTACCGGTTCCGAGCTCGCCCGCCGCGTCGCCGTCGAGACCGCCGACTTCCTCGTGCGTGAACTCCGTACGAACGAGGGCGGGTTCGCCTCCGCGCTCGATGCCGACAGCGACGACGGGACCGGGACCGGCAAGCACGTCGAGGGCGCCTACTACGTCTGGACGCCCGCGCAGCTCACCGAGGTCCTCGGCGAGGAGGACGCCGAACTCGCCTCCCACTACTTCGGCGTGACCGACGAGGGCACCTTCGAGGAGGGGCAGTCCGTCCTCCAACTCCCGCAGACCGAAGGGGTCTTCGACGCCGGGAGGGTCGAGTCGATCAAACAGCGCCTTCTCGCCGCTCGTTCGCGGCGCCCCGCGCCCGGCCGTGACGACAAGGTCGTCGCCGCCTGGAACGGGCTCGCGATCGCCGCGCTCGCCGAGACCGGTGCCTACTTCGACCGCCCCGACCTGGTCGAGGCCGCCGTCTTTGCCGCCGATCTCCTCGTACGACTGCATCTGGACGAGCACGCCAAGCTGGCCCGCACCAGCAAAGACGGCCAAGTCGGGGCGAACGCCGGGGTGTTGGAGGACTACGCCGATGTCGCGGAGGGCTTCCTCGCGCTGGCGTCGGTCACGGGGGAGGGGGTCTGGCTGGAGTTCGCCGGGTTCCTGCTCGACCATGTGCTCGCGGGGTTCGTGGATGAGTCGGGGGCCTTGTACGACACCGCCGCCGATGCCGAGCAGCTCATCCGGCGTCCGCAGGATCCGACCGACAACGCCGCCCCGTCGGGGTGGACCGCCGCAGCGGGCGCGCTGCTCGGCTATGCCGCGCAGACCGGTGCCGAGCCCCATCGCACCGCCGCCGAACGGGCGTTGGGGGTCGTGAAGGCGCTCGGGCCGCGGGTGCCGCGGTTCATCGGGTGGGGGCTCGCGGTCGCCGAGGCGTATCTGGACGGGCCACGTGAGGTCGCCGTCGTAGGACCGTCGGTCGACGACGAGGGGGCGAAAGTCCTGCACCGTACGGCACTTCTGGGTACCGCGCCGGGGGCCGTGGTCGCCTTCGGGGTCGCGGGGAGTGACGAACTGCCGTTGCTCGCCGACCGACCGCTGGTCGACGGTGGACCGGCCGCGTACATTTGCCGTAACTTTACCTGCGATGCGCCCACGACCGACCCTGAGCGGCTGCGCACCGCGCTGAACAGGTGAAATGTCACGGTCGTAACCGCCTCAAACGCGACCTGTACGAGAAATGCTCACGGGCGCGGCCGATTGTGATGAAACACGCTCTTCACTGAAATCACCTGTCCACTTCACAGATCGCCCATAGTCTCGGCCCCGTGACGCGGCGGATGTAACTCACCGTCGCGCCGGGGGGAATTGGGGATCCTGGGGGGATCTGTTTTGGTGACGTCTGTCTTCATCGCTGTCGTTTCGCTGGCCCTGTTCTGGATGGCCGCTTTCACCTTGTGGTGGCAGATGCACGCGTGGCGTACGCCCGAAGTGCTCGCCTCCACCCGATTCAGCAGTCCGGACGGGGACGAGCACGTCTCGTTCTCGTTGCTGCTGCCGGCCCGGCACGAGCAAGCCGTGCTGGACCACACCATCCAGCGACTGCTGGAATCCACGCACACCGACTTCGAGATCATCGTGATCGTGGGGCACGACGACCCCGAGACCGCGGCGGTGGCCAACAGCGCCGCCGAGCGCGATCCGCGCGTGCGGGTCGTCGTCGACACCCATGAGAAGAAGAACAAACCGAAGGCCATGAACACGGCGCTGCCGCACTGCCGCGGCGATGTCGTCGGGGTCTTCGACGCGGAGGACCAGGTCCATCCGGAGCTGCTCGCCCACGTCGACCACGCGTTCCGGACGACGGGAGCGGACGTCGTCCAAGGGGGCGTCCAGCTCATCAACTTCCACTCCAGCTGGTACAGCCTGCGCAACTGCCTGGAGTACTTCTTCTGGTTCAGGTCCCGGCTGCATCTGCACGCGCAGAAGGGGTTCATCCCACTGGGCGGCAACACCGTCTTCGTGCGGACCAGCACCCTGCGGGAAGCCGAGGGCTGGGACCCCAACTGCCTCGCCGAGGACTGCGACCTGGGCGTCCGGCTGTCCAGTGTCGGCAAGAAGGTCGTCGTCGCCTACGACTCCGACATGGTGACCCGGGAGGAGACCCCCGGCTCGCTGATGTCGCTGCTGAAGCAGCGAACCCGCTGGAACCAGGGCTTCCTTCAGGTCTACCGGAAGAAGGACTGGAAGCAACTCCCGGGATTCGGGCAGCGGTTGCTCGCCCGCTACACGCTGATGACGCCGTTCCTGCAGGCGTTCTCCGGGGTGATCATCCCGCTCAACGCGGCGGTCGCGCTCTTCCTGGACGTGCCGGTCGGCGTCGCCTTCCTCACCTTCCTGCCGCTGGTCACCGCCGCCGTCACCTTCGTCTTCGAGGTCGTCGGACTGCACGACTTCGGCAAGCAGTACGGACTGCGCGTCCGCGCCGTCCACTATCTGAAGCTCGTCGTGGGTGGCCCCTTCTACCAGGTGCTGCTCGCCGGAGCCGCGATCCGCGCAGTGTGGCGTGAGCAACGTGGCCGGAACGACTGGGAGTTGACCTCCCATGTCGGCGCTCACCTCACCGAAACCGCAGTGATCCGAGAGGACGTTCCTGCGTGACCTCCACCCTTCCCGCGGTGACCACCACGGTCCCCGCGCAGCGGCAGCCTGCGCCTGAAACCGGTTCGGCCGGTCGGACAACGCCACCTTCGAGGCTGCGTTCCTCCCGCTCCGACCTCCTCCTCTGCGGCCTGCTCCTCCTCGCGATCCTCGTCGTGCAGGGCTGGAACATCGCCGACTACCCGACGCTCAGCGACGACGAGGGCACCTACCTCGCCCAGGCCTGGGCCGTCCAACAGGGCACCGGCCTGGCCCACTACACCTACTGGTACGACCACCCGCCGCTCGGCTGGATCCAGATAGCGCTGCTCACCTGGATCCCCGCGCACTTCAGCCCCGGCTCGATGACCGTCGGCACCATGCGCCTCGCGATGCTGGTCATCAGCGCGATCAGCGCGGTCCTCGTCTACGTCCTCGGCCGCCGGCTCTCGCTGCCGCGCTGGGCGGCGGCCCTGGGCATGCTGCTCTTCGGGCTGTCCCCGCTGTCCGTGATCCTCCAGCGGGAGATCTTCCTCGACAACATCGCCGTGATGTGGATGCTGCTCGCGTTCTGCCTGGCCGCGTCCCCAAGTCGCCACCTGTGGCACCACTTCGGGGCCGGTCTGGCGGGCGCCGCCTCGGTCCTCACCAAGGAGACGATGCTCGTCATCCTGCCCGCGCTGCTGGTCACCATGTGGCGCCACGGACACCGGGACACCAGGAAGTTCGCGCTCACCGGAGCCATCACCGCCTGCGTCCTGATCGGCCTCTCGTACCCGCTCTTCGCCCTGCTCAAGGGCGAGTTGCTGCCCGGCAGCGGCCACGTCTCGCTCTGGGACGGCCTCAAGTACCAGATGACCAGGCCGGGTTCGGGCTTCATCCTCGACCAGGGCACGGGCTCCCACGGCGTCCTCCACTCCTGGCTCTACTACGACCGTGTCCTGCCCTTGGGCGGCCTCGCCGGGGCGCTGCTCCTGCTGGCCACCTGGCGCTGGTCGGTCACCGCCCGCTCGCTCGCCGGACCCGCGCTGACCGTGGCGATCCTCGCCCTGGTGGCCCTGCGCCCGGGCGGCTATCTGCCCGCGATGTACGTCATCGGCGCGCTGCCCTTCCTCGCCCTGGTCCTCGCCGGGGGCACCGCCTCCGTCGCCCACGCGGTGCTGCGCCGATGGCGCGGAGAAGGGGAGAAACGATACGTCACCGGGGGCCGGTACGCCCTCGCGGTCGCCCTCGCCCTCGCCGCCGGCGCCTATGTCGTTCCGCACTGGTACGACGGCGACCACACCGCCGTGACCGCCGACGCGAACGCCCCCTATCGGGCCGCCTCGAAGTGGCTGTCCACCGAGGTGCAGGACCCGAAGGACACCCGGGTCCTGGTCGACGACGCGCTCTGGCTGGACCTGGTGCACGCCGGGTACCGGCCCGGGCTCGGGGTCATCTGGTTCTACAAGGCCGACCTCGACCCGGCCGTCACCAAGACGCTGCCGCACGGCTGGAAGGACATCGACTACGTCGTGGCCTCCCCGACGGTACGGCGCGACGCGGTCGACCTGCCCAACGTCAAGGCGGCTATCGAGCACTCCACCCCGGTCGCCACCTTCGGCACCGGCGACGACCGCATCGAGATCCGGCAGATCCAGAGCGAGACCGTGGGAGCCCAGCGATGAGCCAAGAGTCCACAGTCCCGGGCGAGTTGGGTGAACCGGCCCTAAAGGGCGCTGAGTTGGCCGAGCCCGGTGCCGTCACCATCGTCGTACCGACCTTCAACGAGTCCGCGAACGTACGGGAGTTGCTGCACCGGATCACCGAATCCGTGCCGACCCGGCTGCCCTGCGAGGTCGTCTTCGTGGACGACTCCACCGACGACACCCCCGCGGTGATCTCCGAGGCGGCGCAGGACTGCCCGTTCCCGGTGACCGTGCTGCACCGGGAGGAACCGGTCGGCGGGCTCGGCGGCGCGGTCGTCGAGGGGATCAAGGCGGCGACGTCCGACTGGATCGTCGTCATGGACGGTGATCTCCAGCATCCGCCGTCCCTGGTACCGGAGTTGGTCGGCACCGGCGAGCGGACGCACGCCGGACTGGTCGTCGCCTCCCGGTACATCAAGGGCGGCAGCCGCGAGGGACTGGCCGGCGGATACCGCATCGCCGTGTCCCGCGGAGCGACCTGGCTGACCAAGGGGCTGTTCCCGCGCAAACTGCGGGGCATCAGCGACCCGATGAGCGGCTTCTTCGCGATCCGCCGCAGCGCGGTGACGGCGGAGGCGCTCAAGCCGCTCGGCTACAAGATCCTGCTCGAACTCGCCGTCCGCGGCCGTCCGCGCCAGGTCACCGAGGTGCCGTTCGTCTTCCAGGACCGGTTCGCCGGCGAGTCCAAGTCGACCGCGAAGGAAGGCTTCCGCTTCCTGCGGCATCTGCTCGGGCTGCGCACCGTCTCGCCGGTCGCGCGCATGGTGATCTTCGGCCTGATCGGCGCCACCGGTTTCCTGCCGAACCTGGTCGGCCTGTGGGCGCTCACCCAGGCGGGCATGCACTACGTCCCCGCCGAGATCCTCGCCAACCAGCTCGGCGTGGCCTGGAACTTCTACCTCATCGAGCATCTGCTGTTCCGCGACCGGCGCCGGCACCGCAGCTGGTGGGACCGGGCGGGCCGGTTCGCGCTGCTCGCCAACGCCGATCTGGTGCTGCGGATCCCGCTGATCGCCCTGTTCGTCCACAAGTTCGGCATGGGCGCGGTGTCGGCGACCGCGCTCGCCCTGGTCATGACGTTCGTCCTGCGCTTCGCCGGCACCGAGGCACTGGTCTATCTCCCGCGCCGCAAAGGGAGCCGTAGCAGCAAAGAGAGCCGTACAGCACCGAGGAGAGCCGTGTGAACAAGTACCGCAGAAGAACCGCGTTCCTCGGGGTGGGGACGCTGACCGCCGGACTGCTGCTCACCTCGCCGCAGTCCGCCGAGGCCGCGAACCTCGTCCTCAACCCGGGCTTCGAGACGGCGGGCAGTGACGGGATGCCGTACTGCTGGGAGAAGTCCGGGTGGGGCGACAACGACTTTGATTTCAGCACGACTTCGGACGCCCACTCGGGTTCGAAGGCCATGAAGGTCACCGTGACGCGGCGGGTGGACGGTGACCGGAAGGCGCTGATCACCGAGTCCACGAGCTGCGCGCCGGTGGTGACGGCGGGCAAGCAGTACGACCTCGGGCTCTGGTACAAGACGACCACGCCGGACGCGAACATCACGCTGTTCCGGCATGACGCGACGGCCGGCTGGCAGTACTGGACCGACCTCAAGACCCTGGAGATGCAGGGCAGTTGGACCCAGGCGAGCGTCCGTACGCCCGAGGTCCCGGCCGGGACCGACCGGATCACCTGGGGCGTCTCGGTCTACGGCACCGGATCCGCGACCACCGACGACTACACGATGGACCAGGTCCCCGACACGCTCCCGCCCGCGACCTGCACGGCCACCGCCGAGCAGTGCGCGAACGGGCGTTGGGACGTGCTGCCCACGCAGAACCCCGTCCGCTCGATGCACTCCGTCGTCCTCAACAACGGCAAGGTGCTGCTGATCGCGGGCTCCGGGAACAGCCAGGAGCAGTTCGACGCGGGGACGTTCACGAGCGCGGTGTACGACCCGGTCGCCGGGACGTACAAGGTGATCCCGACGCCGAAGGACATGTTCTGCTCGGGGCACATCCAGTTGCAGGACGGCCGGGTGCTGGTGATGAGCGGCAACAAGGCGTTCCCGGCGGCGGACGGTTCGCACGGGTACGAGGGGTACAAGGACTCGTACATCTTCGACCCGGTGACCGAGACGTACAGCAGGACGAACGACCTCAACGACGGTCACTGGTACCCGTCGGCGACCGAGCTCGGCAACGGTGACGTCATCTCCTTCGGCGGGCTGCGCGAGGACTCGACGGGGTCGGTGACGGCCGAGTACTGGTCGGACGCGCAGCAGAAGTGGCTGCCGTTGTCGCAGGTCAACCAGACCTGGTCGTACTGGGGGCTGTACCCGTCGATGGTCCTGATGCAGGACGGCCGGCTCTTCTACACGGGCAGCCATGTCTTCGGGAACAACATCCCGGGGACGGGCAGCGCGATCTACGACTACAACGCGAACACGATCACGTCGGTCCCGGGGCTCCAGAACAAGGACCAACGCGACCAGTCGGCAAGCGTGTTGCTGCCTCCGGCGCAGGACCAGAAGGTGCTCACCATCGGCGGCGGCAACATCGACTCCAACCCGGACGCGAACCGGCTGACCGACATCATCGACCTCAAGGCCGCGAACCCGACGTACACCGTGGGCCCCCAAATACCGCAGGGGACCGTCGACTTGGGGACCGGTCCGGTGGCCGAGACCGGCGCGCAGGGCAAGATGTACGTGTCCGCCGTACTGCTGCCGGACGGCACGGTACTGGAGACGGGCGGCGCGCTGCACAACCGGGCGGACCCGGTGTACGAGGCGTCGATCTTCGACCCGGCGACGTCGACCTTCGATCCGGTGGCGGCCGACCCGCAGGCCCGCGGCTACCACTCCTCGTCGTTCCTGCTGCCGGACGGGCGGGTGATGTCGACCGGTGACAACCCGGGCAACGGCACCTGGAACCACAATGTCTCGATCTACACCCCGCCGTATCTCCTCAAGGGGACGCGGCCGACGATCACTTCGGTGATCGACAACGAGTGGGAGTACGGCGACACCCAGACGATCACCGTCGACCGGCCCATCGCCAAGGCGGAGTTGATCCGCCCGGCGGCGGTCACGCACTCCTCGGACCCGAACCAGCGGTTCGTGGACCTGCCGCTCTCGGTGAACGGCAACACGGTCGACCTGAACGTGACGAGCAACCCCAACCTGGCACCGCCCGGCTGGTACATGCTCTTCGCGGTGGACGCCAACGGTGTCCCGTCGGTCGCCAAGTGGGTCCATCTGCAAGGCCCTTCGGCCCTGACGACGGACACGGCCTCGGCCCACGTCCACTCCTTCGCCGACTCCCTGACCGGCAAGGTCACCGAGCCCGGCAAGAAGCGGACCTCGCAGAAGGTCTCCGTGACCCTCTCCGGCTGCGACCGCCACTACGGCACGATCAACGTCTGCGTCCCGACGGTCTTCCCGTCCGAGGTCAAGTCGACGACCGCGGCCCGCTGTTCCTGGCTCCAGCAGAACTCCTACGGCCGCCTGAAGGTCAACGGCAAGGACGATCCGCTGCGCCTCGACCCGAACAGGGACGGGGTGGCCTGCGGGAAGGGTGACGTGAAGAAGCGCCGGTGACCGGGCCCGGCGAGGCACGTCCGTCGTGGATGTGCCCCGCCGGGTTCACGGCTTCTCGATGGGGAGCCCGTGCTCCATCACGTCCAGCGTCCGGTCCACCAGGTCCGTGAAATCGTCCCGGTGACCCTTCTCCGCCCAGTACAGGGAGGTCTCCATCAGGCCGCCGATGATGGCCATGGCGTAGACGCGTACTTCGAGGCTCTCCGGGTCCCGGCCGGTGCGCTCGGCGATGGCCTCGCAGAGCATGGTGCCGGTGACCGACATGCTCTCCATCATCCGTGAGCGCACCGCCGGGATCTGGACCATGAGGTGGGTCCGCAGCCGCGCGACCTCGGGGTCGTCCTTGATGCCGAGGCGGATGGCCTTCTGCATGACGTAGCGAAGGGTGTCCATCCAGGGTTCGTCGGCCGGACGGGCCCGGAGTTCCTCCATGATGATCGGGTCGAACTCGTCCGTGAGGACGATGTCCTCTTTCGTGGGGAAGTACCGGAAGACGGTCGACGGCGACACCTCGGCGCGCTCGGCGATCTGCTCGATCGTGGTCGCGTCGTACCCCTGTTCCTTGACCAGTGCGTACGTCGCGGTGCGGATCGCCTCGCGGGTCTTGATCTTCTTGCGCTCCCGGAGCCCCAGTTGAGGGCGTTCGGCGGGGCTGAAAGGGGAGGGTGCGGCCGTCATGCTGCTCATTGTCCGGCATCCGCCGGAGCGATGGCCACGGCTGTGGCCGGGTCTTCCTCCTCCTGCTCCTCCTTGGTGGTGGGCGCGGCCGGCGTGTTCGGCAGGAACGCCGCGGACAGCAGGGCCGTGACGAGGGCCGCGACACCGCACACCAGCAGGACCAGGCCCATGCCGTGGACGTACGCGCTGTTCGCGGAGGCGATGAGGTCCGCCGAGCCGGTCTTCTGACCGACGATGTGCGCCGCTACGACGGACTCCCCGGCCGTGTCGGCCGCCTTCGCGGGCAGGCCGGTGACGTCGAGGCGGTCGCGGAAGGAGCTGGCGAGCAGGCTGCCGAGCAGGGCGATGCCGATCGCGGCGCCGACCTGCCGCATGGTCATCAGGAGCCCGGCGCCGCTGCCGGCCCGGTCGCGGGGGAGCGCGCCGAGCGCGCCGTCCATCGCGGGGACGATCGAGAAGCCGAAGCCGAAGCCGGTGATGGACAGCCACAGCGCGGTGAAGCCGTAGCCGGAGTCGACCGTCGTACGGCTGCCGAGCAGCGCGGCGAAGGCCAGCACCACCAGGCCCGCGCAGACCACGGCCCGGGAACCGAACTTGGCGACGAGCGGCTGCGCGGCCCGGGCCGCGACGATCAGGCCGCCCATCATGGGCAGCAGCCGGACGCCGGTGCCCAGTGCGTCGTTGCCGAGCACCGCCTGGAGGTACTGCGGCAGCACGAACAGCAGGCCGGACAGGACGAACATCACCAGGGTCGCGGCGATCGAGCTGAACAGGAAGCCGCGGTGGCGCAGCAGGGTCATGTCGAGCATCGGGCGTTCCATCCGCCGCTCGCGCAGTACGAGCGCGGCCATCAGGATCGCGGAGCCGACGAGCATGCCCACGATCAGCGGGTCGCCCCAACCGCGGCTGGGCGCCTCGATGATCGCGTAGATGAGGGAGCCGAGGCCGGTCGCGGTGAACGCGGTGGAGAGGGCGTCGACCCTGGGGGAGGCGGGGTCGCGGGTCTCGGGGAGCAGGAAGACGCAGGCGGCGATGCCGATCGCGGCCATCGGGATGTTGACCAGGAAGACCGAGCCCCACCAGAAGTGGTTGAGCAGCCAGCCGCCGATGATCGGGCCGAGCGGCAGTCCGAGCGAGGAGGCCGCGGAGATGATGCCGACGGCCTTGGTGCGCTCGTCGGGGCCGAAGAGCGAGGGCAGCACGGACAGGGCGAGCGGGGTGACCAGGGCCGCGCCGACGCCCATCACCGTGCGGGCCGCGATGACCCAGTTCACGTCGCCCGCCAGCGCGCCGGCCACGGAACCGGCGAGGAAGATGCCGAGCCCGGTGATCAGCATGCGGCGCCGTCCGAAGCGGTCGCCGAGCAGGCCCGCCGGGAGCATCAGGGCCGCGAAGACGATGACGTACGAGTCCGCCATCCACTGCTGCTGGCCGGTGGTGGCGCCGAGTTCGCCGGCCATCGTGGGCAGCGCCACGTTGAGGATCGTCGTGTCGAAGCCGAGCGTGAGCATGCTCGCGACCAGGGCCCCGAGGGCCCACCAGCGGCGCGGGTCGCGCCGTACGGCATGGGATTCAGTGACAGTAGCCATGAAATGAGAGTAGCTGTCAAAAGGTGGTTGATGTCAACCGGGTTCCACTGTCAGAACATGAAAAATGGCCACGGCTGGTGAGCCGTGGCCATGAACGAGGGGTGTCTCAGGTGCTATCCGTGCTGGTACGCCACCAGCGAGATCCCCACGTAGTGCACGAGGAAGGCCGCCACCGTGAGGGAGTGGAAGACCTCGTGGAAACCGAACCAGCGCGGTGACGGGTTCGGGCGCTTGATGCCGTAGATCACGCCGCCCGCGCTGTAGAGCAGCCCGCCGACGACCACCAGGACCAGGACGGCGATGCCGCCCGCGCGCATGAAGTCGGGCAGGAAGAAGACGGCCGCCCAGCCCATCGCGATGTAGCAGGGGGTGTAGAGCCAGCGCGGCGCGCCGACCCAGAAGACGCGGAAGGCGATGCCCGCCGCCGCCGCGGCCCAGATGCTCCACAGCAGCCACTCGCCCTTGGCGCCGGGGAGCAGCAGCATCGTCAGGGGCGTGTACGTGCCCGCGATGATCAGGAAGATGTTGGCGTGGTCGAGTCTGCGCAGGATGCCGTCCATGCGCGGGCTCCAGTCGCCCCGGTGGTACAGCGCGCTGACGCCGAAGAGCAGGCAGGCCGTCAGGGCGAAGATCCCGCAGGCGATACGGGCCCGGGGGGTGTCGGCGAGAGCGGTGAGCACCAGGCCCGAGACGAGGACGGCCGGGAACATGCCCAGGTGCAGCCAGCCGCGCAGCTTCGGTTTCACATGGTCGGGAATCGAGAGCGCGGAAGGACCATGGCCGTCAGTCGGCGTGTCCGTGGGCGCGTCGGGGACGGGCGCAGTCATGCGCTCAATCGTACCTACGGAACCGTAAGTTACGTGTCAGTCCGGCGAGATGGGGTCCGGAAGTGGCCACTCTCTCATGCGTAGTCGAACTCCGGGTACCCGGGGTGAAGCGATGGTGACGCACGGAAAACATGTCGGTGAGGGGCGGACGAGTGGCGATCCTCACGTCGCTCGTCTGTGAGGCCCTCTGGACATATGGGCGGACGCGTCGGATGATCAAATGAGTGCGGTCGGCACCGGATGAGCGCCAAGATCGACCATCGTGAAGCATCCGGGTCGCGGCCCCCACGGGGCAACCAGGACAAAATCCCTCACCGTAGGAGCAATCGTGGCGCGCGACATCGCGGCTCCCCCCGTCATTCCAACCGAACACAAAGAACTGGTCTCGTGGGTGAACGAGATCGCAGAACTGACCCAGCCGGACAGCGTGGTCTGGTGTGACGGATCCGAAGCGGAGTACGAGCGACTGAGCGAGGAGCTCGTCCGAAAGGGCACCTTCCAGAAGCTCGACCCGATCAAGCGCCCCAACTCGTACTACGCCGCCTCCGACCCGACCGATGTCGCCCGGGTCGAGGACAGGACGTTCATCTGCTCCGAGAAGGAAGCGGACGCGGGACCGACGAACCACTGGAAGGCTCCCGCGGAAATGCGGGACATCTTCGCGGGAGAACAGGGCATCTTCCGCGGCTCCATGAAGGGCCGGACGATGTACGTCGTCCCGTTCTGCATGGGCCCCCTCGGTTCGGACCTCTCCGCGATCGGCGTCGAGATCACCGACTCCGCCTATGTCGCCGTCTCCATGCGCACCATGACCCGCATGGGACAGCCCGTCCTCGACGAACTCGGTACCGACGGATTCTTCGTGCGTGCTGTGCA
This sequence comes from Streptomyces sp. NPDC101776, assembly GCF_044766845.1. Classification (NCBI taxonomy): domain Bacteria; kingdom Bacillati; phylum Actinomycetota; class Actinomycetes; order Kitasatosporales; family Streptomycetaceae; genus Streptomyces; species Streptomyces sp. NPDC101776. The sequence continues at coordinate 268,641 of NZ_JBIWMV010000015.1, read as the reverse complement.
CACGCTCGGAGCCCCGCTGGCCGAGGGCGAGGCGGACGTGCCGTGGCCGTGCAACTCCACCAAGTACATCTCGCACTTCCCCGAGAGCCGTGAGATCTGGTCCTACGGCTCCGGCTACGGCGGCAACGCGCTGCTCGGCAAGAAGTGCTACGCCCTGCGCATCGCCTCCGTGATGGCGCGGGACGAGGGCTGGCTCGCGGAGCACATGCTGATCCTCAAGCTGACGCCCCCGCAAGGCGGTTCGAAGTACGTCGCCGCCGCCTTCCCGAGCGCCTGCGGCAAGACCAACCTCGCGATGCTGGAGCCCACCATCTCCGGCTGGACCGTCGAGACGATCGGTGACGACATCGCCTGGATGCGGTTCGGGGAGGACGGCCGGCTCTACGCGATCAACCCCGAGGCCGGCTTCTTCGGCGTCGCGCCCGGCACCGGCGAGCACACCAACGCCAACGCGATGAAGACGCTGTGGGGCAACTCCGTCTTCACCAACGTGGCGTTGACCGACGACAACGACATCTGGTGGGAGGGCATGACGGAGGAGACCCCGGCCCACCTCACGGACTGGAAGGGCAACTCCTGGACACCGGAGTCCGGTTCGCCCGCCGCGCACCCCAACGCCCGCTTCACCGTGCCCGCTTCGCAGTGCCCGATCATCGCGCCCGAGTGGGAGGACCCCAAGGGCGTGCCGATCTCGGCGATCCTGTTCGGCGGCCGGCGCGCCTCGGCCGTACCGCTGGTGACGGAGTCCTTCGACTGGAACCACGGCGTCTTCCTCGGCGCCAACGTGGCCTCCGAGAAGACCGCCGCCGCCGAGGGCAAGGTCGGCGAACTGCGCCGCGACCCCTTCGCCATGCTGCCGTTCTGCGGCTACAACATGGGTGACTACATGGGCCACTGGGTCGATGTGGCCAAGGGCCGGGACCAGGCGACGCTGCCGAAGATCTACTACGTGAACTGGTTCCGCAAGAACGACGCGGGCAAGTTCGTGTGGCCCGGCTTCGGCGAGAACAGCCGGGTCCTGAAGTGGATCGTGGACCGCCTCGACGGCCGCGCCGAGGGCGTCGAGACCCCGATCGGCGTGCTGCCGGCCAAGGGTGCCCTCGACACCAAGGGGCTCCAACTGTCCGAGGAGGACCTGGACTTCCTGCTCACCGTCGACAAGGACGTGTGGCGCGAGGAGGCCGCCCTGGTCCCCGACCACCTCAACACCTTCGGTGAGCACACCCCGAAGGAACTGTGGGACGAGTACCGGGCGCTGGTGCGGCGCCTCGGCTGAACCCGGTAGCGAAACGGTAAGGGCCCGCACAACGGCGTGCGGGCCCTTACCCGTTGGCCTCTATTTCGCGCATCACCGCTACCCAGACCGGCATTTCAGGGGACACTCGGGACAACCTGCAACGAACCCCGAAGTGAGGTGAGCGGGGTGCGCACTCCGGTCAGCGATCCGCTCAGTGTGGGGCCGTACCGGATCGCCGGGCGGCTCGGCTCCGGCGGGATGGGATGGGTGTATCTCGGCCGCTCGCCGGCCGGGCGCGAGGTGGCGGTGAAGGTCGTACGGCCCGAACTGGCCGCCGAGCCCGAGTTCCGCGAGCGCTTCGCCCGCGAGGTCGCCGCCGCCCGGCTGGTCAGCGGCGCCTACACCGCGGCCGTCGTCGACGCCGACACCGAGGCCGAACTCCCTTGGCTGGCAACGATGTACGTGCCCGGGCCGTCCCTCGCCGAGGCCGTCGGATCGGACGGACCGCTGCCCGAGGCCCAGGTCCGCAGGCTCGGCGCGTTCCTCGTCGAGGCCTTGCAGGCGATCCACGCGGCCAACCTGGTTCACCGCGACCTCAAACCGGCCAACGTGCTGCTCGCCTCGGACGGCCCCCGCGTCATCGACTTCGGCATCTCCCGCGTCGAGGGCGCCCCGAGCCTCACCCGGGCCGGAATCGTCGTCGGCACCCCACCCTTCATGTCGCCGGAGCAGATGACGGCGGGACCGATCGGCCCGCCGAGCGATGTGTTCTCCCTCGGCGGTGTCCTGGTGTACGCGCTGACGGGCCGCCCGCCGTTCGGCGCGGGCGAGGCGGTGAGCCTGCGCGTCGTGCACCGCGCACCCGAACTGGACGGCGTACCACCGGAGATACGGCCGCTGCTCGCCCGGTGTCTGGCCAAGCGGCCCGCGGACCGGCCCCGACTGGATGTCCTGCTGGGCGAGTTGCTGGCGCAGCCGCGCCCCGCGACCTGGCCGCCGCCCGCCGTGGCCCGCACGATCGAGGTCCGCCGCGGCGAACTCGAGGCCCGGCGCGGGGGCGCCACCAGCCTGCCGGTGCCGTCCTGTCTGCTGCTGCACGCCCAGGCCCTGCTGGACGCGGGCCTCACCGACGACATGATCACGCGGGCGGTGGCCCGTGGCGACGCCTGACTCCTCCCTCCCGCCCGGCCGGGACTACGACATCGCCTCGTCCTGGCGGCAGTTGACGCACACCTGGGGCGCCCGCCGGAATTACCACGTCGAGAGCGAGGTCGATTCCGTCTCGCTGCAATTCGATCTAGAGGCGTCGGGGCGCACGCTCACCGTGCGTTTCATGACCACGAAAAGACTCCTTGTCGCCTTTGTTACGGACGGTCATTCTCTGCGCAAGGATCAATTGGCGATCGCCGCCGCCGCGTCGAACGCGTGGAACACCGAACAGCTGAATCCCATGCTCTCGGTGTGGGACGTACGCGGACCGAGACCATGTCTCGCCGGAGTCTGCGATCTCCCGCTGACCTGCCGGATCTCCCAGGCCGATTTCGATGTTCTGGCCAGTGATTGGGTGGAACGGGCGCGACAGATGTTCACCCGTTGCCATCAGGTTTTCCAGCTGTAGAAGTGAATTGAGCATTCTCACCCAACCCCTTTCGGCCACCGCCCTCTTGCCTTCACTATGGGCGCCAACGGGGGGTCGTCATGAGACATACGTTGTTCACTGCCCTGCTCTTCGGCTTGTTGATCGCGGTGATTCCGGCGGGGCCGGCGACCGCGGCCGGCGCGGACTGCGGCAAGAACTTTCCGACGCGGCTGGGCTGCTGGCAGGACGCGCTGGACGACGGGGCCGTGGTCACGGTCACGCTGAAGAAGCCGCTGGGCTTCGACCCCGGTACGAAGGGTGGCCCGGACGCCGTCCGGCGGGACCTCCGGAACCTTCGGGTGGAGGTACAGGCCCGCGTCCACACCGGCCAGGGCGGCACCGCGCTGCTCGTCCTGGCAGGCCGTGCGTTCGTCGACCGGAACGCCCGGATCGACCGGCTGGACGCCCGGACACTGGCCGAACTCCCCTCCTGCGAGAGCGACTTGTGCAAGGCGCTCAAGAAGTCCAAGCTCACCGGCGGCCAACTGATCGACAAGAAGGTGGGCGTCGCCGAACTCGGCGGAGACAAGTCCACGGACCACACCCGCGTCCTGCTCCTCGCCCTGACCGCCGTACTCCTCCTGCTGCTCCTGGCCCTCTTCCTCGCGGTCCGCCGCTCCCGCACCCCGGCCGTCGCGGGCAGGGCGCCCGATGCGGAGGTCCGCTCCGAGGAGACGACCGCCGAGACCACCGCCCGACTGCGGCCCGTCCCACCCGCACCGGCCCCCACCTCCTACGGCCGCCAGGTCGGCCCCCGCCCGGGCCCGTCCCGAACAGCCGTCGTGCGTACGGCACTTCACCCGCAGGGCTATGTCGAACTCGACCACGTCCTGTACCGCGCGGTGTGGGCCGAACCGGACCGGACGCCGCCCGCGCCCGGCGCCCAGGTCGAGGTCACCGACGCGCACGAACCCGACTCCGACGTCCTGTACGCCTTCCCGCCCGCCGCCCGGCATCACGCCCGCGGCAGCTCGTGACCCCCGTACCGCACCCCGTACCGCTCGCTCGACCAGGAGACGCCATGCACAGCGAATACCCGCCCACGCTGCCGGCGGAGTACGCCGACATCGAGTTCGAGAACAACGCGCAACGGCTGCCGCTGGTCCTGTGCCTCGACACGTCGAGTTCCATGGCGGGCGCGCCGATCCAGTCCCTCAACGACGCGCTCGCCGAGTGGACCCGCGAACTCCACGACGACGTGTCCCTCAGCTACAGCGTCGAGGTCGCCGTGATCACCTTCGGCGGCCGGGGCGTCGGCGCCTGGCGCGGACCCCAACTCCTCGCCCCCGGCGCCCCGGTGAGTCCCTTCGTCCCCGCGCACGCCTTCCAGGCACCCCGCTTCACCGCGTCCGGCGTCACCCTGATGACGGAGGCGCTGGAGCTGGCCATGCATGTCGTCGCCGCCCGCAAGGCGGAGCTGCGCGCCTCCGGGCTCCAGTACTACCGCCCGCAGATCTGCCTGGTCACCGACGGCCTCCCCACCGACGCCACCGGCCATATGACCGACTCCTGGCACCGTCTGCTGCCCGTCCTCGCCGAGGAGCAACAGGCCCGCCGCTTCCGGCTGTACGCGATCGGCGTCGGCGGCATCACCGACCGCGGCGAACAGGTGCTCCAGGCCTTCGCGCCCAAGTTCAACGCGCGCATCCAGGGCTTCCCGTTCCGCGAGCTGCTCCAGATGATGTCGGCCAGCGCGAACGCCGAGCAGAAGGGCGCGGGCGACGAGGTCTTCGAGAAGATCTTCAGCCAGTTCAAGACCCAGCGCCCGGCCTGGGAGAGCTGAGCGGTGGCGGCGTCGCCCTGGCGCATCCACGGCCTGAGCGTCGAGGGCTACCGCCACCGCCGCACCGGCACCCCCTGCCAGGACGCCTGCACCTACACCGCCTCGGCGTCCCTGGCCGTCCTCGCCGTCGCGGACGGGGCGGGCAGCCGCCCGCACTCCGACCAAGGGGCTCTGCACGCCGTCGAGTTGGCGGCCGAGCACTTCCGGCGCCGGGCCGCCGCCGTGTCCGGCTGCCCGCCCGGCGACGAGGTCCACGACCTGCTCGCCGACGCCTTCCACGATGTGGCGAAGCTCTTCCTGGACACCTACGGCGCCAGTGCTCCCGACTACGCGACCACCCTCACCGTCGTGGTCCTCACCCCCGGCTGGCTGGGCCATCTCAGCGTCGGCGACGGCTTCGTCGTCGTACGTGCCGGAACGGAGGACGGGGAACGGCAGTTCCACCTGCTCCCGCAGCCGCCCGCCGTCAGCGAGTACAGCAACGAGACCGTCTTCCTCACCTCGCCCGACGCACCTCGCCGACTGCGCACCGACTGTGTGGCGGACCCGCGCGTCGACGGGGTCCTGCTGTCCACCGACGGCCTCGCCCAGGCCGCCCTGTCCCACTCAGGCGGCGGCCCGCCGCAGCCCAACACCTCTTTCGTGGAAGCCGTGTTCCGCTCCCTCGACACCCCGGGACCGGTCACCGACAGCGCGCACGAGAGCCTCGCCGCCCTCCTCAGGTCGGACCGGCTGACCAGTCTGAACGCCGACGACAAGACCCTGCTGCGAGCCGTGCGCGCGGTGACCCCGTGACCGGCCGCACCGTCCACCTGGACGGCAAGCCCGTCACCCTCGCCGAACTCCCGCTCAAGGGCGGCGGCCAGGCGGCCGTCTTCCCCGTCGAGGGCGACGACAGCATCGTCGTCAAGCTCTACCGCGACCGCCCCGGCCCGGACCTGGAGCGCCGCCTGGCCCGCATGCTGACCATGTCACCGCTGGCCGCCCGCCCCACCGACGCCAACCAGCCGCCCGAACTCGCCTGGCCCACCGCCATCGCGCGCGGCCCCGACGACGCCTTCCTCGGCTACGCCATGCGCCGCTTCGGCGAACCCCAACACGTCCAACTGGTCGGCCTGTTCACCCGCGCCCAGCGCCTGCGCCTGTTCGGCGACCGCGCGGACTGGCGCTTCCTGCTCGGCGTCGCCTGGAACCTCGCCTTCATGACGGCCCGCATGCACTACGACAACCTCGTCATCGGCGACTTCTCGTCGAGCAACGTCGTCGTCGACACCAACGGCTTCGTCACGTTCCTCGACTGCGACTCCATCGCCTTCACCGACCCGGTGACCGGCGAGCCCTTCCCCTGTCTGATGCACACCACCGACTACTCCTCACCGGAACGCCAGTCGGGCGCGGCGGCCACCCCGGAGAGCGACAACTTCGCCTTGGCGGTGCTGATCTACCAGCTCCTCACGGCGGGCAACCACCCCTTCGGCGGCGTCCCGCACGACAGCACCCCCGAGTCGACGGTCAAGGACAACATCGCCGCGAGCGTCTCCTACGTCGTCCGCCCCGAGCTGGTCGTCATCCCGCGCGGCACCGTCGACCCCTCGGTCCTCCCGCCGGACCTCCTGGGCCTCGCCCACACGGCATTCGGCGCCGGCGTCCACGCCCCCGCCGCCCGCCCCACCCCGGAGGTCTGGCTGCGCGCCCTCGACCAGGAGCGCTCCCGGGTCCGGGTCTGCCCGACCCGCCCCCTGCACACCTACGGCTCCCACCTCCCGACCTGCCCGTGGTGCACCAGGGCCGCGGTGACCGGCCACGACGTGTTCAACCCACCGGCACGGCCCACGATTTCGGCACCTCCCTCGCCAACACCCGTGCCGGAGAACCGCTTCGGCCCACTGAAAGTGGTGGCCGTTCTGCTCCTGCTCGTCCTGGTGCTGATCGTGCTGGGTCACCTGTTGTCCTGAGACCGCCCGCGCTCCTCCAGGAACCGGGTGTGCGTCTCCTGCCGCCGCTCCTCCGCCTCCCGAAGTGCCCGCGCCAGCCCCCGCGCCTCCTCCTGAAGCACCGTCAACTGCCGCTCCAGATGGCGCTCCGGCGGCTCGGTACCCGGCGCGAGACGCGTCCACCACCGCGTCCGTACGAACGTGTCGACCGCCTCCGGTACGTCCTGCCGGATCGCCCGCGACAGGATGTGCACGCCCTCCGGGTCCTGCGCGAGGTCGTGCGTGACCCGCGGATCGAGGAGCCCGGCGAGCAGCTGGTTCAGCTCGGTGAGCCGGCCGGCCGCGGCGGGCGGCAGCTCGACGCCCGCCAGATAGCCGCCGAGCCTCTCGAAGTCGTCGCGCAGTTCCTCCAGTTGGGCCGACGGGTCCGGGAAGTCGGGCAGCACCGGCCGCTCCGGCGGCGCGACCAGCGCACCCGCGCCGTACAGTCCCACGACCACGACCGGCCAGTACGGCCCCGCCACCCCCACGAACGTCAGCACCAGCCCGACGAGCCCGCAGGCGCTGCCGGTGAGGTTCTTGCGGGACTCCAGACAGCCCAGGAACCTCCTACTGATACCCACGGATCTCCTCGAAGGCGCCGTCCAGCGAGCCCTGTTGGGCATCGAAGAGCCGACCGCCGGTCAGATCGGCGATGTGCCGGAGCTCGGCCTTGTCCGAGTCGCCGAAGAGGATGGGGAAGACGGGGATGTCCCGCCGGTCGCCGGTCAGCCGGCGGTAGAAGCCGTCAAAGTCCTTCGCCTTGGCGCCGGTCGTGTTCTCGCCGTCGGTCATCAGCACGATCGACGTGAACGTGTCGCCACCGGTGCCGAGATGGTCGTACGCCTTCTCCAGCGAGGTGTAGATCGCGGTGTTCCCGGAGGCGCTGAGCGCCTTGGTGTCCGCGCGGATGGCGTCGAGCCCGGCCTTCGGATCACCCGGACTCACCACATGCGTCTTCACGCTCTTCACGGCCGACCCGAACGGCATCAGCGTGACCTCCTCCCGCTGCCGGAAGTCCCCGGTCAGATCGGTGAGGGCCTTCTTCAGCCGGGACAGCCGGTCACCCTCCATCGACCCCGAGGTGTCGAGGACGTACACGGTCCGCGAGGGCCGCCGCAGCTTGTTCTCGTACGAGTCGAGGAGCCCGTCGGCGACGGACTGGCTGCCGGGGAACGGGAGTTCACGCCGTCGGCTGGTGTCCAGGCCGGACGCGGGCGGTACGGAGGCGACGACCGGGCGGCGGTCCGTACGGGTGGTGATCAGCTTCTGGAGGGCGTCCGTGCGCAGGTCCGTCGTCACGCGCCGGACGTTCTCCCGGGTCTTGGCGTCCGTGGAGGCGAGGGACGTCAGCGGGTAGTCGGCGGTGACCACTCCGTCGCTCGGACGGATCACGGTCAGGCCCGGGATGCCCTTGAGGACGGACTCGTAGTTGAGCAACGCGTCGACGTTCCCCCGGCGTTGATAGGCCTGGGCGAGCCAGCCCGACGAACCCGAGGTCAGCTTCTGCCCCTTGAAGAACTCCTTCAGCCGGGGAGTCGCCTTGGTGACGTCCGCGTCGGTGAGCGCCGACTGGGCATCGGAGAGGGCGGAGGCCACCGAGATCAGCGTGGAGAAGCCGGAGTTGGAGCGTGCGGGGTCCGTCATGCCGTAGGTCAACCTGCCGTCCTGGACGGCCTGTTCGATCTGCGACCAGGTGACCTTGTCGGGCGTCCAGCCCAGGGAGGTGACGGTGGCCGTCTTCACGCCGATCGCGACCGGGCTGGACATGATCGGGGTCTCCGAGACGACCTTCTTCGCCGCGTCGGGCCGTAGCCGCAGATAGTCGTTGGACGACAGCCACAGCGCGTCGTACTGCCCGTCGACCTTGCCCTTCGCCAGCAGGTCCACCGCGTCGAGGGTGCCCATGTAGGTGGGGCGGATCGTGACGCCGGTGTCCTTGCGGACCTGGTCGAACACCGGGGTCATGTCGCTGAGTTCGCTGGAGGCGAGGACGCGGAGGGTGCCGTCCTTGGGGGCGTTGTCGGGTTCGGCCTTCGTGTCATGGGCCGACGTGCACGCGGTCAACAGCGCGGCCGTGCCGAGTGCGAGCGCGAGGAGGCGTCTCATCCGAGACCTCCTTCCAGCGCGCTCTGCGACCGGCTGCGCTCCAAGTACGTGCTGGCGTTCTGGAGTTCGGAGGTCAGGGACTCCACGGTCGCCGCCATCACCTCGGTCGCCTGGACCTTGTAGGTGTCGATGGCGTCGAGCGTGCGGTAGATCTGCTGGAAGGCGGTGCGCAGGGTCTCCGCGCCCACCGCCGGGTCGGCCGCGATGCGCTGGATCTCGCCGCTCTGGGTGGAGAGCATCTCCGCGTTGCCCCGGATGAGGTCCTCGGTGGTCCCGCGCAGCGCGTTGACCTGGTCGACGACCTTGCGCTGGTTCTCCAGGGCGGAGGCGAGCATGACCGAGATACGGAGGGCCGAGACGGTGGTCGTGGCCGCGCGATCCACGCCCTTGATGAGCTCGTCGTTGTTGCGCCGTACGACGTCCATCGCCAAGTAGCCCTGCGCGCACACCGCGAGCTGGGTCAGCAGGTCCTGGAGCTTCTGCCGGACCGGGAAGAGGACGTCCGCGCGCAGGGTGTCGGCCTGGCCCGGGTCGGTGGACTCGACGCCGGAGATGTGCTGCTCGACGGCCGTGTCGAGAGCCTGGGTGAGGACCACGTACTCCTGGAGCTTGCCCATCGTCTCCCAGAGGCGGACCCGCTCGGTCTGCAACGCGGCGTTGTCGCGCCGGAGTTCGTCCTGCCCGCCGCGCAACGACCCCACGATCTTGTTCAACGTGCCTTGCGCGGAGGCGTACTTGGCGACGTGGTCACGCAGCTTGTTGCCGCCCGGGAGCCGGGACAGGAACTTCCGCCCCTTCGACGCCGGCAGGTCACGCGGGTCCAAGTCCTCGACCACGCGCCGGAGTTCGACGAGCGAGCCCGCCACCTGCGACTGCGCGTCCCCGCCCTTGGAGGGCAGACTGCGCACGGTCCGCTCCAGCATGCGGTTGGACTGCGCGGTCGCGCTGCGCATCTCGCCGGCGCCCAGCGCGGTGATCTCGCCGACCTTGCCCCCGAACTCGGGAGAGCGGGCGTCGAGTGCGGCGAGCCCCTCCACATAGGCGGTGGCCTTGCGCTCCATGTCCGTACGGACGGAGTCGTCGACGGGAACGAGCCCGCCGGCCTTCTCCTTCGGCACGGCCTTCACGGCCTCCGGCGGAGTGAGCGTGAAGACGTCGTCACCGCTCTGGGTGTGCTGACTGCTGTTCTGACTGGTGTTGAAACTGCTGCTCATGTGGTCCCCCCGGTCAACCGCGCGCCCGGCGCGCCATGTCGTGCAGCACCGTCGAGGTGGGCACGGGCGCCTGCCGGACACCGGTCAGCGTCTGGTTGAGGTAGCTGGAGTGGGCGGCCGCGGCCGCGACGAACTCGGCGGTGTCCCCCTGCGGCCGGAACCCGTGCCGTACGGCGAGCTCGCGCAACGTCGGGTCGCTGCTGAGGAGTTCACCGAGCGCGCGGCCCTCCGGAGTGAGCGGTACGACGGTGTGGTCGCTGTTGGCCGTGGTGTCCGGGTAGAGGACGACGAGATCGCCGACCGGCTGCTTGTCGAGGAGCAGCGAGGCCACCTGCGACTCGTACACGAGGACCAGCGGATTGCCGGCACCGCTGATGAAGTCCCTGAACGGCGCGTCCGAGCTGGACTGTTGGGCCCCCTGCACGCTGATCAGCTTGTGCATCAGGGGCGCGGTGCGGTCGACGTCGGCGCTACTGGCCGCCACCCGCCCGCCGTTGGCGACGTAGGAGGCCGCGGCGAGGTACAGAGCACCCGAGTTGGAGGTCTCCGGGTCGGTGGTGGCGATGTAGAGGGTGCCGGTCAACTCCCCGTGTTTGTCGGCCCCCTTGAGCTGCTGCCAGGTCCGATCCGCCTTGGCCGCATCCAGATAGGAGGCCATCTTCAACGTGCCGCGGTCCTGGCTCTTGTCCAGCGTCGCGAGCCCGTTGTCCGCGAGCACCTGGGCGGCGCTGCGGTGGGCCACGACGACGAGCGGCGAGTAGAAGGGCCGCGGCAGGGGCTGGCGCACCTTGTACTTGCCGGCGAGCGCGTCGGCCGGCGCCTGGCTTGAGGGGAAGGCGAAGTCGTACCCCTTGAGGTCGAGCCCCTCCATGGCCCAGGACCCGGAGGTCTCCGTCTTCACGGTGAAGCCCTTGGCGGCGAGGGCCTTCACCACATCGGGATCGGCGAAGAAGTCCGCCTTCTCCGAACCGATCACTCCACGCACGGTCTTCGTTGCCGTGCCCTTGTCCCCGTTGTCCCGGCCCGCTACGACGGCTGCCACCACTCCGCCGACCAGCAACACCGCGAGGACGATTCCAGCGATACGTCTCACAGGGGCCAGCGTGCTCGCGGAACCCAACATTCCCCGCGTAAAGGGATGAACGGAGAGTGTCGGAGGGGTCCCGGAACAACACGGTTCAGGACAGCGCGCTCGTTTCAGGGGCGCGGGGAACTGCGCGACAAGCCACGACGGGCGCGCACCCGCGAGAGGCCGGAACCCCTACGGCGACTAGGCGACCACGGTCACCGCATGCGCATCCATCCGCTCGGCCGAAAGAATCGCCGCAGCCGTATCAGCCCGGGACGCCGCGACAACCAACGCCCGCCCGGCCAACGCGTGTGCCCGCTGATGCAGGGCATCAAGACGGGACGTAGGAGACGCGGCCGCGGCCACACCCGCCCGGCTCGGCGAAGCCCCTCGCAATCGCGTGAGCTGCCCGGCAAGCCGCTCCGCGGCGACATCCAGCTCCACCGAAGGCTCAAGCGCCCGCAGCTCGTCAGTCACCGCAAGCAGCGCAGCGAGATGCCCCGCCAGCTGGATGTCCAGCTCCTCCTCGCGCGACCGATGCGGAAAGTCGGAGGAGGGACGGGCCACAGTGCTGTGGACCGACTTCGTGCGGATCGGTTCGTACATGGCGTGGTCTCCTGTGCTCAGACAGGAAACCATCCTAGCTTAGATCTCGTCTAAAGTTATGCTGGCCGAAAAATTGGCCGGATCCAGCCCAAGAAAAACACCCCAGGAGGTTTACGGCTGGCTGTAGCCGTCCAGGAAGTTCCCGATCCGAGTCACCGCGTCCCGCAGATCCCCGACCGACGGCAACGTCACGACCCGGAAGTGATCGGGCTCGGACCAGTTGAACCCGGTGCCGTGGACGACCATGATCTTCTCCTGGCGCAGCAGGTCGAGGACCATCTGCCGGTCGTCCTTGACCTTGAAGACCTGCGGATCGAGCCGCGGGAACAGATACAGCGCCCCCTTCGGCTTCACGCAGGTCACACCCGGGATCTGGGTCAGCAGCTCGTACGCGACATCCCGCTGCTCCTTCAGCCGGCCGCCCGGCAGGACCAGGTCGTTGATGGTCTGCCGCCCGCTGAGTGCGGCGACGACCCCGTGCTGCCCGGGCATGTTCGCGCAGAGCCGCATGTTGGCCAGGATCGTCAGACCCTCGATGTAGGAGTCGGCGTGCGCGCGCGGCCCGGAGATCGACATCCACCCGACCCGGTAACCGGCCACCCGGTACGCCTTCGACATGCCGTTGAAGGTGAGCGTGAGCAGGTCCGGGGCGACCTTCGCGGTCGGGGTGTGCGTGGCGCCGTCGTAGAGGATCTTGTCGTAGATCTCGTCGGAGCAGACGAGGAGATTGTGGCGGCGGGCGATGTCGGTGAGGCCCTTGATCATCTCCTCGTCGTACACGGCCCCCGTCGGGTTGTTGGGGTTGATGATGACGATCGCCTTGGTGCGGTCGCTGACCTTGCGCTCCACGTCGGCGAGGTCGGGCATCCAGTCGGACTGCTCGTCGCAGCGGTAGTGGACGGCCGTGCCGCCGGAGAGGGAGACGGCGGCGGTCCACAGCGGGTAGTCCGGGGACGGCACGAGCACCTCGTCGCCGTCGTCGAGAAGCCCCTGCATCGCCATGACGATCAGCTCGGAGACGCCGTTGCCGATGAAGACGTGCTCGACGTCCGTCTCGATGCCCAGGGTCTGGTTGTGCATGACGACCGCGCGCCGGGCGGCCAGCAGTCCCTTGGCGTCGCCGTATCCGTGCGCCGACGACACGTTCCGGAGGATGTCCTCCAGGATCTCCGGCGGGCACTCGAACCCGAAGGCCGCCGGGTTGCCCGTGTTGAGCTTCAGGATGCGGTGGCCTGCCGCCTCCAGACGCATCGCCTCTTCGAGAACCGGGCCCCGGATCTCGTAACAGACGTTGGAGAGCTTCGTCGACTGGATCACCTGCATGTCGGTGAGCTTACGGCGCGGTAACGAGACTTGGCTCGTGCTTTCCGCCACATGAGACATGCCCGGTTCGTCCGTTGTCGCCGGCCCTGTTCCGCCCCGGAGCGCGATTCGCCGGATGCGTGCGCCCGGAATCGGTACGTTGACCACGCCGAAGGGGGAGGCGGAGCATGGAGTTCTCGCTGTTGAGCGACGAGCCGGTGAGCGCGCCGGAGGTCGATCGGCTCGGCACCGGCAGGGCGGCCCGGCAACTGGCCACGCTGGTCCACGACTCACGGCGGGCGGCGCCCTTCACCCTCGCCGTGGACGCGGGCTGGGGCATGGGCAAGAGCAGCCTGATGCGGCTGGTCCAGGCGGAACTGGACGCGCGCGACGACGTCGGAACGGTCTGGTACAACGCGTGGTCCGCCACCGGCGCCGACGCGCTGGAAGGGCTCATCAAGACCGTGCTGATGAGGTTCGACGAGCGACTGCTGCGCCGGACCCTGTACCGGCTGTCGGAGCACGGCCCGCTGATCAGGGCCGCGCTGGCGACCCTGTCGGTGGTCGCCTCCCCGTTCGGGCTGGCCGGACTGGTCGACCGGCTGTGGCGCGAGCTGTCCGTCGACCCCAGAGCCCGTGCCACCATGCGCGACGAGCTGAGCGCGCTCGCCACCGACTGGGCGCGCACCACCGAGAACCGGCCGGGCCGGCTGCTCGTCGTGTTCGTCGACGACCTCGACCGCTGCGCCGAGGACACGGTCCTCGCGGTGTGCGAGGCGGTGAAGACCTACCTCGACCTGCCGGGGCTCGTCTTCGTGATCGGCTGCGACCGGTCGGTGCTCGGCCCCTCCGGACTGCTGCGGGACCTCGGCCCGGCGGGCTCCGCGTTCATGGAGAAGATCTTCCAGACCAGCTACCGGCTGCCCGTGCCGTCCGGCGAGGACATACGCGCCTACGTCCGCCACTGTGCCGAGATCTCGGGGGTGCGCGAGCTGCTCGACGACACCCTGGTGAACCTGATCGCCGACCGCTCGGCGCGCAACCCCCGGCGGATCAAGCGGCTCATCAACGGCTTCGGCCTGGAGTGTTCCCTCAACCCGGTGTGGACGGGGTTCGAGCCGGAGGCGGTCATCCGGACGCTGCTGCTCCAGTACCTGTACCCGGAGTTCTACCGGATCCTCGTGGCGAGCGACGCCCTCTCCTCCAACGCGGGCCAGGAGTTCCTGGAGTACTACGCGGCCCGGCGGGTGCTCAGCCGGTGGATCGAGGCCGAACCGGAGGTCTGGCGCACCACGGTGGCCACCGTGTCCGGGCACCGTCTCGCGCCGCCCGACCGCGAGCGCCCGGACGACTGGGAGGCCGTCCTCGGCCGGCTGGAGGAGCAACTCCCCACCGTCTACCCGCCGTTGGCCCGGGACCGCGGCTTCGTCGGGCTCGTGGAGGAGTGGCTGCGGCTGCCGCAGGGGGACCGGCTGCTGGAGGAGCTTCAGCGGGGCGGCGCCTCGCCGGTCGTCACGATCCGGCCGGACCAAGCGGAACCGCCCACAGGGGGGCGGAGGTTGGGAGAAGAGCCGTACGACGAGGGCCGGTCCGACGACCGCTACCAGCACATCCGGATGCTGTGGGTGGACGACCATCCGGGCAACAACACGTCCCACGTACGGGAGTTGGAGCGCCTCGGCGCCCAGGTCATGGTGGTCGAGGATGCGCGGAGTGCCGAGCAGAGGCTCGCCAGTGGGCCGGTCGACCTGCTGCTCTCGGACTTCGCCCGCGGTGCCGACGGTGACGCCGGTCTGAACGCCCTCGCGCGCTGGCGGGAGCGGGAGCTCTTCATCGGGCCGGCGGTCTTCTACACCGGCCGGGTCACCCCGGCCCGCGAGCGACGGTGCCGCGAACTGGGCGCCCGGATCGCGGACAACGGCGAAACGCTGCGCCGTCTCGTCGACGAGGCATGCGCGGAAATCCGCCAACTCCCGTCCTGAAACCGCTCCTTGCCCGCTCCCCCCTCAACAATAACAATGCCCATGACAAAAAGACGCGGCCGGAAGATCTCCGGTCGCCTCGTCATAAGAGGGGACCCCCACATGAACAAGCCTCTCCTTGCCGCGCTCTCCACCCTGGCCATCGCCGGGGCGGGCGTGGCACCCGCGGTCGCCGCGCCGCAGGCGGCACCGAAGGCGGCGGCCGTGACCGTCGACTTCGCCGGAACCGTCTCGCTCAGCAACTGCTCCGGCTCGGTCATCCGCTTCCCGAACTCGACCGACACCTCCCCGGCGCTCGTGCTGACCAACGGCCACTGCCTGGAGACCGGGTTCCCGGCGGCCGGCCAGGTCATCACCGGCCAGTCCTCCACCCGTACCTTCGGGCTGCTGAACTCGGCCGGCACCAAGGTCGCCACGCTCCGCGCCAACCAGGTCGTCTACTCGACGATGACCGACACGGACGTGACGATCTACCGCACCACCACCACGTACGCGGCGATCAAGAGCGCGTACAACATCAGCCCGCTCACCGTGAGCGCCACGCACCCGACCGTCGGCACCGCCATCAAGGTCGTCTCCGGCTACTGGAAGACGATCTACAGCTGCAGCATCGACGGGTTCGTGTACCGGCTGAAGGAGGGCTCCTGGACCTGGAAGGACTCGGTCCGCTACACCTCCGCCTGCAACACCATCGGCGGCACCTCGGGCTCCCCGGTCATCGACACCAGCACCGGTCAGGTCGTCGCCGTCAACAACACGGGCAACGAGGACGGCGAGAGCTGCACCGTGAACAACCCGTGCGAGGTCAGCGAGACCGGTGCGGTGACCGTCCGCGAGGGCATCAACTACGCCGAGGAGACCTACAACATCCCGGCCTGCTTCACCTCGGCCAACGTGCTCGCCCTGAGCAACACCGGCTGCACGCTGCCGAAGCCGTAGCGCTCCGCCGGGTGCGCCGTCTTCGTCTGCGGGTGCGTCGTGGCTGGTCGCGCCCACGCGGCGGAGCCGCATGTGTCACAGCCCCGCGCCCCCAAAGACACGGCGTCATGGTGTGCGGCGTACAGATCTCCCCGCCAGTTCGTCCGTTCGACGGCCGTCTTCCATCACGAAGCGGCCGTCGATCAGCACATGCGGGATGCCGGTCGGCAGGCGGCGCGGCTCCTCGAAGGTCGAACCCGGCGCCACCGTCTCGGGGTTGAACAACACCAGGTCCGCGCGGTAGCCCTCCTTGACCAGGCCCCGGTCCGGCAGGCGCAGGCGGGCCGCCGGGCGTGAGGTCAGGTGTGCTACGCACTCCTCCAGCGGCAGGATCCCCAACTCCCTTACGTACCTGCCGAGATACTGCGGGAACGTGCCGTACGCCCGCGGATGCGGCTTCGCGCCCTGGAGGATGCCGTCCGAGCCGCCCGTGTGGACGCGGTGCCGCATGATCTGCCGGACGTTCTCCTCGTGGCCCACGTGCTGGAGGATCGACGGGGCGAGCCGGTCGGCCAGGAGGAGGTGGCGGGCCGTGCTCCAACTGTCGACGCGGCGGCCCACGTACTCGGCCAGCGCGGGATCCGTGACCCCCGAGATCTCGATCGTGTCCCACTCCATCGGCACCCCGTGGCAGCCGTCCGAGCCGACCACCTCCAGGTGATGGCGGATGCGCTCGGCCGTCTCGTCGTCCGCCAGCCGCCTCAGGATCTCCTCCGGGCCGCCCTCGCTCGCCCAACTCGGCAGCATCGCCACGAGAGTCGTACAGCCGGGGGTGTAGGGGTAGGTGTCCAGGCTGATGTCCGCGCCGGTCGCCAGCGCCTCGTCCAGGAGGGTCAGCAGCTCCGGTGCCCGGCCCTCGTTCACACCGAAGTTCATGGTGGCGTGGGCCAGATGGAGGGAGCAGCCGGCCTCCCTCGACAGGTCCACCATCTCCGCGTAGGCCTCCAGCGCGCCCGCGCCGTACGAGCGGTGGTGCGGGCAGTAGTAGCCGTCGTACGACGCCACCACCCGGCAGAGTTCGGTGAGTTCGGCGTCCTTGGCGTACATGCCGGGCGTGTAGGTGAGCCCGGACGACATGCCGACCGCGCCCTGTTCCATGCCCTCGGCGACCAACTGCCGCATCCGGTCCAGCTCCTGGGGCGTCGCCTCCCGGTCCTCCCAGCCGACCGCGAGCATCCGGACCGTGCCCTGCGGGATCAGGTAGGCCGCGTTGACCGCCACTCCGCGGCCACCGAATGCGGAGTCCAGCCGGTCCAGGTACTCGCCCACCGACCGCCAGTCGAAGTCGATGTCGTCCCCGTACCCGTTCCACCCGGTGATCGCCCGGCGCACCTCCGCGAGCGTGCGGTCGTCGACGGGGGCGTACGACAGCCCGTCCTGGCCGATGACTTCGAGGGTCACCCCCTGCGCGGCCTTGGCGCTGTGGTCCGGGTCGCGGAGCAGGGCGAGGTCGCTGTGCGCGTGCATGTCGATGAAGCCGGGGGAGAGGACCAGCCCCTCCGCGTCCAACTCACGCCGCGCCTTGGGGCGTTGACAGCCCGCCGCCGCGGCCTCCTGCACGATCGAGACGATCCTGCCGCCGTCGATCACGACATCGGCGCGGTACGACGGTCCACCGCTGCCGTCGACCACGTCCGCGTCCCGGATGACGAGCTGCTCCACGACTCCTCCTAGAAGAACGTACGGATGTGGTCGACGACCGTCCCGTCCGCCTCCGCCACCGGGATCAACTGCCACTTGTCGAAGGACGTGCACGGGTGGGACAGGCCCATCCCGATCCAGTCACCCACCTCCAGGTCCGCCTCGGACGTCGTCCGCAGCCAGGCGTGCTGGTCGGAGAGCCCGGTGACCTCGACGCCGGTCGCCGGGCGTTCGGTGCCGTCCCGGCGGACGACCTGGGCGAAGGGGAGGTCGAGGTCGTAGGCCGCGTCCCGCTTGCCCGCGTTCGCGAAGGCCTGCTCGGGGGAGGGGCGGGAGACGATCTGCGCCCAGAGCCGGAACGCCGGTTCCAGGGCGCCCTCTTCGGGGACCCGGGCGAAGGGGGTCAGCTTGCGGTAGTGCCCGTCGTCGTGTGAGACGTAGGCGCCCGAACGCAGCAACTTCAGTGCGGGGAGGGAGAGTTCGGGCAGCTCGGCGAAGACGTCGGCCACCGCGTCGAACCACGCGCTGCCCCCCGCGCTGACCACGATCTCGTCGAGCCCGGACCCGGCGAACCGCCCCGCCTTGTCGAACTCCACGGCCAGTGCGGTCAGTCGGCGCAGCCACGTGTGCACCCGCTCCGGGTCCGGCTGCGGCACCTCGCCCTCGTACCCGGCGACCCCGACCAGCCGCAGAGTCCCCACGGCGCCCACCGCGTCCGCGACCGCCGCGCACTCCGCCTCCGTGCGCACGCCGGTGCGGGCGCCCTCGCCGGCGGCCAGTTCGACCACGACGTCCAGCGGGCGGGTGGCGCCGCGCAGGGCCGCGTCCATCGACTCGACCCCGCGCACGGAGTCCACGTAGCAGACGAAGCGGAAGTCCGGGTCGGTGTCGAGCTGGGACGAGATCCATGTCAGGGCGGCCGGGTCGACGAGTTCGTTCGCGAGGAAGATCCGGTCGATGCCGAACTCCCTTGCCACGCGCACCTGGTGGGGGACCGCGAGGGTGATGCCCCAGGCGCCGTGGGCGAGTTGGCGGTGGAAGAGCTGGGGGGCCATGGAGGTCTTGCCGTGCGGGGCGAAGGCGAGGCCGTGGCGGGTCGCGTAGGTCTCCATGAGGCGGAGGTTGTGGTCCAGGCGCTCGGCGGAGAGGGCGAGGACGGGGGTGGTGAAGCCGCCGGTGAAGAGGTTGCGGCGCTGGGCGGAGAGTTCGGCGACGGTGAGGCCGTCCGCGTCCGGGGGGAGGCCCTTGAAACGGTGGTCGACGCGTTCCCCGGCGAGCCGGGCGAGCGCTTCGGTACCGGTGTCGCGGACCATGGGGCCTCCCTGAGCTGGAGTGTTGCAATCTCTGCAACCTTCATTGCGTATATCGCTTACCGCTGTCTAACATCTCGCCCAACACCGGGTCAACGGAGCCGCCGCCCCCGGCGCACCGGACGAGGAGCCATCACCATCGTGACCGCCGACGGACAGTCCACCGCCGCCCGTGACGTCGTGGACGTCGTAGCGCTGGGCGAGTCCATGGTCACGTTCCTACCCAGCCGACCGGGCCGCCTCGCCGATGTGCCCTCCTTCGATCGCGCCATCGGCGGCGCCGAGTCGAACGTGGCGTGCGTGCTGGCGGCGGCCGGGCACACCGTCCGGTGGGTCAGCAGGGTCGGGGCCGACGGCTTCGGGGACCATCTCGTCGAGACCATCGGCGGGTACGGGGTGGACGTGTCCGCCGTACGGCGCGATCCGGCGCGGCCGACCGGCATCTACTTCCGCACCGCCGGGGACCGGGCCACCGACGCGCACGAGGTCGCGTACTACCGGGCCGGGTCCGCCGCCTCCGCGATGGCCGTGGGGAACGTGGACCTGGCCGCCGTACGGGCCGGGCGGGTGCTGCATCTGTCCGGGATCACCCCGATGCTCTCCGCCGGCTGTCTCGGCCTGGTCCGTGAGCTGACCGCGCTCCGCGCCCGCCGCCCGCTGATCTCCTTCGACGTCAACCACCGCCCCGCGCTGGGGCGTTCGGCCGACGGACCGAGCGTGCTGCTGGAGCTGGCGCGCGGCGCGGACCTCGTGTTCGTCGGCGAGGACGAGGCCGCCGAGGTCTGGGGGCTGGTCGGGGCCGATGCCGTACGGGACGCGTTCCCCGACCCCGAGACGCTCGTCGTCAAGCAGGGCGGACGCGGGGCCACCGTCTTCCACAAGGACTCCGTCACCTTCGTGCCGGCGCCGCACGTCGACGTCGTGGCCGAGGTCGGGGCCGGGGACGCCTTCGCCGCCGGGTTCCTCTCCGCGACCCTGCGGGGACTTCCCGTACGGGACCGGCTGCGGCACGGGCATCTCACGGCCGCCGCCGCCCTCACCGTCCCCGGCGACCTCGCCGCGCCCCCGGCCCGCGACCACGCCGACCGGCTGGTCGCCCTGGACGAGCGGGCGTGGGGGAGACTTCGACTCGGCCCCGGCTGGACCGACGCCGCCGACCGGGCCGACGAGGAGGTACGCACACCATGAGTCAGACCGTCGACCGCGCGCTCAGCATCCTGCCGCTGCTCGCCGAGGGCCCCGCCGACCTCGGCCAGGTCGCCGAGCGCCTCGACGTCCACAAGTCGACGGCCCTGCGCCTGCTGCGCACCCTGCACGAACACGGCCTGGTCTACCGCCAGTCCGACCAGCGTTACCGCCTCGGCGCCCGCCTCATCGCCCTCGCCCAGGAGGCGATGGAGAACCTCGACATCCGCGAGATCGCCCACCCCCATCTCGTACGCCTCAACGAGCAGTGCGGTCATACCGTCCACCTCGCGGTGTACGAGGAGAACGAGGTCCTCTACATCGACAAGGTGGAGAGCCGCTACCCGGTGCGCATGTACTCGCGGATCGGGAAGCCCGTCGCGATCACGGTCGCGGGTGTGGCGAAGCTGCTCCTCGCCGACCTCCCGGAGGCCGAGCGGCGGGTCCTCGCCGACAAGCTCGAATACCCCATGTACACCGCCCGCTCCACCCCCAACGCGCCCGCTTTCCTGCGGGAGTTGGAGAAGGTGCGGGAACAGGGCTGGGCCACCGACCTCGGCGGCCACGAAGAGTCCATCAACTGCGTCGCCGCGCCGATCCGAGGCGCCGACGGACGCGTGGCCGCCGCGATGTCGGTCTCCGCGCCCAACGTAGTCGTCACCGCCGACGAACTCCTCACGCTGCTTCCCCTGGTCCGTCGCACGGCGGACGCCATCAGTGGGGAGTACTCCGGCAGAACTACCACCAGGGACACCGAATGACCGAGAAGACCGCCCTCACCCCCAAGACCCACACCGCCCCGCCCGCGAAGTTCTCGCACGGCGTCCGCAAGGGCAACATCCTCCAGGTCGCCGGGCAGGTCGGCTTCCTCCCCGCCGAGGAGGGCAAGCCGCCCACACCGGCCGGCCCGACCCTGCGCGAGCAGACCCTCCAGACCCTCGCCAACGTCCAGGCGGTCCTGGAGGAGGGCGGCGCGAGCTGGGAGGACGTGATGATGCTCCGCGTCTATCTGACGGACGTGGACCACTTCGCCGAGATGAACGCGATCTACAACGCGTACTTCGAGGGCCGCGTCGAGGTCCCGGCCGCGCGCACGACGGTCTACGTCGGTCTGCCCGCCGGCCTGCTCATCGAGATCGACGCGCTGGCCGTTCTGGGCTAGCACCGAGCCAGTACTGAGTTAGTACAGCCCCAACTCCCGCACACCGTACGACGGTTCGGCACCCCTCGGGGTGCCGCGCCGCGATCCCCCCTGCCCGACGAAAGCTCCATGTTCCTACGACGACCCCGAGGACCCCCACATGTCCCTACCGCTCGCCGCCACCGCCCCCGTGACCCCACCACCCCACACCGGAGGCCTGCTCCTCCTTCTCGACGGCACGGCCGGCCTGTTGACGGTCGCCGCCCTCGGTATCGCGCTCCTGCTCTTCCTGATCATCAGGGTCAGACTCCAGCCCTTCGTGGCCCTCCTCGCCGTCTCCATAACCGTCGGCCTGCTCTCCGGACTGTCGGTCACCGAACTCTTCGGCACGGTCCAGCGCTCGGACGCCGTCTCCACCATCGAGTCCGGCATGGGCGGCATCCTCGGCCATGTCGCGATCATCATCGGCCTCGGCACGATGCTCGGCGCGATCCTCGAAGTCAGCGGCGGGGCCGAGGTGTTGGCGTCCCGGCTGCTGAATCTCTTCGGCGAGAAGCGGGCGCCCCTCGCCATGGGCCTGACCGGCCTGATCTTCGGCATCCCGGTCTTCTTCGACGTCGGTATCTTCGTCCTCGCGCCGATCGTGTACGCCGCCGCCAAGCGCGGCGGCAAGTCGATCCTGCTCTACTGCCTGCCGCTGCTCGCGGGCCTGTCGATGACCCACGCGTTCCTGCCGCCGCACCCCGGCCCGGTGGCAGCCGCGGGTCTCCTCCACGTCCAGCTCGGCTGGGTCATCCTCATGGGCATCGTCGTCGGCATCCCCGCCGTCCTCGCCGCGTGGGCCTACGCGGCCTGGGTCGGCAAGCGGATCTTCGTCGCCGTACCGCAGGACATGGTCGAGGCGGCGGCCGAGGCGAAGCAGGCGGTCATCGACGAACAGCGGGAGTCCGGCGTCGTACCGCAGGAGAAGCCGGTGGCGCTGGGCACGGTCCTGGCGATCATCGGCACGCCCCTGGTCCTCATTCTCGCGGCCACGTTCTCGTCGATCGCCTTCGACCCGTCGACCGGCCGCTCGGTGGTGGAGTTCTTCGGCAGCCCCTTCGTCGCCCTGACCATCGCGCTCCTCCTCGCGTACTACCTCCTGGGTCTACGGCGCGGCTGGTCCCGCAAGTCCCTGGAGACCGTCTCCACCGCGTCCCTCAAGCCGGTCGGCAACATCCTGCTGGTCGTCGGCGCGGGCGGGATCTTCGGCGCCGTCCTCAAGGCGAGCGGGGTCGCGCAGGCCCTCTCGGACACCTTCCACGACGTGGGCCTGCCGGTGCTCGTGCTGTCGTACCTGATCTCGCTGGTCCTGCGGGTGGCCCAGGGCTCGGCGACGGTCGCGATCGTGACCACGGCGGGCATCGTGGCCCCGCTGCTGGCCGAGGGCGACCACTCGCAGGCCTTCGTCGCGCTCGTCATCATGGCGATCTCGGCGGGCTCGATCTTCGCCTCGCACGTCAACGACGGCGGCTTCTGGATGGTGGCGAAGTACTTCGGGATCAGTGAGCGGGACACGTTGAGGACGTGGACGGTGCTGGAGTCGGTGTTGTCGGTGGCGGGGTTCGCGGTGGCGGCGGTGCTGAGTCTGTTCGTGTAGGTGTCGGGTGGTGTGATCGTCGCGGTGGGCCGGCACGGTTTCCGGTCGGCCGGCGGCGGTCGCTTCCGCTATGGCGGGTGTGAAGGCCGGAGGTTCCGCCTCGGCGGGCTCGATCTTCGCCTCGTACGTCAACGACGGCGCCCGCGCGCGGAGCGCGCTGATGGATGCAGCTGGATGGTGGCGAAGTACTTCGGGATCAGTGAGCGGGACACGTTGAGGACGTGGACGGTGCTGGAGTCGGTGCTGTCGGTCGCGGGGTTCGCGGTGGCGGCCGTATTGAGCCTCTTCGTCTAGAAGTACGCCGGGAACGTCGTGTAGGCGTCTGATAACGAAGTGGGGGCTGGCTGTGCCCGACACAGGTTCGTCGACCATACTTCGCGCTGTGGAGCAGCGCATAGGTTCGAGCAGCCAGCCCCTGGAGGGCGCCGGATTCGACCCGGCCTTCGTCCCCGGGCTCACCGCACCCGCCGTGTCCTCCGACGCACCGGAGGACGCGAAGCCGCGGGACGCGGAGCCCGAGGAGTCGCCGGTCGAGAAGCCCGAGGTCGAGAAGGCCGAGGCCAAGGAGGCCGAGGTCGACACGGCCGTTGCCGAGGACGGTGATGCCGAGGGTGACGCCGACGCCGATGAAGACGGCGCGGAGTCGTCCGAGGGCGGGCCCGTCTTCGAGGCGTCCGACCGTCGTGCGGAGATCGTCGCGGACGCGAAGGGCGTACGACTGCGCCTGGACGACCAGAACTGCGAGTTCCGCTGGGACGAGATCGGCGCCATAGAGACCGAGTCCCCGCGCTTCGGCAGGCGGTTCACCATCACGGTGCACACCCCTGACCGCCGCTGGTACCCGATCGAGATCGAGGCGGCGGCCAGGAGCCGGTTCGGTGAGTGGGAGACGCAACTCGACGCGGTCCTCGACGCGTACTTCGACGACGGCGCCGAGGACGAGGACGACGAGTCCGCCGAGGTCGACGAGGCGGCGCTCGCCGAGGCGGAGGCCGAGGTCCGCAAGGACTAGCCGGCCAGATGGCTAGCCGCAGTACTGGGCCGCTTTCCCGATGGACCGGTACATGCAGTCCGCGTTCTCCAGCAGTTGGAACACCGCGTCCCGGTTCCGGGAGGTCTCCCGCTCGATGACCTCGTCGGGCGGGTAGAACCCGCCCCCGGAACTGGACGTCGGATACATCTCGAAGGTGTAGTCGAAGATCTTCTGGCTGCCCCAGAGATAGTCGTCGATCGAACCGTCCGTGATGTACAGGTCGCTGGACTGCTCGGCCGTGTAGCCGTTGCTCGCGGCCATCTTCTGCCCGACCGCCTTGAACGCGGCGGCGTCGTCCGCGGTCATCCCGGTGGCCGTGTCGGAGTACGTGTATCCGAAGGGCCACAGCACCAGTTCGCTGTACGTGTGGAAGTCGATGCCCGCGGTGATCTGCTGCTTCCCGCCGACGACCCGGCCGCGCACGAAGTCCGCGACCACCTTCGCCTCGGGTGCCGACTCGGCGGACGCGCCCCGGTAGGTCTCGGACGAGGTCGAGCCCGAAGAGCCGCCGCAGCAGCCCCACTTGTAGTTCCAGTTCCGGTTGAGGTCCGTACCGACGTAACTGGAACCGGAGTTGGGCTGCCGGTTCTTGCGCCAGGACCGGTAGGCGCCGGTCGCGATGTCGTACTCGCCGCCGTCCGGGTTGAGATCGGGCACGATCCAGATCTCGCGGCCGTTGACGAGGTTCGTGACGCGGGAGTCGGTGCCGTAGCCCGCGCCCAGTTCGCGCAGCAGGTACAACGCCATCTCCACCGTGAGGTGTTCGCGCGCGTGCTGGTGGAAGGTGAGGAGGACCTCGGGCTCGTTCTCGTCGGTGGCCACGTTGTCGCTGACCTTGACGGCGACGATGTCCCGGCCCTGGTACGACTTGCCGATCACCTTTTTGCTCATGATGCCGGGGTAGGCGGCGAGCCGCTGGTCGATCTCCGTGTTCGCCTCGGCGTAGTTGTGGTACTTCGAGTCGGCCGAGGGGAAGTCGAGGAGCCGAGCGCCGTCCGCCGCCGAGGAGCGGTCGGGTGCCGAGCCCAACAGCGAGACGGCGTAGCCCTGTTGGCGCAGCACTTTGATCTGGGCGGCGCGGCCGGAGACGACCACGGTCTCCTCGTCGGACTCGTCCACGGTGACGCCGGCCGCCGCGATGGCCGTACGGGTGACCGGGGTGTTGTGGTCGACGTGGATCTCGTACTGGCGGATGTCGTCCGCGGTCGGGGCGGTCTGCCGTGCGTTGTCGGCGGTGGCCTTCGCCGCCGTGGCCGTCTCCGCGACGGGGGCGGCGAGGGCGAGGGCCATCAGGGCGGCGAGCGCGGCGGTACGTCTGCCGCTCCGGGCGCCTGAGCCGCGTATGCGAAGTCGCATGAAATCTCCTTGCTGGAGTTGGGGGGTGTTTCAGTGCGACGTGCGTGAAGTACGGCGTGCGGGTGGGGAGTTCCCACGGGACCTTTCATGGACCTTTCACGGACCCTTCAGGGCCCTCCCGTGGGCTTTCCTGTGTGGCGCCTATGTTGATGTGTTGGCATGGTCAGGTCAAGGGCGTCCAAAGTCGGTGGCCGGATTACCGCCACTCCGGGTTCGGGGAGGTGGTCCCGGCGGAGGAGGTGCTGTCGTGCGAGGACGAACATGTGGCGAGTGGCAGGGGCGACGCCACTACTGCTGCGGTGAGTTGACGGGGGGACTGGGGGTTGGGGTCGGACGGGGCCACGCCCGCGGGCGCCGGGTCGTCCTTCTCCATCCGGCCGTCGACGGTGGGTTGCACGTCGTCGATCGTGCGGGGGGAACCATCTCCTCGTGCCGGCCGGGCTGACCGCCTGGTGGCTGACCGGCGGGCATGTCGTCGAGGACGCCGGTGTCGGACCCGTGGCCACGGTCCGGTGGCTGGTCCTGTTCGCCATGGTGTGCGGAGTGCTGTCCCTCGTCGAGGTGCCGTCCGATCGGCCGGAGAGTTCCGTCGACTCGCCGTGAATCAGCGCCAGTTGGGGCTGAGGGCGATCGCCCTGAGCTGCTTCATCGTCAGGGCCGGGGTCTTGCGGGTCGAAGGGGTGTCCTGGGCGCCGGAGTTGAAGGCGCTGATCACCACGCGCGTGCCGTCGGTGCGGAGGGTGTCGACGGTCCACATCACGACACCCGAGCCGCCCTTCTCACCGGGGCCCTGGTGCTCGGCGACCTTCGTGCCGTCGGACAGGACCTCGGCGTCCGAGCCGAAGAGGTCGTCCGCGACGTCCGACATGTTCGCCTGGACGTTGACCTGGACGAGGGTCTTGCCCTTGCCGTCGTCGACGACGAGATAGCCGAACCCGCTGTCGTGGCCACTGCTGTCGGACACCGTGAGCCCCTTCGGCAGCAGGCTCTTCAGGGTCGGGGCGATGGGGGCGTTGATGGCGGAGCCGCCCGATTCCGCCATCGCGGTCCCGGTCGGCGCCTGCTCGGGCATCGCGTCGATGGCCTTCCGCCACGCGTCCGAAGCCGCGAGTTTCGTCAACCGGGCGGGAGACAGCGGCGGTTGACTCCTGGTGATCGGTGAGTCCTTCTCGGCGGCGGCGTTCCACTCGCTCACGCTCACATGCTGTCCCTGCGGGGTGACGAGTTCGGCGCTCCACCACTTCGTGTCCACCCGGCGGTCCGGATACTCGTACCCCTGAAGGACCATGACCACCGACCCGTCCGCCAGCCGGCTCGTGGTGCACGCGTCGTAGTGCGTGAACACCTTCGCCGGGCACTTGGTGGCCTGCCGCGCCTCGTCACTCCCCGGCTCCACCCGGCCCAGGTTGACCTCGACGGCCGACTTGCCCTTCCCGTCGTCGTAGACGACATGGACGTACGGCGACGGTGCCTCGTCCGTGCCACGGGCCACGACCTTGGAGTACGCGCCGTCGCCCAGCAGGCGGGTGAGCTTCCGGAACAGCTCCTCGCCGGAGACGGGAGCGGGGGCGGAGGAGGTGGCGGAGGCGTGGGCGGAGGCGGCCGCGGAACCCCGCGCCTCGGCGGGGTTCCCGCTCGGCAGGAGCAGCGCCCCGCCCACGCCGACGAGGGCGATGCCCGCCGCGCCGCTCATGACGGCGGCGTTCCGGCGGCGCAGCAGCCGCCGTCGTCCCTTGAGGGCACCGGCATGGGCGAGCGCGGCCCGGTCGGTCTCGAAGGCGTTGCCCGCGTCGTGCAGGCCGGCGGTGAGCCGTTCCTCGAAGGGGTCGAGGGGGTCGCTGTGCTGGGTGTCGGGCATGGCGCACCGCCGTTTCGCGTAAGGGGCTTGCGGGAGAAGGGAGTTGGAGCCAGGGACCAGGGGTTGCTCAGGGGCGGGCGTACTCGTCGAGGTTCTCCCCGAGCAGTTCGCGCAGCCGGCTGAGCGCGCGGACGCAGCGGGTGCGTACGGCGGCCGAGCTGACGTGCATGACGTCGGCGGTCTCCTCCACGGACCGGTCCTCCCAGTACCGCAGGACGACCACGGCGCGGTCCTTGGCGGGCAGCCGGGAGAGGGCCTGGAGCAGGGTCAGCCGGAGCGGGGTGTCGGCGCCGTGGGCACCGGGGTCGGGCCGGTCGGGCAGGACGTCGGTGGCGCGCTCGGTGCTGCTGCGGCGCCGCTGATGGGCGAGATAGGTACGGGTGAGGACGGTCTGGGCGTACCCGGCGGGGTTGCCGACCCGGGACATCCGCCCCCAGCCGACGTACA
Organism: Streptomyces sp. NPDC101776; assembly: GCF_044766845.1. NCBI lineage: Bacteria > Bacillati > Actinomycetota > Actinomycetes > Kitasatosporales > Streptomycetaceae > Streptomyces > Streptomyces sp. NPDC101776. The sequence continues at coordinate 241,139 of NZ_JBIWMV010000015.1, read as the reverse complement.
GCTTGCCGAGCGTCTCCTGGACCAGGTCCTCGGCGAGATGCGTGTCCCCGGCGGTCAGCAGACAGGCGGACCGATAGAGATGCCCGGCGCGTGCCGCGGCGAACTCCGCGTATTCGTCGGCACGTTCCTGTCGTCTCACGCCTGTTCCCCCTGCCCGTCGGTCCCGGTACCGGCACCGCCCTCACTTGTACTGATGCGGTGGGCGCACAGAAATGTTTCAGGCCGCCCGTATCGATTCGTGCGCCCCGAACACGCCCTTGCCCTCCCGGGGGCCGGCGTGAAGACCATGTCCTGGACCGCGTACGCCCGTTGCAGCGAGGGGAACTGTCGTGTTCGACAACCTGCCGGACCTGGACAAGCTCAAGGACAAGGCCGAGGAGATCGCCGAGGACCATGGTGACAAGATCTCCGACGGGCTGGAGAAGGCCGGTGATCTCGTCGACGAGAAGACCGACGGCAAGCACAGCGAGCAGATCGACACCGCGGTCGACAAGGCCCAGGAACTGCTGGACCGACTCGCCGAGAACGCCGGGAACGCCGACGGCAAGGGCCGGTCGGCGGGGTAGCCACAAACACGAAGGCACAGCACGAAGGCACAGCACGAAGGCACAACGCGAAGGAGTGCGACCCGCCAGCCCGGTCGCACTCCTCGTTCAGATCACATCCCTACGGCAGCGCGTGCACATGCGCTCCCACCGAGTTGGACCACGAACTGCCCGCCGCCGCGTCCCAGTTGGTCGACCAGGTCATCGCGCCCCGCAGGTCGGGGTAGGTCTTCGACGGCTTGAAGGTGCCGCAGTTGGTGCCGGCCGTCAGGCAGTCGAGGGCGTTGTTCACGATGGTGGGGGAGACGTAGCCGCTGCCGGCCGCGCTCGTCGAGGCCGGGAGGCCCAGGCCCACCTGGGACGGGGAAAGGCCGCCCTGGAGCTGGATGCAGGCGAGGGCCGTCAGGAAGTCCACCGTGCCCTGGCCGTAGACCTTGCCGTCGCAGCCCAGCATCGTGCCGCTGTTGTAGTACTGCATGTTGACGACCGTGAGGATGTCCTTCACGTTCAGCGCGGTCTGGAAGTACGCGTTCGACGTCGACTGCATGTCGATCGTCTGGGGCGCCATCGTGATGATGAGCGAGGAGCCCGCCTTGGCCGACAGGGACCTCAACGCCTGGCTCATGTAGGTCGAGTTGATCCCGTTCTCCAGGTCGATGTCGACGCCGTCGAAGCCGTACGTCTGCATCAGGGAGTAGACGGAGTTGGCGAAGTTCGTCGCGGACGTCGAGTCGCTCACCGAGATCGTGCCGTTCTGGCCGCCGATCGAGATGATCACCTTCTTGCCGGCCGTGTGCTTGGCCGCGATGTCCGCCTTGAACTGGTCGACCGTGTAGCCGCCGAGGCCGGCCGAGTCGAGCGTGAAGGAGACCGCGCCCGGGGTGGAGGTCGCGTCCGCGAAGGCCACCGCGATGATGTCGTACTGGGAGGAGACTGCCGAGAGCTTCTGCACGGTCGCGCCGTTGTTGAAGTTCTGCCAGTAGCCGGTCACCGCGTGCTTCGGCACCGTGCCGCCGCCACCCCCGCCGGTCGCCGTCGTCGTGCCCGTCACCGCAGTCGACTTCCCGGACTCACCGGCCGAGTTGGTCGCCGTGACCTGGAAGGAGTACGCCGTGGAGGCCGCAAGTCCCGTGATAGTGGCGGACGTTCCCGTCACCGCCGTGATCTTCGTGCCGCTGCGGTAGACGTTGTAGCCCGTGGCTCCCGACACCGCGCTCCACGCGAGGGAGACGGAGGACGAGGTCGTCGAGGAGACGCTCAGGCCCGTCGGGGTCGCCGGGACGGTCGGGGCCGGGTCGCTGCCACCGCCGCCGTCCGGGCCGTAGACCGAGATGTCGTCCGCGTAGTACGCCGCCTGTCCGTACCAGCCGTGGGTGTACACCGAGACGGACGTGGTCGAGGCGCCCGTCGTGAACGTCGTCGACAGCTGCTTCCAGGACGTGGTGTCGGGGGTCCAGGTTGACACGTCCGTCGTGCCCGTGCCCGTCACGCCCAGGTAGGAGTAGCCGCCCTGCACCCACGCGCTCAGCGTGTACGTCGAGTTGGGCTTGACCGCCACCGGCTGGACGCACTGCGCGTTGTCCTGGCCGGCCGGCGTGCCCTTCAGCGCGGACGCGCCGCCGTGCACCGGGGACGAGACGGTCGTGCCGCTGCCCGCCGTACAGGTCCAGTTGGTCAGGCCCGACTCGAAGCCGGCGTTCTTGGCGTTGTTGATGTCGGCGGCGGACGCCTGGCCGGTGCCCGCGAAGGAGAGGGCGAGGGCGGCCATGGCGACCCCGGCCCACAGACGTCTGTTCCTGAGTACGGGCATGCCTGGTGCGCGGTCCACTGATGCCTCCGGTGGGGGAGTTTGGAGGGGACTGTGACGACGGTGGCCACCGCTGGAGTTCAAGAGTTGGTCCAGACCAATCTGGTGTCAAGAGGTCCAGACCAACTTCTCCGGCGTCCGTCCCGGCGCTTCCGCGTGGACCAGTTGCTCGACCTGCCCCGGTTTGGCGTGTTGTGTGCGATGACAGTTGCCGCACAGCTACAGAAACGCTGTTCTCCGGTCACAGGGGCGTGGTTACAGTGCTGAGGTAGTCACGCAGTGAAGTCAACTCGGCGTACCGGAGCAGTGCCGGCGGGCCGACAGGCGTGAAACGGGGAGCTGAGCGTGCCAACTGCCATTGCCGTGACCAGCGCCGACATGGCGCTGCCCGCACAGGACGAACGGACCCTGCCCGCCGTCGTCCTGCGGGACCTGGATCAACGACCGCTGGACCAGGCGCTGTCGGAGATGCAGGCCCTCATCGACCAGCACGGGCATGTCGTCGTCGTGTCCTCGCAGGCCGTGTCCGAGGGTGTCGACCGACGGCTGCACACGATCCGGTCCATCCTGGAGAGCGACCGGATCGCCCTGTTCCGTCCGAATCTGCCCCCGCTCGGACTCGCCGTCCTGGCCCGCCAGTTGAGGCAGCTCGCGACCTGCGACCTCAGCCCCGGCGTCCTTGCCTCGGCCGGCCGGCTGCTCACCCACTACATCCACGCGGGCGCGGTCCTCGGCTCGGTCACCAGGCTGGACCGGGTCCCCGTGGGCCTCAAGTCGCACGCCAAGTCCTGGGTGCCCGGCAGCCAGTTCGCGGTGATCGCCCACCCCGAACCGCAGTTGGTCCGGGTCGGCCCCGGAGTCACCCTGGAGGGGCCGGAGTTCGGCACCTGGATGCTGGTCGCCAAGGGGCAGTTGCAGTCCGACTGGATCGGCACCACCCTCGCCCCGGCGTGGAACGCGATGGGGCTGCGCGAGGCCCCCCTGCCCGCCGAGTCGGTGACATGGTGGGGTACGAACAAGATGATCGAGTTCTGTACGTATCTGCCCGACCTGTCGGTGCTGTACCAACTGGTCACCTCCGTACGGCAGTCCGTGTGCCACTGGTGCGGTATCGACGTCATCGGCGATCGTTGTGTCTTCTGCTCCGCCACACCGCCCGTTCACGAGAACCAAACGTCGAGCGGATAAGTCCTCAACTCACAGGACACGCTTACAGCACACGAATACGGCACACGAATACGGCACACGAAATCGCCAGACCCGGTTCGATCCCGCTCGATCCCGCTTGATCCGCTCATTTCCGCTCGACCGATATCCCCAATGAGGTTGTACGGTTCATGAACTCCCGTCAGCGCCGCGGCGTGATACTCCTGCTCCTGTCGGTGATCTGCGCCCTCGGCGCGTTCGCCGGCGTCCTCTCCGTCATCCGTGACGTGAAGTCCAAGGTCGGTCCCGAGGTCACGGCGTACCAGGTCAAGGACAGCGTGGCGCCCTACACGGCTCTCACCGCCGCCCAGTTCAAGAAGATCGAGATGCCCAAGCGGTGGCTGTCGGACACCGCCGTGACCCATCTCGACCAGATCAAGGGCAAGATCGCGGTGACCACCCTGCGCGGCGGCTCCCTGCTCCAGACCGACATGATCGTGGACCAGCCCGCCCTGCAACCGGGGCAGCAGGAGGTCGCCATCATGATCGACGCGGCGACCGGCGTGGCAGGCAAGATCGACCCGGGCTCCACCGTCAACGTGTACGCCACCTTCGAGGGCGCGAAAGAGGGCGACCCCGACCAGTCGAAGATCATCGTGACGAACGCGAAGGTCATCGACGTCGGCCACATCACCGCCCTCGACCCGGGCAGCAACAGCGACAAGAACCAGCAGGGTGCCACCGACGGCGTGCCGATCACCTTCGCGCTCTCCACGCTCGACGCCCAGCGGATCACCTACGCCGAGTCGTTCGCCGAGCGGGTACGGCTCGCGCTGGTGGCCCCCGGCGGCGATACGACCGTGCCCGACAAGGACCGGACGTACGAACTCGCGAAGGACAAGTGAGAGGCCCGCATGCCCACCAGGATTCTTCCGGCGGTCGGTGACGCGGACGCCATCCGCGCCCTCACGACCCTGCTCAGCCAGCTCCCGGACGCCGACCCGGTGGCCCCGGTGGCCGACTCGACGCAGCTCATCGACACCCTGGCCCGGCTCGCCGCCGAGTCCGTCGACGAGCTGCCCGAGGTCGTGGTGGTGCATGAACGCATCGGTCCCGTCCCCGCGTTGGAGCTGGTCCGCGAGGTCGCGCTGCGCTTCCCCGCGGTGGGCGTCATCCTCGTCACCACGGACGCCAGCCCCGGCCTCTTCCAGGCCGCCATGGACTCCGGCGCCCGCGGTCTGATCGCACTCCCGCTGAGCTACGAGGAGTTGGCCACCCGCGTCCAGGCCGTCGCCGCCTGGTCGGTGGGCGTACGACGCCATCTGGGCCACGGCGGCGATGTGTTCACCGGCGTCGGCGGCACCGTCGTCACGCTCAGCGGGGCCAAGGGCGGGGTCGGCGCGACCCTCGCCGCGATCCAACTCGCCCTCGCCGCACAGGCGTCGGGCCGTGGCGTCGCACTCGTCGACATGGACCTCCAGACCGGGGACATCGCCTCCTACCTGGACGTCCAGTTCCGCCGCTCCGTCGTCGACCTCGCCGCGATCACCGACATCTCGCCGCGCGTCCTGGCCGACGCCGTGTTCCGGCACGACACCGGGATCGCGCTGCTGCTCGCCCCCGGCGAGGGCGAACGCGGCGAGGAGGTCACCGACCGGGCCGCCCGGCAGATCGTCAGCGCCCTGCGCTCCCGCTACGAGGTCGTCGTCATCGACTGCGGGGCCCAGATGAGCGGCGCGAGCGCGGCGGCCGTCGAAATGGCCGACACGGCCCTGCTGTTCACCACCCCGGACGTGGTCGCCGTACGCGCCGCGAAGCGCACCGTCCGCATGTGGGACCGGCTCCAGATCCGCAAGGCGGAGGAGACGACCATCGTCGTCAACCGGCACACACGCGGTACGGAGATCCAGCCCGCCCTCATCCAGCGGATCACCGGCACGGCGGTCGCCGCCACCTCGATCCCCGCCAACTTCAAGGAACTCCAGGGCGCGGTGGACGCGGGCCGCCTCCACGAACTCGACAACAAGAGCGTGGTGAAACAGGCCCTTTGGGGTCTCGCGGGCGAACTGGGACTGGTCAAGGTCCCCGAAGTCGCCCAGAAGAGCGGGCGGTCGCGGAGCGGCGGGGATCGCGGCTCGGTGAGCTTCCGGCGGCGGAGAGAGTGAACGGGGGATGAACGTGCGTATGGCTGTGCTCTCTTGGCGTGAGCGGGACCGGGGCCAGGTCACCATCGAGTTCCTCGGCATGACCCCGCTGATCATCCTGACGCTGGTGCTGATGTGGCAGTTCGCGCTGGTGGGGTACACGTTCTCGCTCGCGGGGAATGCTGCGGACGAGGCGGTGCGGGCCGGGACGGCGGTTGCGCCGGGCGGCGCGCGCACCGCCGCCTGCCAACAGGCGGGCCTCGACAAGCTGGACGGCGCGTGGAAGGGGGACGCCACGGTGAGCTGCGGCGGCACGGGCTTCGTCACGGCCGAGGTCACCCTCAAGGTGCCCGTCCTCTTCCCGGGTTCCATCGGCTTCCCCTTCACGGTGCGCGGCCACGCGGGCGCCGTAGAGGAGGTGAAGCACTGAGATGGACAGGGGCAGCAAGGACCGCGGTCAGGTCGCCATCGAATACCTCGGGTTCATCCCGGTTCTGATCCTCGTCACGCTGGCGGCGGTGCAGCTCGGGCTGGTCGCGTACACCGCGGAGCAGGCGGGGACGGCGGCCCGGGCGGGAGCGCGCAGTGCCTCGCTCCAGCAGGGCGCCCAGCCGGCGTGCAGCGAGGCGGTCAGCGACTGGCTCTCGGTCACCGGCTGCGCGGCCGCGTTCGGTGGCGACACGGTCACCGTCACCGCCTCCATCCACATCCCGTCCGTCATCCCCGGCTACGACGGCTTCGGGGACGCCAGCAAGACCGCCACCATGCCGCTCGACCACTGAACGACAGAGAACAACTGAGAACAACCGGGTTCGACCGGGTTCGACTGAACAAGGAGCGAGGAGCACAGCACTCATGGGTCTGCGGGAACGTGTCAACCATCCCGAGGAGAACGGGCATCGGGGCGAGGACGGCCACATGGTCTCCTCGTACCGCGCCAAACTCCTGGAGGAGATCGACCTCGCGGAGATGAGCGCGCTGGCCGCCGCCGAGCGACGGGCCCGGCTGGAGCGGGTGCTCGGGCACATCATCAGCCGTGAGGGTCCGGTCCTCTCGACCGTCGAGCGCTCGCAGTTGATCCGCCGGGTCGTCGACGAGGCGCTCGGCCTCGGCATACTCGAACCGCTCCTCGAAGACGCGTCGATCACCGAGATCATGGTGAACGGCCCGGACGCGATCTTCGTCGAACGCGGCGGCCGGGTCGAGCAGTTGCCGCTCCGCTTCCCCTCCCACGACCAGCTGATGCAGACCATCGAGCGGATCGTGTCGACGGTCAACCGCCGGGTGGACGAGTCGAATCCGATGGTCGACGCGCGGCTGCCGTCCGGCGAGCGCGTCAACGTGATCATCCCGCCGCTGTCGCTGACCGGCGCCACGCTCACCATCCGCCGCTTCCCGCGCTCCTTCACGCTCCAGGAGATGGTCGGCTTCGGCTCGCTCGACGAGCACATGCTGTATTTGCTGGCGGGCCTGGTGCACGCGAAGTTCAACATCATCGTGTCGGGCGCGACGGGCACCGGTAAGACCACTCTCCTCAACGCGCTCTCCGGCCTGATCCCGGAGACCGAGCGCATCATCACCATCGAGGACTCCGCCGAACTCCAGCTCCAGCAGTCGCATGTGATCCGCCTGGAGGCACGCCCCCCGAACGTCGAGGGCAAGGGCCAGGTCACCATCCGCGACCTGGTCCGCAACTCCCTCCGCATGCGCCCCGACCGGATCGTGGTCGGTGAGGTCCGCGGCGGCGAGTCCCTCGACATGCTCCAGGCGATGTCCACGGGTCACGACGGCTCGCTCGCCACCGTCCACGCCAACAGCGCCGAGGACGCGCTGATGCGCCTGAAGACCCTGGCCTCCATGTCCGAGGTCGAGATCCCCTTCGAGGCGCTGCACGACCAGATCAACAGCGCCATCGACGTCATCATCCAGCTCACCCGCTTCGCCGACGGCGCCCGCCGCATCACCGAGATCGCCCTCCTCGACAGCCACGGCAGCGAGCCGTACCGGCTGGCGACGGTGGCCCGCTTCAGCCCGCAGCCCATCTCCGCCGACGGCCGGGTCTACGGCGCCTTCGAGTACTTCCCGCTCTCGCGCCGCACCGCCGACCGCCTCTACATGGCGAGCCAGCCCCTGCCGCAGGCCTTCGGCGTCGCCCACACCGCGGAACAGCTCGCCCTCAGAGAAGCCAGTAGGTAGGGACCGACCCCATGGATCTCCAGACGATCGTCACGCTCACCACCGGCATCACCCTGCTGACCTGTGTCCTGGGCGTCGCCGGCCTGCACGCCTACGCCATGGGCAGGGCACAGCGCGCGGCCCTGGTCGACCGCCTCACCGCGACCGGACAGATCCAGGTGGGCCGCGTCCGCCGCTTCCGCGACCTGGACCGCAGACTGCGCCGTACGCGCCTCGGCAGGCAGCTCGAACTGCAGCTGGCGGCAACGGGGTTGGACATGACGCCGGGCGAGTTCTTCGTCTACATGCTGGCCACTGTGGCGGCCCTCTGGCTGATCGGGCAGGCGTCCCTGGCACCCTTCTTCGGGCCGATCGCCGGCCTGTTGGGCGTCGGGGTGGCGATCCAGTTCCTCAACTGGCAACGCCAGAAGCGCATCGAGAAGTTCATCAACCAACTCCCCGAACTGGCCCGCATCATGGCCAACGCCACCCATGCCGGCCTCGCGCTGCGCACCGCGATCAGCATGGCGGCGGAGGAGCTGGAGGCACCGGCGGGTGAGGAACTCGCCAAGGTGGCCAACCAGTTGGCGGTGGGCGCCTCGATGGACGACGCGCTCAGCGAACTGGCGGACCGCCTCCCCTCCCGCGAACTCGTCGTCCTGGTCACGACCTTGGTGCTCTCCAACCGGGCGGGCGGCCAGGTGGTCAGCGCCCTGCGCAACCTCACGGAGACCCTGGAGGAACGCAAGGAGACCCGCCGCGAGGTCCGCACCCAGCTCTCCCAGGTCAACATGACCTCGTACGCCGTCCCCGCGATGGGCGTCGGCGCCCTCTTCCTGATGAACGGCGTCAAACCCGGCGCCCTGGAACGGATGACGGGCTCCCCGATCGGCCAGGCCTGCGTGATCATCGCGTTCGGGCTGTACGCGGTGGGCTTCATCCTCATCCGCCGCCTGTCCCGCATCGACGTCTGAGGGGAGGAGGACAGACATGCTGGCACTCGTCCTCGGACTGGTCATGGGCCTCGCCGTGTGGGGCGTCTTCGCGGGCATCCGCATGTACCGCGCGGACGCGAAACTGCCCAGCGACCTGGCCCTGGCCCTGGAGGTCGGCGCGACCCGCACGGGCGCGGTCGACTCCCTCATCGACCGCATGGGCATGCGCTACGCCCCCGCGGTCCTGCGGCTGATGGGCCCCAAGCTGGTCGCCAAGTACCGCCGCAAGATAGACCTCGCGGGCAACCCCGGCGGCCTGACCATCGACCGCTACGCGGCCCGCCGCGCGGTCTACGGCTTCCTCGGCGGCTTCGGCGGACTGCTGATGCTGCTGGAGGGGCACTACATCGTCGCGATCATCCTGTTCGCCTTCGCCGCGTTCTGGACGGAGGTCGGCATCTGGTCGGCGATCCGCATCCGCCGCGACGTCATCGAACGGACCCTGCCGGATTTCCTCGACGTCCTCGCGGTGGTGGTGAGCGCGGGCCTCGGCTTCCGCCAGGCACTGGACCGGGTGGCGTCGAAGTACGAGGGCCCCTGGGCGGACGAACTCCGCATCACCCTCCGCCAGATGGACCTCGGCATGAGCCGCCGCGCGGCCTTCACGGAACTGCGGCGCCGCAACGACAGTGAGCAGGTCGCCATGTTCGTCACGGCGTTGCAGCAGGGCGAGGAGCTGGGCGCGCCGATCGTCGACACGCTGGTGTCCCTGGCCAAGGACATGCGTCGCACGGACGCGCAGAACGCGCGGCGGAAGGCGGCCAGGGCGGTGCCCAAGGCCACCATGATGATCACCACGTTCATGGTCCCGGCCACGATGCTGCTCCTCGGCGCGGGCCTCCTCCTCGGCTCCGGCACGGACTTCAGCACGATCACGGGCAAGTAAGCGGGAACGGAACGAGAACGGGGGTGACTTGAACGATGGCGACCACGGAGGGACGCGAACGCACCCGACTGCTGCGCCGCCGCCCCCGGCCGACGGAGATCACGACACCGCCGGCCGGGACGGTGCTGCCGGACCATGTGCGGTCCGGGGCGACGGACATTCCGGTGACGTCGGTGACGCCGGCGTTGCCGGAGGGATGGGTCCCGGCAGGTTTCACACCGGCGAGGCTGCCAGGGGTACCCGCGCAGCCGGGTGCTGAACGGCAGGGCGTGGGCGAGTCGGGGATGGAACGGTCGGCCGCCGACGGTGGGGACGCCCCACAGGGGCCACCGGCACCCGCCGACGAAAGCGAAACGGTCGGTGCGGGTGGGAAATCCTTCCCGGCCGAAGGCCGGGAGTTGGCTCTCCCCATCCAGATCAGCGCGCTGCAGGCAATGTGCCGGCAAGTCTTCGGCTTCCGCCTCGCGATGATCGCCCTCGCCGCCCCCTCCGCCCTCCTCAACGCCACCCCCGGCGTAGCCACCCGCCTGGTGGGCGCGGCCGTAGTCGCCACCTTCATGGCCTCCTACGTCCTCTTCAGGGACTGGGAACGCTTCGCCCCCGCCCTCCTGCGCCACCCTTCGCTCCTGGCCCTGGACACCCTCTTCGCCGCCCTCCTCCTGATCTCGGCAGGGCCCACCAGCACGCTCGCGTACGTCAGCGTCTGCACCCCCCTCCTCGCCGGCATCGTCTACGGCTGGCGGGGCGCCGCCGCGTTCGCGAGCCTCCAGGCGCTGATCCTGCTGCTGGCGCAGACCGCCGCGGCCCACGAACACAAGGTCGTGGCACAGACCTTCCTGCTCCCCGGCCTGTGCGTGATCGCCGGCGCGGTGGGAGTGACCCTGCGCAAACTGATGCTCCGCTTCGGCGAGGCCACGACCGCGTTGACGACGGTCCAGGCCCGGCTCGCCGTAACAGAGGCGGTGGCGGCCGAACGGTCGCGGCTGGCCCGCGAGTTGCACGACTCGGTGGCGAAGACCCTGCACGGTGTGGCGCTCGCGGCGGACGGCCTGGCCGGTTCGGCGGGCACGGAGCACATGAACCCGACCCTGATCAGACAGCAGGCTGAGCTGGTGGCCCGCTCGGCGCGCAGGGCGGCCGCGGAGTCCCGTGAACTCCTGGCGGACCTGCGGCGCGAGTCCAACCCGGCCGAGGGGACCGACGTACTCGTGGAACTGGCCGCCCGCACAAGGGACTTCAGCACCAGGACCGGCCTGCCCACGACCTACCGCCCGACGGGCGAACACGGCGTACCGCCGGTCCCGCCCGCCGTGGCCCGCCAACTCCTCACCATCGCGACGGAGGCGATGGAGAACGCCCACCGCCACGCGGCGCCGACCAAGCTCGACGTGGCGGCCGGAGTCCACGACGACCTCCTCCGCATCAGCGTCTACGACGACGGCCGCGGCCTGCCCGCCGGCACCACCCTGGAACAACTGCGCAGGGCGGGCCACTTCGGCCTGGTCGGCATGGTCGAACGGGCCGCGTCCGTCGGCGCCCGCATCCGCATCGGCCGGGGCGGCCACGACACGGGCACGGAGGTCCGCCTCGAACTGCCCCTGGAAGCCCTGACAACGGCGAAGACGTAACACCACGCACCACGAGCACACCACACCACGAACACACCACGCACACGTACGAAGACAAGCGCGACGACGATGACCCGAGAGGAGGCAGCCATGCCGGACCACACGACGCCCCACCCCGGCGCGCCGCAGCCGCCACCGAACCCGTTCCCCGACTTCCCGCCGCCCGCTCCGACTTCGGTCCTCCGGGTCGTGGTGGCCGACGACAACCCGGTGGTCCGGGCCGGTCTGACGGCCCTGTTGTCGGGCCGCGCGGACATCACGGTCGTGGCGGAGGCGGCGGACGGCCGCGAGGCCTACGAGGCGGCACATCTGCACCGCCCCGACGTGGTCCTCCTGGACGTCCGCATGCCGGGTGTCGACGGCATCTCCGCGCTCCCGTACCTGGTGCGGATCGCGCCGGTCGTGATGCTCACGTACAGCAGGGAGACGGAGATCGTCCAGGAGGCGTTGCGGCGCGGAGCGGGCGGTTATCTGGTCCACGGCGAGTTCACGGCGGACGAACTGGTGGCCGCCGTAAGGGACATCAGGCAGGGCAGGGCCCATTTCACGCCATCGGCGGCGGGCGCGCTGCTGGCGCAGCTCAGGCAGCAGCAGGCGGCCGGTTCGCTGCCCGAGGGCCTGGGCTCCTACGAGTCTCAACTAGGTGCGAATGCACACGCGATGAACTCATCAGTAGCCCAGCCATCGCTGAGTTCTGCCAAAAAGCTTTCGCAACTGCAACCGAATGTGGGACAGTTGTCGTCGGACAGGTCACGGTTCCAACTCAGCGCGAGGGAGGCGGAGATCATGGACCACATCGCGTCCGGCATGACCAATCAGCAGATCGCCGCCACCTGCTTCATCTCCGAGAAGACCGTCAAGAACCACATCAACCGCATCTTCGCCAAGCTCCACAGCACCAGCCGCTCCGAGGCGGCGGCCAAGTGGCTTGGTACGACGCCGGGTTCGGCCCGAGGGCTGGGGTGACCGGTGACGCGGCGACGGGGGACCCAACGGGCGGGCCTACGGCCCCGGTTCGGAGACGGGCGGGCCCAGTGCGAAGGCAGGGACTCCGATTGGGCCCGATTTTGGGCCCTGGGACCCTCTGGCGTACCTCTGGAACGGGCATACCGTTCTCATGTCGAGAGCGGCACCGGCGACGAGGAAGCCGGTAACGCGTCATTCGGAGGGGAACACCATGAGCGACCTGATGCTGAAGACCGCCGTTGCGACCAAGGCGCGCGTGAGCGGCTGGAAGAACACGACCGTCGAGGCCCTTCGGCGCCGAGCCGACGACAAGGGGCAGACCGCGGTGGAGTACCTGGGCATCATCGCGGTGGTGGTGGCGATCGTGCTGGCAATCACGGGTACGTCCATCGGACAGTCGATCCTCGACGCGATCAACAACAAGATCGCCGAGGTCACCGGCGGCTGATGCCGCCCCGTAGGCACAGCGACGCAGGGCAGGCCTTCCCCATCTACATCACGGTGGTGGCGGGTCTGCTCTTTCTCGCGTTCGCGTACGTAGCGGTCGGCCAGGCCGCGGTGAACCGGGGTGGTGCCCAGACGGCCGCCGACGCGGCTGCGCTGGCGGCGGCACAGGACACCCGGGACCAACTCGCAGACGTGTGGAAGCTGGACGTGCTCGACCCGACCAAGTGGGACGACATCTTCCACGGCATCGCGGACGGGCTCACTCCGTCGTGCGGGCGGGCCACCGAGCTCGCGGGGCAGAACGACGCAGCTGTGGAGGACTGCACACAGACGGGGCTCCTGAGCTTCACCGTCGCGGTCAAGAGCGACAAGCCCGTCGGAGACTCGATCGTCCCCGGTACGGAAAACACGTACTCGAAAGCTCATGCCACCGCCGTGATCGAGTCGCTCTGCACGTTCGAACTCCCCGGCGCGGACGCCGGGGACGACGTGCTGCCGAAGCTCACCTGCGAGGACGGCCAGGAGTGGGACCTGGACCCGCTCCATCTCACCGATCTACCGGGACCCGAGGACCTCTTCGACGTCCATCTGGCCGACTGACAAGCGAACGACGAGTGGTGAAGGAAGCAGAGTCATGAGCATTCGGTTCACTTCGAAGGCCCGCAGGGGGATGGTCGCGACGGCTGTCGCGGCCGGTCTGGCCCTCGGTGTGGCTGGCTGCGGGAGCGGCGGCGGCGACGACAAGAAGCCGGACACCACGGCGTCGGCGTCCAAGAGCGGTGGGTCCGATCCGAGTGCTCAGGAGGGGCAGTCGGACGAGCCCTTGGCCGAGTTGAAGGGGTCGAACGGCCTGCTCCTGGACATCACCTCGGCCGCCCGGGACGCCGGCGGCTTCGTCACGGTGAACGGCACTCTGCGGAACGACGCGGACAAACTCGTCGTGGTCCCGGCCGCGTTGAGCGGCAACGAGACCGAGATCATCAGAAACGGCCCGTCGCTCGGCGGTGCCACGCTCGTGGACTCGAAGGGTAAGAAGCGCTACTACGTGCTGCGTGACACCGACGGCCGTCCGCTGACGACAACCGGCATCGCGACGATCAAGTCGGGCGACGAGGTCTCCGTCTTCATGCAGTTCCCGGCCCCACCGTCCACCACCACCGAAGTCTCCTTCGAACTGCCGACGTTCTCCGTCGCCACGATCAAGATCTCCGGATGAGGCGGCCGTGACCACGACTCCCCGTCTCGCCCTGGTCGTGACCGCCGCCATGATCATGGTCGCCGCGAACATCGTCGGCGCGGTGGCGGCGCACGCCGACGACACCCCGAGTCCGAGCGCCCCGCCGGGCACCGAGGCCTCGGCCACCGCCCCGGTGAAGGTCGACCCGAACGACCCGGACCTGAAACTCCCCGAGGGCGCGACGCTCGCCGATCCCAAGGTCCTGGACATCAAGTCGGTCGTGGAGGACCAGGGTGGTGAGGAACGCCGTGAGGACACCAACTCGGACGTCACCTTCGCCCTCCAGGCCGAGGTCCTCTTCAGCAAGGACAGTTCCAAGCTGAGCGCCCAGTCGAAGTCCCGTATCGACGCGATCGCCGAGGAGATCAAGAAGCAGAACGCGACCACGGTCCGCGTCTTCGGCTTCACCGACAACCTCGGCTCGTCGGCCCACGGCGACGTCCTGTCCAAGCAGCGCGCCGACGCCGTACAGGCCGTCCTGGACTCGGACTTGAACAACCCGAACATCACCTTCGAGGTACGCGGCTACGGCGAGCAGTACCCGATCGCCGACAACTCGACGGAGGCCGGCCGCAAGAAGAACCGAAGGGTCGAGGTGACGTTCCCGCGCACCGAGAGCTGAAGGGCGCACCCGCCCCTCCGGCTCAACCCGCAGGGCCCAGCCGGTACTTGGGTACCGATTTGGGCCCACGGGCCCATCTCGGGCATCGGCCCGCTCCCTAACCTCTGGAAGCTCAGGCGGTGTTGAGCGACATCGGGGGACGGGGGAGACATGGCCTCGATCGGGGGAGCCGGAGCAGTCGGCGGGCGCGGTGGGCCGAGTGGGCGTCGGGAGCTGCCCGCCCCGCTCGCCACCGCACTGGTGCTGGTGTACGCACTCTTCGCGGTCACCGTCGTCGGCGGGCTGGGTCTGTTGACGACCGCCGCGTCGTACGACGTGCTCGACGGACAGGTCGTCGCCCTCGTCGTGTACGCCGCCGCACCCGGTGTCCTCGGCGCGTGGCTGGCCCGCCGGAGTTGGGAGGGCGGGGTCCGGGTCAGGCTCGGACTCGCCGCCGTACAGGGCTGGTTGATCCTCGGCGGTGTCGTCAACCTCGCCTCCGGATCCGCCCACGGCGGCCTCCAGCTCCTCCTCCCGATCGTCATCCTCTTCTTCCTGACCCGCCCCGAAAGCCGTCAGTGGTACGGGCTCGCCGGACTGGAACGCGCCGAGCGCCGCCCGTTCTCCCTGCCCCGGCTGATCCGTTGGCGACGGGACGAGGGGCAGACGGCGGTCGAGTACGCCGGGTTCATCGCCATCGTCGCCGCCCTGATCGCCGCGCTGCTGGTCAGCGGCCTCGGCACCCAGATCTTCAGCGGCATCCAGTCGGAGGTCTGCAAGGTCACCGGCATGGCCTGCCCGGCCTCGGTCGGCGGCGACACGGACGTAACTGCCGGAAACGGCAACGGAAATGGCGACGGCAACGGCAACGGCAACGGTGACGGTGACGGGAACAACGACACCACCACGACCACCACCGACGACCAGAAACCCGCCCCCGACCCCGCCGACGACAACACGGACGACGACAACGACGACGGCTGCTTCTCCGGCGTGGGCGCCTTCTTCGGCTGCGCAGGCGACCAGGTCAAACAGGTCGGCCAAGGCCTCTTCGTCGACGGCGTCTGGGGCGACCTCACCGGTATCTACGACATGGTCCGCCACCCCGTCGACACCCTGAAGGGCATCGGCGACTACGGCAAGCAGCTCGGCGACGACTGGTCGCGGAACTCCAAGGACGCCGGCAAGAAGTGGTCCGACGGCGACTACGGCGGCGCCCTGTGGGACTGGACCGGCGCCTCCGTGAAGACGGGCGGCACGGTCCTCTACGACCTGTTCATCGGCGACGACGTGGCCAAGGACTGGAACAACGGCGACAAGACCCGCGCCGTCTCCCATGTGCTGTGGAACGTCGGTTCCCTCTTCATCCCGGGCTACGACGGCGCGAAGATCGTCGAGAAGGTCGGAGACCTCGGCAAGATCGGCAAGTTGGGGAAGCTCGGCGAGCTCGCGGAGAAGGCGGCAAAGGCGGCCGAGGACGCGAAGAAGGCAGCCAAGGCCGGTGACGTGGCGGGCGCGGAGAAGGCCGCCAAGGAGGCCGACGACGCCGCCGAGGAGGCGGAGCGCAAGGCCGAGAAGACCGGCTGCACGATCGGCGCACCGAGCCACCGCATCCCGTACGACGGCAACGGCCCGAAGCACGACGGCACCCTGACCGGTTCCTCCGGCACCGGCACCACCGTCCTCGCCGCCGGCGCCTCCCCGTACGTCCTCCTCGCCGAGGACGGCTGCGACGAGGACGCCGAGAAGGAGGCCGAGGAAGCCCGTAAGCAGGCGGACGAGGCCGACGAGGCGGCCGGGCGGATGACCAAGGACGAGGTCGAGGCGGCCAAGAAGCCGACCGTGCGGCAGGGCGACCCCAAGAAGTTCAAGGACCACTTCCTGCGCCACAAGAAGCTGATCGAGGACGCGCTGGGCACCAAGTACAAGAAGCTCAAGGAGGACGGCCCGCGCTTCGTGCGGGACATCGAGGACAACATCAAGAACGGCACGTTCGAGCTCGTCGGCAAGGGCACGCTGAAGAAGGGCGAGGCGGAGGGCCTCATCTACCGTGGCAGGGGCGTGACCGTCGTCCTGCACGAGAACGGCGACTTCTGGACCGTCCTGAAGTCCGGCGAGGGCCTGGACACATCCATACAGATCACCAAGAAGGCCGAGTGACCGACCGAATGACAGGAGCAGCCGTGCCGCCGTCAAGTCCGTCCCCTGCGGGCCCGACTCCGTGGAGCGTCGCGGAGGACGTGCTGCGGCAACGGCGCGTCACGGACGTCCTGGTACCGGGCCGCATCGACCGGGACGAGACGATCTCCCGGTTCGCCCCCCAGCCGCTCGTCGTCTTCGTCCAACTCGACGACGGGGCGCTGCGGCTCGAATCGGTCGGCGGATACGGCCAGTTGGCGGTCGAGGTGGTGGACCGGGTCGGCCTGGGCGGTGTCGATCTCTTCGCGGCCATCGAGGAGGAGGGAGACGAACTCGCCCTGGCCTCCCAGGGCGAGCAGCTCTTCGGCGACAGTTGGGACCGCCTCCGCTGCACGGCCGTTCGCGCGTTCACGGACGCCGACTCGAAGCCCGAGGAGGGCGTGCTCAAGTGCCTCGCCCTCGAACTGGAGGCCCGCTACTGGCTCTTCTTCGACCCGACGTGGCCCTTCGGCATCAGGATCGGCAACGCCGAGGACATGCGCCGATGGGAGTCGGAGCACGGGGAGGACGGCTGAACCGTCATGCCGCACACGGAAACGAACGAGCCCGCCGCTCCCACCACCCTGCCTCCCCTTCCCCTCACACCCCCTCCACCGTCACCCGAACCCCCACCCTCACCCCCCACCCCGCCATAGCTCCCGCCCCCGCCTCCAGCACATGCCGGGACCGAAGCCGAGGCAGGCCCAACCGCCCCCGCTTCATCGTCCGTACGGCGACGACCTCCAGGTTCCGGTCCAGGTACGCCACGTCGATCGGGAAGCGCATCCGGAACGTGTGCACACTGCTCGCCGGCGAGAGCAGCATCGCCCCGTCGATCGCGTCCCGGCCGAGCAGCCCCTTCGTACGCGCCCGGTACGAGGTCGCCAGCTCCAGCCGGACGGCGACCGGCCCCGCGGCCCCGTGCACGATCAGCTTCCCGCGCCCGTCGCTCCAGCGTCGTCCCATCTCAGGTCACCTTCCTGTGTCACCGCGGATCCGGTGTCGACCGACCGTATCCACACGGGAGTAGGCCCTACATGGGCCCACGGGCCCATGCCCTCGCCCGCCGTATCCGGATATCGTCCCGGCGTGCGCCTGATTCTGATCGTCGTGGGTGCCCTGTGGGGCGCGTGCTCGGGCCTTCTGCTGCCCCGCGCCGCCCACCGCCTCTCCGTGGACCCAGAGGAACCCTGGAACGGGAACTGCCCCGACGGCCACCCGATCACGGGCACGTTCGCCGGCTGGCTGGGCCGGGCCCACTGCACCGACACCACCGGCCGGTACGCGTACGGCCCGACGACGAACAACCCGTCCCCTTCGACCCCTTGCGGTCCCTACGGCCCCCGCACCCCCGCCGTGTCCACCGCGACCGCCCTCGTCTGCGCGGCCCTCGCCGCGGCCACCGGCCCCCGCCCGGAACTCGTCGTCTGGCTGCTCGCCGCCCCCGTCGCCGTCCTCCTCGCCCTGGTCGACCTCCGGGTGCACCGCCTCCCCGACGTCCTCACCCTCCCGCTCGCCGCGGCCACCCTCGCCCTCCTCGGCATCGCGGCCGCCCTCCCCGCCGACGCGGGCTCCTGGCCCACCGCCCTCTACGGCGGTCTCGCCCTCGGCGCCACCTACGAGCTCCTGTACCTCGTCAACCCGGCCGGCATGGGCTTCGGCGACGTGAAACTCGCCCTCGGCCTCGGCACGGCCCTCGGCTGGTACGGCTGGCCGGTGCTCGTCACGGGCGCCTTCGCCGGGGTGCTGTACGGCGCGGTGTACGGCCTCGGCATGGTCGCCCTGCGCCGGGCGGGCCGTAAGACGGCGATCCCGCTGGGGCCGTTCATGCTCGGCGGGGCGTTCACGGGTCTTCTGCTGGGCGCGTTCGCGGTGTCGTGAGACGGTGGTGGGACCCGGTGTCCGGGGGGTGACCGCGAACGAGGTGGTGCAGCCATGCGGAAGGTCAGCCTGATGATGTCCGTGTCCCTCGACGGTTTCATGGAGGGCCTCGACCGCGACATCGGCTGGCATGTGGTCGACGACGAACTCCACCAGCACTTCAACGACACCCTCAGACCCCTGGGCGCCTTCGTCGACGGCCGTGTCACCCACGAACTGATGGCCGCCTTCTGGCCCACCGCCGACGCCGACCCGGACGCCTCCGCGGTCACCGCCGAGTTCGCCGCCATCTGGCGGGACAAGCCGAAGATCGTGTACTCGCGGACCCTGCCCAGCGGCCCCGCCGAGTGGAACACGACGATCGTGTCCGAGGTCGTCCCCGAGGAGGTGCGGGCCCTGAAGGAACAGCCCGGCGGCGACCTCGGCCTCGGCGGCGCCGACCTCGCGGCCACCTTCCTCCGCCACGACCTCGTCGACGAGATCAAGGTGTACGTCCACCCGGTCCTCATCGGCCGAGGCAGACGCATGTTCCTCGACACCGACACCGACACCGACACCGACACCTACACCGACACCCGCACCGCACTCCGCCTCGTCGAGTCCCGCGCGTTCGGCAACGGCGTCGTGCTGTTGCGCTACGAGCGGGTGCGCCCCAACTCGGGTGCCCGGTAAAGCTGTTGTCCACCCCGCCCCCACCAGGTAGGAAGAAACCCATGACTGGACTCGGCGCCGTGTTCCGCCCCCAACTGCCCCCCGAGCGACTGCGCGAGGTGGTCCGACTGGCCGACGCCTCCGGGCTCGAAGAACTCTGGCTGTGGGAGGACTGCTTCCGCGAGGGCGGGATCTCGGCCGCGGCCGCCGCGCTCGCGTGGAGCGAGCGGGTACGGGTCGGGGTGGGACTGCTGCCGGTCCCGCTGCGGAACGTCGCCATTACGGCGATGGAGGCGGCGACGCTGTACCGGCTGTTCCCGGGTCGCGCGATCCTCGGCGTCGGACACGGCGTCCAGGACTGGATGGGCCAGGTCGGCGCCCGCGTCGAGTCCCCGGTGACCCTGCTGCGCGAGCATCTCGACGCGCTGCGCGCCCTGTTGCGCGGGGAGCGCCTCACGACCGACGGCCGGTACGTCAAGCTCGACGACGTCGCCCTCGACTGGCCGCCGGCCGGCCCCGTCGAAATCCTCGCCGGCGCCACCGGCCCCCGTACCCTCCGTCTCTCCGGCGCGGCGGCCGACGGCACGATCCTCACGTCGAGCACCTCACCCGACGGCGTCCGACGGGCCCGTCAACTCATCGACGAGGGGCGCGAGTCGGCCGCCCGCACCGAGCCGCACAAGGTCGTCGTCTACCTCCTCACCGCCACCGGCCCCGACGCCACCACCCGCCTGCACGCCGAACTGGCCGAGGAGGGCCTGGAATCGACCCCCGACCTCGGAGTGGCCGGCGACGCCGACACCGTGGCGAAGGCCGTCCAACGCCTGGCGGAAGCCGGCGCCGACACGGTGATCCTCCAGCCCACCGCCGACGAACCCGACCCGGAGGGCTTCGTGCGCTTCACAGCGGAGAAGGTCAGGCCGCTCGTCCCCTGACCCCCACACCCCCCGGGCCCTACGCTTCCGAAGGCCGATGATCCCCCGCCGCCCCGTCGATCAGCTCCCGCACGATGTCCATGTGCCCCGCGTGCCGAGCCGTCTCCGCGATCAGATGAGCCAGCACCCAGCGCAGTGACACGGAGTGCTTGCGCCACGCCGGGTGGCCGAGCGCGTCCAGCGGCAGCTCCGTGATCACGTGGTCCGCGGCGGTGCGGGCGCGGCCGTAGAAGGCGATGATCTGTTCTGTCGTCTCCTCCGGGCCCGCGGTCATGTCCTCGTCCGTGTAAGGGTCGAACCACAGGGGCTCCACCTCGCGGCCGAAGCTCTGCACGAACCAGCCGTACTCCACCGACGCCAGATGCTTCACCAGGCCGAGCAGACTCGTGCCCGAGGGTGTCATCGGGCGTCTGGCCTGCTCCTCGTCCAGTCCCTCCAGTTTCCACCGGACCGCGTCCCGGAGCCGGTTCAGGCTTCTGTGCAGGGTCGCCTTCTCGCTCTCGTGGTACAGCGCGTCCGTGTCTCCGTCGTTGGTCATGCTGGCGAAATTAGCAGCGGCCACCGACATCACCCTGCGACCATCGCCCCATGGACAACAGCGGGAGCGGCACGGGCGGTACGGGCGGCACGGGCGGCTTCGACGACCTCGTCGCGGAGGGCGTGGCCGTCCCCACCGAGGGCTGGGACTTCTCCTGGTTCGAGGGCCGGGCCACTGAGGCGCGCCCCTCGTGGGGGTACGCGCGTTCCGCCGGTGACCGGCTGTGCCGGGCGACCACGGCGCTGGACGTCCAAACCGGGGGAGGGGAGGTCTTCGACTTCGCCCTGAGCCGGGCCGCCGCGCAGCCCCCGATGCTCGTCGCCGCCACCGAGGGCTGGCCGCCGAACGTCGCCAGGGCCACCGAACTGCTCCGCTCCCGCGGCGTCGTCGTGGTCGCCGCGCCCGAGGACGCCCCGCTGCCCTTCGCCGACGCCGCGTTCGACCTGGTCCTCAGCCGCCACCCGGTCCGCGCCCACTGGCCGGAGATCGCCCGTGTCCTGCGCCCCGGCGGCACGTACTTCGCCCAGCACGTCGGCCCCCGCAGCGCCTTCGAACTCGTCGAGTACTTCCTGGGGACGCAGCCGGAGAGCGTGAGCGGCGCCCGTGACCCCGAAGCCGAGCGGGCCGGCGCCGAGGCCGCGGGCCTGGAGATCATCGGCCTGCGCGCCGAGCGGCTGCGCATGGAGTTCCACGACATCGCGGCCGTCGTCCACTTCCTCCGCAAGGTGATCTGGATGGTCCCCGACTTCACGGTCGAGGCCTACGAGCCCCAACTCCGCGCCCTGCACGAGCAGATCGAGACCACGGGCCCGTTCGTGACCTACAGCACCCGCCACCTCTTCGACGTCCGCAAACCCACCGCGTGAGCTCCGCCGTGAGCCGCACCGGGGGACGTCACCTCACGTCCCCCATATGTGCACGGATTTTCCACATCGTTATCGAGATCGACTCGCATCCCGCCCATGACCTCACGTAAGTTCGGGCCAAGGTAATTCGCGTGAGCAAAGCCGCGCGGTCGGTACCGTGCGGTGGAGGGGGCCGCGCGGTGCCCTGCCCCGTCAAGCGGACGTTCACTGACGGCGTCACCCCTGCGAGCGACACGCCGCGGGTCGGCGGAAAACCTCCACGTTCTCCTCGGAATCCGCTGTGAACCGGCCATGATCAGGGCCGGAATCAGGGCTTCCGGACCCCCTGACGCGTCGTCGGACGGTTTCGGAGAGTAGTTGTGGAGCGCCGATGCACGCAGCATCACTTACGAAGGGTTATGGTGGAAACCCCCCCTCGGGCCGGTCCGTATCCCCCCCACGGACCGGCCCGATTTTTTGTGCCCGTTTTCGTGCCCGCTGCTCCGCGCTCCCTCGTCCGCCCGCTCTTCCGCGCGCGGAAGACATCACGGGACCCGGTTCCGACCTTCGTGCCGAACCGGGATGAGCCCAGACACCCCTTGGGGAATCGGGGTCACAGCGGGGGTAGGCTTCGCAGCCGGGGACGCCATCCACGGAGGGGCTGACAACACGTGAACGTGCGCGACACCCTGCGCCGCCTGCTGGTCAGGTTCTACGCACGCAGGGTGGGAGGCCATCTCGACCACGCGTCGGTGCCCAAGCACATCGGCGTCATCATGGACGGCAACCGGCGCTGGGCGAAGGCCGCCGGCTCCACCACCGTCCAGGGACACCGGGCCGGCGGCGACAAGATCGAGGAGTTCCTCGGCTGGTGCAGCGAGACGGACGTCGAGGTCGTCACCCTGTGGCTGCTGTCGACGGACAACTTCGACCGCCCCCAGGACGAACTCGGCCCCCTGCTCGGCATCATCGAGAACGTCGTCAGCTCCCTCGCCGCGGACGGCCGCTGGCGCGTGCACCACGTCGGCACCCTCGACCTGCTGCCCTCGGGGATGCAGTCCGCCCTCAAGGAGGCGGAGGAGTCCACCGCGCACATCGACGGGATACTCGTCAACGTCGCCATCGGCTACGGCGGCCGCCAGGAGATCGCCGACGCGGTCCGCTCGATGATCCTGGACGCCGCCGACAAGGGCACCTCCATGGAGGAGCTCGCCGACCACGTGGATGTCGACCTCATCGGCAAGCACCTCTACACGGGCGCACAGCCCGACCCCGATCTGGTGATCCGCACCAGCGGCGAGCAGCGGCTGTCCGGATTCATGCTGTGGCAGACGGCCCACGCGGAGTACTACTTCTGCGAGGTCTTCTGGCCGGCCTTCCGCAAGGTCGACTTCCTGCGCGCGATGCGTGACTACGCCGCGCGACACCGGCGTTACGGCGGATGACGGCGGAAGAGCGGGCACGTCGCCGCGTCTACCCCCCTCTGGTACGGAAGTAACAAGGAGTTCACCGGCGCGCCGTCATATGCCGTGGCATGGCGGCGCATGTTCGAGGGCATAAGCCAAGCAGGTCGACGCCCGAACCACGGGTGTCGGATCTCAGCGGACGGCACGGGGCCGTCCGCCCGGGAGGCCCTTTGCACCAGTTCGACCGTGCGGTCAGTACGGGCGAGACGGAGGGCCGGTCTCCGGCCCGCGCATCGCGGCCTGGACCGGTCCAGCTCCTCTCCGTCGCTCCCCGACCTCTTCCGAGGGGGTACGTCCTTCCGTGGTGACCAGCACAAAGCGCCGTCTGCCTGACCGGCGCACTTATGTCATCGACACCAGCGTTCTGCTGGCCGACCCGAACGCGCTGAACCGCTTCGAGGAGCACGAAGTCGTGCTGCCGATCGTCGTGGTCACAGAGCTGGAGGCCAAGCGGCACCATCCCGAACTCGGCTACTTCGCCCGACAGGCCCTGCGCCTGCTGGACGAGTTCCGCGTCCGGCACGGTCGCCTCGACGCCCCCATCCCCATCGGGGAACTCGGCGGAACAGTCCGGGTCGAGCTCAACCACTCGGACCCCAGCGTGCTGCCCAGTGGCTATCGCCTGGGGGACAACGACTCCCGCATCCTCGCGGTCGCCCGCAACCTGCAGGCCGAGGGGTACGACGTCACCGTCGTGTCGAAGGACCTTCCGCTCAGGATCAAGGCGTCGTCCGTCGGACTCCTCGCCGAGGAGTACCGCGCGGAACTCGCCATCACGGGCTCCTCCGGCTGGACCGGAATGTCCGAACTGACCCTGCCCGGCGAACAGGTGGACATCCTCTTCGAGGAAGGCCGCGTCTTCGTCCCGGAAGCCTCCGACCTTCCCGTCCACACCGGACTGATGATCCAGTCCGAGCGCGGCAACGCGCTGGGGCGGGTCACGGCCGACGGCAACGTCCGCCTCGTACGCGGCGACCGGGAGGCGTTCGGCATCAAGGGCCGCAGCGCGGAGCAGCGCATCGCGCTGGATCTGCTGCTCGACCCGGACATCGGGATCCTGTCGATGGGAGGCCGGGCCGGCACCGGCAAGTCCGCGCTCGCGCTCTGCGCGGGTCTGGAGGCGGTCCTGGAGCGCGGCCAGCACAAGAAGGTGATGGTCTTCCGGCCGCTGTACGCGGTGGGCGGACAGGAGCTGGGCTATCTGCCCGGCTCCGAGGCCGACAAGATGGGCCCCTGGGCCCAGGCGGTCTTCGACACGCTGTCCGCGGTCACCAGCCGCGAGGTCATCGAGGAGGTCACCGCCCGCGGGATGCTGGAGGTCCTGCCGCTCACCCACATCCGCGGCCGCTCGCTGCACGACGCGTTCGTGATCGTGGACGAGGCGCAGTCCCTGGAGCGGAACGTCCTGCTGACCGTCCTGTCCCGGATCGGGGCCAACTCACGGGTGGTCCTCACCCATGACGTGGCCCAGCGGGACAACCTGAGGGTCGGCCGCTACGACGGTGTCGTCGCCGTGGTGGAGAAGCTGAAGGGTCATCCGCTCTTCGCGCATGTGACCCTCACGAGGTCCGAGAGGTCCCAGATCGCGGCGCTTGTGACCGAAATGCTGGAGGACGGCCAAATCTGAGGCGGTAACCGCCAGTTGGCGCCGTCCCGCGAAGCCAAGAAGCTTAGCGGGGCGGCGCTTCGGCGTCTCACTGTTTCTCCAAATCCCTTGGGGCAAACGGGATGTGAGCTTTCACACGCAACTCAGAATTGCCACCCGGCGTCCGGTTACGGCAGAGTCTCGTTTCTGTCAGGCCCCGCATACGACACACGTGTACCCCTGGGGGTACCCCCGCACTTTAGGTAGTGGGGGAGGTACGCACCCTTGAGCATCACCGCCAACTCCACAGCGAAGTCGTATGCCGCCCGCTCTTCACGCGGCGCTCCCCGAGCGGGAGTCGCCCACCGGGCCCGTGCCTCCCGTGACCCCGCAGTTGGGAGGCCAGCGTTCAGGGGCACGATTGCGTCCGCCAGGGTCACCGAAGCGGGCGATGCTGGAAGGAAACCGTGTGAGCCGGATTTCGGTCCGGGGATTCGCAGTGGCTTCGGCCACCGCGGTCACCGCCGTCGGAAGCGTCGTAGGCGTTGCCTCGGGCAGCGTCGCACAGGCGCAGAACAATGACGCCGAGACGACGGCAGCCGACACCACGCTCCTGGCGGACATCCCCACCGGTCAGCAGGCCCAGGTGCAGACCGCCTCCTTGACGCAGCAGGCCGACGCCCAGGCGATCCAGGCCGACGCGAGCGCCAAGAAGGACGCGGAGGAGTCGGCCCGCCTGGCCGCCGCCAAGACCGCGGTCGCCAAGAAGGCGGCTGCCGAGAAGGCGGAGAAGGCTGCCAAGGAGAAGGCCGAGGCCAAGGCCGCGGCTGCCAAGGCAGGCTCGTCCTCGTCGAGCTTCCCCGTGCAGAGCTCCTACACGGTCGCGCAGATCCAGTCGATGGCCGCCTCGATGGTGCCCAGCGGTCAGTACCAGTGCTTCAGCAACATCGTGGACCACGAGTCCAGCTGGAACTACCGCGCGGTCAACGCCTCTTCCGGTGCCTACGGTCTCTTCCAGGCCCTGCCCGGTTCCAAGATGTCGTCCGTCGGTTCCGACTGGCAGACGAACCCGGCCACCCAGATCAAGTGGGGCCTCAACTACATGGACAGCCGCTACGGCAGCCCGTGCGAGGCCTGGTCGTTCTGGCAGGCGAACAGCTGGTACTAGGTCGGACGCCCGTTCCGGGCCGCTCAACCTCAGAAGGCCCCTCCCCGTCATAGGGGGAGGGGCCTTCGACCTGTACGGTCGGACACGCAGCGACTCCTGGGGGGAGTAGTGGGGCAAGACGGGGGAAGAGGACGAATCATGTCGCGAGTACCAGGATGGCTCGGCAAGGTCGGCGCCGGACTGAGCGAGATGGGGGAGCGGTTGGACGAGCGCCGTACGGAGATGGCGAAGGAACACACCGAGGCGGCGCCCGAACCGGCCGTCGACGACCCCCAACCCCCGCAGCCCGTACCGGTCGTCGTCGTCGCCCGTGACCGCCCCGAGCCGGCGCTCGCCGTGCCCTGGGGCGTACGGGTCGCCGCCGAGGCCGGCTGGCGGCTGCTGATCCTGGCCGGCACGGTCTGGGTGCTGATGCGCGTCATCAGCGCCGTCCAACTGGTCGTCCTGGCCTTCGTCGCCGCCCTCCTGATCACGGCACTGCTCCAGCCGACGGTGACCCGCCTCATCCGCTACGGCTTCCCGCGCGGGGTGGCCACGGCGCTCACCGCGATCCTCGGTTTCGTCGTGATGGGGCTGATCGGCTGGTTCGTGACCTGGCAGGTCATGGCGAACATCGACAACCTCTCCGACCAGGTCCAGAACGGCGTCGACGATCTGCGCAACTGGCTGCTCAAGGGCCCCTTCCACGTCACCGAGAAGCAGATCAACCAGATCGCCAAGAACCTCCGCGAGGCCATCGGAGCCAACACCGACCAGATCACCTCGGCCGGCCTGGAAGGCGTCCAGGTCATCGTCGAGGCCCTGACCGGCATCCTCCTGACGGTCTTCTCGACCCTCTTCCTCCTCTACGACGGCCCGCGCATCTGGCAGTGGTCGCTGAAGCTGGTGCCCGCCGCGGCCCGGCCGGCGATGGCGGGCGCGGGCCCGCGCGCCTGGCGCACGCTGACGGCCTACGTCCGCGGCACGGTGATAGTGGCGTTCATCGACGCCGTCTGCATCGGCATCGGCATCTACTTCCTCGGCGTACCGATGGCCGTGCCGCTCGCCGTCTTCATCTTCCTGTTCTCGTTCATCCCCCTGGTCGGCGCGGTGGCCTCCGGCGCGCTGGCGGTGGTCGTCGCGCTGGTCACCCAGGGCGTGTTCACGGCCCTGATGACCCTGGCGGTGGTCCTGGCCGTGCAGCAGATCGAGGGCCACATCCTCCAGCCCTTCATCCTGGGCCGCGCGGTCCGGGTGCACCCCCTCGCGGTGGTCCTCTCGGTCGCCGCGGGTGGGATGGTCGCGGGGATCGGCGGGGCGGTGGTGGCAGTGCCGTTGGTCGCGGTGCTCAACACGGTGGTGGGCTACCTGAAGTCGTACTCCCAGGACCCGGTGTCTCCGCAATCCCCGAAGCCGCGGGGCGCGACAGCGATCGAACCGTCGGACCCGACGCCGTAGACCCGCTGGGGGCCGGAGCCCCCGGCGAGCCGACCCGCGGCCGAGCTCACACAGCCGCCAGCACCGCCTCCCCCTCCAGCGTGACCCCCACCGCCTCCACCACCGCCGCGATCTTGAACGCCTCCTGGATCACGTCCCGTTCGACCCCCGCCTTGCGCAGCACCTGCTCGTGCGAGTCGAGACACATCCCGCACCCGTTGATCGCGGACACGGCGAACGACCACAACTCGAAGTCGACCTTGTCGACCCCGGGGTTGCCGATGACGTTCATCCGCAGCCCCGCCCGCAGGCTGCCGTACTCGTGGTCGGACAGCAGATGCCGCG
This sequence comes from Streptomyces sp. NPDC101776, assembly GCF_044766845.1. Lineage (NCBI taxonomy): Bacteria > Bacillati > Actinomycetota > Actinomycetes > Kitasatosporales > Streptomycetaceae > Streptomyces > Streptomyces sp. NPDC101776. The sequence goes on along the minus strand of NZ_JBIWMV010000015.1, from coordinate 213,554 downwards.
TCCGGTAGAAGACGTTGTTCATGGCCATGATCGCGGCGGCGGACTTGGCCGCGGTGTACGCCTCCGGCGACAGCTGTGCCTTCGCCTCGGGCGCCAACTCCCGCAGCACGAGCGGCGATCGGCACGCGATCGCCGTGGCGAGCACCGTGCCCCACAACTGCTGCGCCGGCAGCTCGGAGTTGCCGATGACCGAACCGAGGTTGAGCCTCAGGTCCTTGGCGTAGTCCGGTATGGCGGACTTCAGGGCGTCCAGTGACATCTCAGGTCACTTCCCGGCCAGCAGCGCGCCCGCGTCCAGCGTGGCCTCGCCCTTGGTCCAGTTGCACGGGCAGAGCTCGTCCGTCTGGAGCGCGTCGAGGACCCGCAGGACCTCCTTGGGGTTACGGCCGACCGAGCCCGCGGTCACCATGGAGAACTGGATCTCGTTGTTCTGGTCCACGATGAACACCGCGCGCTTGGCGAAGCCGTCCTCGCCCTCGATGCCGAGGTCCCGCATCAGCTCGTGCCGGGAGTCGGCCAGCATCGGGAACGGCAGGTCGCGCAGATCGGCGTGGTCCTTGCGCCAGGCGTGGTGGACGAACTCGGAGTCGCCGGAGAAGCCGAGCACCTGGGCGTCACGGTCGGCGAACTCGGCGTTCAGCCTGCCGAAGGCGGCGATCTCGGTGGGGCACACGAAGGTGAAGTCCTTGGGCCACGCGAAGACCACTTTCCAACCGTCGTAGGTCTTGTGAGTGATTCGCTCGAACTCCTCGCCCTTCTCCAGCGAGACGCAGGCGGTCAGATCGAACGACGGGAACTTGTCACCGACAGTGAGCACAGGCTCTCCTTGTAGCGGAGAAGCACCCCGGAAGAAGGGGCGCTTCTCGTGGGTTGGACGGCCCTGATCCTGGCACAACGTGCATTGATTGTGGAAATAGCTACACTGGGTCATGTTGATCGGAGGCGGTTATCAGTGACCGTTAGTAATACGAGTAAGAGGCGCCAGCCCAGCCTGGCCCAGTTGCGCGCCTTCTCCGCGGTCGCCGAGCATCTGCACTTCCGGGACGCTGCCGCCGCGATCGGCATGAGCCAGCCCGCCCTGTCCGGAGCCGTCGCTGCGCTGGAGGACACCCTCGGTGTCACTCTCCTGGAGCGCACCACCCGCAAGGTGCTCCTCTCGCCCGCCGGCGAGCGGCTCGCCGTACGGGCGAAGGCGGTGCTGGAGGAGGTCGTGGCGCTGCTGGCGGAGGCGGAGGCCGTGCGGGCCCCGTTCACCGGGGCGCTGCGGCTCGGGGTCATCCCCACCGTCGCGCCGTATCTGCTGCCGACCGTGCTGCGGCTGGTGCACGACCGGTATCCGGACCTCGACCTCCAGGTGCACGAGGAGCAGACCGCGAACCTGCTCGACGGGCTGACCACCGGACGGCTCGACCTGCTGCTGCTCGCCGTGCCGCTCGGTGTGCCCGGAGTGGTCGAACTCCCGCTGTTCGACGAGGACTTCGTCCTCGTCACGCCTCTTGGCCATCCTCTCGGTGGCCGCAGCGGCATCCCGCGCGAGGCACTGCGCGAGCTGAACCTGCTGCTCCTGGACGAGGGGCACTGTCTGCGCGACCAGGCCCTCGACATCTGCCGCGAGGCGGGACGGGCGGACGCCCCCGTCACCACGACCGCGGCCGGGCTCTCCACACTGGTGCAGCTCGTCGCCGGCGGGCTCGGGGTCACCCTCCTGCCGCGCACCGCCGTACGCGTCGAGACGACCCGCAACGACCTGCTTCTCACCGGCTACTTCGCCGAGCCCGCCCCGACCCGCCGGATCGCCCTCGCGATGCGCACCGGCGCGGCTCGCCGCGCCGAGTACCAGGAGCTCGCCGCCGCCCTCCGTGAGGCCCTGCGACCGCTGCCGGTACGGGTGTTGGGGACCGGCAACTGACCGGCCGGACCGGCGGCTGACCCGCTCCCGTTCGGTCAAATGAGCGTCGGACAAAGGAAATCGAACGGCGGGAATTCTCAACTTCCGTCACCCGCAGGCAGGTAGGAAGAACCCCGCCGGAATATGCGCCCGGACTGATAAACCTTCACCCCTCAGCGCTACACGGCAGGTGCGTGTACGAAAAGCCTAGGGGAGTGATGTCGGGCATTCGGGATTCCCTCGGCCGGGCCGGTCACGACCTGCTCGCGCGCTCTCTCGCGGCCTGCGGGCGCGAGGAGTTCACCGGGGGACTGCGGGTGTCCGGCAGCCCCGGCGGCACCTTCCATCTGCGCGGCGGACTCGTCGTCGCCGTGGAGAGTCCGGGCGCTCCCGGCCCGGAGGCGCTGCTGCTGCGCTCCGGCCGGATCGGCGGTGAGCAATGGGCCGATCTGGTACGGGAGTCGGGCGGCACGCGCTGGCCGCTGGACGGGCTGATCGCCCACGGGTACGCGGGCGCCGCCCAGTTGCGGATCGTGTGTGTGCTGGCCCTGCACGACGCGGCCTTCGCGGTCGTCGCCGGAGATGTCGACGACTGCGAACTCGCCCCGGACGAGCGGCCGTTCGCCCCCGTCACACTCGGCGAGCCCTCGGTCCGGCTGCTCCAGGACGCGGCCCGGAAACTCGTCGCGATCACCTCGCTGCCGTACCCCGTACGCCCCGACCGGGAGCGCCCGCGGCCCCCGGCGTACGCCCTCGACGAGGCCGGACTCGGGCTGCTGCAACGGGAGTTGCTGGCCCATGCCGACGGCCGCCGTACCGCCCGCGATCTCGCGTTCCGTACCGGGCGCGCGGTCTACACGGTCACCGCCGAGGTCGCGCGAATGCTCGCCGAGGGACTGCTGGAGTGCGCGGACACACCCGTGCCGATCCCGGTGCGGGTGCCGCCCGGCGGGCTCGCCGTAGCGCGTCGTGAACCGGCGCCCGCGCCGGCGCAGTTCACCGAACCGACCGCCCTGCCGCGCCGGAATCCGGGCGCCAGCGGCATCACCGAGACTCTCGTCCCCGAAAAGAGCGGGGCGGGTTGGAAAGGGTTCTTCCGCATGCGGAACGGAACCTCGAAATGACCCTCATGAACAAATGCGATCAGTTTTAGGGGAGTTGAGTAAGTGGATCACAAAGCCCTGGCACTGGAAATGCGCGAACTGCGGGAAAAGGTGAGCGGTGTCACCGACACCGCGCTCACGGCCGCCGACGGACTGCTCATCGCGGCCGACACCGCCGACACGATCGACCCGGAAGCCCTCGCCGCGCTGGCCGCGGCCGGCCTGGGCCTGGCCCGGCGCACCGCCGAGGCCACCGATCGCGGCACGCTGCGCCAGACGGTGACGTACGGCAGTCACGGCTGTGCCGCGACCTACGCCGTGGGCGACACCGCGCTGATGGTGGTGCTCGGCGACGAGGGGATGGACGTCGACCGGCTGCACCTCGCGGCCCGGCCGACGCTCGACCGCATCGAGTCGATCCTCACTGAGAAGGCATCAGAAGGAGTGTGAAGGGATGGCGACGAAACGTATGACCCCAGGATTCTCCGACCAGGTGATGGGCCTGGTCAAAACCCTCCGCACCGATGCCCCCGACTGTGTGGCCTCGGGTGTGGTCGACATGTCCACCGGCATGCTGCTGTCGTACGAGACCATCGACAACCACCCGCCAGAGGTCCTCGACCTGCTGGCGGGTGCGACCCTCGACCTGTTCCAGGGCCGGACGGTCGCGATGATCGAGGACGTCTTCAAGGAACGTCGCGGGATCACCAGCGACCACCACTACTTCCAGGAGATCCTCGTCAACAGCGAGAACCTCACCCATCTGTTCGTGCGGATGACCGAGCAACAGGACGTCGTCGCCGTGGTCGTCTGCCGCAAGTCGGTGAACGTGGGCATGCTGTTCGCCCAAGTCCGGCGCGTGGTGCGGGAGTACGGCCTCTGACCTGCCGGTGAGCGGACGGCTGCGGGCGGACTACTCCGTGCGCAGCCCGTCCGGCCGCATCATCCGCAGCAGCGGCGGCAGGCTCAGCAGGGTCACCCCGAGGACGACCCCCGCGCCGATGCCGGACATCGCCAGCACGCTCGACCAGTCGATGCGCACCGAGGTGTCGGTCATCTTCAGCAGCACCGCGCCCAGGGTCATCCCCACCGCCGTGGCCAGCACCAGGCCGAGGCCGATCGGGATCGCCGTCTGCCACAGCACCGACAGGCTCAGCGTGCGCCGCCGGGTGCCGAAGGCGACCAGCGCCGACAGCAGCTTCTTGCGCTCCCGCAACTGCTCCAGCTGCGACACCAGCAGACTCGCCCCGATGAGGAGCAGCACACAGCCGGCGCCGACGAACAGCCCGGTGCGGATCGACTTGAACTGCAGCGACTGCCGGGTGGACGTCAGCATGAACACGTCCGCCAGCGGGTTCATCCGCGCGGCGGTGTTGCGCACCTGGTCGCTCGCGTCCGCCACCGACGGGTCAAGCGAGACGAACACGTGCTGGTCCAGGACGTGCGCCGCGTTCGCGGGCAGCGCGCCCGACGTGATCAACAGACCGCCGCGGGCATAACCGGTCGGGTCCTCGCGCGGCTGTGCCGTCTTCAGACCCGCGGGCACCTTCCACGGCGTCGGCGTCGAGGTGCTCGACGACCCGTCCCACGCCGGGTCGAAGTACACCGTGTTGCCGGCCGTGGCCAGCTTCTTCGTCTCGGCGTCGTAGCTGCCGCGGACGATCCGGAAGATGTCACCGTCCCGGCAGGACGGCAGACTCCCCACCTCGCGCAGTTCGGCGCAGCTGCCGACGGAGACCTCCAGCTCGTTGTTCGGGTTCTTCGCCCGCTCGCCGACCGAGGCCTGCGAGATGGCCGACGTACGGCGCACGCCCTCGGTCCGCGCCAGCCGCCGCCCGACCTCGGTGAGAGGAACGCCGCTGCCCACGGAGACCTCCATCTGGGCCCGGTTCACGTCGTTGCCGGTCTCCTTGGTGTAGTCGCCCTCGACCCCGGCGAACAGCATCTGCAGCGCGATCGCCCCGGCCACCGCCACCGCGATGCCGTTGACCATGCGGGCCGCCGTACCACTGCTCAACTGGAGCCTGCGGACGGCGAGTTGCCAGGACACCGAGCCGGAGTTCAGCCGGGCCACGGTGGCCTCGACGACCCAGGGCAGCAGGGCGGTGATGCCGACGAGCAGCAGGACCGTGCCGCCGGTCACCAGGTACTGGTTGAAGTTCCCGTTGGTGTTGCCCTGCCCGATCATCGGGTAGAGCATCGCGAGGCCGGCCAGCGGCATCAGCAGCCGCCACCACAGCCGGCGCCGCGGCGGCTTCGCCTTGCGGACCACGCCGAGCGGCTCGATGACGACCCCGCGCAGCGCGAGCAGCGTCACCAGCACGGCCGCGGCCGGTACGGCGACGGCGACCAGCAGCGCGAGCGCGGGCGACGGGTTGAGGTCGCTGGGGTACAGGCTGATGTCCCGCACCTCCAGCAGGGACGCCAACTGCCGCCCGACCAGGAAGAACCCGGTGCCGAAGACGAGCCCGAGGAGCGCCCCCGCGAGCGCCTCGCCGCCCGCGATCCGGCGCGCCATCCGCCCGTCCGCCCCGACCAGCCGCAGTGCCGCCAGCCGGCGGTCCCGGCGTTCGCCGCCGAAGCGCACGGCCGCGGCGATGAACACGGCGACCGGCAGCAGCAGTACGACGAACACGATCAGGATCAGCAGCAGCAGGATCGGGTCGAGCTCGTCCGGCTGGGTGTTGGGCGAGGGCCCGAAGTAGTTGATGCGTTCGATATTGCTGCCGGACTGGAGCTGCTTGAGATCCTTTCCGCCCGCGTAGTAGGCGAGTTCGGCGGGCCCGATGAGCCCGGCCTGCGCGATGGTGCCGGTGACCCGGTAGGGCAGGCGCTCGCGCAGCAGCTTCCCGGAGTCGGACTTCAGGAGCTTCTTCAGCGCGGGGGAGACGACCATCTCGCCCGGCGCGGGGAACTTCGCGACCCCCGGCGGCAGCGGCGCCTTGGTGCCCTCGGGCTCCACCATCCGGCCGCGCACGTCCTTGTCGCGGAACGTGGTGTCCGAGTCGGCGATGACGAGGGTGTTGTCCGCCTTCGCCAACTGCTTCCCGCTGTAGGTGAAGTCCTGCCGGGCGTTGCCGCGGTCGCTGCGCTGCGACAGCGCGTTCGGCAGTGCCGTGGTGAGCAGCAGCAGCGCCACCCCGAGCCCGACACCGACGGCCGTCAGCCCGGCCCGCACCCAGCCCTCACGCCCGCCGCCGAAGGCGAACCGCATCCCCATGGCCAGGTCTCTGGCCCACTGACGCACGTTCATACGATCCGCTCCATGTCCCGGGACTTCCCGTCCCGTACGACGATCTCGCGGTCCGAGTAGGCGGCCACCCGTGCCTCGTGCGTGACCAGCACGACGGCCGCGTTCGTGGACCGGGCCGCCTCGGTCAGCAGCTCCATGACCCGCTCGCCGTTGAGCGAGTCGAGCGCGCCGGTCGGCTCGTCGGCGAACAGCACCCGCGGGCTGGTGACCAGCGAGCGGGCCACGGCGACGCGCTGCCCCTGACCGCCGGAGACCTCACCGGGCCGCTTCTTGGCGAGGTCGTCGACCTCCAGCCGCTCCATCCACAGGAGCGAGGCCCGCTCGGCCTCCTTGCGGGAGGTGCCGTTCAGCCGCAGCGGCAGCGCGACGTTCTCGACGCAGGTCAGCTCGGGCACCAACTGGCCGAACTGGAACACGAACCCGAACTCCGAGCGGCGCAGCGCACTGCGCTGGGCGTCGGTCATGGTCGCCATCTCCTGCCCGTTGTACGTGATCGAGCCCGAGTCGGGCGGCACGATCCCGGCGAGACAGTGCAGCAGCGTCGACTTCCCGGACCCGGAGGGCCCCATCACGGCGACGACCTCACCGGGATGGATGGAGAATTCCGCGCCGTCGAGCGCGGTCGTCGGACCGTAGGCCTTGCGCAGCTCGTGGGCCGCGAGCAGGGAACCGGCGGGATGTGTCGTCACTTGGCCACCACCTCGGCGAGTTTGTCGAGGCGCGCGGCGGTGAGCTCCAGCCACCGCAGGTCGGCCTCCAGATGGAAGAGGGCGTGGTCGCAGATCAACTGGTCCGCGAGATCGCCCTTGCGCTTGCGGTCGGTCAGGATGCGCATGCTGCGCAGATGCTCGGAGCGCTGCACATCGAGGATCTCGGCCGCGTCGCGATGGGTGAGCAGCGCGAGGACGACCTTGGTGTAGAGGGCCGACTGCAGATACGGCTCGGGCTTCTCCGGCGTCGCGAGCCACTGCTGTACGTCGGTGATCCCGGCGTCGGTGATCGCGTACCGCTTGCGCTCGGGACCGCCGCCGGCCTCGATGCCGTCGACCTCGACGAGACCGTTCTTCAGCAGGCGGGACATCGTCGAGTAGACCTGGCCGTAGTGCAGCGGCCGGTCGTGACCGAACTTCTCGTCGAAGGCGCGCTTCAGGTCGTAACCATGACGCGGGCCGGACTCCAGGAGCCCCAGGAGGGTGTGACCGATGGACATGCGGAGCACTCTACACACGGGGTATACCCGGGGTGTATACGCACGGTGTGTAGATCATGGCCGGGGGTGTGGGTGCGCAGGTGGGAGCCGATTGTCACGGTTCTGTCATTGAGGTGGCGCGGGAGGCCGGCCACGACGCGGCAGTGGTCCCGCCTCGCCGGGAAGCCGCCCCGCCTCCGCCAACGCCCTGCGCAACAGAAACTCGATCTGCGCATTGGCGGACCGCAGGTCGTCCCCGGCCCACCGTGCGATCGCCTCGTACACGGACGGGTCCAGCCGCAGCAGCACCTGCTTGCGCTGCTGCGGCCGGGGCTGGGGGGCCGGACCCCCGGAGGGAACCGTCACTGGTACAGCGTCCCCGTGTTCAGCACGGGCTGCGGCGCCCGGTCCCCGCAGAGCACCACCAGCAGGTTGGACACCATCGCCGCCTTCCGTTCGTTGTCCAGCTCCACGATGTCCTGTTCGGTGATCCGGGCCAGCGCCGCCTCGACCATCCCGACCGCTCCGTCGACGATCTGCCGCCGGGCCGCGACGACCGCACCGGCCTGCTGCCGCTGGAGCATCGCCGAGGCGATCTCCGGCGCGTACGCGAGGTGCGTGAAGCGGGACTCGATGATCTGGACACCGGCCGCCTCGACGCGGGCGCTCAGCTCGACGGCGAGCTTCTCGGTGATCTCCTCGGCGTTCCCGCGCAGCGAGAGCCCGCCCTCGTCGTGGGCGTCGTAGGGATACTCGATGGCGATGTGCCGTACGGCCGTCTCGGTCTGGGTGGCGACGAACTCGGTGTAGTCGTCCACCTCGAAGGTGGCCTGCGCGGTGTCGCGGACCTTCCACACCACGACCGCGGCCAGTTCGATCGGGTTGCCGTAGGCGTCGTTGACCTTGAGGGCCGGGGTCTCGTGATTGCGGACGCGGGTCGAGATCTTCGTGCGCGAGGTGAAGGGGTTCACCCAGCGCAGCCCGTCCTGCCGGATCGTCCCCCGGTACCGCCCGAAGAGCTGCACGACCCGCGCCTCGCCCGGCGCCACGGTGTTCAGCCCGCGCATCGCGATGATCGCGCTGAGGAAGACGAGGATGCCGCCGACGATCAGCGCGGCCTTGCCGCCGGGCGCGTCGACCGCGGTGGCGGCGGCGAGCAGTCCGGCGGAGCCGAACAGCCCCACCAGACCGAGGACGAGCGCGAGTCCGCCGCCGATGCTGGGCGCGGTGAACTCGCGCACGTGCGGGGCGGGCATGTCGGGTACGTCCGCAAGTGGGTCCGTGGTCATGGTGATCCCCCATATCTCTGTTCTAGCAATCTGATATCAGATTACCCCTCCATGGCAACCCTCGACCCCTCTCGTACGTCGGTTCCATAGGGGCGGGTGCTGATTGTCACGTCCGCAATGGCCCGGATCGACAGCCCTTTGTCACAACTCCTGGTGTTAGCTTTCTGAGCTGACTTGACGGGTGAACCTGTGTGACACCAGCGCACAAGAGAGCGAAGCGGAGCGGAACGGACTCATGGGACGAGCGGAAGAGAGACGAGCGCGCCAACGCGGTGGCCACCGCGCGGCGCCCAAGACCCGCCGCTCGTCGGGGGCGGACACCGCGGGCGCCACAGGTGCCACGGGTGCCACGGGTGTCAAGAGCGCCAAGGGTGCCAAGGGTGCCAAGGACGGCAAGAGCTTCATACGCAGGCTCTTCACCTGGAAGAAGATCCTCGGCACGTTCCTGGGTTTCTGTCTCCTCGGCATCGGCGCGTTCATCGTGCTCTACATGATGATCAGCATCCCCGTGGGCAACGCGGAGGCGAAGCTGCAGAGCAACGTCTACAAGTACAGCGACGGCACGGTCCTGACCCGCAAGGGCGACGTGAACCGCGAGAACGTAGATCTCTCGCAGGTCCCCAAGGCCGTCCAGCAGACGTTCGTCGCCGCCGAGAACAAGACCTTCTACGGCGACGCCGGCGTCGACCTCAAGGGCACCGCCCGCGGCCTGCTCAACACGCTGTCCGGCAAGGGCGCGCAGGGCGGTTCGACCATCACCCAGCAGTACGTGAAGAACTACTACCTGACGCAGGACCAGACCGTCACGCGCAAGCTGAAGGAAATGGTCATCTCGCTGAAGCTGGACCGCGAGAAGTCCAAGGACTACATCCTCGCCGGGTACATCAACACCAGTTACTACGGCCGCGGCGCCTACGGCATCCAGGCGGCCGCCCAGGCCTACTACCGTGTCGACGCCAAGGACCTCGACGTCCAGCAGGGCGCCTATCTCGCCGCGCTCCTCCAGGCGCCGAACCAGTACGACTGGGCCATCGCGACCGACACCGGCAGGAAGCTGGTGCAGGCGCGCTGGAACTACGTCCTGGACAACATGGTCGGGCAGGACTGGCTGAGCTCGACCAAGCGCGAGGCCATGAAGTTCCCGGTCCCCGAGGCGCCCAAGGCCGAGGCCGGCATGGCGGGCCAGACCGGCTACATGGTGACCGCCGCCAACGAGGCCCTGGAGAAGCAGCTGATCGACTCCGGGCAGGCCGCCAACACCAAGGATGCCGAGACGCTGGTCAGCGCGGGCGGCTGGACGATCACGCTCAACATCGACAAGAAGAAGCAGGCCCAGCTGGAGAAGTCCGTCAAGTCCCAGCTGACCAGCAAGCTCGACGCCAAGAAGCGCAAGGTCGACGGGAACGTCCAGCCCGGCGCGGTGTCCGTGAACCCCAGCACGGGCGCGATCGTGGCGATGTACGGCGGCGTGGACTATCTGAAGCACTTCACGAACAACGCGACCCGCACCGACTACCAGCCCGCCTCCACGTTCAAGCCGGTGATCCTGGCAGCCGCACTGGCCGACGAGGCCAAGACGCAGTCCGGCAAGACGATCACGACCGACACCCTCTACGACGGCACCAGCAAGCGCCCGGTCGTGGGCAGCGACATCGCGTTCGCGCCGGAGAACGAGGACGACGGCAACTACGGCAAGGTCACCGTCCAGACGGCGATGAACAAGTCCATCAACTCGGTCTTCGCACAGCTCGGTGTCGACGTCGGCATGGACAAGGTCATGAAGACCGCGGGCCAGTTGGGCATGGACACCGGCGACCTGAAGGCCGTACCGGCGCAGACCCTGGGCACCATGGGCGCGAGCCCGATGGAGATGGCCGGTGTCTACGCCACCTTCGACAACCATGGCAAGAAGGTCACCCCGGCGATCATCAAGTCGGTCGCGCACAACACGCGCACGGTCACCATGCCGAACCCGATCGGCGCCCAGGTCATCCCGCGCGAGGCCGCCGACACGGTGTCCTCGGTGCTGACCGGTGTGGTCAACGACGGTACGGCGAAGGTGTCGGTGGCCGAGAACAGCAAGCGCGACGGGCAGCAGGTCGCGGGCAAGACGGGTACGTCCGACAACAACAAGTCGGCCTGGTTCACCGGCTACACGCCCGACCTGGTCACGTCGGTGGGCCTGTTCGGCGAGGACGCCAAGACCCACGCCCAGGTCCCGCTGACCGGCGCGACCGGCCTGATCACCACGGGCGGCGGCCGTGTCAACGGTGGTGGCTACCCGGCGCAGATCTGGGCGACGTACATGTTCGGGGTGACCAAGGCGAACACCAAGTTCGACCTGGACACCGACCAGGGCGCGGCGGTCGAGCCGGACTTCACGCCGACGGCGACCCCGACCCAGTCGGCGACGCCGTCCCCGACCCTGACGACCAAGTCGCCGTCGCCGACCCCGACGACGGAGTCACCGACTCCGACCCCGACTCCGACTCCGACCCCGACACCCACCCCGACGCCGACGATCAGTCCGCCGGTGACACCGACCGGCGACGACACGGACAACCCGTTCGACCAGCTCAACCAGTAGCCAGGTCACACGGAGAGAGGGCGCCCGGCGGGTCGCCGGGCGCCCCCGCACGGACCCCAGGGGGGTCCCCCCTACCCCGAGGGGGAGGTGGCCCCGCACCGGGGCCCGCGTGAGCGTTGGGTGGTTTGGCCGTAACCC
>NZ_JBIWMV010000015.1:183090-202097 GCF_044766845.1 Streptomyces sp. NPDC101776 | reverse complement strand
ATCACCGGCCCCGGCCCCCCCCCCCCCCCCCCCACCCCCCCACCCCCCCCCCCCCCCCACACCCCCCCCCCCCCCCCCGCGGCGGGGGGGGCCGGGGGGGGCCGCGGGCCCCCCTCTCTCGTACCGCTGGGTGAACTCCCGTACCGCTAGGTGAAGTTCGCCGCGATCCGGTCGCCGAGTTCCTTGTCGATGTTGTGCCAGTACCGCAGGGCGCGGTCGAGGACCGAGCGGGAGACATCGGCCTTCAGATGGCCGGTCACGTTCGCCACGAGCCGGTCGCGGGCCGCGTCGTCCAGGACCTCGCGGACCATCGTGCCGGCCTGGCCGAAGTCGTCGTCCTCGCGGTGCAACTTGGTTGCCTCGCGCACGAGCTCACCGGCGGTCTGCCAGCTCGCCGGGTCACCGAACTGCCCGTAGTCGGCAGCCGGTCCGCCGTAGGAGTTCGGGGCGTACGGGCGGGCCGCGTTGGACGCCTCGTACCGCATCGGGCCGTCCTTGGCATAGGAGTTGACCTGTGAGTGCGGCCGATTGGGCGGCAACTGGGCGTAGTTGGGGCCGATCCGGTACCGGTGGGCGTCCGGGTACGAGAACAGGCGGCCCAGCAGCATCTTGTCCGGCGAGGGGCCGATGCCCGGCACCAGGTTCGAGGGCTCGAAGGAGGCCTGCTCGATGTGGACGAAGTAGTCGTCCGGGTTGCGGTTCAGGGTCATGCGGCCGACGTCGATCAGCGGGTAGTCCCCGTGCGGCCAGATCTTCGTCAGGTCGAAGGGGTTGAAGCGGTAGTCCGCCGCGTCCTCGAACGGCATGATCTGGACCTTCAGGGTCCAGCTCGGCGCGTTCCCGGAGTCGATCGACTCGTGCAGGTCACGGCGGTGCTTGTCGCCGTCCGACCCGGCCAGTTCGTCGGCCTCGGCCTGGGTGAGGTACTCGATGCCCTGGTCGGTCTTGAAGTGGTACTTGACCCAGAACCGCTCACCGGCGCCGTTGATCCACATATAGGTGTGGGAGCTGTAGCCGTTCATGTGGCGGTACGTCTTCGGGATGCCCCGGTCGCCCATCAGCCAGGTCACCTGGTGTGCCGACTCGGGGGAGAGGGTCCAGAAGTCCCACTGCATGTCGTTGCTGCGCAGCCCGGTCACCGGATGCCGCTTCTGCGAGCGGATGAAGTCCTGGAACTTGATGGTGTCCCGGACGAAGAAGACCGGGGTGTTGTTGCCCACCATGTCGTAATTGCCGTGTTCCGTATAGAACTTGAGGGCGAAGCCGCGCGGGTCGCGCCAGGTGTCGGGCGAGCCCTGCTCACCGGCCACGGTGGAGAACCTGGCCAGCATCTCGGTACGTTTGCCGGGCTGGAAGAGATCGGCCCGGGTGAACTGGCTGACGTCGTTGGTGACTTCGAAGAAGCCGTACGCTCCGGAGCCCTTGGCGTGCACCACCCGCTCGGGGACCCGTTCCCGGTTGAACTGGGCCATCTTCTCGATGAGGTAGTGGTCCTGGAGCAGGATCGGGCCGTCGGGTCCGACGGTGAGCGAGTGTTCGTCGCTCTCCACCGGGATGCCGACGTTGTTCGTGGTGTACGGAGTGTCCTGGGGCGCCGGAGTGTGCTGGGGTGCCTGCGTCACGAGCGTCCTCCTGTTCGGAAGAAAGTAGGTCGCTTTCGCTTCGCGTACCCCAGCAGTCAACTCCCACGCCGGTACCTCGGCAACTTTTGGACGAGGTCTAATTCCGGTTCAGTTCGAACCAGACCACCTTTCCGGTGCTCAGCCGGGTGGCTCCCCACCGACGGGCCAGTCTGTTGACCAGATACAGGCCGCGTCCGCCCTCGTCCGTGGCCCGCGCCTGCCGCAGCCGAGGGAGCTGCGGCACGTCGTCGCCGACCTCGCAGCGCAGCACGTCGGTGCGCAGCAGCCGGAGCGTGACGGGCCGCGAGGCGTACCGCACGGCGTTCGTCACGACCTCGCTGACCAGCAGCTCCACGGAGTCGCTCATGTCCTCCATGCCCCAGCGGGCCAGCGCGCGCCGGGCCAGCCGGCGGGCCTGGCCGGGCGCCGAGTCCTCCGGGTCGAGGAACCAGTACGCCACGTCGCTGGGCGCGATTCCGTCGAAGCGTGCGGCGAGCAGCGCGATGTCGTCGTCCCGGTCGCCCGGGCCGAGCATGTCGAGCACCTCGTCGCACAGGGCCTCGAGGGGCGGCGGGTGATCCGGTCCGGTGAGCTGCGCGACCGCGGCGAGCTTCTCGCGCAGCTGCTCTATCCCGGTCCACACGTCCCGCAGCCGCGACTCGACCAGCCCGTCCGTGTACAGCAGCAGCGTCGCTCCGGCCGGCGCGTCCAGTTCCACGGCCTCGAAGTCGACCCCGCCGACCCCGATCGGGGCGCCGGGCGGCACCCGCAGGACCTCGGCCCGGCCGCCCAGGTGCAGCAGCACCGGTGGCGGATGACCGGCGTTGGCGATGGTGATGCGGTGCGAGACCGGGTCGTAGACCGCGTAGAGGCAGGTCGCCATGCGGTCGGTGCCGAGCCGCTGGGCCTGTTCGTCGAGGTGGTGCAGGACCTCCTGCGGGGGCAGGTCGAGACCCGCCAAGGTCTGTGCGGTGGTGCGGAGTTGGCCCATGATCGCGGCCGAGGTCATGGAGTGCCCCATGACGTCGCCCACGACGAGAGCGACCCGGCTGCCGGGCAGCGGGATCGCGTCGTACCAGTCGCCGCCGACCCGTGCCGTCTCGGCGGCCGGGAGGTACCGGGACGCCAGCCGAACGCCGGTGGGGCGCGGCAGGGTCTCCGGGAGCATGGTGCGCTGGAGCTCGTCGGCGATGTACGCCTCACGGCCGTAGAGCACGGCCTTGTCGATGCCCAGGGCGCTGTGCGTGGCGAGCTGGGCCGCGACCAGGAGGTCGTCCGCCTCGAAGGCCATGCGCTCGGGGCGGCGCAGGAAGAGCGCGGCGCCGATCACCCGGCGTCGGCCGCGCAGCGGCGCGAGGATCGCGCGCTGGCCCGCGGGGACGATCAACTCGCCGCCCTCGCCGAGGAGTTCCGGCAGCGCGGCGCGCGCGGCGGGTGAGTCGGCGAAGACCGGGCGGACGCCCCGCAGCACCTCGTTGAGGGCGCCGCCGGGGCGTACCTCGCACAACTCGGCGGTGACCGCGGACAGTTCGGAGGGCTGCTCCGGCTGTATCGCGGGCATGAAGCCGTTCTCCGTGTCCCGCTCCTCCGGGATCCGGTCGGTACGGCGCAGCCGCAGCACGACGGGACCCGTGGGCCGTTCGTCGCCCACGGGCAGCGGGTCGCGCAGATAGACCAGGATCGCGTCCGAGAACGTCGGCACGGTCGCCCGGCACAGCCCCATGACGATCTCGTCGAGGTCGATGCCACGGGCGATCCGCCGGGTCGCGGCGCCCACGAAGCGCAGCCGGTCCCCGTCCCGCCGCATGGGCATGGGAGCGCCGAGCGGCAGCCCCTGTCCCGTACGGCGCTCCTTGGCGGCGTCGGAGACCTCGCCGCCGCCCGGCTGGGCCGGGATGCCGTCGGGCGCGGGGCGCGGGCGATGGGTGTCGGGTTCGGCCGCCGAGGGCTGGGAGTGCTCGGAGCCGGCTGCGGCGGTATCGGGCTCGGGCTTCACAGGGGTACCTGTCGGGTCCTTCCCCTTGGCGCGGGACGTGCTGCTCGTACCCGGCGCCGGAGGCGGCTCGCCGGTGCGTGCCTGTGCCGGTAAACCGGCTCCACCGGACGGCCTGGACGGCGTCGAGGTGTGCAGGAGCGCCCCGCGGGGGTCTGCGGGGTCGGCGCCGCCAGGGCGCTCGAAGGAGGTGGGGTGCTCCGTCACGCGTGTCGAATCCGTCCGTCCGGGACCGCACGCCATACGTGCGGATCGTCCCGCTGAAATGCCGATACCCGGAATACGTGCCCCAGGAACGGGATTCCCGCGTGGTCAGAGGCTGTTCCTGTGCCACCGGTGGACCGGCGGCCCGAACCGCTGTTGCCCTGATACCCCTCGCTCACGTCCTGCCGCCCCTCGGTGACGTCTGGTCAGTCCCGGTACATGCCCCGGGAGTTGTGCTGTGCCCTTGCGGAGGACGATCCTACGGTTGCGGACCGGGGGCGCATCAAGGGTCTCATGTGGACATGTGCGCGGGGGTGCGGTCCCAGTCCTCCGGAAGTGAAGGTACAGCCCAGGACGGATCCGGGCGCCAGTGCTGCCAGCCGTCCGCGAACGGAGCCCCCCACGAACGGATCGTCTCGACCGCCGACCGGCCCGCTTTCCTTACCCGCTCGGCGAGTTGGGGATCCATCAGCCCGTCCCGCTGGGCCTGCGCGAACTCGTCCTCGTCGAGCCAGCGCCAACTGCGGTCCGGGTGAACGGAGATGTCCAGGAAGTGATCCACGGAGTCGACTCCGCCGTCCCAACGGACCTGCGGTTCCTCAAGGTTCACGTACCAGTTCTTGAACTGCCATCCGGGCTCCCAGAAAAGCCACACCGACCAGGGCTCACCGGGCCGCGCCAGCTTCAGCACGCCCGTCCCGAACCAGTGGTCGCGCTGGACCGTACGCGGCTTGGTGTACCGCGTCTCCAGCGGCTCCACGTGCACCGACGTACCGTCCGCGAGCACCGGCCTCACGCACTCGGTGCCGGGCGCCATCCAGACGGCGAGCAGCTCCTCGTCGTCGCGCACGACCGTGACGGGGCGGGCGATGTGGAAGCCCGGTCCGGCGTTCTCCCGGTAACGCCACAGGATCTGACTCCCGGGCGCCCAGAAGGCCGTAGACGTACCCGCTTCCACCGCTCGTACCGCTCCACCGTCTGTCATGAAGAGATATTAGGTGCCCCGGGCATACGACGCTGCGGCGCGCGTCACGGTTCTCGCCATGGCGACAATTGGTTACGGACGCGTCATCCGCAGGACATCGAGAGCTTCGTCGAGTTGGGCGACGGTCAGGTCACCGCGCTCCACATAGCCGTTCTCCAGCACGACCTGGCGGATCGTCTTCCGTTCCGCCAGTGCCTTCTTGGCCACCTTGGCGGCCTCCTCGTACCCGATGTACTTGTTCAGCGGGGTGACGACGGACGGCGACGACTCGGCGTACTCACGCGCGCGCTCCCGGTGAGCGACGATCCCGTCCACGGTCCGGTCGGCGAGCAGCCGCGACACATTGGCGAGCAGCCTGATCGACTCCAGGACGTTCTTGGCGATCACGGGGAGCATCACGTTGAGCTCGAAGTTGCCCGCGGCCCCGGCGGTCGCGACGGTCGCGTCATTGCCGACGACCTGCGCGGCGACCATCAGCACGGCCTCCGGAATCACCGGATTGACCTTGCCGGGCATGATCGAGGACCCCGGCTGAAGATCGGGCAGCGAGATCTCGGACAGCCCGGTGCGCGGCCCGGACGCCATCCACCGCAGATCGTTCGCGATCTTCGTCAGTCCTACGGCGACGGTCCGCAACTGCCCGCTGGTCTCGACGATCCCGTCCCGGGCGCCCTGCGCCTCGAAGTGGTCCCGCGCCTCGGTCAGCGGCAGCCCGGTGACCAGCGCGACCTCCGCGATCACGGCGGCGGAGAAACCGGGCGGGGTGTTGATGCCGGTACCGACCGCGGTCCCGCCGAGCGGCAGTTCGGCCAGCCGCGGCAGCGAGGCCTGCAACCGCTCGACGCCGTACCGCACTTGGGCCGCGTACCCGCCGAACTCCTGCCCCAGCGTCACCGGAGTGGCATCCATCAGGTGCGTCCGCCCGGACTTCACGACATCGGCGAACTCGACGGCCTTGCGCGAGAGCGCGCCCGCGAGATGCTCCAGGGCCGGGACCAGATCATGGATCACGGCACCGGTGGCCGCGATGTGAATGCTGGACGGGAAGACGTCGTTGGACGACTGCGAGGCGTTGACGTGGTCGTTCGGATGCACCTCGCGCCCGAGCCGCTCCGTCGCGAGCGTCGCGATCACCTCGTTGGTGTTCATGTTGGACGAGGTGCCGGACCCCGTCTGGAACACGTCGACCGGGAAGTGCTCGTCCCATGCCCCGCCGGCCACCTCACGGGCCGCCTCCTGGATCGCCTCCGCGATGTCCTTGTCCAGCACGCCCAGTTCGGCGTTCACCTTGGCGGCGGCGCCCTTGATGTGGGCCAGCGCCTGGATGTGGGCGCGTTCGATGCGCTGCCCCGAGATCGGGAAGTTCTCCACCGCCCGCTGGGTCTGCGCCCGCCATTTCGCGTCGACCGGAACCCGCACCTCCCCCATCGAATCGTGCTCGATACGGAACGCGCCCTCTGCCTGACCGTCGGCCATCGCCGATCACCTCCTGTGGGGGACAGCATCGCGGACACGTCCCGTGTTCCCACGGCAGGCGACGGAAACGGAGTGTTCCCGGGTGGCTGGATCGGGTGGTGGCGGTGTTCCGGGGTGGCTGGTAAGGCGGACGGTGGCGCGTTCCGGGTCGGTGGTTCGGGCCGGCGGTCCTGGGCGGCGGTTCGGGTCAGCGGTCGGGTCGGTGGTTCGGGTCAGCGGTCCGGGCCGGTGCAGACGGGCTTTCCGCCCACCTCGGCACACGCCTGGGCCCCGCGCGGGTCGGCGGTGGCCAGCATCGGGCTGCTGTAGCCGTCCGAGCGGTGCCCGGGGTACTCGGCGGACAGTTCGTCCTGCCCCGCCCGGATCGAGATCTCCCGTGCCCCGCCGAGCCGGGTGCGCACCTCGGACCAGACGGTTGCGCAGGACGGCGAGTAGCGCAGCCGTACGACCTGGGCGGCCCGGGTCACGACGCGCTCGGTACGGGCGTCCCGGGCGCAGGTCTCGGAGCTGGGCAGCGCCCCCTGACAGACACCGCCACGGCAGGAGGCGACGGCCTGGTCCGTGTCGCGGTCGAGGACGTCGGCGGCACCGGCGGTCAGTGCGACGGTGGCGGCCATCGCGGCGAGGGCGGCGAGGGCGCGGAGGGGGGCACGCGGCCGGCGGGGTCGTACGGACGGGACGGGAGCTTCGGTGGGCCCGGGCTGTTCCCGGGTCGCCGTGTCCCACAGGGCGAGCAGCGTGCCGGGGTCGGTCCCCGCGAGCCGGGCGAGCGCCTCGGTCGCGGCGCGTGGCGGGAACTGGTCGCCGTTCAGATACCGGTGCCAGGTCGACTTGCTGTACGGCGTGACGGAGGCCAGCGCGGCCAGGCTCAGCCCGGTCCGCCGCTTGAGGAGGCGGAGTTCCGCCAGGAGCCGCTGTCTCTCGTCCGTCACACGGCCTTCCCTTCCCGGGGGTGGTGCGGGGCCACACCCGGATCGCCGGAATATGAAGGGGTGTTGACCTGGCGTTCCCCGACGGGACGTACGGGACCGTCCCGTCGGGGAACGCCGTCGGTCAGACGGGGGTCAGCACCAGCGGACGGCGCCGCGGTCGCGGACGTAGTGGGCGGAGACGTAGCCCTCGTGGTGCGGGAGCTTGTACCAGAGGTGGTTGCCGAAGACGCCGGAGCCGCGCGTCTCGCAGACGATGGGCAGCGCCTGGCCGACCGGTCGCGTGCCGACGATCCGGTAGCCGGTGCCGGGGCCGGAGCGGACGTTCAGCCGCGTGTGCCGGTGGGTCGAGACCCGGCCCCAAGCGTGCGCGGTGACGTGGTGGTGGCGGGTGGGGTGCGCCGGGTGGGCGGCCGGCGCGGCGACGGCTGTCACGGGGAAGACGGCGACGGCCGCGATCGCGGCCACGAGACCGTTGCGCAGAGTGCGTCGGATCATGGGGGGGGGTTCCTCCGAGTCGACCGGGGACCACGGGGTGTGATCCTGTCGATGCGCAGCGTTTCCGGCGAAGCGGATGAAGATGCCGTCCCGGTTGTTTCTGGGATGAAGCGGGACGGCATCGGATGAAGTGGGACGGTGTCTTGCGTTCCGGGTCGCACCCTTTTCGGCACAGGCCGGCATTACTCGGCCCGTGCGGCGTTTGAGGACGAGGCCCTTTCGGGGCCGATGGGGGTCTGGGGGTGGAGTCCCCAGGGCGTTACGCCAGCCCCGGCCCCCGTACCGGAATGTGCGTGAACGTCGGCTCCGGCGCCGGGTTCTGGAAGAAGTCGTTGCCCTTGTCGTCGACGACGACGAACGCCGGGAAGTCCTCGACCTCGATCTTCCAGACCGCCTCCATGCCGAGCTCCTCGTACTCGACGACCTCGACCTTCTTGATGCAGTCCTGCGCGAGCCGCGCCGCGGGCCCACCGATCGACCCGAGGTAGAACCCGCCGTGCGCGTCACACGCGTCGGTGACCTGCTTGCTCCGGTTCCCCTTGGCGAGCATCACCTTGGACCCGCCCGCAGCCTGGAACTGCTCGACGTACGAGTCCATGCGCCCGGCCGTCGTAGGCCCGAAGGACCCGGACGCGTACCCCTCGGGGGTCTTGGCCGGCCCCGCGTAGTACACGGGGTGGTCCTTCAGGTACTGCGGCATCTCCTCGCCCGCGTCGAGCCGCTCCTTGATCTTGGCGTGCGCGATGTCACGGGCCACGACGAGCGGCCCGGAGAGCGAGAGCCTGGTCTTCACGGGGTACTTGGTGAGCTCGGCGAGGATGTCGTCCATGGGCTGGTTGAGATCGATGCGGACCACGTCCGCCGCCTCGTCGAGGTGCTCGTCGGTCGTCTCCGGCAGGAACCGCGCCGGGTCCGTCTCCAACTGCTCCAGGAACACGCCCTCCGCGGTGATCTTCGCGAGGGCCTGCCGGTCGGCCGAGCAGGACACGGCGATGGCGACGGGGCACGAGGCGCCATGACGGGGAAGCCGGACGACCCGCACGTCGTGGCAGAAGTACTTGCCGCCGAACTGCGCCCCGATCCCGATCCGCTGCGTCAGCTCGAAGACCTTCTGCTCCAACTCCTTGTCCCGGAAGCCGTGTCCGAGCTCGGAGCCCTCCGCCGGGATCTCGTCCAGGTAGTGCGCGGAGGCGTACTTCGCGGTCTTCAGCGCGTACTCGGCGCTCGTGCCGCCGACCACGATCGCCAGGTGGTACGGCGGGCAGGCCGCCGTACCGAGCGAACGGATCTTCTCCTCCAGGAACTTCATCATGGAGCCCTCGTTGAGGACCGCCTTCGTCTCCTGGTAGAGGAACGACTTGTTGGCCGAGCCGCCGCCCTTCGCCATGAACAGGAACTTGTAGGCGCCGCCGTCGGTCGCGTACAGCTCCACCTGCGCGGGCAGGTTCGACCCGGTGTTCTTCTCGTCCCACATGGTCAGCGGGGCCATCTGCGAGTACCGCAGGTTCAGGTTCAAGTAGGCGTCGTAGATGCCTTTGCTGAGCGCCGCCTCGTCCCCGCCCTCGGTGAGGACGTTCTGTCCGCGCTTGCCCATGACGATGGCCGTACCGGTGTCCTGGCACATGGGCAGCACGCCGGCCGCCGCGATGTTCGCGTTCTTCAGGAGGTCCAGCGCCACGAACTTGTCGTTGTTCGACGCCCCGGGGTCGTCGATGATCCGGCGCAACTGCGCGAGGTGGGCCGGCCGCAGATAGTGCTGGATGTCGTGGATCGCCTCGGCCGCGAGCTTGCGCAGCGCCTCCGGCTCGACCTTGAGGAACGTCCGCCCGTCGGCCTCGAAGGTGGAGACACCCTCGGAGGTCACCAGCCGGTACGGGGTGGTGTCCTCTCCCATGGGGAGCAGATCGGTGTACGCGAACTCAGGCATGTCGCCCATTCCTCACTCGACAGACAGCGCGGCCAGCCTCCATTGGCGGGCGCCCACCAGCGTAGAACCTGCCGCTGACAGCGGGCTTGTGAGGTAAGGCTCAGTTCGCCGAGCCTCGGCCGTGCCTTCGCCGGGCCGACGTTGTCCACAACCGTCGTCCACAGGCCTAGTCGCGATCTATCGCGTTTCGGTACGCTGCTGCCGTGGACCTTCAGAAGCAGCCCGCATCCGCGCCCGCGGCCCCGCAGCCCGCCCCCGCTGTCGCCGACGTGCCCGCCTCCGCGCTGCGCGCCTCGGACGCCGACCGTGACCGCATCGCCGACATCCTGCGCGACGCCCTGGCCGAGGGGCGGCTGGACGCGGACGAGCACGCCGAGCGGGTCGAGGGGGTGCTGAGCGCCAAGACGGTCGGCGAGCTGGAGGTCTTCATCCAGGACCTGCCGGCCGCCCATGGGCACCGGCGCGCCACCCCGTCGTACAGCCCCGCCCCGAACCGCCCGACGGAGGGCGCGATCCCGGCCGAGGCCGACCAGCACGTGGTGGCGGTCTTCAGCTCCGCGATGCGCAAGGGCCGCTGGCGCGCGGGCCGCCGCATGCACGCGTACGCCGTGTTCGGCAATGTCGAGATCGACCTCAGCGAGGCGATCTTCGAGTACCAGCAGATCGTCATCAAGGCGATCTCGGTCTTCGGCAACGTCGAGATCCGCGTCCCGGAGAACGTGTCGCTGCGCGGCACCGGCGGCGGCGTCCTCGGCAACTTCGAGGTGGACACGCTGGACTCACTGGAGCCGGACGCGCCCGTGATCTACGTCGACGGATGGGCCGTACTCGGAAACATCGAGGCAAAACCCAAGCGGGGCAAGCTCGTTGCGGACATTCTCGATCGGGTTCAGCGCAAGGTCGACAAGAGTTTGCGCAAGCACCTGGATCGTTGACGGTTGTGAATCGGGACACATGTGGAGGTGATCGGTCCACGCCCGTCCGCCCCTGACATCGCGCAGAAGCGCCCGAAAACCAGCGGTTCGGAACTCAGTGCATAGGCGCGCGTACAGCGGGTAGGCCTTGCTGCATCGTCTCTCGCTCGCGAAGCCGTCGTCAGGAGTAGACCGTGCTGCAACCGCCGCATTCGTCCCTGCAGGTAGCTGCTGTTCCGGCTCAGCGGGTGCCTGCGCGAGACAGGGACCAAGACGCTCCATGGCACACCGAAGCGGTGTGCCGGCGCGACGAGGCAGGCCTGTTCTTCGCGCCCTCCAAGGAACCCACCGCCGCCCGACTCTCCCGCGAGGACGCCGCCAAGCGCGTCTGCGCGCGCTGTCCGGTCATGGTCGAGTGCCGGGAGCACGCCCTCCTGCAACCCGAGCCCTACGGCGTCTGGGGCGGCCTCACCGCCGCCGAACGCCGCGTGGTCCTGGCCAGGCGCCGCCGCCGCGACCTGGAACTCCAGAAGGCCCGCGCGGCGGGCCGCATAGCAGCGGCAGGATGACAAAAGGCGCCCCCTCCGCACCAGGGGGCGCCTTTTTCCATTGCCGAACGGGGGACGCGTTGTAACCACCGGCCAGGCCAACCCCCTAAGGGGCGCGGGGAACTGCGCGACCAGCCACAGCGCACCCGCACTCGCCAGTGATCCGCAGAACCCCCCGCTGAGGCGCGTTACTTGGCCCGATCAAAGTCAATCGCGCTGTACGCCCGCAACTTGCTGAGCCGGTGCTCCGAGTCGATCCTCCGCACCGTCCCCGACTTCGACCGCATCACGATGGAGTCGGTGGTCGCGGTCTCCGCCCGATACCGCACCCCACGCAGCAGCTCCCCGTCCGTGATCCCGGTAGCGACGAAGAACACGTTCTCCCCCGACACCAGGTCGTCCGTGGTGAGCACCCGGTCCAGATCGTGCCCCGCGTCCAGCGCCCGCTGCCGCTCGGCATCGTCCTTGGGCCACAACTTGCCCTGGATCACACCGCCCAGGCACTTCACGGCACAGGCGGAGATGATGCCCTCGGGCGTGCCACCGACACCGAGCAGCAGATCCACGCCGGTGCCTTCGCGCAGCGCCAGGATCGACCCGGCGACATCCCCGTCGGAGATCAGCTTGATCCGCGCACCGGTCTCCCGGATCTCCTTGATGATCCCGTCGTGCCGCGGCCGGTCCAGGACGACGACGGTGACGTCCTCCGGCGTGACCCGCTTGGCCTTGGCGACGCGGCGGACGTTCACCGAGATCGGCGCCTCGATGTCGACGAACTCGGCGGCCTCGGGCCCGGCGACGAGCTTGTCCATGTAGAACACGGCGGACGGGTCGAACATCGAGCCCCGGTCCGCGGCGGCCAGCACCGCGATCGCGTTCGGCATGCCCTTGGCGTTGAGGGTGGTCCCGTCGATCGGGTCGACGGCGATGTCGCACTCGGGCCCGGTCCCGTCACCGACGCGCTCGCCGTTGAAGAGCATCGGCGCCTCGTCCTTCTCGCCCTCACCGATGACGACGACGCCGTTCATCGAGACGGTGGAGACGAGGGTCCGCATGGCACGCACGGCGGCACCGTCGGCGCCGTTCTTGTCACCGCGCCCGACCCAGCGGCCCGCGGCCATCGCGGCGGCTTCGGTCACCCGGACGAGTTCCAGGGCGAGGTTGCGGTCGGGGGCCTCGGAGGGGACTTCGAGTTCGGACGGCAGATGATGATGCTCGGTCATCGGAGCGCACCTTTCTGATACGACGACGGCCGGATGAGGGTATGGCCCCGACTCTATCGCCAGGCAGACAAAATGAGCAGGGGGCCCCACGGATGAGCGGACCAGGGCACCTGCGACGATAGGGACGTGGCAGGTTCGAACGGCAAGCAGAAGACGGTCCGGGACATGATTCTCTCCCTGGGCCTGATCGGGATCGCGGCGGCGATCGTCTACATCTTCATCCCGCACAGCGACCACGCTCCGGACGTCAAGCGGGTCGACTACCGCGTGGAGCTGCTCACGGCACGCCGCGCGGCGCCGTACCCGGTCGCGGCCCCTGAGGGCCTGCCCCAGAGCTGGAAGGCGACCTCGGTCCGCTACAACGGCGCCGCGTTCGACGCCTGGCACCTCGGGTTCAGTGCCCCCGGTGGTCAGTACGTGCAGATAGAGCAGTCGACTCAGAAGCCCGCCGACTTCGTCGACACCGCCAGCCAGGGCGCCGCCGCGACGAAGACCACCCAGGCCATCGACGGCCGCACCTGGACCCGCTACACCGGCGGCCGCTACGACGCCCTCGTGCTCGCGGACAAGGGCTCGACGACGGTGGTGGCGGGCACGGGCTCGTTCACCCAACTGACCGAGATGGCGAAGGCGTTGAGGACCAAGTAGCTCGACACTCGACAGGTGTGACGAAGGCCCCGGCGCTGTGTGTGCCGGGGCCTTTTGTGTGGCATGCGTCTCAGACGGTCGAGGTGTCTCAGACGGTCGTGACGACCTCGTCGTACGCCAGCCGCGGGGAACGCGGGAACCAGGCGTCCTCGCCCGGCTTGCCGATGTTGATGACGACGAACGGGGTGTGGTCGCCGTCCAGGAACTCCTTCTGGACGCCCGCGAAGTCGAGACCGGTCATCGGGCCCGCGGCCAGGCCGGCGGCGCGGATGCCGATGATGAAGTACGCGGCCTGGAGGGCGGCGTTCAGCGCGGCGTTGCCCTCACGGACCGAACGCTCGCCGAAGACGGCGTCCTTGGCCTGCGGGAAGTGCGGGAACAGGGTGGGCAGTTCCTCGTGGAACTCGTTGTCCGCGGAGAGGATCGCGACCAGCGGGGCGGCGGCGGTCTTCTTCTGGTTGCCCTCGGAGAGGTGCCGCACGAGACGCTCGCGGGCCTCGGGGGAGCGGACCAGGGTGATGCGCAGCGGCGACTGGTTCATGGAGGTCGGGCCGTACTTGACCAGGTCGTAGATCGCCTGTACCTGCTCGTCCGTCACCGGCTCGTCGGTGAAGGTGTTCGCGGTGCGGGCCTCGCGGAACAGCAGGTCCTGGGCGGCGGCGTCAAGAACGAGAGACATGCGAGAACTTCCTCGGGGGGCGGGGACCGTTATCCGGACCGCGGTCCGGATAGACTGACGAGACCGACCGTACGACAAGGAAGTTCAAGGTTCAACAAAAAATGGAGCATAGTGATCCGCTTCACAGGGGATCACAGATGACGGTGCCCTGGTCGCAGGTCGCAGGTCGCAGGTCGCTGGGCGTCAGCGGCTCGCGTCGGCTACGCGCCTACTCGCCGCGCTCTTCCTCGGCCTCTTCCTCCGCCAGCGCCGCGTCCAGCCGCGCCCGGGCCCCGTCCAGCCAGCGCCGGCACACCTTGGCCAGCTCCTCGCCCCGCTCCCAGAGCGCGAGCGACTCCTCCAGCGTCGTACCGCCCGCCTCCAGCCGCCGTACGACCTCGATCAGCTCGTCGCGCGCCTGCTCGTACCCGAGCGACTCCGCCGTACCGGCACTTTCGTCAACCTTGCTGGTCATCCGCCCACCCTATGCATCAACAGGAACTACGCCTCGACCCGAACAGTGAACTCACCCGCGGCGACCCGCGCGCGCAGCACATCGTCCGCCGTCACCTCTTCCGGGTCCCGGACGACATGTCCGTCGGCCCGCTGGAGCACCGCGTACCCCCGCTTCAGCGTGGCGGCGGGGGAGAGGGCCACCACGCGCGCGTGCGTGTGGGTCAGCTCCGAGTCGGCGCGGTCCAGGAGGTGGCCGAGGGTGCGCCGGCCGCGGTCGAGGAGGGCGGCGACATGATCCGCCCGCTCGTCGATCATCCGGTGCGGATCCTGTATCGACGGCCGCGACAGCGCCTGCGCCAGCCCGCGCTCCTCCCGGTCCACGAACGCGCCCACGCACCGCCGCGCCCGGTCGCGCAACTGCCGTACGCGCTCGTACTCCTCGCCCACATCCGGTACGACCTTCTTCGCCGCGTCGGTGGGGGTGGAGGCGCGCAGGTCGGCGACGTAGTCCAGGAGGGGGTTGTCGGGCTCGTGCCCGATCGCGGACACCACGGGGGTGCGACAGGCGGACACGGCCCGGACGAGCTGCTCGTCGGAGAACGGCAGCAGGTCCTCCACGCTGCCGCCGCCCCGCGCCACGATGATCACGTCCACGCCGTCGAGCGCGTCCAGTTCCTTCACGGCCTGTACGACCTGCGGCACCGCGTGCACGCCCTGCACGGGCACGTTGCGCACCTCGAAACGGACGGCGGGCCAGCGATGCCGCGCGTTCTCCAGCACGTCCCGCTCCGCGGCCGAGGCGCGCCCGCAGACCAGCCCGATGAGCTGCGGCAGGAACGGCAACGGCTTCTTCCGGTCGGCCGCGAACAGCCCCTCCGCGGCCAGCGACTTCTTCAACTGCTCCAGCCGCGCGAGGAGTTCACCGACCCCGACCGGCCTTATCTCCGTGGCCCGCAACGACAACTGCCCACGCGGCGCGTACCACTCCGGCTTCGCCAGTACGACGACCCGGGCGCCCTCGCTGACGACGTCGGCGATCTCGTCGAACACCTGCCGGAAGCACGTCACACTCACCGAGATGTCGTACGACGGGTCGCGCAGCGTCAGGAACACGACACCCGCACCCGGGCGCCGCGACAACTGGGTGATCTGCCCCTCGACCCACACCGCGCCGAGCCGGTCGATCCACCCGCCGATCAGCCGGGAGACCTCACCGACGGGGAGCGGCGCGTCCGGAGCCGTGTTGAGAGCCATGCGCCCGAGAGTAACGGCCGCCTCCGACAACGGCGTCGAGGTGTGGAGCGTGTGACCTCAACCGGTCTCCGTGTCGGCCTTGTTCCGGGTGCCCTGCACCGCGAGCACCACCAGCCCGACCGCCAGCCAGATCGCGCCGACCACCTGTGCGGTGCCGGACGCCTCCACGATCACCGCGACGGTGATCGCCGCGCCCAGCACCGGCACCAGCACGTGCCGCCACCACACCACCGGCCCGCCCCGGCGCCGTACCGCGAACCAGCCCACCACGCTCGCGTGCAGCAGCGTGAACGCGGTCAGGGCGCCGATGTCGACGACCGACACCAGCTGGTCGAGGCCGTCGTCGCGGCGGGCCGCCCAGACCGCGGCGATCAGCGTGATGACGGCCGCCGCGAGCAGCGCGACCCGCGGTACCCCGTCGTCGGTCTTCGACAGGGCGCGCGGGAGCCGTCGGTCGCGGGCCATCGCGAACACCAGGCGCCCCGCCGCGGCCTGCCCGACGAGCGCCGCGAAGGCCGCGCCGATCGCCTTGCTGACGGCCACCAGGTTGTGCAGCCAGTTCCCCACCGACACGTCGACCGCGTCGTAGAACGCCGATCCCTGTTTGCCGGCGTCGGCGGCGAGCTGCGCGGAGGTCGTCGGCTCCAGGAGGGCGACCAGGTACGTCTGGGAGATGAACAGCACACCGGCCAGGGCGAGGCAGATCAGCAGTGCCCTGGCGACCTTCTCGGAGCCGCCGGTGACCTCCTCCGCGAAGGTGGCCACCGCGTCGAAGCCCAGGTAGGACAGGACGGCGACCGAGACCGCGCCGATCACCGCCGACAGTGCGAACGCGCCCTGTGTGCCGTCTCCGGAGAGTGGTGACAGCCAGCCCCGTTCGGCGCCGTCGCGCGCGAGGACGACGATCGCGGACACGACGAAGATGACGAGGACCACGATCTCCATCGCGAGGACGAGGAAGCCCACGCGCGCGGCGGCCCGTACCCCCCAGAGGTTGAGGCAGGTCGTGAGGACGACCGCCAGCGCGGTCCACACCCACCGGGAGACGTCCGGGACCAGCGCGTTCATGGCGATCCCGGAGAAGAGGTAGGCGACGGCGGGGATCAGGACGTAGTCCAGCATCGCCATCCAGCCGGCGATGAACCCGGCCTCCCTGCCGAGCCCCACGCGCGCGTAGGCGAACACCGACCCCGCCTGGGGGACGACCCGCACCATCTGCGCGTAGCTGAACGCGGTGAACGCCATCGCGACGGTCGCCACGATGTAGACCAGCGCGACCGCGCCGTGAGACTTGGCGTCCAGGGTGCCGAACACGCCGACCGGTGCCATGGGGGCGATGAACAGCAGCCCATAGACGACGAGATCGCGGAATCCGAGACTCCGCCGCAGTCGGGGCCCCTCGCCGGCCGTGGTCGTCGCGTCCGCATCCGTGCCCGTGTCGGCCATCTCGCGTCTCCCGTATGTCGTGTCCGGCCCCACCCCTCCCACTCCACGGCCAGTCTCCCCAAGGACGCGATCTTTGACCCGCCGAGCGCGGCCTTACGATGGGACGCATGACCGCTTCGTCTGGCCGCCGTGTCCTGCTCGCCGCCCCCCGGGGCTACTGCGCGGGCGTGGACCGCGCCGTGATCGCCGTCGAGAAAGCCCTGGAGCAGTACGGGGCTCCGATCTATGTCCGGCACGAGATCGTGCACAACAAGTACGTCGTCCAGACCCTGGAGAAGAAGGGCGCGATCTTCGTCGAGCGGACCGAGGAGGTCCCCGAGGGGAACATCGTGATGTTCTCCGCGCACGGCGTCGCGCCCGTCGTCCACGACGAGGCCAAGCGGGGCAATCTCGCCACCATCGACGCGACCTGTCCCCTGGTGACCAAGGTCCACAAGGAAGCCGTGCGTTTCGCCAACGACGACTTCGACATCCTCCTCATCGGCCACGAGGGCCACGAGGAGGTCATCGGCACCTCCGGGGAGGCCCCCGACCACATCACCCTGGTCGACGGCCCGTCCGACGTCTCCAAGGTCGAGGTCCGCGACCCGTCCCGGGTGGTCTGGCTCTCCCAGACGACCCTCTCCGTGGACGAGACCATGGAGACGGTCGACGCCCTGAAGGAGAAGTTCCCGCAGCTCATCTCCCCGCCCAGCGACGACATCTGCTACGCCACGCAGAACCGTCAGCTCGCCGTGAAGCAGATGGGCGAGGAGGCCGACCTGGTGATCGTGGTCGGCTCGAAGAACTCCTCCAACTCCGTACGGCTCGTCGAGGTCGCCAAGCTGGCCGGTTCCCGCGCCGCCTACCTGGTGGACTTCGCCGACGAGATCGAGGAGGCCTGGCTGGAGGGCGTGACCACGGTCGGCGTGACCTCGGGAGCCTCCGTACCGGAGATTCTGGTCGAACAGGTGTTGGAGTGGCTGTCCGCGCGCGGCTTCGAGGACGTCGAGCTGGTCAAGGCGGCCGAAGAGTCCATCACGTTCTCGCTGCCCAAGGAACTCCGCCGTGACCTGCGCGAAGAGGCGGCGGCACTGGTCGCCGAGCGCACCGGCGCCGACCGTTCGACCCCCTCCGGGCAGTGACTGTCAGTCGTTCGTCGTAGCGTGGATCCATGCAGATCTTCGGCGTGGACATCGGTGGATCCGGGATCAAGGGCGCTCCTGTGGACCTGGACAAGGGCGAATTGACCCAAGAGCGGTGCAAGGTGCTGACCCCGCACCCGGCGACACCTGACGGGGTGGCCGACGGCGTGAAGGAAGTCGTCGACCACTTCGGCTGGACGGGACCGGTCGGGCTCACGTTTCCAGGTGTGGTGACCGGCGGGGCCACGATCCGTACGGCGGCGAACGTCGACAAGAGCTGGATCGACAAGGACGCGGGCGCGTTGTTCGCCGACAGACTGGGCGGCCTCCCGGTGACCGTCGTCAACGACGCGGACGCGGCGGGCGTCGCCGAGATGCACTTCGGCGCCGGCCAGGGCCGCAAGGGCACGGTGATCCTGCTGACCTTCGGCACGGGCATCGGCAGCGGCCTCTTTGTCAACGGTGTCCTTGTCCCGAACACGGAGCTGGGCCACCTTGAGCTGAACGGCCACGACGCCGAGAAGAAGGCGTCCAGCAAGGCCAAGGAGGACGAGGAGCTGACCTGGGAGCACTGGGCCCACCGGGTCCAGAAGTACCTCGCCCACGTCGAGATGCTGTTCTCGCCCGAGCTGTTCATCATCGGCGGCGGAGTCAGCCGCAAGGCCGACAAGTTCCTGCACTTCATCGAGGGCATCAAGGCCGAGATCGTGCCGGCGCAGCTGCAGAACAACGCGGGGATCGTGGGGGCGGCGATGCATGCGGCGGGGGACGACTAGGGGTTGTGCGGGGCCTTGGCGGCGTCTGAGCGGTGTGGGGAGTGGAGCGGCGGGGGGCTGGTGGAGGCGGTTCGGTGGCCGTCGGGGTCCTGGTGGGCAGTGTCCGGTCGGCGCGGTTCGGTGGGCGTCGGGGTCTTGGTGGGCGCGGTTCGGTGGGTGTCGGGCGCGGGGCGGGGAGTCTGTGGCCGTGGTGGGGATCTTCGCCGGAGCGGGATTTGCGCCGACCGGGATTTGCGCCGGACCCGGTCCGGGATTTGGGTCGGGCCCGGACGCGGACCTGCGCCGGACCCGACCTGCGCGGATAGGCAGCGGAACTCGTCGCCGGG
>NZ_JBIWMV010000015.1:64979-182990 GCF_044766845.1 Streptomyces sp. NPDC101776 | reverse complement strand
CACGGGGGCTTGCGCGGGTCCGGACGCGGATCTGAGCCGGACCGGGACCGAGCCCGGACCTGCGTGGATGGGCAGCGGAACTCGTCGCCGGGCACGGGGGCTTGCGCGGGTCCGGACGCGGATCTGAGCCGGACCGGGACCGAGCCCGGACCTGCGTGGATGGGCAGCGGAACTCGTCGCCGGGCACAGGGGCTTGCGCCGGTCCGGACGCGGGTTTGTGCAGGCCCGGACGGTTCAGTCGACGCGGCAAGCTCCGCAGGTCAGTCACCGGTTCCGGGACCGAACCTGTCCGGAAATGACCTCAGGGTCGACGCGGGGACCGGTCCGGGAATCGACCTGGGGAATGCCCCCTCGGGACTGCCCCCCGGGACTGACCCGGGACTCCCCGCCCCGGGGCTGACCCGGGACTCCCCGCCCCGGGGCTGACCCGGGACTCCCCGCCCCGGGACTGACCCGGGACTCCCCGCCCCGGGACTGACCCGGAGGGCAGCCCCGGAACCGGCTCTCTGGAAGCCCCCGCCGGATACGCCCCGGAACTGACTCCCGGAACCGCTACCAGGAACCGCCCCCCACACACACACAGAGCCCCCGCACCGCCCCCGGCACCAGCGCCGGAGCTGCCCCAGGAAGTCACCAGACCGGAGTTGCCCCAGGAAGCACTCGCGCCGGAACTCCCCTCAGAAGTCACCCGCACCTGAACCGCCCCGATACCGCCCCGGGAGTCACCCCCGCCGCCGACGCCTCAGCAGCCGGATCCGGCGGACCGTCGCGATGAGCCCCGCGACGAGCGTCCCGCCGTACAGCCAGCCGGCCTGTGTGGCGAGGCCGGTGAACAGGCCGACGAGGCGGTTGCCGAGGCCGCCGCTGCCCTCGGCCACGGGGAACAGGCCGATGGCGAAGGCGATCGGCACGACGACCGGCGCGGTCAGCAGGTCACCCCGGCGGATCCAGAGCGCGGTCAACGCGCACACCGGCAGGAACAGCACGCCGTACACGGTCAGCGACGCCCCGAACAGCAACAGGTCGACGCACCCGAGCACGAACATCACGGCCGCGCAGAACAGACCGCCGCCGAGCCCGGTGAGCCGGGGGTTCGGCAGTTGCCGTACGGCCTGCGCCGCCGCCGGGCTCGGGCGTCGTACGGCCGCCGGACGGCGCTGTGCGGTGCCGCGTGCCTGCGGGTTCGGGCGGGTCGCGCGCGCCGGGCCGCCGTTCGGGCCCCGGCCCGCCTGCGGGGGCAGGGGCGGGGCCCCGCGTCTTGCGCCGGGCTGTGGGGGTCGTGTCCTGTGTTGCTCCACTGGACCAACTTAGGTCGGTTTATGTGCCGAATAGGTCCTCAGACACGCCGACGGGCAGACCTTGGCCAGGTGTTCGACGCGGAGCCGGGGCGGGGCGGCTCACGCCGTAGACTGGTTGATCGGCCCCGGGCCCAGTCCCCGTCAGCCCGCAGTCCCCCTTCATCGCTCTCACGCCTCTCACGTACGGGAAGTCGCAACGTGTCGCTCACGATCGGAATCGTCGGTCTGCCGAATGTCGGCAAGTCGACCATGTTCAACGCCCTGACCAAGAACGACGTGCTCGCGGCCAACTACCCGTTCGCCACGATCGAGCCGAACGTCGGCGTGGTCGGTGTCCCCGACGCGCGCCTGGCGAAACTGGCCGAGATCTTCTCCTCGCAGAAGATCCTCCCGGCGACGGTCGACTTCGTCGACATCGCGGGCATCGTGAAGGGCGCGTCGGAGGGCGAGGGCCTGGGCAACAAGTTCCTCGCGAACATCCGTGAGTCCGACGCGATCTGCCAGGTCATCCGCGCCTTCAAGGACGAGAACGTCGTCCACGTCGACGGCAAGGTCTCGCCCAAGGACGACATCGAGACGATCAACACCGAGCTGATCCTCGCCGACCTCCAGACCATCGAGAAGGTCCTGCCGCGCCTCCAGCGGGAGTCGCGCATCAAGAAGGACATCGGCCCGAAGGTCGCCGCGGTCGAGGCGGCGAAGGAGATCCTGGAGCGGGGCGACACCCTCTTCTCGCAGGGCATCGTCCAGGGCTCCGGCAACGAGGAACTCCTCCACGACCTGCACCTGTTGACGACCAAGCCCTTCCTCTACGTCTTCAACGTCGACGAGGACGAGCTGGTGGACGAGGACTTCAAGACCGAGCAGCGCGCCCTGGTCGCCCCCGCCGAGGCGATCTTCCTCAACGCCAAGCTGGAGGCGGATCTCGCCGAGCTCGACGAGGAGGAGGCGATGGAACTCCTGGAGTCGGTGGGCGTCGAGGAGCCCGGCATGGCGACCCTGGCCCGCGTCGGCTTCGACACCCTCGGCCTGCAGACCTACCTCACGGCAGGCCCCAAGGAATCCCGCGCCTGGACCATCAAGAAGGGCGCCACCGCTCCCGAGGCCGCCGGCGTCATCCACACCGACTTCCAGAAGGGCTTCATCAAGGCGGAGGTCATCTCCTTCGCCGACCTGGTGGAGACGGGGTCGGTCGCGGAGGCCCGCGCGAAGGGGAAGGCGCGGATGGAGGGCAAGGAATATGTGATGCAGGACGGGGACGTGGTGGAGTTCCGCTTCAATGTGTAGTCGGTTCGTTACTGCGAGATAGAAAATTCTGCAAGTATGCAGGCCAGAAGGGGTCGGGCTCTGGTGAGCCCGGCCCCTTCCGCATTCCCGTGCTGACTTGGTGCTGACTCAGCCGCGATGGGGCGGAGTCAGCTTCTGTAGGTCGAGGTTGATCTCGAAGGGCACCGGACGGTGGAGTGAGCCCCTGAAGATGCCGACGGGTACGTAGGTGGCGGTCGGCTCATCAAGTTCGTAGACGTGGACGATGGGTGCTCCGTCCTCGTCCTCGATGCGCCAGTAGTGCGGGATGCCGGCCTCTGCATATTTGTGGAGCTTTACCGTGCGGTCCCGGTGGGCGGATTCGGGGGAGACCACCTCGACGGCGAGTCGTACTTCATCCGGTGCGAACCAGGTGCGGTCACCGTCGAAGTCGGCCGTCGTCACCAGCAGATCCGGCTCGGGCCGATTGCGTTCATCGAGCTTGATGGTCATCTCCCGCCCGACTCTTACGTCGGCCGGCGCCTGCTCCATGAGCGCCACGGTGAGCATCGTGACGAGATGGCCGTGCCACCACCGTTGCGGGGACATCATGAATACGAGGGCTCCGTCGATCAGCTCGGTGTGGCGCGGCGCTTCCGGGAGGCGGTCCAGGTCCTCCGCGAACCAGCCTTCCGCGCGGGGCGGGCGCATCCAGTCGGGCAGTGCGGTCATGGCTCAACCGTAGCGAATCGGGGAGATCCGGGCCATGAGATCGACGACGGCGGAATCACCCTCCTCTCCCCGCCCCCTGCGAACCTCTGCCGCCCGTGCTGATTCTGCGCTGACTCGACCCGTCCAAGATGACGTTTCCGTAGGTGGGAGCGTCGTATTGGATGTTCCGGTTCAACGTGTGAGCCGATGAGCGGTTGACACAACACCGAACACCGCATCAGCAACCCGCCGAAATCGCACGTCAGATGGGGCCCGACTCCACCTCCTCGAAGCCGAAGCCGAAGCCGAAGCCGAAGTCGAAGGCGAATTCGAGGTCGAGGTCGAGGTCAAAGCAGGAGTCGGCCCCCGCCCCCGAAGCCCCTCAGCCCAGTGAACCCGTCGAGCCCTGGTTCCCCGACCGGAGGACGACCTCGGCCACGACCGTGGGGATCAGCAGCACCACGCAGCACACGAAGCCGAACAGCCCGGCTTCGAACCAGTACACCGGATGCCAGTCCATGCACGCGAGCGGCGGCGAGCAGCCGATGCCGGCCGGGTCGGCCGGTGGCCCCTTCTCGGCGTCCCCGGTGGCGACGCAGAGTACGGAGACGACGGCCGAGGCGGACAGCAGGCTCCAGCGGATCCATCGGGGTCCCCACCACGACGCGATCCAGCCGGCGACGGTCACCGTCGGCAGGATCCACACGTAGCCACTGATCATTCCCGCCCCTTCCCCCCCTCCGTATCGGTCCGCGACAACGAGATCTGGCCGAGCGGCCGACAAAGCCCAGCGAGGGTGCCCGTCGAGACGCGGAGTGCCCGAACCTGAGCAAGCCCTCCGCCGCAAGACCGACCACCCCCGAAGCCGCTCAGCAGTCGCTCAAAAGCCGTGTCGCGCCCCGCCGTCCACCGACACCATCACCCCGGTGACGTACGACGCCGCCGGAGACAGCATGAACGCGCCCGTGCGGCCGAACTCCTCCGGGGATCCGTAGCGGCGGAGCGGGATCGCCGATTCGTTCGCGGCTCGTCCGGCGTCCGGGTCGGGGGACAGGGCGTCCAGTTCGCGCATGCGGTCGGTGGCGATGCGGCCCGGGAGGAGGCCTACGACGCGGATTCCGCGGGGGCCCAGTTCGTTCGCGAGGGATTTCGCGAAGCCTGCCAGGCCGGGGCGGAGGCCGTTGGAGATGGCCATGCCGGGGGCCGGTTCGTGGGTCGTGCCGGAGAGGACGAAGCCGATGGAGCCGCCGGGCCCCAGTTCGGCCGCCGCCGCTCGGGCCAGTCGTACCGTTCCCAGGAACACCGACTCGAACGCCGCCTGCCACTGTTCGTCGGTGGTGGCCGCGGTGTCGCCAGCAGGCGGGCCGCCGACGCTGACGAGGATGCCGTCGAAGGCGCCGAACAACTCCCGTGCGGTGGCGATCAGTTGGTGTGGTGCCCGTGGGTCCGAGTTGTCCATGGCCACTCCCGCCGCGTTCGGGCCCAGCTCGGCCGCCGCCTCGGCCGCGCGCTTCTCGTCGCGGCCGGTGATGACCACCTTCGCGCCGTCGGCGACCAGTTCGCGGGCGACGGCGTGGCCCAGCCCGCGGGTGGCGCCGGTGAGGACGTACACCCTGTTCTTCAGTCCGAGGTCCATGGATCCGGTTCCTTTCTGGCAGACCTAGTGGCCGAGGGCCGAGGGCCGAGGGCCGTGGCGACGACGGCGTCCACCCGCGCCCTCAGCTTCGTGTCGTCCTCCTCCGTCCAGGCCCACGTGACGTGTCCGTCGGGGCGGATCAGGGCGGCGCGTACGTCCGCCCAGGCGGGCCGGGTCCGGTCAGGTGTACCGGTGCGCACGGCGATCCGCCGCTGGGCGCGGTCGGCGAGCGCGCCGTTCCCCGTGAGGTCGAGCAGGACGTACGAGTCCGCCCGCAGCGTATTGAACAGCGTGCCGTCCGTGCTGGTCAGGGGGAGGTCGGGGACGCGGGTGCCGGTCACCGGGTGGGCCGTGGGGTCGGTGCTCGGGTAGGCGACGTCGAGGGCGGTCAGGCGGCCGGCCAGTACGTCGCTGAACTCCCGTGACGCGGGGACCGTCCGGCTCAGCAGGTCCCGCAGGGCGAGCCCCTCGGGCGAGAAGGCGTGGAACAGGTAGGTCTGCGCGCGGCTGTGCTCCATCAGCTGCTCGCCGACCGGGTGGCGGTCGGTGTGGTAGCTGTCCAGCAGCCCGTCCGGGGCCCAGCCGTCGATCGTCGCGGCCAGCTTCCAGCCGAGGTTGAAGGCGTCCTGGAAACCGACGTTCATCCCGACGCCCCCGGTGGGGAAGTGCTGGTGGGCGGCGTCGCCCGCGAGGACGACGCGGCCACGCCGGTAGTGGGTGGCGAGCCGGGTGGCGTTGCCGTAGCGGGAGAGCCAGGACGGGTCGCGCATGCCGAAGTCGTCGCCGGCGATGTCGACGACCTTCTCGCGCAGTTCGTCCAAGGTGAAGTCGCCGGGCCACTCGGTGGTCACGCTGTCGGGGCTGGTGCCGGCGATGCGCCACCGGTTGTCGGGCGGCGGCACGACCATCAGCCCGCCGCGCTCGTTGAAGCGGTTGAAACCGGGCGCCGGCGGATTGTCGAAGAGGACGTCGCCGAGCCAGCCGAGACAGGTCGAGGACGTGCCGGGGAACTCGATCCCGGCGACCTCCCGCACGGTGCTCCTGGTGCCGTCGCAGCCCGCGATGTACTCCGCCTCGATCTCGTACGGCCCCTCGGGCCCCTCCACCCGCACGGTCACCGAGTCCGCGTGCTCGGTGAAGCCGGCGACGCGGTGCCTGCGCCGGACGGTGGCGCCGAGCCCGCGGGCGTACTCCTCGAAGAGCGCCTCGGTGCGGGCCTGGGGGATGAAGAGCGTGTACGGGAACGGGGTGTCCAGGACGGCGAAGTCGAGCCGGTTGGAGAGGTTGGCGAAGTGGCCTGTCGAGATCTTCAGGCTTTCGTCCAGGAAGCGCCGGTGGATGCCCCGGGAGGCCAGCACCTCGACGCCGCGCGGGTGCACGGTGAGCGCCTTGGAGCGGTCGTCGATCTCGGTACGGGTTTCCAGGACGGTGACGGAGATGTCGTTCAGGCGCAGTTCGGCGGCGAGCCAGAGGCCGACGGGGCCGCCTCCGGAGATGACCACCTGCTGCGATTCGACCCGCCGTGTCTGTCGGGGCTGCCCGTTCTCGACTCGCTGTGCCTGCTCTGTTTCGACCCGCTGCGCGGCCATGAGATCACCCATTCCTTGGTCACTGACCTAGAATCTTGGGCGCAGTAAACTAGGTCAGTGACCAACAAGCGACAGGGCGACCGACTGGATCCGGCCACGGTGATCCGCGCAGGGCTGGACCTCCTGGACGAGAAGGGTCTGGACGCGGTGTCCACGCGCGCGGTCGCCGACCGGCTCGGCGTGCGGATCAACACCGTGCAGTGGCATGTGAAGACCAAGGCCCGGATGCTGGAGCTGATGGTGGACGCCGTACTCGGCGAGATCCCGCTCACCGACCTCCCGGAGGTCCCCGCCGAACGGGCCCGCGAACTGGCCCGCCGGTTTCGTCGCGCCCTGCTGTCCCATCGCGACGGCGCGGCACTCTTGGTCGGCACGTACGCCGCCGAGCCCATGACGCTGGCCTTCGCGGAGAGCCTGGTCGAGGCGTTGCTGGCGTGCGGCCTGGGTGATCGCGAGGCCGCGTGGACCTCGTGGGCGGTCGTCTACTTCGCGCTCGGGCTCACCCAGGAGGAACAGGCCGTGGATCACCGGCCGTTGGGCGACATCCTGGCGCGCGCGATCTCCCCGGCGACACACCCCGCGCTGCATCGCGTGGCCGGGCATCTCGCGCCCGGGTCGTTCGAGGAACGGTACGAGTTCGGGGTGGAGGCGCTGCTCGCCGGGCGGTGAGAAGCGGGGGCGGGTAGTTCGGCGGGCGGACTTCAGGACGTGCGGGACTTCAGCGGACGTACTTCAGGGTGTCAGCGAGTTCAGCGGACGTACTTCAGGGTGTCAGCGAGTTCAGCGGACGTACTCCAGGGTGTCAGCGAGTTCAGCGGACGCACTTCACGGCGTCAACGAGTTCAACGGACGGACTTCAGCGCGCTCTCCACGCCGGCCAGCACCGTACGTGCCTGGTGTTCCACCTGGTGCCGGACAGG
Organism: Streptomyces sp. NPDC101776; assembly: GCF_044766845.1. Taxonomy (NCBI): domain Bacteria; kingdom Bacillati; phylum Actinomycetota; class Actinomycetes; order Kitasatosporales; family Streptomycetaceae; genus Streptomyces; species Streptomyces sp. NPDC101776. Next base: position 175,591 of record NZ_JBIWMV010000015.1, on the reverse strand, counting down.
CACCCAGCGCACCCGCAGCGCCTCCTCCGCGTCCGCGCACCACGCGCTGAACAGCCCGTCCACCTCGCGGTACAGCGCCGGGGCGGCTCGGTCGTCCGATGCGCGCAGGAGTCGTAGAAGAAGGCCCGCCGCGCGGATCGGCTGGCGGCGGGCCACGATGTTCAGGGCCGCGACCTGGGCCGTCGTCAACAGCCGTGGGTCGGCGGCGGACTGGCGGGCGAGTGGTTCCCAGGAGGTGGCGACCATGTCGTAGAGGCCGTCGGCCATCCACTCCAGCACGCGTCTGAGCGGGTCGTCCTGGGGTGCCGGCAGGAAGCCGCGTGCCTTGTCGAGTACGGCGGTCACCTGGCGTCCGCCGGTCAGGACCAGGTCGGCGAAGTCGCGGAGCGCGCGTTCGGCCTCCGGGTACGGGGACAGGTCCTCGGCCAAGTCGCTTGCCCACATGGGGACTTCGACGATCGCGGTGACACCGCCGTACCGTGGAGGCGCGCACCAGGTGGACGCCCCGATGTTCTCCGAACCGGCCGCCAGGCGTGCGGTGCTGTCCGGCGGAGGCAGGACGTAGATCGCGGGGCCGGGGTTCTCCCAGAACAGGGCGTCGTACGTGCCGTGTTGGAGGGGGATGCCGAGTTCCGCGGCGGATGTCCGGAAGGGCGCGGCCAGTTCGGGGAGGTCGCGGGTCAACTGGACCCAGCTGCCGCCCACATCGGTGCTGTGCAGGGAGCACTGGAGGAACGGGCGCAGCTCGTCGATGAGCCCGAACAGGGCCTGGCTCTCCGGGAGTCGGCTGGAGACGATCGGCGCCCATTCCGGTTGCTCGGCGGCGATCGGGCGGTAGGTGGAGCGGTAGTAGCTCCCGAGGGTGGGGTCCCCCTCCGGTCCGGGCGTGGCCCCCTGGGTTCCGGCCTCGCTCAGGGCGGCGCCGTCCGGGTCGAGGCACAGGACGATGTCCCAGGTGACGAGGGCGGGGTCGGTCGCCGCGGACAGGTGGTCGCCGCGCGCCATCCGCTCCGCGAGCACGAGAGCTGTCGCGCCGCCGACCGGCTCGTCGGGGTGCGGGCCGGCGACCACGAGGACGTGGTGCGGTCCGTGTCCCACGGACAGCAGCAGGAGCGGGCGGCCCGCACGGGACGTGCCGAACCGGCGCAGTCGGCAGGATCCGGGGTACCGGGAGACCAGCCGCCGTGCCGACTCGGTGACGTCGGTGACTGTGGGGTAACGGTTCGTCATGCGAGCCATCGTGTTAGTCGTGTGACCTTTGTCAATGACGCCCCGAGACGCTCGGATCGGAAGATCGGGTAATTCTTCGAAACATTCGAGCGAAATCATTCGAAGGCTGGATCTTGAATTCCCGCTATTCATCGGGAACCCTCCGTCGTGTATGTCGAATGTGGCGCATGAGCTGCATAAATAGCCACAACGCCCGGCATTGATCGGCTTCGAATATTTCGCACTCGACACCGAAACTATTGACAGTTGACAGGGGCAGGCCAACACTGACGCCGACGTGACCCTGCTGCCTCCAGGACGAGGAGGAAACACCCCCCATGAAAAAGGCACCCGCACTGCTGCTGGCCCTCCTGGCCGTGCTGACCCTGCCCGGCACCGCCCGTGCCGACACGGTCGTCACCACGAACCAGACCGGCACCAACAACGGCTACTACTACTCGTTCTGGACCGACGCCCCGGGGACGGTCTCCATGACCCTCGGCTCGGGCGGCGCCTACGGCACCACGTGGAGCAACACCGGCAACTTCGTCGCCGGCAAGGGCTGGAGCACCGGCGGTCGCCGGAACGTGACGTACTCGGGGACCTTCACCCCGTCCGGCAACGGCTATCTGGCGCTCTACGGCTGGACGTCGAGCCCGCTCGTCGAGTACTACGTCGTCGACAACTGGGGCACCTACCGGCCCACCGGCACGTACAAGGGCACCGTCACCAGTGACGGCGGGACGTACGACATCTACAAGACGACGCGGTACAACGCCCCCTCCGTGGAAGGCACGAAGACCTTCGACCAGTACTGGAGCGTCCGGCAGACGAAGCGCACCGGCGGCACCATCACCACCGGCAACCACTTCGACGCCTGGGCCCGCGCCGGAATGCCGCTCGGCAGCTTCCGCTACTACATGATCCTCGCGACCGAGGGCTACCAGAGCAGCGGGAAATCCAGCATCACCGTGAGCTGACCACATCCCCCAACTCCCGATGCCGGAGGACGACTTCACATGAAACCCGCCTCGTTACGACCCCTGGTCACCCGGCACATCACCGGGCTGGCCGTCATCGCCCTGGCCGCCGCCGGGACCCTCGCGATCGGTGTGAACACCCCTGCACGGGCCGCGACTTGCGGCGGTTACGTCGGGCTCACCTTCGACGACGGCCCGTCCGGCAACACGCCCACCCTCCTCAACGCGCTGAGGCAGAACGGACTTCGGGCCACGATGTTCAACGAGGGCCAGTACGCGGCCAGTTACCCCGCGCAGGTCAAGGCGCAGGTCACCGCCGGGATGTGGGTCGGCAACCACAGCTACACCCACCCGCACCTCACCCAGCAGACCCAGGCGACGATCGACTCGGAGCTCTCCCGCACCCAGCAGGCCATCGCGGCCGCGGGCGGCGGCACCCCCAGGCTCTTCCGCCCGCCGTACGGCGAGACCAACGCGACGGTGAAGGCCGTGGCGGTCAAGTACGGTCTGACGCAGATCATTTGGGACGTCGACTCGCAGGACTGGAACGGCGCGAGCACCGACGCGATCGTCGCGGCGGCCGGCCGCCTCACCAACGGCCAGATCATCCTGATGCACGACTGGCCGGCCAACACGGTCACGGCGATACCGCGGATCGCGCAGGGGCTGGCGGCGCGGGGGCTGTGCGCGGGGATGATCTCGCCGCAGACGGGGCGCGCGATCGCCCCCGGATAGCGGCCGCCGCGCCGCCTGTACCACCCCGATGCCCCTCGGGCCAGGGCATTGACCTGCGCTTTCAGGTTGTGTTCAGGCTCGGAGGGGTCTCGGGCAACTCATGCACAGGAAGCCCCCAAGCTCTGGCAAAGGGGTCTGGGGCAACCGCCGTTCGCCATGTCATCGTGCCTGCCATGACGACGGATCACCTCACTCACGACCGGCCTTCGCGCCGCATCCGGCACGCGGCGAGCAAGGTGCCGGAGGTGACCGTCTACTTCTGGATCATCAAGGTGCTGACGACCGGCATGGGGGAGACCGCCTCCGACTTCCTCGCCCATGCGTTCGGCCCGATCCCCGCCGTCGGCCTCGGCGGCATCGCCCTGGTGGCCGCCCTGGCCGTGCAGTTCGCCGTCCGGCGATACGTGGCCTGGATCTACTGGACGGCGATCGTCATGGTCAGCGTGTTCGGCACGATGGCCGCCGACGTCCTGCACGTCGGCCTCGGCGTGCCGTACGCGCTCTCGACACCGTTCTTCATGGCCGTACTGGCCGCCGTCTTCGCCCTCTGGTACCGCAGCGAGGGCACCCTGTCGATCCACAGCATCCACACCCGGCGCCGCGAGGTCTTCTACTGGGCCACCGTGCTCGCCACGTTCGCGCTGGGCACGGCCTGCGGGGACCTCACCGCCACGATCGGCCTGGGCTATCTGGGCTCCGCCTTCCTGTACGGCGCCGCGATCGCGGTTCCGGCCCTCGCGCACCGGTGGGGCGGGCTGAACGAGGTGGCCGCGTTCTGGGCGGCGTACGTCCTCACCCGCCCGCTCGGTGCGTCCGTCGCCGACTGGATGGCCGTCGGTCGTCAACGGGGCGGTCTCGACTGGGGACTTGGGCCGGTCACGCTCGCCTGGACGGTGGCCATCCTCGGCTTCGTCGGCTACCTCGCCGTCTCCCGGAAGGACGTACGGCACGACGCTCCGGCGTGAGTGCCTGTTCTCATCCGGCGGGCAGGCTGACCACGAACCGTGCCCCTGGGGCGTGTTCGGAGTCGTACGTCACCTCGCCGCCGGCGGAGCGGGCCAGGCGGCGCGCCAGCGGCAGGCCGAGGCCCGCTCCGCCGTGCCCGTCGCCGGGATCCGCGCGCCGGCCGGGCTCGAAGAGCCGCGATGCGAACAGGGGCGGTACGCCGGGGCCGTCGTCCACGATGTCGAGGCGGACGCCGTCGGAAGCCTGGTGGGCGCGGACGGTGACCGTGGTGACGGCGTAGCGGCAGGCGTTGGCGAGGATCGGGCTGACGATGCGTTCGAGGAGGGCGGGCGGGACTTCGGCCACGAGGTGCGGGCCGTCCGCCGTGATCGTCAAGTGGCGTGGTGCGTACGGCACTTCGGCCAGCGCGCGCAGAACCGGCAGGACCTCGGTGGTGCCCGGCGCGGTGAGGGTGCTGTCGCGGGCGTCGTCCAGGAGGGTGTCGCAGATCGTGCGCATGGACTCGGCGGCATCGGCGATGACCCGGTGGGTGGCGCGGGTCTGGGCGGCGGTGCGGGGGCGGGCCTGCCACCAGTCGAGCTCGGCGACGATCCGGCTCAGCGGGGTGCGCAGCTCGTGCGAGAGCTCGCCGGTGAGCCGGCGCTCGGAGCGCAGAAGGGTGCGGATACGGTCCAGCAGGGCGTCCAACGACCCGCCGAGCCGGGCGAGTTCGGCCGGATGCCGGATGCTGCCGAACCGTTCCTCGGAAGCGACCGCGCTCCACTGGGTGGCCTGGTCGGTCATCGTGCGGACGGGGCGCAGCGCGCGGCCGACCGCCAGCCGGGTCAGGGCGTAGGTGCAGGCGAGCATGAGGGCGTCCAGGGCGAGTGAGCCCGTGAGCAGGGTGTCGGCCGAACTCCGGTATGGGGAGAGGTCCAGCGCGGTGACGACGGTGGCCCGGCTCTTCGCTCCGGGTACCGGCTGGGAGCAGAGCCGTAGGGGGCGCTGGACCGTGGCGGTGACGCACCGCTGCCCGCCGCGCCGGGCCAGCGCGTCGGTCAGCCGGGTCAACTCGCCTGCGGCGGGCGGCTGTTCCAGCAGATGCGGACCGGAGTAGATCCAGACATTGGCGTCGAGGAGCGCGTCGTTCGCACTCTCCAGGACCCGCACCGCCGTACCCCTGGTGTCGACGGTCGTCGCGACGGCGGCGGCGCGGGTGCGCAGTTCGTCGTCCGCCTGGTGCTGGAGGCGGTGCCGGGCAACGGAGTTGAACGCCACGGTGAGGACCAGCATCAGCAGCGCGGCGGTGAGCAGCGCGACGAGGGAGAGCCGGCCGCGGAGGGTCCGGGGGGCCGGGCGACGGACCCCGTTCATGACAGCCGGTGTCCGACCCCGCGGGCCGTGCCGATCGTGTGGGTGCTGCCCGCCTCCCGGAGTTTGCGGCGCAGCCGGGTCAGGTACTGGTCGAGGGTGTTGTCGTGGACCCGGGCCCCTTCTGGCCAGGCCGCCCGGATCAGATCGCGGCGGCTCACGATTCCGCCGGAAGCCGCCATGAGCGCGGCCAGGAGGCGGAACTCGGTCGGGGTCAGGTCGACCCGGGTGTCCCGGACGTCGACCGTGTGCCGGACGGCGTCCAGGACCAGGTCTCCCGCCGTGGCGGCGGGCGGGGGCGCCGCCCGTCTGAGGGCCGCCCGCAGGCGGGCCGCCAGTTCGGCGAGGTGGAACGGCTTGGGCAGGTAGTCGTCGCCCCCGGCCGAGAACCCGGACAGCCGGTCGGGCAGCCGGTGATGCGCGCTGAGGAAGATGACCGGGGAGCGGAACCCGTTCGCCCGCATCGCCTGGCACACGTCCCGTCCGTCGGCGTCGGGCAGTCCGATGTCGAGTACGGCGGCGGAGACCTCGGCGGTGGCCAGGCGCAGGGCGGTCGCGCCGTCCGGGGCCGGGACGGGGTCGTAGTCCTCGTCCCGCAGCCCGCGCATCAGCACGTCCCGCAGGGCGTGATCGTCCTCGACGACCAGGATGGTCCGGCGCATGGTCCTCCCTGACTCCGAACGACTACGGCGACTACAATCCTGTAGACGGTCTACGGAACTGTAGACGATGGTGGTGCGGGAGCGCGCCGTACGACGGTCAGGAAGCGTTCAGGTGTCCGCTGGCACGGTCGGGCCGCATGACATACGAAACCTCCGAGACCGCTGAGACCTCCGGGGCCGCCCTGCCCGGTGCCGCTCGGCCGCGCCGGAACAAAGTGCCGGAGGTCACCGCCTACTTCTGGATCATCAAGGTGCTGTGCACGACGGTCGGCGAGACCGCGGCCGACCTGCTGAACGAGAAGGCCGGCCTGGGCCTGACCGGGGTGTCGCTGCTGATGAGCGGGCTGCTGGCCGTCGTGCTGGTGGTGCAGTTCCGTACGCGGGCCTACAGCGCGGGCGTCTACTGGCTCGCCGTGGCGCTGATCAGCGTCGTGGGAACGCTCATCAGCGACAACCTGACCGACAACATGGGCGTGCCGCTGGAGACGAGCACCGCGGTGTTCGCCGTCGCCCTCGTGGTCGTGTTCATGGTCTGGTACCGGCGTGAGGGGACGCTGTCCATCCACAGCATCGACACCACCGGCCGCGAGGCCTACTACTGGCTCGCCGTGCTGTTCACCTTCGCGCTGGGCACCGCCGCCGGTGACCTGGTCTCCGAGCGCATGAACCTCGGCTACTGGCTGTCCGCCGTCCTGTTCGCCCTGGCCATCGGGGCGGTCGCGGTCGCCCACTTCGCCCTCGGCCTGGACGCGGTGCGCAGTTTCTGGATCGCCTACGTCCTCACCCGCCCGCTGGGCGCGTCGATCGGCGACTACCTCTCCCAGCCGACCGGTGACGGCGGCCTCGGCTTCGGCACCGTCGTCACGAGCGTGCTGTTCCTGGCGGTCATCCTCGGACTGGTGGTGTATCTCGGGGTGACCCGCAGGGACGTCATCGACCGAAGGCCGTCGTGATCGCCGGGGTCACGGGGTGTCCGGCGAGGACATGGCGGACGGCGTCGAGGGGGACAGGGCGTTCGTAGTAGTCCTCGAAGTGGGCCTGGACCTTCTCGGGGGAACGGTCGGTGAGGAGGTGGAAGAGGTGGTCGGCGCCGTCCGCGTACCCGTAGTCGGCCGGGAAGTCGATGGCCGAACCGGTGCGCCAGGCGGTGTCGCCGGTCTCACGCCACAGGCAGGCGGTGACGCGGGGGACGCCCAGGTGCTGGTCGGTGAACGCGGGATCGTCCAGCGACGGACGCAGCGCGGCGGGCACGTCGTCGACGACACCGGGCCAGACCTGTCCGTCGTCCGTCCCGTACGGGCTCATCTTCGACTCGTGGTCGAAGCCGCGTATGAGCACGCCGGCCGGGGTGAAGAGGACGGAGAAGTCGTCCCCCGAGCCGTTGTCCATCAGGGCCGCCTCTTCGTCGGGGCCCCAGTTGGCGTCGAAGGTGTATTCGACGAACTGCGGATCGTCGCCGATCGTCGCATCCAGGACCGCCAACGCGCGCAGATGGACGCGGAGTTCCGCGGGGTCGGGGAGGAGGGCGGCTGCCTCGTGCACGGTGCTCATGACGTCATGAAAGCAGGCGCCACTGACAATCCGGGCCGCCCCGCACGGTGAGCCCGGCCCGCCCTACCCGGTGACCCCGGGCAGCCGGATTCCCGCCTCGGCCAGCAGCCTCCGCTCCCCACCCGTGAACGAAGGCCCGTCGAGCCGCGGCCGCGGCGGTCCCATCAGTGCCGCCGCGAGGACGCCCGGCCGGAGGAGGGCCGTGCCCGGGGACTGGAGGGTCAGTACCTCTGTCATCGCGGTGGCCACGTGGTGGGAGCCCGTGGCGGTGCGGGAGAGGCGGCTGACGTAGCGCTGGAGGAGGCGGTCGGCGGTGTTCGCTGTCCTGCCCTCTGCCGTCGCGTAGTGGATGTCCTGGCCCACGGCGAGACTCCAGGCGAGTTCGACGGGGCCCGCGATGGCCCGTTGTGCCTTGCGGGAGAGGCCGTTGGTGAGGCCGAGGGCGGACAGTTGGGTGCGGAGGGCCACGGCGCCCAGGGCCGCCACCGACATGCCGTGGCCGTACACCGGGTTGAACGCGGCGACCGAGTCGCCCAGCGCCACCAGGCCCTCCGGCCAGGACTTGAGCCGTTCGTAGTAGTGGCGCCGGTTGACCGTGCTGTGGGTCACGGCCACGTCGGTGAGCGGCTCGGCGTGGGTCAGGAGGTCGGCGATGACCCGGTGGCGGAGGGTGCGGGCGTACGGCTCGAACTCGGCCGCCTCGCGGGTGGGTTGGGCGCCCGGGGTGCCGATCAGGCCGACGTGCCAGCGGCCGTTCTCGATCGGGACGATGCCGCCGGTCCGGCCGGGTTCGCCCGTCCGCGGGTCGGCCTGGACGCTGATCACGGGCCAGTTGTCGGTGGGGACGGGGGCGCGGTAGACCCGGCTGGCGTACGCGATGCCGGAGTCGATGCGGTCCTGGGCCAGGCCCGAGATGCCCAGCTCGGCCAGCCACTGCGGAGTCCGCGCCGCCTTTCCGGACGCGTCGACGACCAGATCCGCGGTCAGTTCGCTCTCGGTGCCGTCCGCCGCGCGCAGCCGTACGCCGGTCACGCGGCGCGAACTCCCCAGCAGGGCGGTGACCTTGGTGTGCGGGCGGACGCCGACGCGCGGGTCCTTCAGCACCTGCCTGCGGACGACGGAGTCCGTGAGGTCGCGGCTCGCGGTGATCAGATAGTGGCTGTCCCGCCTCCAGCGCCGGTACCAGCCCTCCGGCGAGAAGATCAGCATGTTCGTCGTCATGGGCACCCGGTGGGCGCCCGCGGACAGCAACTCCTTGACGGTGCCCGGCAGCAGCTCCTCGATCGCGTTCGCCCCACCGGACAACAGGACGTGGAAATGCGCCGCTTGGGGAACGCCGGGGCGTGCCTCGGGCCCCTCCGGCAGGCCGTGCGCCTCGATGATCTCGACGGAGTCGACGTGGTCCCGGACGGCGGCAGCGGCGAGCAGGCCGGCGAGGCTGCCTCCGACGACGACGGCGCGGGTGGACATCCGGTGCGGTGATTCCGTCATGGGGCGAAGATAACAATCCCAACTTCCCGAGCGCATGGGTCAGTTGACCGCCCTACGGTCCGTCCCACGGCTCGTCCCACCGCCCGTCACGCGCCGTCGAGCAGTGACGCGAGCCCCCGGTCGAGGGTCGGTCCCAGAGCCTCCCGGCCCGGCTCCGTCACCCGGTACGTGCGGCGCAGGAAGTGGTGCAGGGCGACCGTGTCGAAGCGGATCATCGCGATGCCCTCCGCCGAGTGGAACTCGACGGCCGTGTGGGCGGGGCCGTACGGCCTGATGTGTACGTTGCCCATCCCGGCCGGGGTGTCGAGGCCCTCCTCCAGCAGCGCCCGGGCGAAGGTCCACGTCACCTTCTTGCCGTCCAGGGATATCCAGGCGGGGAACAGGAGTTGTACGGCGAAGGGGTCGCCGGAGGAGTAGCGGAGCGTGACCGTCACGGCCAACTCCTGGTCGTCGTCGGCGATCAGACGGGCGCCGGTGGGCTGTTCCAGGGTGACGGGGCTCATGGGCGGTCTCCGATTTCGGGCGGGGCGGCGGCCGTTGTGCCGACACACCCTCCTTGATCACCCGGAGGGGCCTTTGATTACGCCGTGGCGTACGGCAATTCATGTGACCTGTGTCACGTTATGGAACCCCTGCAACTTTAATTGAAAGTTTCGCCATCTAGGGTACAAACCCTTCCCCGCCCCGCCTGGCAACTGGAGCGTTGCTGCCATGAACGACGGTCCCACCGCCGAGTACGCCCGGATCTACGAGGAGCAGCAGCCGCGCCTCGTCGCCTACGCCCGCTCACTCACCCGGAACGCCTGGGTCGCCGAAGACCTCGTCGCCGAGGCGCACTTCAGGGTGTGGCGCAGGCTGTCCGCCGGGCACGAGATCGACAACGTACCGGCGTACCTGATGACCACGGTGAAGCACCTCGCGACCGCCGCGGGGAGCGCCGCGCGTGAGACGCCGCTCGATCCGGAGGTCGGCGAGCGGGTCGGCGCGCAACGGGCGTACGACCCGGCCCACGGGGGCGATCCGGCCGAGCAGGTGTCCTCGACCGACCTGCTGGTACGGGTACTTGAGCAGTTGCCCGAGCGGTGGGTGAAGGCGTTGTGGCTGGCCGAGGCGGAGGGGCTGCCGCTGGCCGCGATAGGCCCGCAGCTCGGCACCAAGCAGGGCGCGACGGCCGTCCTGCTGCACCGGGCGCGCGAAGGCATGCGGCAGGCGTTCCTGCGCGCCCAGACCAGCGCCCCTGACGATCCCGCGTGCCAGGTCCACTGGGCCCGTATGCCCGCGTACGTGCGCGGCGGCGCCACCGAGCGGCAGTCCGAACGGCTCCTCGGCCACGTCGACGCGTGCGACGACTGCCGGGCCCGCCTCGCGGCCCTGATGCGCGCCAACGACCGGCTGCCCGCACTCGTGGCACCGGCCCTGCTGGTGTTCGCGCTCGGCGGCACGGGCAAGTTCCTGCTCGCGTTCGGCGCCGGGTCCGCGGGTGCGGCCGGTGTCGCGGCGGGCGGCCATGGCGGCGGACTGCTGCACGGCGTACGGCAGGCGGCGGTCGGCGCCGCGAAGACCCCGGTGGTCGCCGCGGTCGGCGCGGCCGTGGCGGGCGCCGTCGCGATGATCGTCGTCCTCGGCGGCGGCGACACCACGGAGGTCCCCGTCGCGAAGGGCCCGGTCACCGAAGTCCCGGTCTCCCAGGCCCCGGTGGCGTCCCGGCCGCGCATGAGCAAGCCCTCGAAGACACCGGTCGACCAGCGCAGTTCTACGGCACCCGCGCCGGACGCCGGGACAAGTGCCGTGTCTCCGGCCTCACTTGGCATCACCCGCCCGAGGCCGACCGCCACGCCGGTGGGGGAGAGCGGCGGAACACCCGCTCCTACGGCGCCTGTTGAGACACCGCCGGTGACGACGGAGCCGATACCCGTGCCGCCGGTGAGTACGGAACCTGTTCCTGTTCCGTCTGCGACCACCGAACCGGTTCCTGTTCCGCCGGTGAAGGTGACGCCGGACCCGACTCCGACACCACCGGTGGTCACGGAGCCGGAGCCGACTCCCACAGAGCCGACCTATTCGGAGCCGACTCCGACCGAATCGACTCCCGCCGAGCCGACTCCCAGCGAGCCGACTCCGACGGAGTCAACTCCCGCCGAGCCGACTCCCGGCGAGCCGATCCCGACGGAATCGACCCCCGCGAACCCGTCTCCCAGCGAGCCGATCCCGACCGAGTCGACCCCCGCGGACCCGGCTCCGAGCGACCCCGTGAAGGAGACTCCGGAGCCGACGACCCCGGAACCCACCACTATCGAGCCGACCACCTCCGAGCCGACCACTCCGGAACCCACGACCACCCCGGAGCCCACCACCCCGTCCGAACCGTCGTCACCGTCACCCACGCCCACGCCCGCACCCACACCTGAGCCGTCCACGGAAGCTCCAACTCCATCCGATCCCAAGCCCGTTGACCCCCCGATCCGCGACAAGCCCTGTGGCCGGGCCGTCGAGGCCGACGGCGATCAGCCGATCGCGTAGGCCCGGTAGACCGTCTCCACCGACGTGCCGCCGGCCGAGTCGGTCACCTGGGAGCGCAGGGCCACCGCGCCGGAGGCCGGGTTGTGCACGGCGGCCTTCCAGGCGGACCCGGAGCGGGTGACGGAGACGGCCTTCCAGGTCGTGCCGCCGTCCGAAGACGCCCACACCTTCAGGGACTTGACCGTCGACTTGGTGAACTTGATGTCGGGGCCCTGGGATCCGCGCCCCGCGCTGACGGTGACCGACGTAGTGCTGTTCGCCTGCGCCCGGTTGCGGCTGTCGAGACCGGCCGGCAGGAAGCGGGTCATGAAGACGGGCGCGACCACCGACTTGGCCGGGTCGGCCTTGAACCGCCAGTCGAGGGTGACGCGCGACGACAGCATGCCGGACGGGAAGGTGATGCCCGGACGGTAGCGGTGGGCGTCCACGGTCAGCCGGTAGGTGCCGGCCGAGCGGATGCGCGCGGCGAACGAGGCGTCGGAGGAACCCCAGTTGGTCAGGGTCTGCTTCTTGATCGTGGTGCTCCCCTTGGTCAGGACCACCGTCTCCTTCGTCGGATCGGCGCCCCAGACACCCACGTCGGGGTCGCCGATCAGCGCGTCCGGGATGAAGTTCACGGACTTCTGCCAGACCGTCGGCAGATAGTGCATCGGGCTCCACACCGCCCGCCCGAACGACTGGGTGAAGCTCTGCCCCGCCTTCAGCGTCCTGGTCGCCGGGAAACCGCCGCTGACGACATCGCCGTTGTTCGCGATCACGTCGCTGCGCTGCTGCCAGGTCCCGGGTGTCACATGGACCGCGGTGGTGAACGGCGCGCTGCCGTCAGTGACGTTGGCGTACAGGTCGGTCGTGCAGTCGTCGACTTTGGGCTCGGACTGGACGGCGGTGTCGTTCTGGGTGCCCATCTGCGTCCCGGCACGCACCGAGAAGCGCAGCGTCGCCAGCTTCGACCGCTTGAACGCACCGCCGGGTGCGGCCGGGATACCGGTCGTGTTCTTCACGGCGACATAGCTGTCGTTGCCCGACCACTGCGCCATGTACCCGAACTGGAGCAGCTTGGAGGAGTTGGGGATCGCGTAGAGGGACCCCGCGTCGTTCCAGCCGCCCGCGCTGTACGCGGAGGGCATGTCCATGCTGCCGGCGCACACCTGCGCGCTGATCCGAGCCGGCCCCGTCACATCGGCCGGGGTGTCCAGCGACACCTTCACGGCCTTGCCCTTACGGGCGTCCAGCGTTACGGACTCGGCCCCCGACACCGTCACGACCTGCGCGCCGACGGTGTCGGTGCCCAGCCCGTCGGTGGCGCTCTCATAGATGTCGGTCATCGCGATGTACCGGCCCGCGGGCAGGCTCAGCCGCTTGCCCGACTTCACGGTGCGCGTCTCACCGGACGGTACGGCGACAACGGTCACCGTCGTCGCCACCTTCGCGCCGTGCCGCCCCAGCGTGGTCACGGTCAGCGAACTCGACGCCGCCTGCGCGGTGGCGGCGGGAACGACCAGCGGCGCGAGCAGGGCCACGCCGACGAAAGCGAACGGTATGCGTCTCGTACGTCCGACACGACCTGCGCTCATGACGATCCCCCAAGATCCAGACTCCCCAAAGGCGACTCATAGTAGCCACGCGCCTCACCCCCCGCTCATGACCCCCCGGCAGGCCTCCGCGTACGCCCTCACCAGCGGCCGTCCGCCGTCCTCCCGCCGCCACGCGAGGGCGTATCGGCTCGGTGAAACGCCGTGCACCGGGCGGGTGATGACACCGCCGAGGGTGATCAGATGCGCGTTGCCCGTGGCCACCAGGCAGATGCCCAGACCGGCGACCAGCGCCTCGTACGTCTCCTCCGTGCCCGCGATCTCCGCCCCGACGCGCGGTGGACGGCCGCCGCGTTCGTCGAGGGCGAGCCAGTGGTCGCGCAACGGGCCCGCGTCGGACGGCAGGGCGAGGAACGGCTCGTCGAGCAGGTCCGCGAAGTCGACCTCGGCGCGGGCGGCCAGCGGATGGGAGTCCGGGAGCGCGACCAGGCGGGGTTCCTCGGCGACCACCGTCCAGCCGTAGCGCTCCGCGTCGGGCAGCGGCAGCCAGACGAAGGCGACGTCCGTTTCCCCGTCCGCGAGACCGGCCGTCGGATCGTCCCAGCTCACCTGCCGCAGCCGTACGACCGCCTCCGGGTGCGCGGCCGTGAAGCGGGAGCGGATCGAGGGCAGCAGGCCGCCCCGGCCGGGGCTGGTGCTCATGCCGACCAGCAGGGTGCTGCGTTCGGCCGCGCCGGCCTCCGCCAGCGCGGACGCGCCCTCCGCCCAGACCGCCAACACCCGCTCGGCGTACGGCAGTAGGGCCGCACCGGCGGCGGTGAGCGCGACGCCCTGCCGGTCGCGGTGGAACAGTTCGGCGCCCAACTGCCGCTCCAGCGCCCGGATCTGCTTGCTCAGCGCGGGCTGCGACACGTACAACCGCTCGGCCGCGCGCGTGAAGTGCAACTCCTCGGCGACCGCGACGAAGTAGCGCAGGTCCCGCACATGGACATCCATCGTCATAGCCATCGGTTATGAGCTTAGGTCTTGGACGGGTCGTCGGGGGCGGGAGCAGGCTGGTCCGCAGATGAGCACCACGGGATCTCAAGGGGAGACGTCATGAACAAGGTGTGGCTGGTGACCGGGGCGAGCAGCGGGTTCGGGCGGGCGATCGTCGAGGCCGCGCTCGCCGCCGGTGACGTGGTCGTGGGCGCGGCGCGGCGGACCGAGGGGCTGGACGACCTGGTGGCCGCCCACCCCGACCAACTGGAGGCGCTGCGCCTGGACGTCACCGACGCGGCGGCGGGGGAGGCGGCCGTACGGGACGTGGTGGCGCGGCACGGGCGGATCGACGTCCTGGTCAACAACGCGGGCCGTACGCACGTCGGGGCCTTCGAGGAGACCACCGAGCAGGAACTGCGGGACCTCTTCGACCTGCACGTCTTCGGGCCGGCGGCCCTCACGCGCGCGGTGCTGCCGTCCATGCGGGAGCGGCGGTCCGGGACGATCGTCCAGATGAGCAGCATGGGCGGGCAGATGTCCTTCGCGGGCTTCTCGGCGTACAGCGGCACGAAGTTCGCCCTGGAGGGACTGTCCGAGGGGCTCGCGGACGAGGTCTCCGAGTACGGCGTCAAGGTGCTGATCGTCGAGCCGGGCGCCTTCCGGACCGCCCTCTTCGACACGAGCCGCGCCGGGGTCAGCGCCGACAGCGGTGCGTACGCCAAGGTCAGTGAGACCCGCGGCTTCGTCTCCGGCGGCGACGGCGCCCAGGCCGGCGACCCCGTGAAGGCGGCGGCTCTCATCCTCGCCGCCCTCGACGCCGAGGAGACCCCGCTGCGTCTGCCGCTGGGCGACGACGCTGTGGACGCCGTGCTCGGCCACCTCGACGCGGTGCGCGGCGACATCGCGGCCTGGGAGAAGCGGACCCGGGCGACCGGCTTCGACGCCTGACGGAGGGCCCGGAACCCTTGGCCCGCCCGGGTCCGTCCCCGTTGTCAGAGGCGCGTGCCACGATGGACGCGCTGGGAGACGAACGGACGGCAACGGGCAGCGGGGGGTGACATGGAGGGCGAGTTTCCGCGGGCGGGCGGACGGGCCAGGGAGCTGTGCGCGCAAGGCACGCGGTTGTACGACGTGGCGCGCGCCCTGCGTGCCGACCACACCCGCGCCCTCGACACCGTCCGCTCCGCGCTGGAGCCGCTGCGGGCCGAACTCGTCGCCCAGGAGCTGGAGTCCATCCCGGTCGCCCGCCTGAAGGACGTCACCGAGGGGCGGCTGCGGCTCGGGGCCGTGGAGGCGGCGGGACTGACCTCCGTGCGCGCGGTGCACGAGGCGAGCTGGTACGAACTGCGGCAACTGCCCGGCGTAGGACAGCAGACGGCCGACCGGGCGCTCGCGGCGGCCCGGCAGATCGCGCGGGCCGTCGAGGAGACCGTCTCCGTGCGGATCGACGTCGACCACCCCGAACTCCGCACCACCGCCCTGGTCATCGCGTTGCAACGGCTGGTCGAGGCGGGCCCCGAGCTGCGCCGCGCCCTGGACGCCGCGACCCGGCTCGACGAGCGGCTCGGCGAACTGCTGCCCGTGGCCAGGCCCGCCAGCAGCAGGCTGTTGATGGCGGTCGCCGGTCGCCGCAGGCGGGAGGCCGCACTCGCCGCGGTCGCCGAAGTGCACGAGCTGGTCGCCGACGCGGGCGCCAAGGACGTACGGCTGCTGATCGCGCAGGCCTCCACCGACCTGTTGCGGCCGCCGGTCTCCGACATCGCGGCGTGGGTCGACTTCGAGCTGCGGTCCGCGGAGTACTACAGCCAGCTCGTCGAGGTCGACGGGAAGCAGCCGGACCTCGCGGCGAGCGAGGGTTTCCTGCCGGCCGAACTGGCCGAGCGCGTGCACGCCCAGCCGCTGGACGACACGCACCGCAGGGTCTCGCTGCGCGGGTACCAGTCGTTCGGGGCGCGTTTCGCCCTGGCCCAACGGCGCGTCGTCCTCGGGGACGAGATGGGGCTCGGCAAGACCGTCCAGGCCATCGCCGCACTCGCCCATCTCGCGGCCGAGGGGCACAGCCACTTCGTGGTGGTCTGCCCGGCCAGCGTGCTGATCAACTGGACCCGCGAGATCGGCGCCCGCAGCACCCTGCGCGCCCTGCCCGTGCACGGCCCGGACCGACAGGACGCCTACGGGGAGTGGAGCGAGCGCGGCGGGGTCGCGATCACCACCTTCGACACGCTGCACACCCTGCCCGCACCGGTCGACAGGTCGTCGAAGCGCGGGAGGCCCAAGGGGGACGCGCCGACCGGCCCCACCCCGGGCATGCTCGTCGTGGACGAGGCCCACTACGTGAAGAACCCGGACACCCGCCGCACCAAGTCGGTCGCCCTGTGGACCGATCGCTGCGACCGCGTCCTGTTCCTCACCGGCACGCCGATGGAGAACCACGTCGAGGAGTTCCGCACCCTCGTCCGGCACCTCCGCCCCGACCTCCTGCCGACCGTCCGCAACGGCACGGCGGCGGCCGGACCGCAGGCCTTCCGTACATCCGTCGCCCCCGCCTATCTGCGCCGCAACCAGGAGGACGTGCTCACCGAACTGCCCGCCCTGGTCCAGGTCGACGAGTGGGTGGAGCTCGGCGTCGCCGACCGCGAGGCCTACGACCGCGCGGTCGGCGACGGCAACTTCATGGCGATGCGCCGGGCCGCCTACGCCGAGAAGTCCGCGAAGCTCCAGCGCCTGCGCGAACTGGTCGCCGAGGCCGCGGACAACGGCGTGAAGGTGGTGGTCTTCTCCTACTTCCGGGACGTCCTCGCGGCGGTGGAGCAGGCCCTCGAACGGCCCCTGGAGAAGCCGGAGAAGCGCGCGAAGCGAGTCTTCGGGCCCATCTCCGGGAGCGTCCCGGTGGCCCGCCGGCAGCAACTGGTCGACGACTTCACCCAGGCCCCCGGCCATGCCGTACTGCTCTCGCAGATCGAGGCGGGCGGGGTCGGTCTCAACCTCCAGGCCGCCTCCCTGGTGATCCTCTGCGAACCCCAGGTCAAGCCGACGGTGGAGCACCAGGCCGTGGCCCGAGTCCACCGCATGGGCCAGATACGCACGGTCCAGGTGCACCGCATGCTCGCCGCCGACAGCGTGGACGATCGGCTCCTGACCATCCTCAAGAACAAGGACCGCCTCTTCGACCGGTTCGCCCGGCGCAGCGCCCTGGCGGACGCCACCCCGGACGCGATCGACATATCCGACGCCACGCTGGCCCGCCGCATCGTGGAGGAGGAGCAGCGCCGACTGGCGGCTGAGGTCAACTGACCCTGTCCTCAGGGGTGTTCGGCCGCCGTCAGGAGCGCACGTCGAGTTCGGCGAGAGCGGCACCCGCGCCCCGGACGGCGACCCGGACGTACCGGGCGGGTGTCCCGTCCGGCGCGTGCCACCTGCGCCCGTCCGCCGAGACCTCGACCGTGGCGGACGCCGGCTGCTTGGTCCAGGCGGGTCGCACCGTCCTGACGCGTACCGTCCGCCCCAGGTCGACGGTGAGCGAGGCGCGGTCGCCGGCCGGGGACCAGGCGGTCGCGGGGCTGCCGTCGACCGCCGCCTCCGGGTAGCGGCCGGACTCCGAGGAGGTCGCCGTCGCGGTCCGGCAGCGGGCCAGGTCGGTGGTGGGGGTGAGGTCCGGGCGCCGGGTCTTGAGAGTGACCGTGCCGGAGAGGGTACGGCGGCCTTCGGGGGTGTCCAGCGTGAACGGAGCCCCGGACCGCAGTCGTACGGTCGTCGTCCTCGCGCCGATCGCGATGTCGTACGTACGACCGCGCCAGCGGAGCCCCGACAGGCGTACGCCGTCCGTGAGTTGGGGCGGCAGGCTCGGGTCCAGGTGGAGGGCGTCGGGGCGCAGCCGCAGGCCGGTGAGGCCGTGGGTGAAGACCTGGAGGAAGCCGCCCTTGCCGGTGAGGAAGTCCTGGGCGGGGGAGCCGGCGAGGGGGTCGGACGCGCCCGCCTTGTCGCCGCGCGCCTCGGAGAACAGGGCGAACGGGCCGCGCGCGAAGGGCTGGTAGGCCCGCCGCAGATAGGTGTACGCGGCGCAGCCCGGCTCGCCGATCGCCGCCGCGTCGATCGCGTGGACGGCGTCGGTCATGGCGGGGCCGTCCGGGTCGGTGCGCCGGGCGTAGTAGTCGAGGGTGGCGGCCCCGGCACCGGCGGGCATGGGCCACTCCAGCGGGTAGATCAGCAGCACGGTGTCGGCCTGCTTGATCTGGGAGCCGGTGTAGCCGTCGTACTGGAGGAAGATCTTGCGCTTCGGGTCGTAGGGGATCCGCAGGTGGTCGGCGACGGTGAGCCAGTCGGCGGGGGCGGTTCTGCCCAGGGTGCGGGCTGCCGCCGCGGCGGCGCGGAGGGCGGTGGTGGCGACGGCGTTGGTGTAGACGGCGTCGTTGACGCCGTTGCTGTACTCGTCGGGTCCGGCGACCTCCTTGACGGAGTACGAGCCGTCGGTGTTCTTGGTCGCTCGCGAACTCCAGTACTGGGCAAGGCCGTCGAGGAGCGGCCAGCCCTCGGTGCGGAGCCAGGCGCGGTCGCCGGTGGCGAGGTAGTACTGCCAGGCGGCCAGCGCGATGTCGCCCTGGAGGTGGTTCTGGGTGAGACAGTGCGGCGGCTGCCAGCTCTGGCACTCGGCCCACAACCGGCCGTGACTCGCGCTCGTCCACGGGAAGAACAGGCCCTTCACCGAGGTCTTCGCGGCGTTCTCGGCGGCGGCCGTGCGGGTGCGGAAGCGGTAGTCGAGGACCGGACGGGCGAGCTCGGGACGGGTGGCGAGCAGCGCGGGGAACATCCAGGTCTCGGCGTCCCAGAAGACCATGCCGGCGTAGTTGTCGCTGGTCAGACCGGCGGGCGCGATGCTGTTCTGCGCGCCGGGCCGCAGTGCGGTCAGCAGCCCGTACTGGGCGGAACGGGCCCAGAGTTGCAGATCCGGGTGGCCCGGCACCTCGATGTCGGACGACCACAGCGCCCGCCACGCGGCGGTGTGCGAGGCGAGCAGCGCGTCCCAGCCGCGCCGCGCGGCCCGGTCGGCGGCGTCCTGGGCGGCGGAACGGGGGTCGCGGGAGGTGAGGGCGGTGTCGACGCCGACGTACTTGGTGGCGGTGTAGGAGCGACCGGAACGGACGTGCAGGACGGACGCCTGGCTGGCGCTCAACTCGCCCTGTTTGTAAGTGTGTTGGGAGCCCCCGGGCACATCCAGTGCGGACGCCACGGCTCCGTCGACACCGGTCCCGTCCGTGCGGAACGCCACGCGGATGGCGCGGTCGCCGATCCGGCCGCCGCTGGTCTGCCGGACCCGGCGGGCGCCACGGCCGTCGAGGCGGTCGGTGAGGGTGAGTTCGCCGTCCCAGTGCGGGGTCACACGCAGGCGTACGGCGCCGGTGTGCGGGGTGTCGCGGGCGGCGAGGACGTCGTAGACGAGGTCGGTGCGGCGGCCGTCGGCCGTGGTCCAGGTGAGGGACGTGCGGACGTAGCCGCAGCGGAGGTCGAGGGTCTGGCGGTACTGGGTGACCCGGCCGGTGCTGGTGCCGCCGTAGGTCTCGGTGCCCGCCGTGACGTCGAGGCCGGTCCAGTTCGGGAGCGCGGCGAGGGCCTCGCGGCCGGCCGTGTTCACGGGACCCCGGGCGTAGAGGCCGGAGACGAACGCGCCGTCGTAGCGCGGGGTGTAGAGCGGCCAGCCGGTCTTCTCGCCGGAGGCCGCGTAGCCCGCGCCGGCGGGCGGGACACGGGTGCCGAGATAGCCGTTGCCGACGTACGGGTGGTACGTGTCGGTCGGGTCGATCCGGGTGGTCGAGGGCGCCCAGCCGGGCGTGCCGCAGTCGGCGCGGGGGCGGGGCGCGGCGGACGCCTGGTGCGCTGGGAGGGGGAGGAGCAGGGCGGCGGCGAGGACGGGGAGCAGCAGACGGGTCGGCTTGGTCACCGTTCGACGATGCGATGCCCTGCGGGGCGGGGGTGGGAAGCGCGCGGAGGATTACCACGTACGGAGCGCACCCGACCCTGAGTCCCCCCGGCTCCTGCTAGCCCCTACCTCCGGTACGGCATCGGGTCCGTGACCCAGCCCGCCGTCAGGACGAGCCGCGACTCCCGGTGCACGGCCAGGAAGCCGAACGGGCGGTCGAGGAGGGCCGTGACGACGGTGGTCGTGTGGCGGAGGTCGGGCCGCGAACCGCCGTGGCCGGGCGCGACCGCGGTCACCGCGCCCGCACGGAAGCCGAGTGCGCCGAACTGCGCCACCGCGGACTGCCCGGCCTGCGCGAGGGCCAGCGGGTACGGGCTGATGCCGGGGAAGTGGCCGTCACCGGTGTCCCGCGCCGTCGTGAGGCCGAACAGCCCGTGCAGGTCGAGGAGATCGTGCCGCGCCCGCATGTCGTACGCCATCGTCGTGACGGTCAGTTCCGGCGGTTGCGGTGTGGCGCACCGCTGTTGCTCGACGCGCAGGCCGGGTCCCGTGTCTCCGTACGGGAGTTGACCGCTCGGTACGACCGGGAATCGGCGGGCCAGGACGTCGACTCCCGTGCCCAGCACCTGTCCTGGGGTCATGTGCTGTTCGCCGAGCAGCAGATGGACGTCGATTCCGTTGTCGCCGGGGACCTTCACCTCGGTGACGTGACCGTGCGGGCCGCTCGCCACGCCGGCCCGGTCGAGGCGGACGCCGGTGCGGCGCAGACCGGTCAACTGCCGTCCCTGCCAAGGACCGGCGTCCGGTCGGAACATGAACTCACTGAAGGGGCGCGGCCATTCGGTGTTCAGCGCGAGCGCGCTCGCCAGGACCATCAGCACGTCCTGGTCCAACGCGACCGGTATCCGCTCGACCAGCCCGTCCGTCCGCTCGGCAGCCCACGCGTCCAACGCCCCTTGGGAGCCCGGGAGATCCTCGGTGAGCACCCCGTGCGCGTCCGCCGGCAGCCCCGCCAGCCACTCCTCCCGTACGGCCAGTTCGCGCCGGGTCCACAGTCCGAGCGCGGAGTTCGGCCCGCGCATCTCCCGCATCGCGGCCCACAACTCCCGTGCGGCGGCGCCCGCTTGGCCGGCGTCCATCCCCACCGCGTCCGCTAGTTCCGCCCGCGCGGCACCCGAAGCCCCGTCGGCGAGGAACGCGAGCAGCGGCCACACCCCGGCCGCCGAGAACACGGTGCCACCGGTGGCCGTGTCGGCCCAACGCGCCGTCAGCCGGTTGACCGCGTCGACGGTTCCGCTGCCGACGGCTGTGTCCTCGACCACCGCCCCCTGAACCGCTCCCAATTCCGCCCCCGCCCGTGCCGTAGCTCAAGATCGCGCAGCCGCGTGATCTTGTGCGGGAAGGCTACCGTCGCTGCTCCGCCCCCGGTGATCAGCCCTGCTCGTCGTCCTCGGGGAACAGCTCCGGGTCCGTGACCCAGCCCGCCGCCAGTACCAGCCGGGTGTGGCGGTGCAGCGCGAGGAAGGCGAAGGGGCGGTCGAAGCGGGCGGTGATGGTGGTGGTCACGTAGCGGACGTCGGGTATGTCGGCGGCTGCCCCGGTGACGGCCGTCACCGCCGCCGCGCGGAAGCCGCGGGCGTGGAACCTCGCCGTCGTGGACTGCTCGGCCGACCCGATCGCCAGCGGGGACGCGCTGATGCCGGGGAAGTGACCCCGCGTGACGTCCCGCGCCGTCGTGAGCCCGAAGCCCAGGCGTCCAGGGCCGAGCGGTCGGCCCCGAGGTCGCCCGTGAGCACTCCGTGCGCCTCGGCCGGCAGGCCCGCCGCCCACGCCTCCCGCAGCTCCAGCGTCCGCTTCGTCCACAGTCCCAGCGCCGAGTCCACGCCCCGCATCGCCGCGAGCCCGCCCAGCAACTCCCTTGCCGCGGTGGCCGATCGGTCCGCCGGCAGCCCCACCGCGTCCGCCGGCTCCGCCCGCGCGGCACCCCCGGCACCGTCCGCGAGCAGTGCGAGCAGCGGCCACACCCCGGCCGCCGAGAAGACCGTGCCCCCGTCGGCCGCCGCCGCCCACCGCGAGGTCAGCGCGTTCACCGCCCGCACGGTTGCCTGAGGAACCCGCATTCCACCCCCACTCATCTCGCGCTTACCATGCGCCAAGTCGTACATCAGTTCCGCCATCAGTTCCGCATCTGAAGATCTCCAGCTCTCCCTCCGGAGATCCCCGCCCGAACCAGGAGCACGGTACCCGTGTCCATACCCCCGCCCCCGGAGCCCCAAGGGCCGCCCACCCAGGGCCCCGAGAGCCCCCAGGACCAGCCTCCGACTCCGGCTCCGGGCCCGGCTCCCACCCCGCAGGCCGACACCCCGTACAACCCGTACGCCCCGCCGCAGCAAGACCCCTACGCCCCACCCCGACAGGACCCGTACGCCCCGCCCCCGCAGACCCCGACCCCCTACGGCGCGCAGCCCCAACTCCCTTACGGCACACCGCCGCAGAGCCCCTACGCCCCGTACCCCCAGGGCCCGCACACCCCTCCGGGTCCCCCGAGCCCCTACGGGCCGCAGCCCTACCAGACCTGGTCCCAGGGCTACACCCCGTACAACAACCCGGCGCCCCTGAACGGCATGGCCATCGCCGCCCTGGTGTCCGGCATCCTGTGCTGCCTCCCCGGCGTCGGGCTGGTCCTCGGGCTGATCGCGCTGAGCCAGATCAAGAAGCGGGGCGAGCGCGGCCGGAGCATGGCGGCGGCCGGACTGGTGCTGTCGGCGCTCGGTCTTGTGGTGTGGGTGCTCGGGGCGACCGGCGCGGCCACCGGCTTCTGGGACGACGTGAAGGACAGCGCGCGGACCGACTCGAGCGCCTCCCCGGTGAAGGGCGAGTGCTTCGACGCGCCCAGCGGTTCGCTGGAGGGCCGGACGTACGACTTCGACGTGGTGCCCTGCTCCGGCGAGCACGACGGCGAGGTGTTCGCCGTCGTGCGGATGAGCGGCGGCTCGTACCCCGGGGACAAGAAGGTCAGCGCTACCGCCGACGACAAGTGCTACGCGCTCCAGGACGCCTACGCCATGGACGGCTGGGCCGTACCCGCCGACGTGGACATCTACTACGTCACCCCGACCTCGGACAGCTGGGACCAGGGCGACCGCGAGATCACCTGCGTGTTCGGCAACACGGACGAGGAGGCGAGCCTGCCGGGCGGTTCGCTGCGCAACGACGCCACGACCCTCGACTCCGACCAGGTCGCGTATCTGAAGGCGGCCCACGTCCTCAACACGGCGCTGGACTCGGCGCCCGACGCGGAGTACGTCGAGGACGACCTGCCGGGGCACCGGGTCTGGGCGGGCCGGGTCTCGGCCGCGCTGGCTCAGCAGGCCGAGCTGCTGGACGGCCACCAGTGGCCCGCCGCCTCCGCGAAGCCGGTCGCGGCCCTGGTCAAGGACCTGCGGGCCGCGCAGACGGAGTGGGCGGAGGCCGCCCAGGCCTCGGACGCCGACGAGTTCTACGCCCACTACGACAAGGGCGCCGACCTGATCGCCCCCCAGAAGTCGGTCACCGCCCGCAAGGCTCTGGGGCTCGCCACGACCCCTCCGTCGTACGACGGGAACGACGGCGGCGGGGGCAGCGGGGGAGACGGCGGCGGCATGGAGGTGTGAGGACTCCTATAGCGGGGAGAAAGTGCCTGGGTAAAGCCCACGCCGGGCATAAGTCATCACATCGAGTGATTCTCTGGCCTTTGCTTGCATGGCACAACCCACGGTTGCCAGGCTGTTGCTGTCTGTACAACCTGATGGGAGCGGCCAGTGACATTCGGTGAGCAGCCGGCGTATCTGCGCGTGGCGGGTGATCTCCGCAAGAAGATCGTCGACGGCCAGCTGCCCCCGCACACCCGGCTGCCCTCGCAGGCCAGGATCCGCGAGGAGTACGGGGTGTCCGACACGGTCGCCCTCGAGGCGCGCAAGGTGCTGATGGCCGAGGGGCTGGTCGAGGGCCGTTCCGGGTCGGGGACGTATGTGCGTGAGCGTCCGGTGCCGCGGCGCGTCTCCCGCTCCGGGTTCCGGCCGCCGGCCGGCGCGACGCCGTTCCGGCAGGAGCAGGCCGAGGGGGAGGCGCGCGGCACCTGGGAGTCCAGCAGCGAGCAGGCCGAGGCCGGCGGCGCCATCGCCGAGCGGCTCGCGCTCCAGCCCGGTGAGCGCGTGATGTGCACGAAGTACGTGTTCCGGGACGCGGGCGAGACGATGATGCTCTCCACGTCCTGGGAGCCCCTCGCGGTGACCGGCCGGACACCCGTGATGCTGCCCGAGGAGGGCCCGCTCGGCGGCATGGGCGTCGTCGAGCGGATGCGCGCCATCGACGTCGTCGTGGACAACGTCACCGAGGAGGTCGGCGCCCGGCCGGGCCTCGCCGAGGAACTGCTCGCGCTCGGGGGGGTCCCCGGGCACGTGGTCCTCGTCATCCAGCGCACGTACTACGCCTCGGGCCGCCCGGTGGAGACGGCCGACGTGGTCGTCCCGGCCGACCGCTACCGGATCGCCTACCACTTGCCGGTGAAGTAGGCGCGCACCGTCTGCCGGTCCACCTGCCGGTGAACTAGCGCACCCCTTACGGCATTTGTCGCCGGAACCCGTCAATCCGCCCTGGCCCGCCCGCAGTTGGATTCCGGTCTTTCTCGCAGGCCGTTCGCGGCACCTGTAGCGTGCCTCTCACCGGATGCATCGAGGTGCGCCAACGGCGCGTTCGTCATCGTGCGCCCCCTCCGTCTTGGCTGGTTGCGTACCTCTTTGTGAAAACCCGTATTCGCTGCGTGAAGGTTAGGCGTAGGCTCCGGCATATGCGGATTGCGGTTTCCTTATGGGGTGGGGCACGGCACGAACCGCGAGCGGGAAGCGGAGGGGCGCGATGAACGACAACACGATCACCCTGCCCTGGCTCGTGATACGGCAGGACGACAACGGCAATCGCTACCGCGTGGGCCGGTACGCGACCCGCGCCGAGGCCCAGAAGATCGCGGACAGCCTCGACGACCGCGGACACAAGCAGCTCTACTGGGTCGAGCGGATCGGGCAGAGCGAGGACGCCACCCGCAACTGACCGCACCCGCACACCCCGTAGGCTCCGGCGCATGACGACACGGATCGTGGTGGTCGGGGCCGCCCTGTTCGACGGCGGCCGGCTGCTCGCCGCGCGCCGCAGCGCACCTCCCGAACTGGCCGGATGCTGGGAACTCCCCGGCGGCAAGGTCGAGCCCGGCGAGCTCCCCGACTCCGCGCTGGTGCGCGAGTTGCGCGAGGAACTCGGTGTCGACGCCGAGACCGTCGAGCGCGTCCCGGGACAGTGGCCGCTGAAGCCCCCGTACGTCCTCCAGGTCTGGACGGCCCGGCTGCTCCCCGGCTCGGCGGCGCCCGAGCCCCTCCAGGACCACGACGAACTGCGCTGGCTCGCCCCCGCCGACATCTGGACCGTCGACTGGCTCGACCAGGACGTGCCCGCCGTACGGGAGGCGCTCGCGCTGATCGAGGCGGGGGCGCGCTGAACCCGTCGTAGGGCGAGAAGCGGGCGCGCGCCGGACCCGGCGTACGCCGTTCGTGCCACAGTGCGCCCTTCGGGGCGGTACCGGGCCCGGAATATCGGGTATGTGCCCATTAACCCCATGAAATCGGACATGGGTGAGCTGGCTGGCCCGGGATGTGATCGGCTTGATCGACACCGAAGGCGACTGCGCCGAGTGGACCTTTCCCGCGGACCCCGGAGCCGTCCGTACCGCGCGCTCCGCCGTCCGCGGGCAGTTGCGCGACTGGGACCTCGACGCCCTCGCCGATATCGCGGCGCTGCTGGTCAGTGAGCTGGTGACCAACGCGCTGCGGCACGCCACCGGGCCCATCGGCGTCCGGCTGGTCCGCCCCGTCGGGCCGCGCGGTGTGCTGCTGGTCGAGGTCTCCGACCCGCTGCCCGACCTGCCCCGTGAGCGCGTCGCCCGCCCCGAGGACGAGAGCGGCCGGGGTCTCCAGCTGGTCGCCGGCGCCTGCGTCCGCTGGGGCACCCGGCCCGGGGAGACCGGCAAGACAGTGTGGTTCGAGCTGGCCGTACCGGGGTGACCGGGGTGAATCCGGGAGGTCCGAAGCTGTACGGACCGGACAATCGTGTCCACGGAGTGGTCCAGGCCTGTGACGGTTGTCGATCGGTGTGGTTCGACTGCGTGTCCGCTGGTTAGAAGACTGGGAGTGTTGTCGCAGGCAGGTCCGAAATGCATCGGGATTGTCCTGTGATCGTGAACACCGTGTTGTGCGGCGCCGTAGTGCTGGATACTGCGGGCAGCCGCCCCCGGTGACCGGTGCCGGACGCGGTGAGCTGGAGGGGACGGTTCGCGTGAGCGAGATACCAGCGAAGGCCACGGAGTCCGAGGACCCGTCGGACCGCGCGAGGGCTGAGGCCGCGGGCTCTTTCGGCGTGCCCGCCGACGCCGCGCGGGTCGCTGACGGCATGTCCGAGGGCGACGCGTTGTCCGTCGGCGACGCCATGTGGCAGAGCAGCCCACCCGGCTCGATCTACGACTACATCAAGGTCGCCTCCTTCTCCATAGGCCCCGACGGGCTCGTCGACCAGTGGAGCCTGCGGGCCGAGCAGCTCTTCGGCATCCCCACCGACCGCGCGGTGGGCATGGACCCCATCGAGGCGTTCGTCGACCCCGAACTGCACGAGCGCGGCCAGCGCAAGATGGCCGAGATCCTGGACGGCCGGGAGTGGACCGGCGTGGTCCCCTTCCGGGTGCCGGAGACCGCGGAGGGCGAGCCCGCCAAGGAGGGTCTCGCCGAGGTCTATGTGATGCCGACCCGGACCGAGGAGGGCGAGCGGGCCGCCGTCTGCATCGTCGTCGACGTCCGCATCCTGCGCCGCATCGAGACCGATCTCGCCGCCTCGCAGTCGATATTCGGTCAATCTCCGTTCGGGTTCCTGCTGATCGACCCCGACCTGCGGGTCCGCCGGGCCA
Source organism: Streptomyces sp. NPDC101776 (assembly GCF_044766845.1). Classification (NCBI taxonomy): domain Bacteria; kingdom Bacillati; phylum Actinomycetota; class Actinomycetes; order Kitasatosporales; family Streptomycetaceae; genus Streptomyces; species Streptomyces sp. NPDC101776. The sequence goes on along the minus strand of NZ_JBIWMV010000015.1, from coordinate 148,715 downwards.
ACCAGCAGATCGCCAACACCTTCGGCGGCACCCCCGACGACCACCGCGGCCGGGGCGTCCAGGACTATCTGCAGAGCCCCGAGGCCGAGCGGGTCACCGCGACCCTGCGCCGGGTCCTGGAGACCGGCAACTCCATCACGGACATGCAGGTCACCGGTCTCGTGCCGGGTTCCGCGGAGCGCCGCCACTGGTCCATCAACCTCTATCGCGTGCACAGCGGCAGCGGCCGTCCCATCGGCATCGCCTGGCTCGGCACCGATGTCACCGCCCGCCGCGCAGCCGCCCGCGAGGCCGCCTCCGCGCGGCGCAATCTCGCCCTTCTGAACGAGGCCGGTGCCCGGATAGGGAACTCCCTCGACCTGGAGACCACGGCCCGCGAACTCCTCGACGTGGTCGTCCCCGGCTTCTGCGACCTGGCGACCGTCGACCTCTACCAGGGCCTCCTGGCCGGCGACGAGACCCCGCCCGGCCGCGCCGACGGCAGCGCGGAACTGCGCCGGGTGGCCTTCGCCAGCGCGGTCTCCGACGCCCCCTTCGTCGGCGGCGGCGCCCCGGTGTCCGTCAACGCGGTCCACCACTACCCCTTCAACTCGCCCTGCGCGGACGCCCTGCGCACCGCCCGCCTGCAGTACGTCCCCGCCGAGGAGGGCGGCCCGGTGCAGTCCACGCTCGCTGTGCCGATGGTCGCCCACGACACCGTCGTAGGACTCGTGCAGTTCGCCCGTACGAAGGGCAGCGAGCCGTTCGGCGACCGGGACCGGGATCTCGCGGTGGAGCTGGCGGCGCGGGCCGCCGTGTGTATCGACAACGCGCGGCTGTACCGGCGCGAGCACGAACGGGCGTTGATACTGCAGCGGTCCCTCCTCCCGCCCGGCGACCCGGAGGCCTCCGGCCTCGACATCGCGTGCCGTTACCTGCCGGGGAACGCGGCGACGGAGGTCGGCGGCGACTGGTTCGACGTCATCGAACTCCCCGGCCACCGCACGGCGTTGGTGGTCGGAGACGTGATGGGACGTGGTCTACGCGCGGCGGTGGCCATGGGTGAACTCCGCACAGCGGTGCGGACCTTGGCCCTCCTGGACCTCGAACCGGCCGAAGTCCTCTCCGCGTTGGACGAGATCGCCCGCGGCCTCGGCACCCCCGGCGGAGTCCAGCAGGCCACCCGCGCGGCCCGCCGCCCCCGCGAGGCCGACCTCGCCGAGGTTTATCTGGCGACCTGTATCTACGCGGTCTACGACTCCGTGACCAGGCGCTGCACCTTCGCCAACGCGGGCCATCTCCCGCCGGTCCTGGTGGAACCGGGCGAGGCGGCGCTGATGCTCGACGTCCCGCCGGGCATGCCGCTCGGCGTCGGCGGCGAGCCCTTCGAGGAGGTGGAGGTCGAACTGCCCGAAGGCGCGCTGCTGGCGCTCTACACGGACGGCCTGGTCGAATCCCGCGACCACCCTCTCGACGAGGGTCTCCAGGCCTTCGTCGGCGCGCTGACCGACCCCAACCGCCCGGCGCACGACGGCCATCCGGCTTCGGCCGCCGCACTCAACGCCGAGACCCACCGCGACCTGGAGGACGTCTGCGACCACGTCCTCAGCACCCTCGACACCCACCACGGCGAGGACGACATCGCGCTGCTCATGGCGCGCGTCCAGGGCCTGCCCGAGGACTCGGTCGGCGACTGGACGCTGCCGCGCGAACCCCGCAGCGTGGGCCGCGCCCGCGAGCACGCCCGCACCCGGCTCCAGTCCTGGGACCTCGAACCCCTCATCGACACCACGGAGTTGCTGGTCAGCGAACTCGTCACGAACGCGCTGCGGTACGGCGAGGGCGAGATCAGGCTACGGCTGCTGCTGGACCGCACGCTGGTATGCGAGGTGTGGGACGCGGGCCTGGTCCAGCCGCGCCGCCGTCGCGCCCGCGACACGGACGAGGGCGGCCGGGGCCTCCAACTGGTCGGCCTCCTGTCGGCGGCCTGGGGCTCCCGTCGGACACCTCGCGGCAAGACGGTGTGGTTCGAACTCCCGTTGCCTGACGGCGAGAACGGCATGGTGGACCCGGCGGAGGCACTGCTCAGCCTGTTCTGACGGCTCCTGACCGACGGCGCCTGACGGACAGTTCCTGACCGACGGCGACCGCGGTGTTCTACGTCGGCGGAAGGCCCCTGCGTTTCCGGGTGGCCGGTCCGCCGAAGGAGAGGGGCGGGCCGCCGTCCGGGTCCTCGCCCAGCAGGATGCCGCCGAGGACCGCCCCGCCGACCCCGCCCGTGCGGTCGTCGGCGGCACCGGCGTACGGGTTCCCGTGCACCCGGACGTCCTGCTCGGCCGTCTCCCGGGCCTCCGACGCGGGTTCGTCGGCTGCGGCGGGGTCGGTGGCGAGCAGCAGTTCCGCTTCCGCCAGCCGGGTCCGGGCCGCCACGCCCACGGCACCCCGATGCGTCGCCACGAACCCGTCCGCCGAGCCGACGTCACTCCGCCCGACGAGCCACGCGGCGACACCGAGCACCCCGTCCCGCCCGGCGCCCAGCGGCAACATCGCCTGAACGATGCGGCGCAGGGCGTCGAGGGGGTCGTAGGGGCTGTCGCCGGTGAGTTCTTGTCGTACGGCGGCGAGGGTGCTGTGGGCGTGGGTGAGTTGGGTGTGGAGCCGGCCGGACGGGGGCTGGGGCGTCGCCCGTGCCATCTCGGCCTTGGCGAGTTCGGCTTCCGCGCCGGTGAGTGCGGCGGGGACCAACGCGGCTGCCGCTGTGCGGGAGTTGGCGAGTCGGTCGACGTCGTTCAGGAAGACGTCGGCCTGGGTGATGGCTCCCTCGGCGGAGCGGAGGTGGCGTATCGCCGTTCCGGTGTCGCCCAAGTCGGCTGTCTGGCGGGCCTGGTTGAGATGGGTGGTGGCGAACACGAGCCGGTCTTTGGCCTGTTCGACGTACCCGGTGACGGTGACGGTGACGGTGACTGTGCTGGTAGTGGTGGCGGCGTCCACGCGCCCCGCACGGCCGGCCAGTTCCCGGAACCGTGCCTCCGCGATACCGAGGGAGGTATCCAACTCCTCCTCCAGCGCGCGGAGTTGGTCGAACGCCGGGGCTTCCGCGTCCAGTCGCCGTCCGGCTTCGGCGCACCGTCCGACGATGCCGGCGAGGGCGTGCCGCCGGGCGGCGTCTTCTTCCGGCACCCCACGGTCGTAGCGCAGCCGTATCGCGAAGGCGGCGGAGAGCTCGCGCTCGGCCTCGCGCAGGGCGCGGACGAACGGTTCGGTGACGGTGGCCCCGCCCTCGCCCCCGCCCCCGGCGCCCGTCCCGAACCGGGCCTCGACGAAGGCGAGTTCCTCACGGCTCGTGCGCAGGCAGTCGTCGGCCTGGACGAGGGCGGCACCGGCCTGGCGTTCCAGTACGGGAAGTGGGGTGACGGGGGGTTGGGGTGACACGACCCCGGGAGTAGTACGGGTACGGGCCCTACGGGTCCGGCGCACATACCCGTACCCCGCGAGTACGCCGACACCGCCCACCGCGACGAGAGGCAGTACGAGGTCGGCGGCCGACGTACCCTCCTCGGCGTTCCGCCGTCCGTGCTCACCCGCGCCGGCGACGGGCCCACCCCGGGCGGCCGCAACCGGAACCTCCGCACTGATCGTCATCACCGGCAACACCAACCACACGACCCCGGCCGCCCCACCCACCACGGCATGCGCCACCCGCACGGATATGTGGGAGGTCCCGCGCCGAGGCCGGCCCCGTATCAAGGATGACGTCACATTTCGGAGCGTATGAGCAGGATTGCGGGCGCGCGACCGGGATGGGCTCGGGGTGGGACGCGGGACGGGTGAGGTACGAGGTGTGCGGCTACGGGGAGGGGCGCGGGGATGGGACATGTAGGGGACAGGGGCGCGGAACGCACAGACGATGTGGAGGGGGCTCTGCCCGGGGAACCGGAGACCGGGGTACAAGCCGGGAGCGAAGCGACCGGCGGGGCTGCGGGGAGTGGCGGGGCTGCGGGGAGTGGCGGGGCTGCGGGGAGTGGCGGGGCTGCGGGGAGTGGCGGGGCTGCGGGGAGTGGCGGGGCTGCGGCGGGCGATTCACCCGAGGTCGCCGATGGCGGCGTACCCCCACAGGGGCCACCCGCACCCGGCGACGAAAGCAGCACAGGTGGGCGGGGTGGGAGAACCAAGTGGGTTCGGCGGAGCGTGCTCGCTGTCGTGCTTGCCCTGGTGGTGCCGCTTCTCGGTGCGGAGATCGCCCTGCGGGTGAATTACGCCGGTGAACCGTCCGACGGCACGTACACCAGGAACCGGGACGCGATCTGGCTCGGCCACGCGTGGGTGGACGGTCGTAAGACCGACGCCGACCTCGCAGCGCTCGCCGGTCGACTGAAAGGCACCGGTATCCGCGACCTGTACGTCCATTCAGGCCCCCTGGAGCACGACGGCACCCTCCCGGAGTCGGACTACCCCAAGGCGGCCTGGCTGATCGAGTCGGTGCACAGGGAACTGCCCGGCGTCCGCGTCCAGGCCTGGCTGGGCGACAAGCTGGCCACCGAGAGCCCCGACGGCCTGCGCCTGCAACGCGCAGCGACCCGCACCGCGATCGTCGCCTCCACCCGCCAGATCCTCGCCGCCGGCTTCGAGGGCGCCCACTTCGACCTGGAGCCCCTCCACTCCGGCGACGCGAACTACCTCGATCTCCTCGACCGGCTGCACGACGTCACCGAGGCCCACCACGCCCTCCTCTCCGTCGCCGCCCACCAGATCGACCCGCTCCCCGCCTTCCACTCCTTCTGGGGCACCGTCACCAACCACCCCAAGTGGTGGTCGCAGGCGTACTTCGGCCAGGTCGCCCGCCGCGTCGACCAGATCGCCGTCATGTCGTACGACACGATGCAGCCGCTGCAGAGCCTCTACGGCGGCTACGTCGCCCAGCAGACCGCGCTCGCCCTGGAGGTCACCCCGGACTCCACCGACCTCCTCATGGGCCTGCCCTTCTACCACGAGAACCGCTTCGGCCACCGGGGCGCCGCCGAGACCGTCCCGGCCGCCGTACGCGGCGTACGCCTCGGCCTGTCCCGCACGGACGCGGACCGCGCGAACTTCGGCGTCGCCCTGTACGTCGACTTCGCGGCGACGGAGGCGGACTGGACGGCGTACCGGGAGGGCTGGGTGCATTGAGCGCCCGCCCGAGTTCGGTCAAAATACGGTGTCGTTCACAGCTACGGATGCGATGATCTGTCACGTCTGATGGGGGTGGGCGATGGTGCTGACATGGCTGGCCGCGGTGGCCTTGCTGCTGCTGGCGGCTCTCGGAGTCTTCACGGCGACGACCGGCTGGATGCCGCCGATGGCGCGAGGCAGGGTCGTACGGCCCGAGTTGTGGGGACTCGGTGCGCTGGCCGGGGCCCTGGGCATGGGGACGGCGATGTCCCTCCAGTGGTGGGCGGACTCCCTGGTGATGGACAACGTGGGCGGCGCGACGGCGTTCGCGCTGATCATCCTCGGCGGAGTACTGCAGTGGCGTGCGCAGCGCCCCGCTGCTCTGTGACCGGCACCCGCAAGACCCTCACCCGCGCCGATCTGACCCCCCTCACCCGCGCCGCCCTCGACCGCACCCCGACGACCGTCACCCGGATCCGAGGCGGTTCGAAGAAGGGCGTCTACCGCCTCACCTTCGACGACGGTCCTGTGCCGACCGCCGTCGCCTACGTCTGGTCGCCCGACGAGGACCTCTGGGACGCCGGCCCCGGCGACCCCCGGGACCCCTTCTCCCACGCCTCCGGCCTCACCCTCTTCACGGCGGCGGCCGACCGTCTCGCCGCGGCCGGCGTCCGCGCGCCCCGGCTCCTCCACGCCGACCCCACGCACACCCACCTCCCGGCGGACGCGGCACTCGTCGAGGACCTCCCCGGCGGCACCCTGGAGGACCTGCTGGCCGGCGACCCGGCCGCCGTACCGGACGCGCTGGAGCGGATGGCGGCCCTGCTCACCACCCTGCACGCCTGCACGGGCCCGCGCTTCGGGAAGGTCGCGGTGGTCGACAACGGCGGTTCCTCGTACGGGAGTTCATGCGAGCAGCTCGTCGTAGAACGCGCCCTGAGCGACCTCGACGAACTCCCCGCCCGCGACCTACGAGCCGCCGCCGCGCACCCTCAACTGACCGAAGCCATAAGGGCGTTGGCCGCCCGGGTCCAGCCCCGCACCGGACCCGCCACCCTCATCCACGGCGAACTCGGCCCCGACCACGTCCGGGTGACCCCCGACGGCGACCTCGCCCTCATCGACATCGAAGGCCTGATGTACTTCGACGCCGAATGGGAGCACGTCTTCCTCGACCTGCGCTTCGGCCGCCACTACGACCCCCTGCGCACCGAGGGTCTGGACGAGGACCGGCTACGCCTCTACCGCCTGGCGATGCACCTCTCCCTGGTGGCCGGTCCCCTGCGCCTCCTCGACGTGGGCGACTTCCCCGACCCCGCGTTCATGCGGGGCATCGCCGAACACAACCTCGGTGAGGCGCTCACCCTCCTGAAGACCGCCTCCTGATCTTCGACCCCAGCCACACCAGCGGGTCGTACTTGCGGTCGACCGCCCTTTCCTTCAAGGGAATCAGCGCGTTGTCCGTGATGTGGATGCCCTCGGGGCAGACCTCGGAGCAGCACTTGGTGATGTTGCAGTAGCCGAGGCCGTGTTCGTCCTGGGCGGTCTTCTTGCGGTCGAGGCCGCTCTCGGAGGCCGCGTCCAGCGGGTGCATGTCCAACTCCGCGACCCGCATGAGGAATCGGGGGCCCGCGAACGCCGTCTTGTTCTCCTCGTGGTCACGGACCACATGGCAGGTGTCCTGGCACAGGAAGCACTCGATGCACTTGCGGAACTCCTGCGAGCGGTCCACGTCCTCCTGCATCATCCGGTACTCGCCGGCCGCGACCCCCTCCGGCGGCACGAACGACGGAATCTCCCTGGCCTTCTGGTAGTTGAAGCCGACGTCCGTGACGAGGTCACGGACCACCGGGAAGGCGCGGAGCGGGGTGACCGTGATGGTCTCCTCGCGGGTGAACACCGACATGCGCGTCATGCACATCAGCCGGGGCCGCCCGTTGACCTCCGCCGAGCACGAACCGCACTTGCCCGCCTTGCAGTTCCAGCGCACGGCGAGGTCGGAGGCCTGGGTGGCCTGGAGCCGGTGGATGATGTCGAGCACCACCTCGCCGTCGTTGACCTCGACCTTGAAGTCCTTCAGGCCGCCGCCCTTGATATCCCCGCGCCAGACTCGGAAGTGTGCCTCATAGGCGGTGGATGCGACTGTGCTCATCGGGTTCCACCCTGCGGCAGCTCAGCGGAATTCATGAAAAGCATCTCCCTTACCTCCGGTTGCGGTTAGCGTGTAAACATGACGCAGCAGGTCAAGCGGGCTTTCATGTACCGCTTTCATCCCACGGACGAGCAGGCGGCGGAGCTGTCGCGCACGTTCGGTTGCGTTCGCTACGTGTACAACTGGGCACTGCAGCTGCGCTCGGAGGCGTACACCCTTCGCGGGGAGAAGATCGGTTATCCGGCAACGGACAAGGCGCTCACCGCTCTCAAGTCCAGCGAGGAGGCCGCGTTCCTGCGGGAGGTGTCCTCGGTGCCGCTTCAGCAGGCGTTGCGGCACCTCCAAGGTGCGTTCCAGGCGTTCTTCGACAAGCGCGCTCGATATCCGCGGTTCAAGTCCAAGAAGAGAGCGAGAACCTCGGCGACCTACACTCGCTCCGCGTTCCGATGGCGCGGTGGAGAGCTCTTCCTGGCGAAGATGTCTGATCGGCTGGACATTGTCTGGTCCCGTGCGTTGCCCAAAGGTGTGGAGCCAACCACGGTGACCGTGTCCCGAGACGGGGCAGGGCGCTGGTTTGTGTCCCTCCTCGTGGAGGACATGGTCAAGCCGCTGCGCAGAACGCGTACTGCGGTGGGTGTCGATGCGGGCGTTTCCAGCCTGGTGACGTTGTCCACCGGAGAGAAGATCGCCAATCCGAGACAGGAGAAACGTGAGCGGGCCCGCCTTGCGAGGGCACAACGGAAGGTGGCCCGCAAACAGAAGGGGTCGCGCAACCGGGCCAAAGCATGCGTCAAGGTGGCGAGGGTCCATGCCAGGATCGCCGACCGTCGTCGGGACTTCCTGCACAAGCTGACCACTCGACTCGTCCAGGAGAACCAACTGGTCGTGATCGAGGACCTGACCGTCCGAAACATGCTCAAGAACGGCAGTCTCGCGCGGGCCATCAGTGACGCGTCGTGGACACGGCTGCGTTCCATGCTGGAGTACAAGTGCGCTTGGTACGGGCGGGAACTCGTCGTCATCGACCGCTGGCACCCCTCCTCCAAGGCATGCTCCGCGTGCGGTCGGATCTGCGAGAGCCTTCCCTTGCACGTCCGTGAGTGGACGTGCAAGGGCTGCGGTACCCGACATGATCGGGACCACAATGCCGCGAAGAACATCTTGGCCGCCGGGCTGGCGGTTGCAGCCTGTGGAGCCGATGTAAGACCTCAGCGGAGGTTCATTCCGGATGAGGCAGTCGGCGGTGAAGCAGGAAACGCTGTGGCGCGAGCCGCGGCACTTCCCGCCTTTCGAGGCGGAAAGAAGGTCAATCGTACAGCTCCTCTTCGGCGAGGTACTTGACCAGCTCTTCCTTCTCGAAGAGGGCGAGCAGGTCGGCGCGGATGGGGTCGGTGCTCTCGCGGGTCAGGGCGATCTGGGCGGACACCGGGTCCGCGCCGCCCAACCCGCCCGTGGGATCGGTGAGTTGGCAGATCAGGTTGATGCGGCGCCAGTCGCGGTTCATGCCGGGGTGGTCCTCGCGGGTGTGTCCGCCGCGCGACTCGGTGCGCTCCAGCGCGGCCCGCGCCACGCACTCGCTCACCAGCAGCATGTTCCGCAGGTCCAGGGCGAGATGCCAGCCGGGGTTGAACTGCCGGTGCCCCTCCACTCCGGCCCGGCGGGCCCGTACCCGCAGGTCCGCCAGCTTCTCCAGTGCCTGTTCCATCTCGGCCTCGCGGCGGATGATGCCGACGAGGTCGTTCATGGTCTGCTGGAGTTCCTGGTGGAGGGTGTACGGGTTCTCGGGGGTGCGGGCAGCGGGGGCCTGGGGGTTGTCCCCCGGAAGAGCACTGTCCTGGCCGGGTTCGGGGCCCTCCGCCGAGAAGGGGCGCAGGGCCTCCGCCGCCGCCAGGTCCACCTCGGTGTCGTCGATCAGGGGGCGGCTGTCCGCGTGGTCGGCCGCGTGGTCCGCCGCGTGCCAGCCCGCTCTGCGGCCGAACACCAGCAGGTCGGACAGGGAGTTGCCGCCCAGCCGGTTGGAGCCGTGCATGCCGCCGGCCACCTCACCGGCCGCGAACAGCCCCGGTACCCCGCGTGCCGCCGCCGTGTCCGACTCGACCGCGATGCCGCCCATCACGTAGTGACAGGTCGGTCCGACCTCCATCGCCTCGGCCGTGATGTCGACGTCGGCCAGCTCCTTGAACTGGTGGTACATGGACGGGAGTCGGCGCCGGATGACCTCGGCGGGCATGCGCGTCGACACGTCCAGGAAGACCCCGCCGTGCGGTGAGCCGCGGCCCGCCTTCACCTCGGAGTTGATGGCGCGGGCGACCTCGTCGCGGGGGAGCAGTTCGGGGGGACGGCGGTTGTGGTCCGGGTCCTCGTACCAGCGGTCGCCCTCCGCCTCCGACTCGGCGTACTTCTCCTTGAAGACGTCGGGGATGTAGTCGAACATGAACCGCTTGTTCTCGGAGTTGCGCAGCACTCCGCCGTCCCCGCGCACCGACTCGGTGACGAGGATGCCCTTCACGGACGGCGGCCAGACCATGCCGGTCGGGTGGAACTGCACGAACTCCATGTTCAGCAGGGGCGCCCCGGCGAGCAGTGCCAGCGCGTGCCCGTCGCCCGTGTACTCCCACGAGTTGGACGTCACCTTGAAGGACTTGCCGATGCCACCGGTCGCGATCACCACGGAGGGCGCTTCGAGGACCAGGAAGCGGCCCGTCTCGCGCTCGTAGGCGAAGACGCCCGAGACACGGCTGCCATCCTTCAACACCCGTGTGACCGTGCACTCCTGATAGACCTTCAGGCGGGACTCGTAGTCGCCGGTCTCCTTCTTGTCCTCCTGCTGGAGCGACACGATCTTCTGCTGGAGCGTGCGGATCAGCTCAAGTCCCGTACGGTCGCCGACGTGCGCGAGGCGCGGGTACTCGTGGCCGCCGAAGTTGCGCTGCGAGATCCGGCCGTCCTGGGTGCGGTCGAAGAGGGCGCCCCAGGTCTCCAACTCCCATACCCGGTCCGGGGCTTCCTTCGCGTGCAGCTCGGACATGCGCCACTGGTTGAGGAACTTGCCGCCGCGCAGGGTGTCGCGGAAGTGGACCTGCCAGTTGTCGCCGGAGTTGACGTTGCCCATCGCGGCCGCGATGCCGCCCTCGGCCATGACCGTATGGGCCTTGCCGAACAGCGACTTGCAGATCACCGCCGTACGGGCACCGCGCTCGCGCGCCTCGATGGCGGCCCGCAGGCCGGCGCCACCGGCACCGACCACGACGACGTCCCACTCCTGTCGCTCGACCACGCTCATCAGAAGAACCTCGGATCGTTGAAAGCGCCTGAGGCGACCAGGTACACGTAGAAGTCGGCGAGCGCGACGCTGATCAACGACGCCCAGGCCAGCTGCATATGACGGTTGTTCAGTTTCCCGACGAACTGCCAGGCCTTGTAGCGCACGGGATGCTTGGAGAAGTGCTTGAGCTTGCCGCCGACGATGTGCCGGCAGGAGTGGCAGGAGAGGGTGTACGCCCAGATCAGCACGATGTTGGCCACGAAGACGAGGGTGCCGAGGCCCATGTGGCCCCAGTGGTAGTGCTCGTCGCGGAAGGTCAGCACGGTGTCGTACGTCAGCGTGCCCGCCACCAGGATCGCCGCGTAGAAGAAGTACCGGTGGACGTTCTGCAGGATGAGCGGGAAGCGGGTCTCGCCGCTGTACTTCTTGTGCGGCTCGGCCACCGCGCAGGCCGGGGGCGAGGCCCAGAAGCCCCGGTAGTAGGCCTTGCGGTAGTAGTAGCAGGTCAGGCGGAAGCCGAGCGGGAAGATCAGGATGATGATGGCGGGCGAGATGCCCCACCAGTTCCCGAAGAGATCGGCGTTCGGGCCCGCGTGCATGGTGCTGCACCGCTCGGCCAGACAGGGCGAGTAGAACGGCGAGACATAGGGCGCCGAGTAGTAGTTCGAGTCCGCGAAGGCCCGCCAGGTCGAGTAGACGACGAAGGCGAGCAGTCCGGCGGCGGTGACGGCCGGGGCCAGCCACCAGCGGTCGGTCCGCAGATGCGGGGCGTCGATCGCGGCGCGCGTACCGGTGTGTACGCCGCCGCTGTTCAGATGAGGTTCCGTACCAGTGGCCAAGTCAGGACTCCGGTCGGTTCAGGGTGCGTGGCGGTCGTGGGCGCCGAGTCCCTCGTCGTCCGAGTCCGTCCACAGCGTGTTGTCGTAGGGGGTGTCGGGGATGGAGACGAGATCGGGGCGCCGGGGGCGCTCGATCCCTGGTGCGGCGTCGCGCAGCAGCGCGACGCTCTCGCGCAACCGGTCGGCGTCGGCCTTGACCCTGCGCATTTCCAGGCCGCCGCTGCCGAATTGGTTCTCCAGCCGTCCCACCGACCTGAACAGGTCGTCGAGACAGCGCTGGACTGACGTCAGCTCGTCGTGCACGGACATGACGTGACCTCGCTTCCGTGGGCGTCGGCCCTGGACGGCAACGTTCATGCGCCTGCGAGTGTTGCGCGCCACACCTACCGGTGGGAAGCGGTGTGCACGGATTGGCCGGGGTGCGTTGGTGTGTACGGGGGCAGATTCGAACATTGCGCCGCACGGGTGGGCTTCCCGGCGCCCCTCGCCGTGTCGCCCCCTGGGGCCGAACCGTTTCCTCTTCAGTGGCCGCATAGATCTGATCAGCTCCATATAGCACCAAAAACGATCAGAAGCCCCGCGGTCCACCGGAGGTAGCAGTGATGTCCCACGACGACGTCAGACTGCGCGCGGTCATGCGCTCGGTCGTCTTCCTCACCGCGGGCGCGCTCGCGGTGCCCACCCTCGCGGCATGCGGCTCCGACGACGAGTCGGGCAAGCCGCTGGCCGGACAGGACATCGCGCCCGTCGGCCGTGACCTGGTCGCCGACGGCGGCACCCTGCGCTGGGCCGTGGACGACGTACCCGAGACCCTCAACACCTTCCAGTCGGACGCCGACGACGCCACCACCCGCGTCGCCCAGGCCGTGCTGCCCGCGATGTTCCGGCTCGACGCGCAGGGACGGCCGCAGCGCGACGCCGACTTCCTGGAGTCCGCGAAGGTCGTCGACACCGAGCCCAAGCAGGTCGTCCTGTACAAGCTCGACCAGCAGGCCGTGTGGAGCGACGGCCGCGAGATCGGTGCCGCCGACTTCGCCGCCCAGTGGCGCGCCCTGTCCGGCAAGGACTCCTCGTACTGGACCGCGCGCAACGCCGGTTACGACCGCATCGAGAAGATCGAGCGCGGCGCCAACAACCTTGAGGTCAAGGTCACTTTCAGCAGGCCGTACGCCGACTGGAAGGCGCTGTTCTCGCCGCTGTACCCCAAGGACGTCATGGGCACCCCGGACGCCTTCAACGACGGCGCGCGCCGCAAGCTGAAGGTCACCGCCGGCGCGTTCGCCGTGCAGAAGGTCGACCGCAAGGACAAGGAGATCGTCCTCGCCCGCAACCCGCACTGGTGGGGCCGGCCCGCGAAGCTCTCCCAGATCGTGCTGGCCGCCGTACCGCTGGACAAGCGGGCCGCCGCGCTCGCCGACGGCACGGTCGACCTCGCCACGATCGACCCCGTCGACGCGAGCCGCATCGCGCTCGCGGGCCGCGCCAAGGGCACCGGCACCCCGCTCCAGGGCGCGAGCGCGAGTTCCACGAGCGGCACGGAGAGCACGGAGAGCAAGGACGAGAACAAGGGCGAGAGCCCCAAGGAGAAGAAGAAGCTCAGCAAGAAGAAGCGCAAGGCACTCGCCAAGTACCTTGCCCAGCAGGACGAGTTGCGTGCCTTCACCGTCCGCCGCTCCTTCGAGCCCGCGTACACGCAGCTCGCCCTCAACGGCTCCGAAGGCCCCCTCGCCGACGAGCGCGTCCGGCGTGCCGTGGCCCGCGCGCTCGACCGGAAGGCGCTCGCCAAGGTCGTCCTCACCCCGCTGGGCCTGCCCGCCGTGCCGGTCGGCAGCCATCTCGCGCTCTCCGGGCAGGCCGCGTACGCCGACAACAGCGGTGCGCTCGGCGACCACGACACCGCGGAGGCGCAGGCACTGCTCACCGACGCCGGCTGGGTGGCCGGCGGACCGGTGAAGGAGAAGGGGGAGAAGGCCGCCGGGGCCGAGGGCAAGAAGAGCAAGAAGTCCGACGACGAGTCGGAGGGCGGCTCCGACGGGCAGTACATCGTCGGCGAGGACAACAAGGACCCGCAGGACCACACCAAGAAGCACGGGCACGGCGGCGAGGAGGGCTCCAAGCACCTCGCCGACGGCAAGCAGTACGACGGCCGCAAGGTGAAGCAGGGCGGTGCGCCCGGCGCGTACGCCCCGAAGGGCACCGCCGCCCCGGCCGGCGCGAGGACCGGCACGCTCGCCAAGGACGGCAAGCCGCTGACCCTGCGCTTCGTGCTCCCCTCCGGGACCGGCTCGGAGTCGCTGAGCGCGGTCGCCGAGAGCATCTCCCGCATGCTGGAGAAGGTCGGCATCCGCACCGAGATCACCAAGGTCTCCGACGACAGCTACTTCAAGGACCACATCGCGTCCGGCCAGTACGACCTCGCCCTCTACTCCTGGCCCGCGTCCGCCTACCCCGCCACCGACGCCCGCCCGATCTTCGCCAAGCCGGTCCCGGCCGCGGACGGTTCCCTGAACGTCGAGCAGAACTACACCCGCGTCGGCACCGACCAGGTCGACCAGCTCTTCGACCAGGCCGCCTCGACCCTCGACGAGGACGAGTCCGCCGCCCTGGTCCGCAAGGCCGACGCCCGCATCTGGGCGGCGGCCGGCTCCATCCCCCTCTACCAGCGCCCCCAGCTCACGGCCGCCCGCCGGACGATCGTCAACGCCGGCTCCTTCGGTTTCCAGACCCCGGTCTACGAGGACATGGGCTTCCTGAAGAAGGGGGCCCACCCCTCGGCGAGCCCGTCCAAGGGCTAGCATCACCGCAGATGACGAGCACGGCCGCCGTCCCGCAGGCAGTTGCGGGACGGCGGCCGTCGTACGGGGGTGGGTCGTGCGGGGTCGGGGTGCTGCGGTGGCCGCGGCGGTGCTGGCGGCGGGAGCGGCGGGTTGTGGTGTCACGGTGGGCGGGAGCAGGCTCGCCGCCGACGCGGCCACGATCTGCACGCACGGGACGTACGAGTGGTCCGGAGTCCAGCGTCGGCAGAAGGTGACCGCGCTCGCGGACCCGGTCACCTTCCCCAAGGGGACCGAGCACTACGAGTCGGACCTCGAGCCCGTCGACGACACCGTCTACCGGGTCAGCGTGTCGCAGGTGCCCAAGGGGGTCGGCGCGGCCCGTGTGATCAAGGCGCTGGGCGACCGGCTGAGGACGGACGAGCCCCTGGCCGATCCGTCGGAGGTGGTGCGGCCCGAGCAGTCCCAGTACTTCGAGGACACGGGGGATCTGGAGGGCCCGTACTACTCCTGGGGATGGATCGGCCTGGTTGAGGCCGATTTCACTTATACCTGTGGGTACAACGCGCCGGTGCGAGGCCATGTGCTGACCTGGGAGACGGTCGGTGAGGGGTTCCTGCCCTGCTCCGAGACCTCCGACGGCGCTGCCGGGCTCAGCGCGGGGCTGCGGCTGTGCCCGGCCGGAACGCCTGCGGGCGAGCCCGCCTGACTCCTCCCGACCCCACCCGCAATGCCCTGCGGAGGCCCTGTCCCCGTACGCCACGTACGATGGGGTAAGGCCGTGGCGTGTCCAGCCCGGCAGGGTCCGCGTAACACAGACATACGCGCAGGCCTTCCTCACTCTCCGGGAGTTCGCCGCAATATGGCCACGCGCCACGACATCCGCAACGTCGCCATCGTCGCCCACGTCGACCACGGGAAGACGACCCTCGTCGACGCCATGCTGAAGCAGGCCGGTGCCTTCGCCGCGCACGCCGCCGAATCGCTCGACGACCGAATGATGGACTCGAACGATCTGGAGCGTGAGAAGGGCATCACGATCCTGGCCAAGAACACGGCCGTGAAGTACCACCCGAAGGATGGCGGCGACGTCATCACCATCAACATCATCGACACCCCGGGCCACGCCGACTTCGGTGGCGAGGTCGAGCGCGGTCTGTCGATGGTGGACGCGGTGGTGCTGCTCGTCGACGCCTCCGAGGGCCCGCTGCCGCAGACCCGCTTCGTGCTCCGCAAGGCGCTCCAGCAGCGCCTGCCCGTCATCCTCTGCATCAACAAGACGGACCGCCCGGACTCCCGGATCGACGAGGTCGTCAACGAGACCTACGACCTGTTCCTGGACCTGGACGCGGACGAGGAGCAGATCGAGTTCCCGATCGTCTACGCGTGTGCGCGTGACGGTGTCGCCTCGCTGACCAAGCCGGAGAACGGCACGGTCCCGCAGGACAGCGACAGCCTGGAGCCCTTCTTCTCGACGATCCTGTCCCACGTCCCGGCCCCCGAGTTCGACGAGGCCGCCCCGCTCCAGGCGCACGTCACCAACCTGGACGCGGACAACTTCCTCGGCCGTATCGCGCTGCTCCGCGTCGAGCAGGGCGAGCTGCGCAAGGGCCAGACCGTCACGTGGATCAAGCGCGACGGCACCATGTCGAACGTGCGCATCACCGAGCTGCTGATGACCGAGGCGCTCACCCGCAAGCCGGCCGAGATGGCGGGCCCCGGTGACATCTGCGCCGTGGCCGGTATCCCGGACATCATGATCGGCGAGACCCTCGCCGACCCCGAGAACCCGATCGCGCTGCCGCTCATCACGGTCGACGAGCCCGCGATCTCCATGACCATCGGTACGAACACCTCGCCGATGGTCGGCCGGGGCGCCACCGGCAAGGGCGCCCAGGCCAAGGCGGCCGTCAAGGACCGCAAGGTGACGGCCCGTCAGGTCAAGGACCGCCTGGACCGCGAGCTGATCGGTAACGTCTCGCTGCGCGTGCTCGACACCGAGCGCCCCGACGCCTGGGAGGTGCAGGGCCGCGGTGAGCTGGCGCTGGCCATCCTGGTCGAGCAGATGCGCCGCGAGGGCTTCGAGCTGACCATCGGCAAGCCGCAGGTCGTCACGCAGATCATCGACGGCAAGGTGCACGAGCCGGTCGAGCGCATGACGATCGACGTGCCCGAGGAGCACATGGGCGCGGTCACGCAGCTCATGGGCGTCCGCAAGGGCCGGATGGACAACATGTCCAACCACGGCTCGGGCTGGGTCCGTCTGGAGTTCGTCGTCCCCTCCCGCGGTCTCATCGGCTTCCGTACCGAGTTCCTCACCGGGACGCGCGGTACGGGCATCGCCCACTCCATCCACGAGGGCCACGAGCCGTGGTTCGGTGTACTGACGACCCGTAACAACGGCTCGCTGGTCGCCGACCGCGCCGGTGCCGTCACCGCCTTCGCGATGACGAACCTCCAGGAGCGCGGTGTGCTGTTCACCGACCCCGGCACCGAGGTGTACGAGGGCATGATCGTCGGCGAGAACTCGCGCGCCGACGACATGGACGTGAACATCACCAAGGAGAAGAAGCTCACCAACATGCGCTCGGCCGCCGCCGACTCGTTCGAGGCGATCGTCCCGCCGCGCAAGCTCTCCCTGGAGCAGTCCCTGGAGTTCTGCCGCGACGACGAGTGCGTCGAGGTGACCCCGGAGTCCGTCCGTATCCGCAAGGTCGTCCTCGACCAGAAGGAGCGCGGTCGCTCCGCGAGCCGCGCCAAGCACGGCTGACATACCGGTACAGCTCAACTGAGCCCGGGCACCCCCGACTTGGGGGTGCCCGGGCTCAGCGCGTCGGCCGGGCAACCGTGATGATCTCGGGGCTCGCGGGGGCCAGCGGACTCCGGTCCCAGTCGCCGTACCGCTCGACGACCGTCAGTCCCGCCCCGGTGAGGAACCCGGTCAGGGCGTCCTCGTCCAGGAACCGCAGGGTCGACCGGCTGACCTGGGGGTGCGGCCAGCACTCGCCCTCGAAGGTTTCGGTGAACGTCACCCGGTCCGTCACCGGCGCGGTCTCTACCTCGTGCCACACCCGTACGACACCGCCGTCGGGGTCGGTGAGCCGGCGCTCCCGGTCGGGTGTCCAGGTCTCCCAGGCGAGGGCCGCCGGGTTCCGCGTCTCGAAGACGAACCGCCCCCCGGCCGCGAGCGCGGCCCGCACCGCAGCCAGCGCCAGGCCCAACTCCTCGTCGTGGACCAGGACTTGGAAGGCGTGCCCGGTCATCACCACGAGGTCGAACTCGCCGCGCCACTCCAGGGTCCGCAGATCTCCGAGCGCCCACTCGACACTGGGCTCCCGCCGCCGGGCCTGGACGAGCATCGCGGCGGCGGGGTCGATCCCCATGAGCCGCCCGGTGTGCCCCGCGCGCCGGGCCCCGCTCAGCAACCGCCCGGTGCCGCAGCCGACATCGAGCACGGCCCGGGCCGACATCACCAGGTCAAGACAGAAGTCGTCCCCCGGGCCCCATGGATGGAGACGGTCGTACCACGCGGCGAGGGGCAGGTCCGCGAACGAGCGATCCACCACCACGGCAGCCTGGCACACCCGATGGCACGGCACGACGGTGCCGGGCGCATTCTTGACGGGTTCTCAAGCGCGGAGACGGCTCTCGACGGCGGAGACCGTTCTCAACCGAGGAGGTGTCGGGTGCTGTTGCACCATGTCGAGCTGTGGGTCGCGGACCTGGAGCGGGCGGAGTCGTCGTGGGGATGGCTTCTGGAGCGCCTCGGCTGCGAGCCGTACCAGAACTGGCCCGTGGGGCGGAGCTGGCGGAGGGGGGAGACGTACGTCGTGATCGAGCAGTCACCGGCGCTGCGCCCGGACACCGGCCACGACCGGATGCGGCCGGGGCTGAACCACCTGGCTTTCCACGTGCCTGGCGGTCGCGCCGAATTGGACGCGTTGGTCGAGGCGGCACCCGGGCACGGCTGGACCCCGATGTTCCCGGACCGGTATCCGCACGCGGGCGGCCCGGAGCACTGCGCCGCCTATCTGGAGAACGAGGAGGGCTTCGAGGTCGAGTTGGTGGTGGAGGGATTCCCGCAGGGCGAGGTTGGCTGAATACAGGGATAACCCTTGTCCTCGCCCGGAATCCGCACAGGCCGGTCCATCCGCACTACTCTGCGGGTGGCGTGATCCTGTCCATGCCCGCTGTGTGTTCCCTGGATTCCCGCTGTGGCTCCGGGCGAATGCCTTTAGCGCGCGGACCTGTTGATTGCACAACGTTCGCGGAACCGCAACTAGATTTTCACCCGGTCCGCGTTCGGCATGCGGACATTCAGGACCGATAGGTGTGTAACAAGTCCGTTTCGCAGGGGTCTTTCACCAAACCCTTTGTCCGGATTTTGGAAGATGTACGCGTCAGGTGTGATCGAACCGAGACCTTGACGGTGTGGTTCGGCCTTCGCTCATGGCAGATAGTTAGGCGCGTAGAGCTCGGGTACGACGGGTCGGGCGCCGACATGAGGCGCAGGCTTGCGAGCCATGGGGGCACCGCCACATTTTCAGGCACCGGTGACGGTGTTGTGACGTGTGCTGTCCCGTGCAGTGAACCTTATGGATTCTTGAAGGAGGAGCCCATGCGCGGTGCGAAGAGTGCCAAGTGGGTCGCGATAGCCGCGGTTGTGGCACTGGGGGCAACCGCCTGCGGTGGTTCCAGTGATGACGACGGCAAGAGCGACAGCAAGGCCGCGATCAACCCGAACGGCACGTTCACGGTCGAGTCGGGCGAGCCGCAGAACCCGCTGCAGCCGGCGAACACCATGGAGTCCTACGGCAGCATCGTGATCAAGTCGCTGTTCACCGGCCTGGTGGACTACGACAGCAGCGGCAAGATCGTCATGATGAACGCCTCGTCCGTCGACACCACCGACAGCAAGACCTACACGGTCAAGCTGAAGGCCGGCTGGAAGTTCACGGACGGCACGCCCGTCACCGCCGACTCCTACGTCAAGGCCTGGAACTGGGCCGCGAACCCGGTCAACAAGCAGACCAACAGCTTCTGGTTCTCGGACATCGCGGGCTACGACGACGTCGCCCCGGCCAAGGGCAAGGCCAAGGCCACCGAGCTCTCCGGTCTGAAGGTCGTCGACGACAACACCTTCACCATCACGTTGTCGAAGGCGATCCCCTACTTCATCTACAAGCTCGGCTACGAGGTCTTCTCGCCGCTGCCCGAGTCCTTCTACAAGGACCCGGCCGCCGCCGGTCAGAAGCCGGTCGGCAACGGCCCGTACAAGTTCGTCAGCTGGGAGCACAAGAAGGCGATCACGGTCGCCAAGAACGCCGACTACAAGGGCTCGAACGCGGCGAAGAACGGTGGCGTGGTCTTCAAGAACTACTCCACCCCCGAGACGGCGTACGCGGACCTGAAGTCCGGCAACCTCGACGTCATCACCCAGGTCGCCCCGAAGGACCTGCCGGTCTACAAGCAGGACCTCGGTGACCGCGCGGTCGACCAGGCGTACTCCGCGATCCAGACCATCGCGCCGGCCTTCTACTCCAAGCAGTGGAAGGACATCAACCCGAAGGTCATCCAGGGTCTGTCCATGGCGATCGACCGCGACACGATCACCAAGACCGTCCTCCAGGGCACCCGTGAGCCGGCCACCGGCTGGGTCGCCAAGGGCGTTCTCGGCTACCAGCCGGACGCCGCGGGCGACGTCACCAAGTACGACCCGGCGAAGGCCAAGGCGCTCATCAAGGAGGGTGGCGGCGTTCCCGGCAACTCCATCACCATCCAGTACAACACCGACGGCGGTCACAAGGAGTGGGTGGAGGCCGTCTGCAACTCCATCACCAACGCCACCGGTGTGAAGTGCGGCACCGACCCGAAGGCCGACTTCCAGGCCGACCTCGACGCCCGTCAGGCGCACGAGGTCAAGTCCCTGTACCGCTCGGGCTGGGTGCTGGACTTCCCGATGAACGCCAACTTCATCCGTGACCTCTACGGCACCAAGTCGGACGGCAACCAGAGCGGCTTCTCCAACTCGACGATCGACAGCGAGATCGCCGCTGCCGACGGCGCCGCCACGCTGGACGACTCGGTGAAGAAGTACCAGGAGATCGAGAAGCAGCTCGCGAACTACATGCCGAGCATTCCGCTCTGGTACTACAAGGTCAACGCGGGCTACTCGGAGAAGGTCTCGGGCGTCAAGTTCGCCCAGGACGGAGACCCGATCCTGACCGGCGTTCAGGTCAAAAAGTAACCGCAGGCAATCCGTCGACCGGGGCGCGCAGAACGCGCCCCGGTTCGGCGGGAGCGGCCGGGGGGCCCTTTCCACACGTACCGCCGAGCGGTGCGCGCGGAAGGGGCCCGCCTGTTGCCGCCGCGACTTTTTTATGGAGGCACGATGGGGCGCTATGTCGCACGACGACTGCTCCAGATGATCCCGGTGTTCTTCGGGACCACCCTGCTCATCTTCCTGATGGTCTACGCCCTGCCCGGTGACCCCGTCCGAGGGCTGTTCGGCGACAAGGGCGGCAGTCCCCAGGTCATCGCCGCGCTGCGGCACCAGTACGGCCTGGACCAGAACATCTTTGTGCAGTACTTCAATTACATGAAGGGCATCATTCTGCACGCCGACTTCGGCACGCAGATTGCCAGCGGACGGCCCGTCACCGACGTGCTCGGCGACGCCTTCCCCGTGACCCTGCGCCTGGGCGGCTTCGCCTTCGTCATCGAGATCGTCCTCGGTGTCGGCCTCGGCGTCTACGCCGGTCTGCGCGCCGGACGCGCCGCCGACACCGGGGTGCTGCTCATCACCCTGCTGCTGATCTCGGTCCCGGTCTTCGTCCTCGGCTTCATCCTCCAGTGGATCTTCGCCGACGAACTCAAGTGGCTGGAACCGAACGTCAACGACCCATCGAATTACGGTCAGTTGCTGATGCCTGCGATTGTGCTGGCCACGGCGTCCCTCGCCTATGTGTCCCGGCTGACCCGTACGTCGATAGCGGAGAACATGCGCGCCGACTACGTCCGTACGGCCATCGCCAAGGGTCTGCCCCGGCGCCGGGTGGTCACCGTCCACCTCATGCGCAACTCGATGATCCCCGTGGTCACCTACCTCGGCACGGACATCGGCGGCCTGCTGGGCGGTGCCGTCGTGACCGAGGGCATCTTCAACATCCAGGGCATCGGCGGCACGATCTACCAGTCGATCGTCCGCCGCGAAGGCACCACCCTGGTGGGCCTGGTGACCGTCCTGGTCCTCGTCTATCTCGTCGCCAGCCTCCTTGTCGACCTGCTCTACGCGGTCCTTGACCCGAGGATTCGCTATGCCTGACATGACCAAATCCGACACCGTCACCGCCGCGCCGGACACCTCGGACGTCACCACGCCGGCCCCCAAGCCGCCGAAGTCCGAGAAGACCCGCAGCCTGTGGGGCGACGCCTGGCAGGACCTGCGGCGCAACAAGATCTTCCTCATCTCCTCGGTGCTGATCCTGCTGCTCCTGCTGATCACGTTCTTCCCCGGCTGGTTCACCAGCGGCAACCCGACCTACGGCGACCTGTCCAAGCACTACCTGCAGAAGCCGCAGCTCGGAAAGGTCTTCTCGACCGAGTGGCTGGGCTACGACCAGCAGGGCCGCAGCGTCTACGCCCGGCTCATCTACGGCGCCCGGGCCTCCATAGCCGTCGGCTTCGGCACCACGCTCGCCGTGACGATCGTGGGCGGTCTGGTCGGCATGATCGCCGGCTACTTCGGCGGGATCACCGACTCCATCCTGTCCCGGCTCGTGGACGTCTTCTTCGGCATCCCGTTCCTGCTGGGCACCATGGTCGTCCTCAACTCCTTCCCGGACCGCACGACCTGGGTCGTCATCGGCGCCCTGAGCTTCTTCGGCTGGACCCAGCTGGCCCGTGTGATGCGCGGCGCGGTGATCACCACCAAGCAGTCCGACTACGTCCAGGCCGCCAAGGCACTGGGCGCGAGCACCCCGCGCATCCTGTTCCGGCACATCCTGCCGAACACGCTGGCCCCGGTGATCGTCGTCGCGACCATCTCGCTCGGTGTCTACATCGGCTCCGAGGCCACGCTGTCCTTCCTGGGGCTCGGCCTCAACGGCGTCTCCTGGGGCAACGACATCTCCGACGGCGGCAGTTCGATCCGTATCGCCCAGTGGATCATGCTCTACCCGTCGATCCTGCTCACCATCACGGTGCTGGCATTCATCATGCTCGGCGAGGCGGTCCGCAACGCCCTTGACCCGAAGACGCGCTGAGGGAGGCGTACGTGACCATCATCGAAGAAGCAGCGCCGGTACCGGCGCCCCGCGACGGCGAGGACGCCCCTCTCCTCGAAGTGCGTGACCTGCACGTCGAGTTCGTCACCCGCGAGGGTGTCGTACGGGCCGTCAACGGCGTCAACTACAACGTCCACGCCGGCGAGACCCTGGCCGTGCTCGGCGAGTCCGGCTCGGGCAAGTCGGTGACCGCGCAGGCGATCATGGGCATCCTCGACATGCCGCCGGCCCGGATCCCGCAGGGCGAGATCCGGTTCCGCGGCCAGGACATGCTCACGATGTCCAACGAGGAGCGCCGCAAGCTCCGCGGCCGGCGGATCGCCATGATCTTCCAGGACGCGCTCAGCTCGCTGAACCCGGTGCTCTCCGTGGGCTACCAGATCGGCGAGTTGTTCCGCGTCCACCAGGGCCTCTCCAAGAAGGAGGCCAAGGCCAAGTCCATCGAGCTGATGGACCGGGTGAAGATCCCGGCCGCCGCGGCACGGGTGGACGACTACCCGCACCAGTTCTCCGGCGGTATGCGCCAGCGCATCATGATCGCCATGGCGCTGGCCCTGGAGCCGGACCTGATCATCGCCGACGAGCCCACCACGGCTCTCGACGTGACCGTGCAGGCCCAGGTCATGGACCTGCTCGCGGAGTTGCAGCGCGAGTACCAGATGGGGCTCATCCTCATCACCCACGACCTCGGCGTGGTCGCGGACGTCGCCGACAAGATCGCGGTGATGTACGCGGGCCGCATCGTGGAGACGGCACCGGTGCGCGAGCTGTACAAGCGCCCGGCGCACCCCTACACCCGGGGTCTGCTCGACTCCATCCCGCGCCTGGACCAGAAGGGCCAGGAGCTCTACGCGATCAAGGGCCTGCCGCCCAACCTGCTGCACGTGCCCACCGGTTGCGCCTTCAACCCGCGCTGCCCCAAGGCGCAGGACATCTGCCGTACGGAGGTCCCCGCGCTGGTTCCGGTGACCGAGCAGGACGGCACCGATCTGGTCGGCCGGGGTTCGGCCTGCCACTTCTGGAAGGAGACGATCCATGGCTGAGCTCAGCAAGAACGACGAGCAGCAGGAGGCCACGCCGAACGTCTCCGAGGTGGAGGTCGCCGAGGTCCGCTCCGAGACGGAGGCGGTCGGCGCCATCGAGGCCCCGGTCGACCGGGGCGAGCCGATCCTCCAGGTGCGGAACCTGGTGAAGCACTTCCCGCTCACCCAGGGCATCCTGTTCCGGAAACAGATCGGCGCGGTCAAGGCCGTCGACGGTGTCTCCTTCGACCTCTACCAGGGCGAGACCCTCGGCATCGTGGGCGAGTCCGGCTGCGGAAAGTCCACGGTCGCCAAGCTCCTGATGAACCTGGAGCAGGTCACCGCGGGCGAGATCTTCTACAAGGGCCAGGACATCACCAAGCTGTCCGGCCGCGCGCAGAAGGCCGTCCGCCGCAACATCCAGATGGTGTTCCAGGACCCGTACACCTCCCTGAACCCCCGGATGACGGTCGGCGACATCATCGGCGAGCCCTTCGACATCCACCCCGAGGTGGCCCCCAAGGGCGACCGGCGCCGCAAGGTGCAGGAACTCCTCGACGTCGTCGGTCTCAACCCCGAGTACATCAACCGCTACCCGCACCAGTTCTCGGGCGGCCAGCGCCAGCGCATCGGCATCGCCCGCGGCCTCGCGCTCAACCCCGAGATCATCATCTGCGACGAGCCGGTCTCCGCGCTCGACGTGTCGGTGCAGGCCCAGGTCATCAACCTGATGGAGCGTCTGCAGGACGAGTTCAACCTCTCCTACATCTTCATCGCGCACGACCTGTCGATCGTCCGCCACATCTCCGACCGGGTCGGGGTCATGTACCTCGGCAAGATCGCCGAGATCGGCAGCGACGAGCAGATCTACGACCACCCGACGCACCCCTACACCCAGGCGCTGCTGTCGGCGGTCCCGGTGCCCGACCCGGACGCCCGTGAGGGGCGCGAGCGGATCATCCTCACCGGTGACGTGCCGTCCCCGGCGAACCCGCCGTCCGGCTGCCGCTTCCGCACCCGCTGCTGGAAGGCGCAGGACAAGTGCTCGACCGAGGTCCCGCTGCTGGCGGTGCCCGAGCGCTTCCGCGGGGTGGACACCCCGGCGGCCCACGAGTCGGCGTGCCACTTCGCCGAGGTCAAGGACGTCGTGCACGCGGCTTGATCCCTACGGCCACCACTGGTTCCCGGCACCGTACGAGGTGCCGGGAACCGGCGTTTTCAGACCGGGTTCCGCACCCGCGCCCAGTGACAGGCCACCTGCGCGTCCCCGCCGCCGCCCAGCACCTCCAGGTCCTCGGTCCGGCACCGGTGGGCGACGCCCGCGCGATCCGCCTCTCCGCTCGCCAGGATCTGGCAGCGCGCCCGGAACCGGCAGCCGGTCGGGATGCGGGACGGGTCCGGGGGTTCGCCGGACAGCACCACGGGATCGCCGGGTGCCTCGGGCAGCACCGACAACAAGGCCTGGGTGTACGGATGTCGAGGGTCCGTCAGAACCTGCTCCGCGTCCCCCGTCTCCACGATCCGCCCCAGGTACATCACCGCGACCCGGTCGGCGATGTTCCACGCCAGGCCCAGGTCGTGGGTCACCACCAGGGCGGCCAGGCCGAGTTCGGTGCGCAGGCGCAGTAGAAGGGCGAGGATCTCGCCGCGCACGGAGGCGTCCAGCGAGGCCACCGGCTCGTCTGCGACGAGGAGTTCGGGTTCCAGGACGAGCGCGCCGGCGATCACCACGCGCTGCCGTTGCCCGCCGGACAGTTCGTGCGGATACCGCAGGAAGAACCGCTCGGGCGGCCGGAGCCCGGCCCGGCCCAACGCCCGCGCCACGACAGCCCGTTCGTCACCGACGCCGCCGTGGATCCGCAGCCCCTCGGCCACGGCGTCGTACACCGTGTGCCGGGGGTTGAGCGACCCGCTCGGATCCTGGAGCACGAGCTGCACACGTCTGCGGTACGCCTTCAACGCCCGGGACGAGTACCGCAGCGGCTCCCCGTCGAACGTGACCCGGCCCCCGGTCGGCGCCACCAGCCCGAGCAGCGACCGCGCCAACGTCGTCTTTCCGCACCCGGACTCCCCGACGAGCGCCACGACTTCCCCCGCCCGGATATCCAGATCGACCCCGTCCACGGCCCGAGCGACCGCACCACCACGCCGCGCGGGAAAGTCCACGCGCAGCCTTTGCGCACTGAGCAGGGGCGCCGGTGCCGGTGCCGTCATGAGGCACTCCTCGTGTCGCGGGGTGGAGCGGCTGGGGCTTGCGCGCTGCCGGAGTCCGGATCAAGGCCGATGAGTCCACCCGGCGCCCTGTCCTGACGGAAGCCGGAACCTGCCGCCCCTTCCGCCCGCTCCACAGCCTGACCGGGCAGCATGCGGTCGGCGGGGTCGGCGGGGTCGGCGGGGTCGGCGGGGTCGGCGGGGTCGGCGGGGTCCGTGGGCTCGCCAGGTCCGCCAGGCCCGGTCGGTTTGGTGGGCTCGGCAGGTCCGGTGGGGTCGGTGGGGTCGGCGGGGTCCGTGGGCTCGCCAGGTCCGCCAGGCCCGGTCGGTTTGGTGGGCTCGGCAGGTTCGGCGGGTCCGGTGGGTTGGGCGGGTCCGGTGGGGTCGGCGGGGTCCGTGGGCTCGGCAGGTTCGGCAGGTCCGGTGGGCTCGGCAGGTTCGGCAGGTTCGGCAGGCCCGGTGGGTTCGGCAGGTCCGGTGGGTTCGGCAGGTTCGGCAGGTCCGGCAGGTCCGGCAGGTCCGGTGGGTCCGGCAGGTCCGGTGGGTCCGGTGGGTCCGGTGGGTCCGGTGGGTCCGGTGGGTTGGGTGGGTTGGGCAGGTTGGTCGGCCTCGCCCGGCCCGCTAGGCCCGCTAGGCCCGCCAGGCCCGGTCGGTTCGGTGGGCTCGGTGGGCTCGGGGGGCTCGGGGGGCTCGGCAGGTTCGGCGGACCCGGTGGCTTCGGCGGAACCGCTGGGCTCGCTCGACTCAGCCGAGTCGGACGCCTTCCCGGTACCGACACCCCGCTTCGACACCTCGGCATCCGGCTCCGGCACACCATGGGCCGTCCCCGTCTTCGTCCCCACGGCTACCCCGGACGCACCGGTGCCGCCCCCCGGCGCAGCCACACCCGCAGCTGACGCAACCCCAACTGACGCGACCTCAACCTGCACAGCGTCACCCGCACCCCCCACCCGCACATGCACACAAGCCGCCCGCCGCCCCCGCCCGGCCTCCCGGAGGGGCTGGTCCTCGGTCGGGCAGGTCTTCAACGCCTCTGCGCAGCGTGGGTGGAAGGCGCAGCCGGAGGGGAGTTCCGAGGGGTCGGGCGGGTCGCCGGGGAGGCCGCGTGGGGCGAAGCGGGACGTCGGGTCGCCGATGTGGGGGAAGGAGGCCGACAGGGCCTTGGCGTAGGGGTGGAGGGCGGTTTCGTAGACCGCTCGGGCGGGGCCCTCCTCGATCACCCGGCCCGCGTACATGACCACAAGACGGTCGCAGAGGTCGGCGAGGACCGCCAGGTCGTGGCTGATCATCAGTAGGCCGACCTGCTGGTCCGTGACCAGGTGTTCGATCAGGCCCAGGATCTGCGCCTGGATCATCACGTCCAGCGCGGTGGTCGGTTCGTCGGCGATGATCAGCTCGGGGGCGCAGGCCAGGGCCATGGCGATCATGACGCGTTGGCGCTGGCCGCCGGAGAGTTCGTGCGGGTACGCGCTCGCGCGGGCCGCCGGCAGCCCGGCCTGTTCCAGCAGTTCCCCGGCACGGCGCCTGGCCTGTGCCGCCGTCGCCCCCTGGTGCAGCAGCACCGGTTCCGCGATCTGGTCGCCGATGCGGTGCACGGGGTTGAGGGAGTGCATCGCGCCCTGGAAGACGATCGAGGCACCGGCCCAGCGGACCGCCCGCACCCGCCCCCACCGCATCGTCAGCACGTCCTCCCCGTTCAGCAGGATCTCCCCGGCCACCCGCGTCCCCGGCGGCAGCAGCCGTAGCAGCGCGAGGGCCAGGGTGGACTTGCCGCAGCCCGACTCGCCCGCCACGCCCACTTTCTGACCGGCCGTCAGGGTCAGGTCGACGCCCCGCACCGCCGCGATGCCGCCCGGGTACGTCACTTCGAGGTTCCGGACCTCCAGGAGCGTCAACTCGCCACCCCCAGCCGGGGGTTGAGGACCGACTCCACCGTACGCCCGCACAGCGTGAACGCCAGCGCGACCACGGCGATCGCGATACCGGGCGGCACCAGATACCACCAGTCGCCGGAACTCACCGCACCCGCCTCCCGGGCGTCCTGGAGCAGCCCGCCCCACGACACCACCGTCGGATCCCCGAGCCCCAGGAAGGCGAGGGTCGCCTCCGCGAGGATCGAGGAGGAGACCATCAGGGTCGTCTGGGCCAACACCAACGGCATGACATTGGGCAGCACGTGCCGGGACATCACGTGCCAGTGGCCGCCGCCGAGCGCCCGCGCCCGT
This sequence comes from Streptomyces sp. NPDC101776, assembly GCF_044766845.1. Lineage (NCBI taxonomy): Bacteria > Bacillati > Actinomycetota > Actinomycetes > Kitasatosporales > Streptomycetaceae > Streptomyces > Streptomyces sp. NPDC101776. Next base: position 120,815 of record NZ_JBIWMV010000015.1, on the reverse strand, counting down.
TCGATGTACGGCCGTGACTCCACCGCCAGCGTCTGCGCCCGCACCAGCCGGGCCGTCGTCGGCCAGGTCGTCACGCCGATCGCCAGGATCACCGTCCCGAGCGAGCGGGACATGACGGTGGCCAGGGCGATCGCCAGCACCAGCGTCGGCATGACCAGGAACCAGTCGGTGATCCGCATCAGCACGGTCCCGTACGCGCCCCGGAAGTGCCCGGCGGTGATCCCGACCGTCGCGCCGATCGCCACCGACAGCACCGCCGCGAGCAGGCCGACGAGCAGCGAGACCCGCGATCCCCACACCACCAGGCCCAGCAGGTTGCGGCCGAACTGGTCGGTGCCCAGCGGGAATCGGGCGCTCGGGCTCTCCAGCGGACCGCCCGGCGCGGCGGTCACGCTCGACACGTCGGAGCCGACCGTCAGCGGCGCGGTGAGCGCGACCAGGGCGAAGAGGCCGAGCGCGGCCAGGCCGACCAGTCCGGCGCGGTGGGTGCGGTACCGCGTCCAGAACCGTACGGCGGACCGGCGGCGGCGCTGCCACGCGAGCGATCGCGGACCTGACCGTGTGACGGAGGGAGTGGTCATCGGCCCACCCGGGGGTCGAGCAGCGGATAGACCAGGTCCGCCAGTGTGTTCATGACGATCACCGCCGCGGCGAAGAAGAGGAACAGCCCCTGGACCAGGGGCAGATCGGGCACGCTCAGGGCCTGGTAGAACAGCCCGCCCAGGCCGGGCCAGGAGAAGACCGTCTCCACCAGGATCACCCCCGCGACCGTCCGGCCGAGGTTGACGAAGACGAGGGTGACGGTGGGCAGCAGCGCGTTCGGCACCGCGTGCCGGCGCCGGACCAGGTCGTCCCGAAGTCCCTTGGCCCGCGCGGTCGTCAGATAGTCGCTGCCCATCTCGTCGAGCAGCGCCGAGCGGGTGACCAGCAGCGTCTGCCCGTACTCGACCGCGACCAACGTGACCACGGGCAGGACCAGATGGTGGGCCACGTCCAGGACGTACGCGAAGCCCTCCTTGCCGCCCGTCTCCATGCCGCCCGTCGGGAAGAGCCCGGGGATCGGGCCCACCCCCACGGAGAACACGATGATCAGCAGCAGCCCGAGCCAGAACGACGGGATCGAGTAAAGGGTCAGCGCCAGACCGGTGTTGAGCCGGTCGGAGAGGCTGCCGTGCCGCCATGCCGAGCGCGTGCCGAGGAACATGCCGAGCGCGGTGTACAGCACGAAGGCCGTGCCGGTGAGCAGCAGGGTGTTCGGCAGCGCCTCGCCGATCTTGTCGATGACCGGCGCCCGGAACTGGTACGACGTCCCGAGGTCGCCGGTGAGCGCCTTGCCGCAGTAGTCCGTGAACTGCTGCCACAGCGGCAGGTCGAGCCCGAACTCCCGGCGGTACTCGGCCAGTTGGGCGGACGAGATCGGCCGGCCGCCGGTCATCGTCTTGACCGGGTCGCCCGGGATCAGCCGGAACAGGAAGAACCCGGTGACCAGCACGGCCAGCAACGAGACGACGGCGCCGCCCAGTTTGCCGCCGACGTAGCGGACGTAGCCGGACCGGGCGGTGCCCGCCTCAGGTCCGGCCGTCTCCTCCACCAGTACTGACGGTACGTCAGCCGTCATCAACAGCCCTCCCGTGCACCGCTGTTGAGGATCGGTGCCATCGGCTACTCCCGGTCCTCGGCGGTCGCCCGGCGCCGTAGCGCGAACAGGACCACCGCACCGACGACCACCAGACCCCCGACGGCGATGCCGGTGATCGCCCCGCCGGAGAGCCCGCCGGACGACGAACCGCTGGAGGCCGTCGGCACCGCGGACCACCAACTCCAGTACCCGTCCTGGCCGTAGATGTTGCCCGCGGCGCTGGGCATCGTCTCGATGGACTTGATCTGGTCGGTGCGGTAGGCCTCGACGGCGTTCGGGTACGCCATCACGTTCATGTACCCGAGGTCGTACAGCCGGGACTCCATCTGCTTGACGAGGTCCGCGCGCCCGGCCGGGTCGTACTCGGCCAACTGCCGGGCGTAGAGCGCGTCGTACGTCTTGTCGCAGACGAAGTTGTCGGTCGCGCCGATGTCCTTGGGCGTGGCCGGGAGGGCCGCGCAGGTGTGGATGGACAGGACGAAGTCGGGGTCGGGGTTGACGGACCAGCCGTCGAAGGCGAGGTCGTACTTGCCCGCGAGCCAGGGGTCGGTGACGTTGTCGAGGCAGTCGAGCGTCACGCCGATGCCGAGCTTGCCCCACCACTCCTTGAGGTACTGGCCGACCGCCTTGTCGTTGGGGTCGGTGGCGTGGCACAGCAGGCGGTAGGTGATCGGCTTGCCGTCCTTGCCGACGCGTTCGCCGTCGCCGTTCTTCTTGTAGCCCGCCTCGTCGAGGAGTTGGGCCGCCTTGGCCGGGTCGTAGGAGAGTGCCTGGCTCGCGGACGGTTTCCAGAAGTAGGTGGAGAAGCGCGGCGGGATGTAGCCCTCGCCCTCGACGGCGTGGCCCTGGAACACCTTGTCGATGAGGGTCGTGCGGTCGACCGCCATGAAGAGGGCGTGCCGGACGTTCTCGTTCAGGAGGGAGGGGTCGCCGTCGCCGAAGTGCTGTCCGTTCTTCGCCCGGGCGCCGGGGTTGGTGGCGAGGGCGTAGAAGCGGCGGCCGGGGGCGTCGTTGACCTTGATGTCCTTCTCGCCCTTGAGGGAGGCGGCCTGGGCGGGGGTCAGGGACGGGGAGCCGGCGACGAAGGAGACCTCGCCCTTGCGCAGGGCGGCCACCGCCGCGTCCTGGTCCTTGTAGTAGCGGAAGACGAGTTCGTCGAACTTCGGTGCCCCGCGCCAGAAGGACTTGTTGGCCTTGAGGCGGACGTAGCTGTCGGCCTTGTAGTCGGTGAGGACGAACGGGCCGTTGCCGACGATCGGGAAGGTCTTGTCGTTGGTGAACTTGGAGAGGTCGCCGGCCTTCGACCAGATGTGCTCGGGCACGATCGGGACGTCGAGCGCGGTCATCGTGGCCTGCGGCTTCTTCAGCTGGATGACCAGCTGGGTGGGGCTCGGGGCGGTGACCTTCGCGAAGTTGGTGACGAAGCTGCCGTTGGCCGTGGCGGCGCCCGGGTCGGTCATCATCGTGTTGAACGTCCAGGCCGCGTCCTTCGCGGTGGCCTGCTGCCCGTCGGACCACTTGGAGTTCGAGCGGATCGTGTACGTCCAGGTCAGCTTGTCCGGTGACGACGTCCACCTGGTGGCGAGACCCGGGATCGTGTGGTTGTCCTTGGGGTCGTAGTTGGTGAGGTAGTCGTACATCAGCCGGCCGATGCTCGTGCTGACCAGGCGGCTCGCCAGGAACGGGCTCAAGGAGTCCACGCTCTGTGCGACGGCGACGGTGAGGACCTTGTCGCTCTCCTTGGCCTTGGCCTCGGCCTGTTGCGGTGCCGGATCGAGAGGGGTGGCGAGCGCCGCGGTGAGGGCGAGGGCACCGGCCGCTCCGGCTACCAGCCGGTGTAAGTGACGGGGTCGCGGTCTTCCGGTGCGTGAGTGCTCTGTGCCGTTCCGGTCCTGAGTGCTCATGGTCCTGACCTCGCGCTGGTGACGCCGGGCTGGGTTGAAGAGTGTGTCTATCAGCGGCGGTCGGCGGCCGTCAACGGTGCCTGAAAGCCCATGTGGCCTGCGGAAACAGGGAGTTGACGGGTCGCTGGGAGGTTTATTGGTCCAATCCACTGAAGCGTCCCTGGTGGGGCCCTGACGGTGTGACGGGACCACCTCGGCCGGTGCCGTCACTCCTCTCGCGCGCGCCCTGTGCTGCATTCGGGTGACTGCGTATGCGGGGTGCCCATTTTGTGCGGATATTGGCCGTTAGTGGATCGATAGCGGATCGGTAGTGGATCGATCCGGACCGGTCCGGGTCGGCTTTCTGAGGAGGCACTCGATGCGTGGAGCCACGCACGCCAAATGGGCCGCTTGCGCAGCGGCGGTAGCCCTCGCGGCGACCGCCTGTGGGGGCGGCGGAAGCAGCGACAGCGGCGGCGGCGGTGACGGCGGCTCGGTGCTCAGCGCCTCCTGGGGTGACCCGCAGAACCCGCTGGAGCCGGCCAACACCAACGAGGTGCAGGGCGGCAAGGTCCTCGACATGGTCTTCCGCGGACTGAAGCGGTACGACCCGAAGAGCGGCAAGGCCGAGGACATGCTCGCCGACAAGATCGACACCACGGACTCGCAGAACTTCACGGTCACCGTCAAGAGCGGCTGGAAGTTCAGCAACGGCGAGGCCGTCACCGCGAAGTCGTTCGTCGACGCGTGGAACTACGGCGCCAGCCTCAAGAACAACCAGAAGAACGCCTACTTCTTCGGATACATCGAGGGCTACGACAAGGTCCACCCCGACAGCGGTTCCCAGTCCGCGAACACGCTCACCGGGCTCAAGGTGACCGGCACCGACACCTTCACCATCAAGCTCACCCAGAAGTTCTCCACCTTCCCGGACACCCTCGGCTACGCGGCCTACTCGCCGCTGCCGTCGACGTTCTTCTCGGACCACGCGGCCTGGCTGAAGAAGCCGGTCGGCAACGGGCCGTACACGATCTCGTCGTACACCAAGGGCTCGCAGATGAAGCTCGTGAAGTGGGACGGCTACACCGGGACGGACAAGGCCGAGAACGGTGGCGTGACCCTCAAGGTCTACACCGACAACAACACCGCCTACACCGACCTGATGGCCGGCAACCTCGACCTCGTCGACGACATCCCGGCCTCGCAGCTGAAGAACGTCAAGAGCGACCTCGGCGACCGGTACATCAACACGCCCGCCGGGATCATCCAGACGCTCGCGTTCCCGTACTACGACAAGAACTGGAACAAGAGCGGTTCGGAGAAGGTCCGCACGGGTCTGTCCATGGCGATCAACCGGGACCAGATCACCAACACGATCTTCCAGAAGACCCGCACCCCGGCCAGCGACTGGACCTCGCCGGTGCTCGGCACCGAGGGCGGCTTCCAGGACGGGTTGTGCGGGGACGCCTGCAAGTACGACCCGACCGAGGCGAAGAAGCTCGTCCAGGAGGGCGGCGGCATCCCCGGCGGGCAGGTCAAGATCACGTACAACGCGGACACGGGCTCGCACAAGGAGTGGGTGGACGCCGTGTGCAACTCCATCAACAACGCGCTCGGCAACGACAAGGCGTGCGTCGGGAACCCGGTCGGCACCTTCGCGGACTTCCGCAACCAGATCGGCCAGCACAAGATGACGGGCCCGTTCCGGGCCGGCTGGCAGATGGACTACCCGCTCATCCAGAACTTCCTCCAGCCGCTCTACTACACCAACGCCTCCTCCAACGACGGCCAGTGGTCCAACAAGGACTTCGACAAGCTCGTCGACCAGGCCAACGCGGAGACGGACACGAGCAAGGCGATCAAGCTCTTCCAGCAGGCCGAGGAAGTCGTCCGGGACAACATGGCCGCCATCCCGCTCTGGTACCAGAACGGCAGCGCGGGCTATTCGGAGCGGCTCTCCAACGTGGCGCTCAACCCGTTCAGCGTCCCCGTCTACAACGAGATCAAGGTCAGCTGAGCCGACTGGGGCGGCCTTCGAAATGGCCGCCCCACTATCCCCGGAGCCCTCATGGGACGGTACGTAATCCGGCGTCTGCTGCAGATGATCCCGGTCTTCATCGGCGCCACACTGTTGATCTTCCTGATGGTGAACGTGATGGGCGACCCCATCGCGGGCCTGTGCGGCGAGCGGCAGTGCGACCCGGCGACGGCCGCCCAGCTCAAGCGGGAGTTCGGCCTCGACAAGCCCGTGTGGCAGCAGTACCTGACCTACATGGGGAACGTCTTCACCGGTGACTTCGGGACGGCGTTCAACGGCCAGAAGGTCACCGAGCTGATGTCGACCGCGTTCCCCGTCACCATCCGGCTCACCGTCGTCGCGATCATCTTCGAGGTCGTCATCGGCATCACGCTCGGGGTGCTCACCGGCCTCAAACGCGGCCGGCCCATCGACACCACGGTGCTGCTGCTCACCCTCGTGGTGATCTCCGTGCCCACCTTCGTCACCGGCCTGCTGCTGCAACTCCTGCTGGGCGTCGAGTGGGGCTGGATCAAACCGTCCGTCTCCCCGGAGGCGACCTTCAGCGAACTGATCGTCCCCGGGCTGGTCCTCGCCTCGGTCTCCCTCGCGTACGTGACCCGGCTGACCCGGACGTCCATCGCGGAGAACAGGCGCTCCGACTACGTCCGCACGGCGGTCGCGAAGGGCCTGCCGAGGCACCGGGTGATCATCCGTCACCTGCTCCGCAACTCCCTCATCCCCGTGGTGACGTTCATCGGCACGGACATCGGCGCGCTGATGGGCGGCGCGATCGTCACCGAGCGGATCTTCAACATCCACGGGGTCGGCTACCAGCTCTACCAGGGCATCGTCCGCCAGAACACCCAGACGGTGGTCGGCTTCGTGACGGTCCTGGTCCTCGTCTTCCTGGTCGCCAACCTCCTCGTCGACCTCCTGTACGCCGTACTCGACCCGAGGATCCGCTATGCCTGAGCAGCCGTTCGAACCGGAACGCGCCATTGCCGGGACCGGCATGGGCGGCGCCATGGACCTCGCCACGAGCGAGGCGGAGACCCTGGAGCAGCAGTCATCAGCCGCCTCCGGCGGACGGGCACCCGGGGGACCGGAAGGCACGGGCCCGCAGGAGCGCCCCCGCTCCCTCTGGTCCGACGCCTGGCGCGACCTGCGCCGCAACCCCGTCTTCATCATCTCCGCGCTGGTCATCCTCTTCCTGGTCGTCATCTCCCTCTGGCCGTCCCTGATCGCCTCGGGCAACCCCCTCAAGTGCGACCTCGCCAAGGCCCAGGAGGGCTCCCAGCCGGGCCATCCCTTCGGCTACGACGGCCAGGGCTGCGACGTCTACACGCGCACGGTGTACGGCACCCGTACGTCGGTGACGGTGGGCGTCCTGGCCACGCTGGGGGTGGCGATCTTCGGGTCCGTCCTCGGCGGACTCGCGGGCTTCTTCGGCGGGATCTGGGACTCGATCCTGTCCCGCCTCACGGACATCTTCTTCGCGATCCCGGTGGTCCTCGGCGGCCTGGTCCTGCTGTCCGTGGTCACCAGCAACACGGTCTGGCCGGTCATCGGCTTCATGGTCCTGCTCGGCTGGCCGCAGATCTCCCGCATCGCCCGCGGCTCGGTCATCACCGCCAAACAGAACGACTACGTCCAGGCCGCGCGAGCCCTCGGTGCCTCCAACTCCCGCCTCCTGCTGCGCCACATCACCCCGAACGCGGTCGCCCCGGTGATCGTCGTCGCCACGATCGCCCTCGGCACCTACATCTCCCTGGAGGCGACCCTGTCCTACCTGGGCGTAGGCCTGAAGCCCCCCACGGTCAGCTGGGGCATCGACATCTCGGCGGCGTCCCAGTACATCCGCAACGCCCCCCACATGCTCCTCTGGCCCGCCGGAGCCCTGGCGATCACCGTCCTGGCGTTCATCATGCTCGGCGACGCGGTACGCGACGCCCTCGATCCGAAGCTGAGGTGACCGGCGTCATGCTGCTCGAAGTGCGGGATCTGCAGGTGGAGTTCAGGACCAGGGACGGGGTCGCCAAGGCAGTCAACGGGGTCAACTACAGCGTGGACGAGGGCGAGACCCTCGCCGTGCTGGGGGAGTCCGGGTCGGGGAAGTCCGTGACCGCGCAGGCGGTGATGGGGATTCTCGATGTGCCGCCGGGGAAGATCACCGGCGGGGAGATCCTCTTCCGGGGCAAGGACCTGCTGAAGTTCAAGGAAGAGGAGCGGCGCAAGGTCCGCGGCGCCGAGATGGCGATGATCTTCCAGGACGCGCTGTCCTCGCTCAACCCCGTGCTCTCCGTGGGCGACCAGCTCGGCGAGATGTTCATCGTGCACAAGGGGATGTCGAGGAAGGACGCGCGGGCCAAGGCGATCGAGCTGATGGAGCGGGTGCGGATCCCGGCCGCCAAGGAACGCGTCCGCGACTACCCGCACCAGTTCTCCGGCGGAATGCGCCAGCGCATCATGATCGCCATGGCGCTCGCCCTGGAGCCGGCGCTCATCATCGCCGACGAACCGACCACCGCCCTCGACGTCACCGTCCAGGCCCAGGTCATGGACCTGCTCGCCGAGTTGCAGCGCGAGCTCAACATGGGGCTCATCCTCATCACCCACGACCTCGGAGTCGTGGCGGACGTGGCCGACAAGATCGCCGTCATGTACGCGGGCCGGATCGTCGAGTCGGCCCCGGTCCACGACATCTACAAGGCGCCCGCCCACCCGTACACCCGCGGCCTCCTCGACTCCATCCCGCGCCTGGACCAGAAGGGGCAGGAGCTCTACGCCATCAAGGGCCTGCCGCCCAACCTCATGCACATCCCGCCCGGCTGCGCCTTCAACCCCCGCTGTCCGATGGCCCAGGACGTGTGCCGGACCGACGAACCCGAGCTGTACGAGGTTGATCAACACCGGGGCAGCGCCTGTCACTTCTGGAGGGAGTGCCTCAATGGCTGAGTCGATCCTGGAGGTGACCGGGCTCGTCAAGCACTACCCCTTGACCCAGGGCATCCTCTTCAAGAAGCAGGTCGGCGCCGTCAAGGCCGTCGACGGTGTGGACTTCACGCTCAACAGAGGAGAGACCCTCGGCATCGTCGGGGAGTCGGGGTGCGGCAAGTCGACCGTCGCCAAGATGCTGGTCAACCTTGAGCGGCCGACCGAAGGGTCGATCAAGTTCAAGGGCGAGGACATCAGCAAGATGTCCGGCCGCGCCCTGAAGGCCGCCCGCCGCAACATCCAGATGGTGTTCCAGGACCCGTACACCTCCCTCAACCCCCGGATGACCGTGGGCGACATCATCGGGGAGCCGTACGAGATCCACCCCGAGGTGGCGCCGAAGGGCGACCGGCGCAAGCGGGTTCAGAATCTGCTGGACGTGGTGGGGCTCAACCCCGAGTACATCAACCGGTATCCGCACCAGTTCTCCGGCGGCCAGCGCCAACGCATCGGCATCGCACGGGGGTTGGCCCTGCGCCCCGAGGTCATCGTCGCCGACGAACCCGTCTCCGCACTCGACGTCTCCGTCCAGGCCCAGGTCATCAACCTCCTCGACCGCCTCCAGGACGAGTTCGACCTCTCCTACATCTTCATCGCGCACGACCTGTCGATCGTCCGCCACATCTCGGACCGGGTCGGCGTCATGTACCTCGGCCGGATCGTGGAGATCGGCAAGGACGAGGAGATCTATGACCACCCGACGCACCCGTACACCCAGGCGCTGCTCTCCGCCGTCCCCGTGCCCGACCCGGACGCGCGCGAGCACCGGGAGCGGATCATCCTGTCCGGCGATGTGCCGTCCCCGACGAACGTGCCGTCCGGCTGCCGCTTCCGCACCCGCTGCTGGAAGGCGCAGGAGCGCTGCTCGATGGAGGTGCCGCTGCTCGCGGTACCGGCCGAGTTCCGGCTCGCGAGCGGGCCCGCCGCGCACGACTCGGCCTGTCACTTCGCCGAGGAAAAGACGGTCGTACCACCGGAAGTGATCCCGGAAGCAACCCCGGACGATCTTGGGAACGGGGCGGAATAGCGGGACGAACAGGTATCAAACGCGTTAACACGCAGGCAACTCGGCCGACCCGGTCTCGATATACGGACGCGTCAACCTGAACGACGTACGGCCGTGCGGGTGCCGTAAACGGACCGGGGCGCGCCATGTCGCCCCGGTCCGTTGCCCGTTGTCAGCGGGTGAGGCCCAACGACCGCTTCAGGAAGTCCACTTGGAGCAGCAGCAGGTTCTCCGCGACCTGTTCCTGCGGGGTCATGTGGGTCACCCCGGACAGCGGCAGCACCTCGTGCGGGCGGCCGGCGGCCAGCAACGCGGAGGACAGCCGCAGGGTGTGCGCGACCACCACGTTGTCGTCGGCGAGACCGTGCACGACCATCAGCGGGCGCTGCGGGTCGGCGGGCGCCGACAGCCCGCCGTCCGTCACCAGACTGCTCTTCGCGTACGACTCCGGGTCCTTGGCCGGGTCGCCGAGGTACCGCTCCGTGTAGTGGGTGTCGTAGAGCCGCCAGTCGGTGACCGGGGCGCCCGCGATGCCCGCGTGGAAGACGTCGGGGCGGCGCAGCACGGCGAGCCCCGCGAGCCAACCCCCGTACGACCAGCCCCTGATGGCGACCCGGGAGAGGTCGAGCGGGTGGCTCTTCGCCAGGTCCTGGAGGGCGTCGATCTGGTCGTCCAGGGAAAGCGTGAAGTCGCGGTGGACGGCCTTCTCCCACGCCGGTGAGCGGCCCGGGGTGCCCCGCCCGTCGGCGACGAGCACCGCGAAACCCTGGTCCGCGAACCACTGCGAGGTGAGGTGCGCGTTGTGCGCGGCGACCACGCGCGGGCCGTGCGGACCACCGTAGGGGTCGAGCAAAACCGGAAGCGGGTCACTGCCGTCGTAGTCCTGTGGCATAAGCAGGGCGCACGGGACGCGCCGTGCGCCCCCCTCGGTGAACGTGATGCGCGGGGACATACCTGGATCTTCGGCGTACGACGCGATGGTCACCGTCTTCCTGCCCTCGCGCAGCACCTGGACCTGCGTGCCCGGCCGGTCCGGCACCGCCGACAGCAGCACGGTCACGCCCCCGGCGCGCACCGCCGAGTGCACGCCGGGCTCGTGCGAGAGACGCTCCAGCCCGAGCTCGTTGACGCGATATACGTGCACCTCGCCGGTCTCCGGGGCGGGCGCGGACTCGCCCGCCGAGGCCGAGACCAGCACATGGTCGTCGGAGACGTCCAGCACCGCGCGGACGTGCAACTGCGGCCCTGTGAGCAGGCGTTCACCCACCGCGAGCACCCGCGCGCCGCCCTCGTCGGCGATCCGCACAAGCCGTCCCGAAGGGCTCCAGCAGGGCACGCCAGGGAAAAGATCCAGCCAAACTGGATCTTCGTCGGCATGCACCATCCGGGTCGCCCCGGTGTCCGGCTCGACGGCCAGGAACAGCTGGCTGCGCTGGTCCCGGGCCTGCACGAGCAGCAGCGGCGCACCCGCCGCTGACCAGTGCACTCGCGCCAGATACGGGTACCGCGCCCGGTCCCAGACGACCTCCGTACGCGTCCCGTCCAACCCGAGCACATACAGCCGTACGTCCGCGTTCGCGGTGCCCGCCGCCGGGTACGCGACCCGCTGCGGCTCACGCTCCGGATGGGCCGGGTCGGCGATCCACCAGCGCTGTACCGGTGTGTCGTCCGCGCGGGCGACCAGCAGCCGGTCCGACTCCGGCGACCACCAGAAGCCACGCGTCCGGCTCATCTCCTCCGCCGCGATGAACTCGGCCAATCCATAGGTGACTTGCTCCGACTCCGGCTCGGCCAGCGCGCGGTCACCGTCACCCTCGGCTTCCACGACGCGCAGGGCGCCGCCGGTGACGTAGGCGATGTGCCGTCCGTCGGGGGCGGGCCGGGGGTCGATCACCGGTCCGGGGACGCGGAGTCGGCGTGTCGTACCCGCCCTCAGCTCGGCCGTGAAAAGCCGCCCTGACAAGGTGAAAGACGCCAACTCGGCCTCGCTGTCGGTGGCGTAGCCGACGATCCCCGCACCGCCCTCACGGGTGCGCTCGCGACGCGCCCGCTCCTCCGCCGAGAGATGCTCCGCGGCACCGCCCAACAGGGCCTGCGGGTCGGCCACCACGCGCTCGGTACCGTCCGCCGGATCGAGGACCCACAGCGCGTTCGCCCGGTCCGTGCCGGAGGCGGAACGCAGGAACACGACCCGCGAACCGTCGGGTGAGACGGTGAACGCGCGCGGCGCGCCGAGCGTGAACCGCTGGGTACGGGCGTGCCGTCGGGGGAAGGAGTCAGCCTCGGTCGTCATACCCCGACCATATTGGCCATGCGCCCCCTTGTGCGGCTGTGCGCCGAGCGATGCGCGAGCGCGGATAGTTATGATCACTAGCGCTAGGTGGGTATGAACCTGCTGGCTGCTGTATGGATTTGCCGTAGGGATCCACCCCATGGATCCATTGCCCCCATAGTCCGACCCCCCTAGTCCCTGGGATCATTGGAGGTGAGCCGCCGTGGCACTCTCGATTTCGGCGGTGGTGCTGCTGGCGATCGTCGTCTTCCTTCTGGTCAAGAAATCAGGGCTGAAGGGCGGACACGCGGTCGTCTGTGTCCTCCTGGGCTTCTATCTGGCCTCCTCGACCATCGCGCCCACGATCAGCGATCTCACGACCAACATCGCGAGCATGATCGGCAGCATCAAGTTCTGACGGTGCCGGCCCCTCGGAGACGGGGGGCTGGACGCTACTCCTGGCCCGTCGGCACGCGCTCGACGCGGGTCCAGCCCCGCCAGCCACGCTCCTTGAGGATCGCCAGCACCCGTTCGGCGCCCGGTGCGGACTTGAGCATGGTCGAGTCCATGAGGGCGACGAACTGATCGTCGAGGCCGTCGTCACCCATCTCACCGGCCTCCACGGCGCGCATCATCAGGCGTTCCAGGATGTCGGCGATCTCGACGATCCGCGGATCGTCGGCCGGCCAGTCGAGTTCCCCGGTGAAGAAGGTGTAGAGCCGCACCATGTCGGGGTCGTCCAGCTCCTCGTGCTTCTGGGCGATCACGGCGTCGATCTGCTGCGGCACCTGTGCGGCGATCATGATCCAGGCATCCCGCTCCAGCTCCATGTACCGTGCCCCGACGCCGAGTCCGCGCAGCCGGTCGAGGTAGTCCACGACGCTCCGTGGGAGCGCCAGGTGCTCACCGGCGGCGAGCCGGGCGAGCCGGCTGCGGGTGTCCTGGAGCCGCCGGATCTCGGCGCGCAGATCCCTGTCGATCTCCTGGACGCCGCCGGCGAACAACTCCGGTCCGGCGTCGAGGAGTTCCTGCACCCTGGCCAGCGGCACGCCGGCGCCGGCCAGGGTGTGGATCCGGATCAGTCGTACGACCGCGGCGGCATCGTAGGTCCGGTACCCGGAGCGGTCGCGCTCGGGCTCGGGGAGCAGCCCGATCCGGTGGTAGTGGCGCACCGCCCGTACCGTCACCCCGGCATACGCCGCCAACTGGCTGATGGTGAGCATGGTTTCAGCCTGCCTCAGGCGATCTTCCGGCGATAGGCGTTCATCGCGAAGACGTACGCCACGACGAGGATGCCCAGGCACCACCCGAGCGCGAGCCAGATGTCGTCGCCGACCGGCCGCCCTGCGAACAGGGCACGGATCGTGTTGACGATCGACGTCACCGGCTGATGCTCGGCGAACCAGCGCACCGGGCCGGGCATCGTCTTCGTGGGCACGAACGCCGAGCTGACGAACGGCAGGAAGATCAGCGGGTAGGCGAACGCGCCCGCCCCCTCGACCGACGACGCGGTGAGCCCGGGGATCACGGCGAGCCAGGTCAGTGCCAGGGTGAACAGGAGCAGGATGCCGGTGACCGCGAGCCATGCCGACACTCCCGCCCCCGAGCGGAAGCCCATGAGCACGGCGACGCCCACGACGAGCACGAGCGCGATCAGGTTGGCGACCAGTGACGTGACGACATGGGCCCACAGCACACCCGACCGCGCGATCGGCATGGACTGGAATCGCTCGAAGATCCCGCTCTTCACATCGGTGAACAGCCGGTACGCGGTGTAGGAGATGCCCGAGGCGATGGTCATGAGCAGGATGCCGGGCAGCAGGTAGTTCACGTACGAGACCGACCCGGTGTCGATGGCGCCGCCGAACACGTAGACGAACATCAGCATCATGGCGACCGGCGTGACGGCGGTCGTGATGATGGTGTCCATGCTGCGTGTGACATGACGCAGGGTCCGCCCCGTGAGCGCGGCGGTGTCGCTGAAGAAGTACGCGGTCATCGTCGGCCCCCAGTCGTGACCGCGAGGAAGATCTCCTCCAGGGTCGGCTGCTTCTCGACGTACTCGACCTTGGCCGGCGGGAAGAGCTGCTTGAGCTCGGCGAGGGTGCCGTTCACGATGATCCGGCCCTGGTGGAGGATGGCGATCCGGTCGGCCAGTTGCTCTGCCTCCTCCAGGTACTGCGTGGTGAGCAGCACCGTCGTTCCGTGGCCGGCGAGTTCCTTGACCGCTTGCCACACCTCGATGCGCGCCTCGGGGTCGAGTCCGGCCGTCGGCTCGTCCAGGAAGACCACCGGCGAGTTCCCGATGAGGCTCATCGCGATGTCCAGCCGACGGCGCATCCCACCCGAGTACGTCGACGCCCGCCGCGCACCCGCCTCGGTCAGCGAGAACCGCCGCAGCAGATCGTCCGCGATCGCGCCCGGGTCCTTGAGGTGACGCAGCCTGGCGACGAGGACGAGGTTCTCCCGACCGCTGAGGATCTCGTCGACGGCCGCGAACTGCCCGGTGAGACTGATGGATTGCCGCACGTCGGCCGGTCGCGCGGCGACGTCGAAGCCATTGACGCTCGCCGTCCCCGCGTCGGCCTTCAGGAGTGTGGCGAGGATCCGCACGGTCGTGGTCTTGCCCGCCCCGTTGGACCCGAGCAGGGCGAAGATGCTGCCCGGCGCCACGTCGAAGTCCACACCGCGCAGCACGTCGAGCGTTCCGTACGACTTCTCCAGACCCCGCACGCGCATCGCCGGACCGGCGATCGTCTGGGCCGTCATGGTCATCCGCCTCCTTCGCGGAGCGGTTCCACACGCGGCTGCGGGGAAGCTCCTGCCGGAAGGATGAAGGGTTGACGCAGCGTCAAGGTCAAGCCGGCGAGGACGGCAACGGGGAAGGCCCAGCCTTCGAGGCGCCCACGCGGCCGGGGTGACGGTGAACCGGGGGCCCGGACGGTGCTGTACCGCAGTTCGAGAATTGCGGAGTTCCTTCAGGGCTGAAGTCGGACGACCACCGAAGGCTCCGTCGTACGACCGGTATCGACAGCTCGGACACGGACAAGTCACTCTTCACGCGCACCGAGTTCCAGAAACCCGAACTCCGGTGCAAGGGGCGGCTTTTCCCAAGAACCACGACGGCGAAAGAACCCTCACCAAGCCCCACCCCACCCCACCCGCCCCGCAGCAGGACCCGGCCCTCACCCATTCGGGTGAACATCATCAACTGGGCTGGATTCCGGACCGGTTGCGTGATCTACGCTCAACGCAGCACCAACTCAGGCTTTGCAGAACAACTGCAGACATACGACGGCCCTCGCCGGGACGGCAATCCCAAGGCGAGGGCCTGACCACCAAGGAAGAAGCGAACTTCCCCGATGGATACGCACGACATTAGCGCGCCCTCGCGCGCCCAGTCCTGGCACACCGCCGACAAACACCCGAAGCAGCGGCACCCCCGTTCGGGACACCCCGGCGTCGGACTCACCCACGACAACGCCCGCCACACCGCCCGCTTCACGGTGATCGGCAACCACCTCGCCCAGCACCCGGAGTTGTCGGCCCTGGCGATCGGACTCGGCGTCCACATCCAGTCCCTCCCGGCAGGCGCCCGCGTCGACATCAAGACGCTCGCGGCCCGCTTCCCCGAGGGCACGACCCGAATCGCCGCCGCGCTACGGGAGTTGGAGACCCACGGCTACCTCCGCCGCGAACGCCACCGCATCCCCGACGGCCGCATCGTCACCCGCACAACCTCCTGCAACCAGCCCGGCCACCGCGGCGAGACAGCCCCCGCACACGCCCCGGCGACGCCGAAGAAGCCGAAGCAGCGCACACCCCGCAAGCCCCTCCCCGCCGTACCGAGTCCCGCGTACCCGGCACCCGCCCTTCTCCAGGCGGCCACCGACCTCCTCGCGGGCCTCCGCCGTCACCACCCCGACCTCCTCCTGTCGGCCTGCGACACGGCCCACCTGGCGCCAGGAGTCGCGGCCTGGCTGGAGCGGGACATCGGCCCCACCGCCGTACGCCACGCGCTGACGGCCGATCTGCCCCCGGAGGGCGTGCGACGGCCCGCAGCGCTCCTGGCGCATCGCCTGGCCGCGCAGTTGCCGCCACCGCCGCCGTTCCGGGCCCCGGCACCACCACCGGCCGTACGGCAGCCCCTCCAGAACTGCGACGGCTGCGAGCGCGCCTTCCGCGCACCTGCCCCAGGGCTCTGCCACGACTGCCGAACCGATCTTCCGGAGGCCGCCTAGCATGAAGGGGACGATCCCTTGCCCCTGGACACAGACCACGAGGAGCGAGCGCCATGACCATCGCCTCGGACAACGCGCAGCAGGGCGCCTCCCACCAGTACCGGGCCATGAGGGACGTCGTGCGGTCCATGGACGACACCCTTCCCGGCAAGTTCGAGATCACCAAGGAAGGGATCGTCCACGACATGATGGCGCCCATCGGTCCGCACGAGCTGACCACGCTCCACCTGCGCAAGCGCCTGGAGAAAGTCATGCCGGACGAACTGGTCGCTCACACGGGTACACCGGATGTGGAAGCTGAAGCCGAGGGCATCATGCGCCATCCCGATGTGATGGTGATCGCGTGGGCAGACATGGACGTGCCGGATTCGTTCGACCCGCGCACGTTGATCGCCGCCATCGAGGTGGTCTCCCGTTCCAACCCGGACAACGACTGGGTCGGCAAGATGCGCGACTACCCCCTGATCGGGATTCCCGTCTATGCCGTCTTCGACCCCCGCACCGGCACCGGCGCCGTCCTCACCGACATCCACACCACCCCCGGCGGCCCCCGCTACGCCACCCGCAAGGACTTCGTCTACGGCGAGGACGTCACCATCGGCGACTGGACGATCCCGACGGACAATCTGCCGCGCTACGGAGACCGGGTCACCGGTGAGTCCAAGCCTTGAACTCTCCGGGTTCCGGACGCCTCGTAGGGTAGGCACATGACCGAACTGCCCTCCCCCACCCTTCGGGCGGGGGGACCCCCATCTCGCTGCGCTCGTCGTCTGCTGCTGGTGCACGCGCATCCGGACGACGAGTCGATCAACAACGGCGCGACGATGGCCAAGTACGTGGCCGAGGGTGCGCACGTGACACTGATCACGTGCACGCTCGGTGAGGGTGGCGAGATCATCCCGCCCGCGCTACGGCATCTGTCGGGCGCCGGGCTGGCCGAGGAGCGGGAGCGGGAGCTCGGCGCCGCCATGAAGGCGCTCGGGGTCACCGATCACCGCCTCTTGGGCGGGCCCGGGCGATACCGGGACTCCGGAATGATGGGCACCTCGGACAACGACGACCCCGGCTGCTTCTGGCGGGCCGATCTCGACGAGGCCGCCGGGCATCTCGTCGAGGTGATCCGCGAGACCCGGCCCCAGGTTCTGGTCACCTACGACCCCGACGGCGGCTACGGCCACCCCGACCACATCCAGGCCCACCGCGTCGCCATGCGCGCCGCCCAACTCGCCGCCGACGCCGGGCAGTCGGTCGCCAAGGTCTACTGGAACCGGGTGCCCCGGAGCGTCGTGGAAGAGGGTTTCGCGCGGCTGCGTGACGCGCTGCCGGAGCTGCCCTTCGACGCGGTGGCCGCCGTGGACGATGTGCCCGGTGTCGTCGACGGGGAGCTGATCACCACTGCCGTCGACGGCAGCGCTTACGACGATGCAAAGATTGCCGCGCTGCGGGCGCACGCCACGCAGATCGAAGTGGCCCCGGATCAGCCGTACTTCGTGTTGTCGAACGAGCTCGCGCAGCCCGTATTCACCACCGAGTACTACGAGTTGGTCCAAGGGGTACCCGGTGCGGTGCCCGAGACCGATCTTTTCGAAGGGCTGGGCCTGTGATGAGTGCCAACCAGGGCGGCGGGAGTCTGCTCGCCCAGCCGTTGCAACGGCCGTCCGGGCTACGGGTGTTGGCCTACCTCGTGCTCTTCGTGCTCGGCGCTGTCGTCGGGGTGGCGGGGGCGCTGGTGCAGGCCGCGTGGTTCCCCGGCGGGCTGCTGCTCGCGCTCGTCGGAGCGGCCGGACTGTTCCTCGGCGGGGCGAGAGCGGCCGACGGGAGGGGCGGGGCCGTGGCGCCCGCCGCCGGCTGGATGGTCGCCGTTGTTCTGCTCACCGCCAGTCGGCCGGAGGGCGACTTCCTCTTCGGCGCGGGAGTCGGTTCCTATCTCTTCCTGCTCGGTGGGATGGCTGTAGCTGTGATGTGCGCCACGTTGGGTTTGGGGCGGCAACCAAGCAGCTCTGACGTCCGACTTGGCAAGTGACGTACCACTTCGCGGTGAGGCGCGCGTGCGAGTCCGGTGTGGGTTTCCCCAGCGGCCGTGGGATACCGCCAAGAAGTGGCCAGTATGGTGGTGCGCGCCGCCGAGTCGCCCGTGGGTGTCGGGCGGCGGAGCCAACCGGGAGAACTTGCCTTGAGTCGTGAAACTGACACTCCGTCCTCCGGGCCCGACGGGCGCGGCGGAGCCGCTTACCCCTCGGGGACCCCGCCGTACGGGACGCCCGCGGCTTCCGACGACCGTACGGATGCGGGGCGTTCGTCCGCGCAGCCGGAGGAACGCAAGACCGAGACGACGCTGACGACCCGGATCCGGATCAACATCCCCGGTTCGCGGCCGATTCCGCCTGTGGTCGTGCGCACGCCCGTCGCGGACACCGGATCCGCCGACGGATCCACGACCGCCGAGACGCAGTTGCCGAGTTCCGCGCTGCCCGCGGGCGTCGTCGAGCCGACCGCCGAACTCGCGCTGCCCGGCGCCGAGGAGAAGACGAGCGACTGGTTCGCGCCCCGCAAGTCCGGCCCCGCGAAGGGCGGTCAGGGCGGTGGCGGCACCAACGGGGCGGGAATTCCCGGCGGTTCGGCCGCGGGTACCCCGAGTGCGCCGGCTCCCGGTGCGCCCGTCGGCAATCGGCCGAGCGGTGCTCGTCCCGGCGGTGTGGTCGGCGGCATGAGCGTCACCGGCGCCAGCCGTCTGCCCGGCGCGGGCGGCGGCACGAACGGCGCCGGAATCGGCGGTGCCACCGGCGCCGGACCCGTCGCCCCCGGACACGGCGGCGGCACCGGCTCCTTCGACGTGACCGAGGCACTGGCGGCCGGACCGCGGGGCCCCAACGGGTCACGCCCGAACGGCGCCCCCGGCCCCAACGTCGGCGGCCCGGGCGAACCGCGCCGCGACGACCTGCCGTACTTCTCGGAGAACGGGCAGCAGGGCGGTTTCCCGGGACCTGCGGGCCCCGGCGGCCAGGGCGGCTATCCCGAGCCCAACGGTCAGGGTGAGCTGGGCGGCTATCCCGGGTCCACCAACGGTCAGGGCGAGCTGGGTGGTTTCCCCGGGTCCAACGGTCAGGGTGAGCTCGGCGGTTTGCCCGGCTCGGGCGGCCCCGGCCCGCGAGCCGAACAGTTCCCCGGGCCGAGCGGGCAGGGCATCGGTCCGGGCGGTCCCGGAGGCCCCGGTGGTCCGGGTGGACCCAGCGGATTCAACGGCCCGAACGGGCGCGGTGGTCCGGGCGGTCCCGAGGGCCCCGCGGGCCCGACCGGCGGTCCGGTCACCGGCAACGGCCTGATGTTGCCGCCCGGCCCCATGGGCGGAGCACCGGGCGCGCCGAGCGGCTACCCCGACGGACCGGGCGGCCCGAACGGCGTCGGCGGTCCCGCTGGACTCGCCGGGCCGGGTGGTCCCGGTGGTCCCGGCGGCCCGGGTGCGACCTCCGGCCGACACGGCGGTCGCGGCAGGCCTGGTAACCCGGGCGGTCCCGGTGCGCCTGGTGGTCCTGGTAACCCCGGTGGTCCCGGCAACCTCGGCGGTCCCGGTGGTCCTGGTGGCCCCGGTGGTCCCGGCGCGGGTCCCGGTGGCCCCGGCATGGGCGGCCCTGGCGGTCCCGGCATGGGACCGGGCGGCCCCGGTGGCGCGAGCCTCCCCGGCGGCATGATCCCCGGCGGTGGTCTCAGCGACGACACCGCGATCCTCACCCCGCAGAAGCCGGCCCCCGGACCGGGTGGCCAGGGCTACGGCGCCCCCGCCGACCAGGTCTCCGGGCACACCGTCACCAGCGGTATGCCGGTCGTGCCGGGTGCCGGGACCTCGCCGTTCGGCACCGGTACCCACCCCGACGGGCCGCTGCCGCACACACCCCCGAAGACGCCCGAGCCCGGTTCGGCGCAGAGCGCGCCCGCCGGGAAGAAGGCGGGCAAGGGCGCGAAGAAAAAGAAGAAGGGCCGCAGCAAGCTGGTCCTGCTCTTCGTCGGCGTGGTCGTCATCGCGGGCGGCGCGTACGGCGCCGGTCTGCTGATGAACCACACCGACGTGCCCAAGGGCACCACCGTGCTCGGCGTCGACATCGGCGGCGGCACCCGTGACGACGCCGTCAAGAGGCTCGACGACGCGTTCGGCGACCGGGTGAACAAGCCGCTGAAGCTGTCGGTCGGCGGCAGGACGGTCTCGCTGAAGCCGGACCAGGCGGGGCTGCAGTTCGACGCCACGGCCACCGTCAGCGCGGCCGCCACCAGCGACTACAACCCGGTCTCGGTGATCGGCTCGCTCTTCGGCCAGCACCGGGTCGTCGACCCCGTCATGCCGGTCGACGAGGAGAAGCTGGCCGCCGCCCTCTCCGACCTCGGCGGTGGCTCCGGCTCCGGCGCGGTCACCGAGGGCACGATCCAGTTCACCTCCGGCAAGGCCGTCGCCGTCTACGGCAAGGCGGGCAAGGCGATCGACGCGACCGCGTCCACCGGCGCCGTCGAGGAGGCGTACCGCAGCGAGGTGGAGACCGGCACGGCCACCACGGTGACCGTCCCGACGACCACCAAGCAGCCGACGATCACCAACGCCGAGGTCGACCGCGAGATGAAGGCCTTCGCGGAGCCGGCGATGTCCGACCTCGTCAAGGTCAAGACGGACACCGGGATCACACTGCCGCTGAGCCCGAAGAACTCCCTGTGGAAGTTCCTCAGGGTGAAGGCCGTGAACGGCAAGCTCACCGACAGCCCCGACCTGGCCGCCCTGAAGACGCTCTACGGCAGTACCTTCGACGGCGTGACGATCACCCGCGCCAGCGGCCAGAAGACGGCCGTCACACCGCAGGAGGTCTACATCGCCCTGCGCCAGGCCCTGATCAGCAAGACCGACCGGGTGGGGATCATCGACACGACCCCCAACTAGGCGGTGGCCGACCGCACGAGGGGGCACCCGGCACCACGCCGGGTGCCCCCTCGGTCGTCCGGAAGCGACCGTCGTACGGCAGGGCATCGGTCGTAGGACATGACATCTGTCATGCGCGACACCGGACCGTCGACACTGCCGGGGACCGGCCCCCGGCGGCCACGATGGACGGCATGACGACAACAGCGGCGACGGCCACCTCGGTGGTCGGGTTCGATCAGGTGAGCAAGAGCTACGGCGATGTACGGGCCGTGGACGGGCTGTCGCTCGTGCTGCACCCGGGGGAGACGGTGGCCCTGCTGGGGCCGAACGGGGCCGGCAAGTCGACCACCCTGGATCTGCTCCTGGGCCTCAAGCAGGCCGACACCGGCAAGGTCAGCGTCTTCGGCACCAGCCCCCGCGAGGCGATCGTCGCCGGGCGGGTGGGCGCGATGCTGCAGAGCGGCGGGCTGATGGACGAGGTCACGGTCGGTGAACTGGTCAAGCTGGCCTGCGACTTGCACCCGAAGCCGTACAAGGTCGGCGATGTCATCGCCCGCGCGGGCGTCACCCAGATCGCCGACCGCAAGGTCAACAAGCTCTCCGGCGGCCAGGCCCAGCGCGTCCGCTTCGCCCTCGCGACCGCCGGTGACAGCGATCTGATCGTCCTCGACGAGCCGACCACCGGCATGGACGTCTCCGCCCGGCAGGCCTTCTGGGCCACCATGCGCGAACAGGCCGACCAGGGCCGTACGGTCCTCTTCGCCACCCACTACCTCGAAGAGGCCGACGCCATCGCGGACCGCGTCCTGGTCCTGCACCGCGGCCGGCTGCTCGCCGATGGCACCTCCGCCGAGATCAAGGCGAAGGCCGGCGCCCGCCGGATCGCCTTCGACCTGGACGGCGAGATCGACGAGGCCCCGATCCGGTCCCTCCCCTTCCTCACCTCGGTCGACGTATCCGGCCAGACGATCCGTATCCAGTCCACCGACGCCGACGCGACCGTCCACGCGCTCTACGGCCTCGGCGTCTACCCCCGCAACCTCGAAGTCGCCGGGCTCGGCCTGGAGCAGGCCTTCGTCGCCATCACCACCGCCGAGGAGGCCAAGCAGTCATGCTGAATACATTTGCTTCGCGGGGCCTGATCAAGCTGGAACTCACCCGCGCCCTGCGCAACCGCAAGTTCCTGTTCTTCTCGGTGATCTACCCCTCCGTCATCTTCCTGCTCGTCTCCAACCAGACCGGCAACGTCGCCGGCACCGGCCTGAGCATCGCGAAGTACGTCATGGTCTCGATGGCCTCCTTCGGCGCCCTGACCGCCGTCCTGATGGGCAACAGCGAGCGCATCGCCAAGGAGCGCGAGAACGGCTGGGTACGGCAGTTGAGGCTGACCCCGCTGCCCGGGCACGGCTACGTCCTCGCCAAGACCGCGAGCGCCGCCGTCGTCAGCCTGCCGTCCATCGTGGTCGTCTTCATCGTCGCGGCCCTGGTGAAGGACGTACGGCTGGACGCCTGGCAGTGGCTCGCGCTGACCGGCGCGATCTGGGCCGGCAGCCTGGTCTTCGCGGCGCTCGGCGTGGCCATCGGCTACCTCGCCAGCGGGGACGCGGTCCGGCCGATCACGATGATCGTCTACTTCGGCCTGTCGATCCTGGGCGGCCTCTGGTTCCCGTCCTCGACCTTCCCGACCTGGCTCCAGGACATCGCCAAGTGGCTGCCCACGCACGCGTACGCTGCGCTGGGGCAGGCCATCGAGCAGAGCCAGTCGCCCCACGCCAAGGACGTCACCCTCCTCGTCGTCTACTTCGCGCTCTTCGCGGGCGGGGCGGCGTGGCTGTACCGGAAGGACACGCTGAAGGCGTGAGCGCGATGACGGAAGACCTGCGGTCCGACGAGGAGGCCCGGGCGGACCGCCTGGTGCGGATCGGGCAGCCGCCCCGCAACCGGGGCGAGGTACTGCGCAAGCTGGTGTGGATCCTGCCCTGGCTGGTCTTCCTCGGCGCGCCCGTGCGGGACCTGCTGGCCGACCATCACACCACCTCGGCCACGGCGGCCGGCTGGGTGGGCCTGGTGGCCTTCACCGGGACCTACCTGGCCGTCGTGTTCCGCACCGTGGGCCGCCCCTACTCCGGCTGGGCCGTCGCCGCGCTGGTCGCCATGATGTGGGTGCTGGCCGTCGCGCTGGCCCTCAGCCTCGGCAACTCCTGGCTCGGCCTCTTCGTCTACGTCTCCGTCTCCTGCGGCGTGGCCCTGCCCCTGAGCGCCGCGTACTGGACGATCCCGCTGACCACCGCGGCCATGATGCTGGCGGGCTGGTTCGTCGACGACCTGGACGAAGCCTGGGGCCTGTTCCTGGTGGTGTTGCTGGTGGGCTACTCGATGACGGGCGTACGGCAACTCGTGCGCACGACGGTCGAGTTGCGCAAGGCGAGGGCCACGGTCGCCCAACTCGCGGCGAACGAGGAGCGGTTGCGCCTGGCCCGCGACCTGCACGACCTCCTGGGCCACTCCCTCTCCCTGATCACACTGAAGAGCGAGCTGGCCGGCCGGATGCTCCCCGACCACCCCGACAAGGCGGCCCAGCAGGTCGCGGACATCGAACAGGTCAGCCGCCAGGCCCTGGTGGACGTCCGCGAGGCGGTCACCGGCTACCGTCGCCCCCGCCTGGCCGGCGAACTCGCGGGCGCCCAGGTCGCGTTGACGGCGGCCGGAGTCATCGCCGACCTCCCCGCCGAACCGGACCTCACCACCGTCTCCGAGGAACGCGAGTCCGCCCTCGCCTGGGCCCTGCGCGAGGCGACCACCAATGTCGTACGGCACAGCGGCGCCCGGCGCTGCGTGGTCGAACTGGTCCGACGCCAGACCCTGGACGGCCCGACGCTCGAACTCTCCGTCGAGGACAACGGCTCGGGCGGCTCGGGCAAGGGCCCCGGCAACGGTCTGACGGGCCTGGGCGAGCGCCTCGCGAAGGTCGGCGGCTCCCTGGAGGCTTCCCGCCTCAAACACGGCTTCCGGCTGGTCGCACGGGTGCCGGCGGGCACTCCGCCCACCTCGACGGACGTAGGATCGCCCGCATGAGCCGTACGATCAAGGTCCTCCTCGCCGAGGACCAGTCGATGGTCCGCGAGGCACTGGCCGCACTGCTCGGCCTGGAGGACGACATCGAGGTCGTCGCCCAAGTCGCGCGCGGCGACGAGGTGTTGGCGGCGGCCCGACAGCACGCCGTGGACGTGGCCCTCCTCGACATCGAGATGCCGGGCTGCACGGGCATCGAGGCGGCGGCCCAGGTCCACAAGGCGCTCCCCGAGGTGAAACTGGTCGTCCTCACGACCTTCGGCCGCCCCGGTTACCTCCGCAGCGCCATGGAAGCGGGCGCGGACGCCTTCCTGGTCAAGGACGCCCCCGCGGCCCAACTGGCGCAAGCAGTGCGGAAGGTACTGACCGGGGAGCGGGTCATCGACCCAACGCTGGCCGCAGCGGCGCTCGCCGGGGGCGCGAACCCTCTGACCGACCGCGAGCGCGAGATCCTGAGGGCAGCGGCAGAAGGCTCCACCAACGCCGAACTGGCAACGACCCTCCATCTGTCACAGGGCACGGTCCGCAACTACCTCTCGACAGCCATCCAGAAACTGGCGGTACGGAACCGGGCAGAGGCGGTGCGCATCGCAAGGGAGAAGGGCTGGCTGTAGACACAGGCCAGGGCAGCTCACCCAGGGGCGCGGGGCTGTATCGATTTGCGGCTCCGCCGCGTGGGCGCGACCAGCCACGACGCGCCTGCGCACGCAAGACGACCAGAGCTCAACGGCGCATAGGTGAAGGTCAGTTCAACCTGGAGCGAGCCGACCGCGCCTGCCCCCGCACCCGATCGGCAGCAGGTTCATCCACCACCGCCACCACCTCCGCATACGCCTCCAGTTCGGCCGCCCCACTGAGGAAATCCCCCCGCTCAACCAGCAGTTGAGCCCGCTCATACCGCAACCGCGCGGGATGCGAAGGCATCACCAACGCCAACTCCACAGCCCACAAAGCAACATCCGACCGCTCCGGCCGAGCCGCAGCCCACGCCCGGATGTTGTTCAGGACACGGGACACAACCTCCAAAGGCGCCGCGGGCACAAGCATCGAGGGCTCCAGCGAAGCCCCCGTCGCCCCCGCCACCAACAACTCCGCGTCCCCGCCCGTCAACACCCTCCCCCCGTCGAACGGATCGGCCAGCACCTGCTCCTCCGCCGCCCCGAACCCCACGACGAAGTGCCCCGGCAGAGCGACCCCGTACACCGGAGCCCCCGCCCGCCGAGCGACCTCCATCCACACCACGGACAACAGGATCGGCAGCCCGCGCCGGCGCCGCAGCACCGCGTGCAGCAACGAGGACTCCAGCCGCTGGTAGTCGCCGGGCGTACCGCGGAACTCGAAGCGGACGCCCAGGAGTTGACGCAGCGCGCTCGCCCAGGCCGCCGGCCCGCCGGGCCGGAACGGCAACTGCCCCGCCAGCCGGTCCAGTTCGACCTGTGCCGAGTCGATGCCCGCGTCGTCCAGCGCCCCGTCCGCCGCCGCCCCCACCAGCAGGCAGAGCGTGACCAGATCGGGCCGCTCGGACCGAGCCTCCTCGGCGAACAGGCGACGCAATTCGGCGAACCGTTCGGCCGGCGGCGGCCAGGGCGCGGACATGGCGAACTCGTACCCCCTCACGACGATCCGTGCGGGCCGGAATCAGCAGGGACCACAGGCTCGCGGTAGTGGTGATAGGCGTGATGCGCCCCGAACCCCATCCCCGTGTACAGCGCCCGCGCCCCCGCGTTGTCCGCCTCGACCTGCAACCACGCGGCCGACGCCCCCTCGTCCAGCGCCCGCGAGGCCAACGCGGCCATGACGAGCGAGGCCAGCCCCCGCCGCCGTAGCGCGGGATCGACCTCGACGGCCGCGAACCCGGCCCATCGCCCGTCGACGACACACCGCCCGATCGCGGCGGGCTCGTCACCGTCACCGGGCACCGTCGCGAACCACACCGAAGGGCCGCTCCCCAGCACCTTCAGAGCCACCTCGCTCACCCCCTTGCGCTGATAGCGGGCCAGCCACGCCTCGTCGGCCGTCCGGGATAGGACGACGCCGGACGCGTCGGCCCGGTCGGCGATCGGGGCCAGCGCGCCGACCCACAGCTCGGCGGTCACCTCACGGGTCCAGCCCCGCTGTTCCAACTCGGCGCAGAGCGGCTCCTGGGTGCCGTCGGCGCCGGTCGCGGTCTGGATGTACGCGGGCAGGCCGCGGTCGCCGTACCACCGTCGTACAGCGGTGAGGGCCGCGTCGAGGGGCAGGCCGGGATCGCCGAGCGGCAGCGCGGAGTTGGCGCGCCGGGTGAACCCGGCGGCGGCGCGCAGCTCCCACTCGCCGAGCCGCTCGCCCTCCACCGGCTGCCAGCCGCGCGCGGAGACCTGCGCCAGTTCGCGGTACGCGGCGGAAGGTCCTCGGCGACGGGCCGGAGCGGCCGGCACGACCTTGCCGGCCACCAGCGAGGATTCCGAAATACGCACGGACTCCCCACCCTTCCGTGTGATCGTCAGCACACCGCTGTCCCATGATGTGAGAACACCCACCGTGTCGGTGAACTTCTCCGTCGTGTCTTCAGCACCTGTCAAGCGCCTGACGGACACCCGTTTGCCCACGTCAGCAGCGGTGATCCGGACCTCAAGACGTCCGGCCGCAGAGATTTCCACAGGTCAGTTCACCCCTCCTGTATGGATCACGCCCCGGAACGGAGATACTAGGTGCGGGCATGGACGACGCCGCGCTCCAGCGCGCCTGGCGGCGGAGCCTACGGAGGCCCGCCAGCGCCCTATCGAGGAGGAACGACAGCGTGACCTACGTCATCGCGCAGCCTTGTGTCGACGTCAAGGACAAGGCGTGCATCGAGGAGTGCCCGGTCGACTGCATTTACGAGGGCTCCCGGTCCTTGTACATCCACCCGGACGAATGCGTCGACTGCGGCGCCTGTGAGCCGGTGTGCCCGGTCGAGGCGATCTTCTACGAGGACGACACTCCCGAGGAGTGGAAGGACTACTACAAGGCGAACGTCGAGTTCTTCGACGAGCTCGGTTCCCCGGGCGGCGCCAGCAAGCTGGGCCTGATCGAGCGCGACCACCCCTTCGTCGCCGCGCTGCCGCCGCAGAACCAGGGCGAGTAAGAGCGGCCCGCACAGACGCGCGCGCCGCCTCGGTCCCGTACGGCCAGATCGCCCCGGTCGCCGTACGGGGCCGAGGCGTTTGCCGTACCGGCCGTGTCGGGGGTGCCGCGCGTACTGGGCGTACCTGGCGTACCGAAGAAAGTGAGCGAGTAACCGTGTCCGCAGTCACCGATCGCCTCCCCACCTTCCCCTGGGACAAGCTGGAGCCGTACAAGAAGACGGCGACGGCACACCCGGACGGCATTGTCGACCTGTCGGTCGGCACCCCGGTGGACCCGGTCCCCGATCTGATCCAGAAGGCCCTGATCGACGCGGCCGACTCGCCCGGCTATCCGACGGTCTGGGGTACCCCGGCCCTGCGTGACGCGCTCACCGGCTGGGTCGAGCGCCGCCTCGGCGCCCGGGACGTCACCCACCGCCACGTCCTGCCGATCGTCGGCTCCAAGGAACTCGTCGCCTGGCTCCCCACCCAACTGGGCCTGGGCCCCGGCGACCGCGTCGCCTACCCCCGCCTGGCCTACCCGACGTACGAGGTGGGCGCCCGCCTGGCCCGCGCCGAGTACGAGGTCTACGACGACCCCACGACCCTCGACCCCGAGGGCCTGAAGCTCCTCTGGCTCAACTCGCCCTCGAACCCGACCGGCCGGGTGCTGGGCAAGGACGAGCTGACCCGGGTCGTCGCGTGGGCGCGCGAGCACGGCATCCTCATCTTCTCGGACGAGTGCTACCTCGAACTGGGCTGGGAGGCCGACCCGGTCTCGGTCCTGCACCCGGACGTCAACGGCGGTTCCTACGACGGGCTCGTCGCGGTTCACTCCCTCTCCAAGCGCTCGAACCTCGCGGGCTACCGCGCGGCCTTCCTGGCCGGCGACCCGGCGGTCCTGGCTCCGCTCCTGGAGATCCGCAAGCACGGCGGCATGATGACCTCGGCCCCGACCCAGGCAGCGGTGGTGGCGGCCCTGGCCGACGACACCCACGTCCAGGAACAACGCGAGCGCTACCTTGCCCGCCGGTCGCTGTTGCGTGAGGCCCTCGTGTCCCACGGCTTCCGCATCGAACACAGCGAGGCAAGCCTCTACTTGTGGGCGACGCGCGACGAGTCCTGCTGGGACACGGTGTCCCACCTCGCCGACTTGGGCATCCTGGTGGCCCCGGGCGACTTCTACGGAGAAGCGGGCGAGACTTTCGTACGAGTGGCCCTGACGGCTACGGATGAACGAGTAAGGGCAGCTGTAAACCGGCTCGGCTGAAGGCTTTTTGCCTTTAGGGGCGCGGGGAACCGCGCGACAAGCCCCCACCGGCCGCAAGCCGAAAAACAACGCAATGAAGGGGTCCAGGGAACTCCCTGGACCCCTTCAGCCAAGGCCCACTCAGCCAAGCGGCAGACCCTTAAGGGGCAGCTCCTGAGCCTTGGGCAGTCCACCCTTGGTCACCGCGTCCGTCGGCAACCCGCCACCCGCCGTCGCGGTCTTCGCCGTCTCGCCGAGCAGGCCACCCGCCTGCCCCGCCGTATCCCCGGCGACGTGCTGCGCGGCCGGAGCCACCGTCTTGGCAACCTTCCCACCGGTCTTGCCTGCGGCCGGCACCGCCTTCTCCAGCGTCTGGCCACCGGACTTGCCGGCGACCCCCGTGACGTTCTGGCTCGCGCCGTCGACCGTGTTGCCGACGCTCGCCCCGTCCAGGGCGGTCAGCGCGCCCAGGTTCGGGGTGGCCGGCAGGGAGGGGGCCGCACTGGCGGAGCCGGCCGCACCGACCCCGGCTGCCGCTCCCGCTGCGACGAGCAGCGCGGCACGGGCGATCCGGCGGGTCAGGGGGAGGGACATGAGACTCCTTGTGTTGATCTCCGGGCTCGGACGCAGTGACTACCGCTCGAAGCGCGCGAAGGTTGCGGAGCGGCAACGTAAAGAGTTGGCAATGCGTCGCATTATCAGCTACGGATAAAAACGGACAAAGAGCGCCCGGTGTGAAAGCCTGCAGAATGCCCGCAGCCCTTTGTTTCCAAGGACTTCGGCGCACACGAGGACGTCCGTGTGAAAACCCGACCACACCCGACCCCGGATCGACCACGCATAACCCCTGCGGGTGAGGACCCGTACTACTGCTCGACCTGCCCCTGGGTCACGATGCGGACCCCGCCGGAAGCCTTCGAGGCGGTCGAGTGCCACGGGTCGTCCGCGCTGCCGGCGGCCCACTCGCGGCCGGCGTACGACACGCGCTCGATGTGCAGCTCCGAGGAGTTGGCCACCGCCCAGTGCGCGAGTTGCCAGCCGGTCCGCGTGCTGCCGGACTTCACCGGCAGGGTCACCGTGCTGCTCCCGCCCGTGGCGCTCGCGCCGGGCGTCGGCGTGGACTCGGCCCCGGACCCGGACTCTGATTCCGCCTTGACCTTGTCCGCGGACGTCGAGCCCCCGGTCACCTCCGCGCCCGTCTCCTTCAGCACCGTGCGCCCGAAGTCCCGTACCAGCGCGGCCCGTACGGCGTCCGGGCCGGTGGCGGCCACGGTGGAGTCCGGGAGACCCTGGCAGGTCAGCGTGGCGGCCGCCTGGCCCGTGAGGGCGGCGGACAACAGCGTGGCCTCGGGCTCGTGCTTGGCGTACGCCTCCGGGTAGCCGCTGCGCTGCACGCGCTGCGCGGCGACGGTGAGGGGGAGCTTCTGGTAGTCGTCCACCTTGGCCAGGTGCTCGTAGAAGACGCCCGCCGCGTACGTCGGGTCCAGGATCTCCTTCTTGGTGCCCCAGCCCTGCGAGGGCCGCTGCTGGAACAGGCCGAGCGAATCCAGGTCGCCGTGCTGGATGTTGACGAGCTGCGACTCCTGGAGGGCGGTCGCGAGCGCGATCGTGACGGCCCGCTCCGGCATCCCGCGCCCGGTGCCGACGGCGGCGATCGTCGCCGCGTTCATCGTCTGCTCCTGCGAGAACTCGTACTTCTGGCCGTCGTCCTTGCCGGAGACCACCTTGCAACCGGGCCCGCCCCGGCCGCCGGTGACGTACTGGACGACCAGATAGCCCGCGACCGCGAGCAGCACGACGAAGGCCGAGAGGAAACGAAAGAGGCGGCCTCGTCGACGCTTCTTGGGGGTGGGGGACTGCAGCATCCCCACAAGGTACTGGAGGCTCCTGTTACCGGTGCGCCGGGTGTGGACAACCGGCGCACAGGCTGTGCGCGTTAGGGTCGACGCCATGTCCGACACCCCGCTTGACCTCACACTGGACGCCGCCCGGCTCACCGCGCAGCTCGTCGACTTCCCCTCGGAGAGCGGCAGCGAGAAGCCCCTCGCGGACGCGATCGAGACCGCGCTGCGCACCCTGCCGCACCTGAGGGTCGACCGGTACGGCAACAACGTCGTCGCGCGCACCGGCCTCGGCCGCACCGAACGCGTCGTCCTGGCGGGCCACATCGACACGGTCCCGATCGCCGACAACGTCCCCTCGCGCCTCGACGAGAACGGCGTCCTGTGGGGCTGCGGAACCTGCGACATGAAGTCCGGCGTGGCGGTCCAACTCCGCATCGCGGCAACGGTGTTGGCCCCCAACCGCGACCTGACGTTCGTCTTCTACGACAACGAGGAGGTCGCCGCCCACCTCAACGGACTCAAGCATGTCTCCGAGGCTCATCCCGACTGGCTGGAGGGCGACTTCGCGGTCCTCCTGGAGCCGACGGACGGTCAGGTCGAGGGCGGCTGCCAGGGCACGCTCAGGGTGTTCCTGAAGTTCAAGGGTGAACGAGCGCACTCCGCGCGCGCGTGGATGGGCTCCAACGCGATCCACGCGGCCTCGCGGGCGCTGGCCAGGCTCGCCGCGTACGAACCCCGCACGCCCGTGGTGGACGGCCTTCGGTTCCACGAGGGCCTCAACGCGGTACGCGTCGAAGGGGGAGTGGCCACGAACGTCATCCCCGACGCGTGCACCCTTGTTGTCAACTTCCGCTATGCGCCCGACCGCAGCGAGGAGGAGGCGGAGGCGTTCGTACGGGACTACTTCGCCGACTGCGGGGTCGACGAGTTCGTCGTCGACGACCACACCGGAGGGGCCCGCCCCGGCCTGACCCACCCGGCCGCCGCCGCGTTCATGGCGGCCGTCGGCGGCGAGGCCCGCCCCAAGTTCGGCTGGACCGACGTGGCCCGTTTCAGCGCGCTCGGCGTTCCCGCGGTGAACTACGGCCCGGGTGCCCAACTCCTCGCCCACAAGGTGGACGAGAGGGTCGAGGCGGCTCTCATCCCCGAGGCGGAGCGGCGGCTGCGGGACTGGCTCACCGGCTGACATCCGTATGTCCCCCCTCCGTAACCCGCGTAGACCTACGCTGAGGTACGAAACACCTGCAAGTGGAGGGAGCGCACATGGCTACAGGCAACCCCGAGGGCAAGCAGCAGCCACCGGAGGAGCAGCGCCTGGGACCGGTCCTCCGGCGGCGCGGCCAGGTGACCGCGAGCACGACCGACCAGCGCCTCCTGGACGCGGGCGGCCCCTCGGACTGGGTCCACACCGACCCGTGGCGCGTCCTGCGGATCCAGTCGGAGTTCATCGAGGGCTTCGGCACACTGGCCGAACTGCCGCCCGCGATCAGCGTGTTCGGCTCGGCCCGCACCAAGCCGGACTCACCGGAGTACGAAGCGGGCGTACGGCTCGGACACGCCCTCGTGGAGGCCGGGTGGGCCGTGATCACCGGCGGCGGCCCCGGAGCCATGGAGGCGGCCAACAAGGGCGCCCTGGAGGCCAAGGGCATCTCCGTCGGCCTCGGCATCGAGCTGCCCTTCGAGCAGGGGCTCAACGCGTACGTCGACATCGGGCTGAACTTCCGTTACTTCTTCGTCCGCAAGATGATGTTCGTCAAGTACGCCCAGGGCTTCGTGGTCCTCCCCGGCGGCCTCGGCACCCTCGACGAACTCTTCGAGGCGCTCACCCTGGTGCAGACCCAGAAGGTCACCCGCTTCCCGATCGTCCTCTTCGGCAGCGAGTACTGGGGCGGCCTCGTCGACTGGCTGAAGAACACCCTGATCGCCCAGGGCAAGGCGTCGGAGAAGGACCTGCTGCTGTTCCACGTGACGGACGACGTGGACGAGGCGGTCGCGCTGGTGTCCAAGGAAGCCGGCCGCTAAGGCAGTCCGGCGGCTACGCGAGCCCTCGGCGGGCCACCGCCGGGGGCCGATGCCCAGCGATCGACGTCACCATGTCCAGCACCTGCCGCGTCTCCGCGACCTCGTGCACCCGGTACACCTGCGCGCCCAGCCACGCGGACACCGCAGTGGTCGCCAACGTGCCGACGACCCGCTCCTTGACCGGCTTGTCGAGGGTCTCGCCCACGAAGTCCTTGTTGGACAGCGAGACCAGCACGGGCCACCCCGTCCCGACCATCTCCCCGAGCCGCCGGGTCGCCTCCAGACTGTGCCGGGTGTTCTTCCCGAAGTCGTGCCCGGGATCGATCAGCACCGACTCCCTGGGCACGCCCAGTGAAACGGCCCGCTCGGCGAGACCGAGGGTCACCCGCAGAATGTCGGCCATGACGTCGTCGAACGTCACGCGGTGCGGCCGGGTACGCGGCTCCGCGCCGCCCGCGTGCGTGCACACCAGCCCCACGCCGTACCGCGCGGCCACCTCCGCGAGCCGGGGATCCACCCCGCCCCACGCGTCGTTCAGGAGATCCGCGCCGACCTCGCAGACGGCCTCGCCGACCTCGTGCCGCCAGGTGTCGACGCTGATGACCACGTCCGGGAAGCGCCGCCGCACCTCGGCCACGAAGCCGACCGTGCGCCGCGCCTCCTCCTCGGCGGTCACTTCCTCGCCGGGTCCGGCCTTGACCCCGCCGATGTCGATGATGGCGGCGCCCTCGGCCACCGCCTGCTCCACGCGCGCGAGGGCGGGCTCGTCGCGGAACGTCGCCCCCTGGTCGTAGAAGGAGTCCGGGGTCCGGTTCACGATCGCCATGATCACCGGCTCGTGCGCGTCGAATTCACGCCTGCCCAGCCTGAGCATCCCCTGTGACCTCTCTTCGTACATACCGGTCTTCAGCCGCCTGTGACCCTAACTGTCAGCGTCGCATGGCACGATCGGACCCTGACACATTCGGCTTCGGCACGTCCGACATCGACGCCCGTGGAGACCCCAGCGATGTTCATGTTCCTGTTCCTGGTCGTCGCGCTCGCCGTCGTGGTCGGCGCCGTGACGCTCTCGGTGATCGGCGGCGGCGACAGCGCTCCGCTGCCCGAGGTCGCGCCCGAGCGCCTCGACGACCCGCTGCCGGTGGACCGGCCGGTGGACCACGCCGACATCGAGACCCTCCGCTTCCCGCTCGCCGCGCGGGGCTACCGCATGGCCGAGGTGGACGACGCGCTGAGCCGTGTCGCCGCCGAACTCGCCGAGCGCGACGCCCGGATCGCCGACCTGGAGTCCGCGCTGGCGGGCGCGCTGGCCACCGCCAACGTCTCCATGCGGAAGCCGGCCGAAGGCGACCAGCAGTGAGCGAGGGTGCGGCCGTCGCCGGTCCTGACGGCGGCCTGCGCTGCCCCTGGGCGCTGTCCACGGAGGACTACGTCTCGTACCACGACGAGGAGTGGGGCCGCCCGGTCCACGGCGACGACGCCCTCTACGAGCGGCTCAGCCTGGAGGCCTTCCAGTCCGGCCTCTCCTGGATCACGATCCTGCGCCGCCGCGAGGGCTTCCGGGCCGCGTTCGACGGCTTCAGCATCTCCAAGGTCGCCACGTTCACGGACGCCGACCGCGAACGCCTGCTCCTCGACGCGGGCATCATCCGCAACCGCCTCAAGATCGACGCAACGATCGCCAACGCGCGCGTGCTGGCCGACTGGGCGCCGGGCGAACTCGACGAGTTCATCTGGTCCCACGCTCCGGCCCCGGGCCCGGCCCCGAAGAGACTCGGGGACGTCCCGGCGGTCACGGAGGAGTCGACGGCCCTGTCCAAGGCCCTGAAGAAACGGGGCCTGAAATTCGTCGGCCCGACGACGGCGTACGCCCTGATGCAGGCGTGCGGCTTGGTCAACGACCACTTGGAGACCTGCGTGGCGAGAAGCGCCCCCTGAGGGGTGTCTAGCGGCCCAGGTACTTCGGCGTCTCCTTGTTGACGAAGGCCTCCACGGCGATCGCGTGATCCTCCGACGCGCCCGCCCGGGCCTGGAGTTCGTCCTCCTTCTCCAGCGTCTCCTCAAGGGTGTGCGAGAGGCCGTACGCAACCGACTCCTTCAGCGCCGCGTACGCCACCGTCGGCCCGTCCGCCAGCAGCCTGGCCACCTTCTCGGCCTCGGCGTGCAACTCACCGGCGGGGACCAGCCGGTTCGCGATCCCGAGGTCGTACGCCTCCTGCGCCTTGATCGTGCGCGGGAACAGCAGCAGGTCGGAGGCGCGGCCCGGTCCGACGACGCGGGGCAGCGTCCAGGAGATGCCGGAGTCCGCGGTCAGCGCGACCCCCGCGAAGGACGTGTTGAAGCCGGCCGTGTCCGCGACGACGCGGTAGTCCGCCGCCAGCGCGAGCCCGAAACCGGCGCCCGCAGCCACGCCGTTGACCCCGGCGACCACGGGCTTCGCCATCCCGGCGAGCGCCCGCACGATGGGGTTGTAGTGCTCCTTGACCGTGGTCATGGTGGCCCCGGTCCCGGCCTTGCGGTCGGACTCCAGCAGCGTGATGTGCTCCTTGAGGTCCTGGCCCACGCAGAACGCCCGCTCCCCGGCCGCCGTCAGCAGCACGGCCCGTACGGCGTCGTCGGCCGCCGCGGCCTGTACCGCGTCCCGGAGGGCGACCTTGGTCGCGATGTTCAGCGCGTTCATCGCCTCGGGGCGGTTCAGCGTGATCGTCGCGAGTCCGTCGCTCACCTCGTAGAGCACGGTGTCCGCCATGGTGTGTCTCCTCCGGTGTCCGCGGCTCGGGCGTACCGGTCGGTACGGCCCGGTTACGTAGGACAGCATGGCGGAGATCACCGTCCGCGCACCGGACCGGACGTGTGACCTGCGTCAAAGAATTCCGGTCCGGATCGGGTCGGCCGAGGTCGGCGCGGCGGCGGAGTATCGCAGTCACATCGGCGAATTGAGTGGTTTTGCTCGCGCGCGTTGCCCAAGCGATGCCGACTGATGTTGGTCATCGGGTCCTGAGATGCGGGATAATGGCCTGGAAGCAATGTGTTCGATGCCGGTGACGCGTGTCTCATTAGGGGCCGCGCGTGCCCTCCATGGGGCCGTCGGCGACGATGAGCTGGTTTCAGGAAGGGGAACGAGCATGGCGGCCATGAAGCCGCGGACGGGCGATGGCCCGCTCGAGGTGACCAAGGAGGGGCGGGGCATCGTCATGCGCGTTCCGCTCGAAGGCGGCGGTCGGCTCGTCGTCGAGCTGACCCCTGACGAGGCCGACGCCCTGGGCGACGCCCTCAAGAAGGTCGTCGGCTGACGCGGCGGAACGCGACCATACCCCTTCAGCTGCCCCGGCACCCGAGACGGTGCCGGGGTCGCTGCTTTCCCGGGTGCCGCGGGGTCCTACGGGCTGCCGAGGGCCCGTCCGGCGGATCAGCCGCCGACGCGGGGCCGGGCTCGCACACCTGCGGCGTTGTCGTCACCGACGCTCTGTCTACGCGTCGGCCGCGGCCCCCGATGGCGACGTCTCCTCCGCCTTGCGGCCGCACACGCCACGCCCGGCCCAGCGGCGCCCACCGGATACGGCCGACTTCCCGCGACCTGACGCTGGAACGACCTCGCGCGGGTGACCCCCATGGCGCCGCCACCCGCCGCCGCCTCGCAGCTGCACGCACCGGACTCCGCTCACCGGCGCCGAACAGATGCCGCCGATCTCCCGGGACCTGATCCGCCGAAGGCCCTAGCGCTTGACCGCGCAGAGCAGCCCGTCGCCCACCGGGAGCAGGGACGGCACCAGCTCCGGGCTCTCGCGTACGGCGCGGAGCAGCTCGCGCAGCCGTAGGACTTCGGTGGGCTGGGGGCTGGAGTCGACGGTGCGGCCGTTGGCGAAGACGCCCTCGAAGACCACCAGGCCACCCGTACGCAGCAGGCGCAACGATTCAGCGAGATAGTCCAGGAATTCCAGGCGGTCGCCGTCGCAGAACACCAGGTCGTAGCCGGCGTCCGCGAGCCGGGGCAGGACGTCCAGGGCGCGGCCCGGGATGAAGCGGGCCCGGTTGCTGGCGAAGCCGCAGGCGCGGAAGGCCTGGCGGGCGAACTGCTGGTGGTCCGGCTCCGGGTCGACGGTGGTCAGTACCCCGTCCGGCCGCATGCCGTACAGAAGATGCATTCCGGAGACGCCGGTCCCGGTGCCGATCTCCGCCACCGCCTTCGCGTCCACGGTGGCGGCGAGCATCCGCAGCGCGGCGCCCGTGCCGGGCGACACCGAGCGCAGCCCTGCCTCGCGGGCCCGGTCACGGGCCCAGCGCAGTGCTTCGTCCTCGGCGACATAGGCGTCGGCGAACGCCCAGCTCGTCTGCCGGTTGCCGGTAATGACCCTCTCCTGTCCCCGTGGTTGCCTGGGCGTGACTGTATCCGTTGGTGCCGGGAACCTGCTGATGGGACCGGGCGTTTAGAGGGGGAGGAATGCACTGGGGGACGCGGCCGGAGGGAAGAGCGGGGGATGAGGATGGATCAGCCCATCGGGCAGAGGCACGGGCAGCGGCCCGAGCAGGAGCACGAGCGTCGGCTCACGCGACCGCCAGGTCGGTATGAGCGTGTATCAAATTCTCGTAAAACCGCTTATCCGGAGCTAACGGGCGAGGTGGCTATGGTAGGGGCTCCACTGGACACCACCAGAGCCGACAGGGGAGGTGCGGCTGTACCTGTGGATCGGGGAGGAGTGCTCCGGCGCTTTCTCGGATCGGCGGGCAGGCCGAAATCCGTGAACGACACCGCTGCTGACCACAGCCACGCCGCTGACCATGCCCAGACCGCGACCTTCTCCACCGACGCGGACGGGCAGGCGTGGACTCCGCCCACCTGGGAGGAGATCGTCAGCACCCACAGCGGCCGTGTGTACCGGCTCGCGTACCGCCTGACGGGGAACCAGCACGACGCCGAGGACCTCACACAGGAGGTCTTCGTCAGGGTCTTCCGTTCGCTGTCGACGTACACGCCCGGCACCTTCGAGGGCTGGCTGCACCGCATCACCACCAACCTCTTCCTGGACATGGTCCGCCGCAAGCAGCGCATCCGTTTCGACGCGCTGGGGGAGGACGCGGCCGAGCGACTGCCCAGCCGCGAGCCGTCGCCCCAGCAGGTCTTCAACGACGCGCACTTCGACGCGGACGTCCAGCAGGCCCTGGACACCCTCGCCCCGGAGTTCCGGGCGGCGGTCGTCCTGTGCGACATCGAGGGCCTCTCCTACGAGGAGATCGCCGCGACCCTGGGCGTCAAGCTCGGCACGGTCCGCTCCAGGATCCACCGAGGCCGCTCCCAGCTCCGCAAGGCCCTCGCGCACCGCTCGCCGGAAGCACGGGCCGAGCGCCGTTCCTTCGTGGCGCGTGTGCCCGCGCTGGGGGGAGGGGGCGCGACCGCGTGAGTGGATCACGTCCTACGCCTGCGGAGCAGCACCTGGGAGACCGACTTTCCGCCCTGGTGGACGGGGAGCTCGGTCATGAGTCGCGCGAGCGTGTCCTGGCGCATCTGGCCACCTGTACGAAGTGCAAGGTCGAGGCCGACGCGCAGCGCCGACTGAAGAACGTGTTCGCGGAAATGGCCCCGCCGCCGCCCTCCGAGAGCTTCCTGGCCCGTCTGCAGGGCCTCCCCGGGGGAGGCGGTGACATGGACGGCGAGGAGCCGCCCGGTGGAGGACTGTTCGCCGCCGGGATCGGTGTCTTCGGCGTCAAAAGAGACGGCCCGCTCGACGCGTTCGAGTTCGGCTACGTCCCGGCGGGCCCGCACGCGGCCACGGCCCTGACCCCGTCAGCTCCCTCCCGTCCCTCCCGGTCCGCCCGCGAGGGCTTCCGTATCCATGACGTCAGCCGGCACGACGCCGACCGCTCCGCCTCGCGCGGGATGCGGTTCGCCTTCGTCGCCGCCGGAGCGGTGTCGCTGGCGGCGATCGCCCTGGGCGGCGTGGCCACGGTCGCACCGGGCGACACGGCCGCGGAGGCGCGCGGCGGTACGGGTGTGACACCGGCGCGTACGCAGGGCGCGGGCGCGGCGGCCACCACCGACGCGGGTCGTCGCCGTGGCGTCGGACCCCTGCTCGCCCAGGGGACGAGCCAGCGGTCGATGCTCGGCGACACCGCGACGCAGCCGACCTCCGTCTCCGCGCCGCTGCTGCCCGGAGTGCCCTCGCCCGCGGCCGTCCAGGGCGACGAGGTCCTGCACACGCTGACCGCACCGGTGATGGCCGGAGCGGCGGTCATGTCCCCGTTGATACGCCCGATCGACGCGACCCCGCCGATCTCCCTCACGTCATGGTCCGCGGCCCCCGAGGTCATGGCCCCCGGCCTGCTCCGCACACCGGCTCCCGACGCCACCTCGTCCCCCTCTCCCACCTCCTCGTCCCCCTCCCACCCACTCCACTGACCGGCCCCTGCGCCACGCCCCGCGAACCTGGTTGAATCCGGGGAGTACGGGGTGGCGCGGCCAGCGGTGGGGGGACGATGAACGAGGGGACGCCGGAACAGGGGCCCGCGAGGACGAGCACCGGGGCTCCCGGGGACGCCAGGGTTGCCGAGGCTATCGACGGGGACTTTGCGCTACGGCCGCCTTCCGAGGGGCTGAGCGGTGAAGTGGGCTCAGGCGGGGGCGATTTCGAGCTGGGGCGCCCTGTGCCGGGAGCCTTGGCCGATGGCGTGGCCGAGGACGACGCTCGCGGCGACACCGAGGCGGATCGGCTTGCGGGTCGGCTCGTGGCTTCGGACCAGGTTGCAGGCCGGGCTCCAACTGGCCCTACGCTCGCGGGTGTTGACGGTGATTCCGAACCGGAGCCTCCCGCGCCCGAACCCCCGACAGCCCATGGCGCGGCCTTCCCGCCCCCTGAGCAGCCCAAGCCCCCGCACGACCCCGACCACTACAGCACCCCGCCGTACGGCGGGCCCGGCCCCTGGGCGTCCGCACCGCCCATTCAGCATCCGGTGCATCCGCCGGATGCCTCCGCGCCCGGCACGGCCCCACAGGCCCCCACGGCAGCCCCCGGCGCCGTCCCACCGGTCACGCACCCTGCCGCACCTGCCGACACCTCCGCGTCGCCCTACTCCGACACCCCACCCGCCAACCCCTGGGCCCGCTACGACCCCTGGGCACTCCCCGCCCCTCTCCAACAGGCCGGCACCCCGACCCCCACCCCCGAGCAGCGTCGCTCCCGTACCCGGAAACTCCTCGCCGCCTCGGCCGTCGCCCTCGCCCTCCTCAGCGGCGGCATCGGTGGCGTCGTAGGAGCGCGGCTGGAGCGGGACGGCGGTGGTGGGGACGTCGTGTTGCCGCAGGCCGGGGAGGAGGACGGTGGGCGGGCGCCCGGCAGCGTCGCCGGGATCGCCGCTCGGGCGTTGCCCAGTGTGGTGACCCTGCATGTGACCGGGGACGAGGAGTCGGGGACCGGTACCGGGATCGTGCTGGACACCCGGGGGCACATCCTCACCAACAACCATGTGGTGCAGCCCGCCGGCGGTGACGGCGAGATATCCGTGAGTTTCGGTGGGGGGCAGACCGTCAAGGCCAGGGTCGTCGGGCACGACACCGGGTACGACCTCGCCGTCGTGCAGGTGAGCGGGGTGCGTGGGCTCAAGCCGATGCCGCTCGGGAACTCCGACAACGTCCGGGTCGGTGACCCCGTCGTGGCGATCGGCGCGCCCTTCGGTCTCGACAACACCGTGACCTCCGGGATCATCAGCGCCAAGGAGCGGCCCATCACGGCCGGCGGTGAGGCCTCGGACGGCAGTGATGTGTCGTACGTCGACGCCCTCCAGACCGACGCGCCCATCAACCCCGGCAACTCCGGCGGGCCGTTGCTCGACGCGCAGGGGCGGCTGGTCGGGGTCAACTCGGCGATCCGGTCCGCCGACGACGGGGCCGGGGTGGAGGGCGGACAGGCCGGGTCGATCGGGCTCGGGTTCGCCATTCCCGTCAACCAGGCCAAGCGGGTCGCCGAGGAACTGATCAACACAGGCAGGGCGACCCACCCCGTCATCGGCGTCACCCTCGACCTGGACTACACGGGAGACGGAGCCCGCGTCGCCACGAAGGGCAACGGCGACGGCCCGGCCGTCACCGCGGGCGGACCCGGTGCCCGGGCCGGCCTCAAGGCGGGC
The DNA here is from genome assembly GCF_044766845.1 of Streptomyces sp. NPDC101776. NCBI lineage: Bacteria > Bacillati > Actinomycetota > Actinomycetes > Kitasatosporales > Streptomycetaceae > Streptomyces > Streptomyces sp. NPDC101776. The sequence goes on along the minus strand of NZ_JBIWMV010000015.1, from coordinate 80,469 downwards.
GACGTCATCACCGAGGTGGACGGCGAGCGCGTCCATTCCGGCGACGAACTCATCGTCAGGACCCGCGCCCACCGCCCCGGCGACCAGTTGCGCCTGACCCTCCGGCGGAACGGCAGGGACCTGACCGTGTCGCTCGTCCTGGGCTCCTCGACCGGTGAATGAGCCGGGAATCGAGCCGGGATTGACAGAAACGTCACAGGTGGGAGCCCCGCGACCCGTCCCACTAGGCAAACAACCCGGAAAACCGTTCGTGTACACCCACTCGTAGCCCCCGGGACAGTACCGGTCGGGTGGGATCGACGGGTACCGTGGACCCGGCCCGGACCACGGAAGACCGCACAGACCACCGAGGGCCGAGGACCGAGGACATCGCTAGGAGCTTCAGGTGTTCAATGACATAGGACCGCTAGAGCTGGTGACGATCATCGTCCTCGCCGTGCTCGTCTTCGGTCCGGACAAGCTCCCCAAGGTCATCCAGGACGTCATGCGGACGATCCGGAAGATCCGAGAGTTCTCGGAGAGCGCCAAGGCGGACATCCGCGAGGAGCTCGGTCCGGAGTTCAAGGACTTCGACTTCGAGGACCTCAACCCCAAGACGTTCCTGCGCAAGCAGCTGGACAACGACGAGCTGGGGCTCAAGGAGATCCGCAACGGCTTCGACCTGAAGAAGGAGATGGCCGAGGTCACGGAGGCGGTGCAGAACGCCGACAACCCCTCGTCCTCCTCTTCCTCCCCGTCGTCGTCCGGTGGTCGTCTCGACATGACCAAGAAGCCCGAGGACCCGGAGAAGGACGACCGCCCGCCGTTCGACGCGGACGCGACCTGACCCCTCCCGGCCGTCTTCCGGAACCCGTCCAGGGCACGTCCCGGGCACGTCCCGAGCGCCTCACGCGAACCTCCCCGCGCGCCTCCCACGTGACGCGTCTCATACCTCCACCTCCCTCCGCCATGCCCTCGTACGGCCTGAACACGGCCTCTTCGCGCCTCGCGCGCCTGGCGCTTTCCGGGCTGCCTCGCACGAGGTGGCTATGCTGCCGAGTTGTTGTGCGGACCGGGTGAGTCGCCCGAAGGGGGGCGGGCCGCCCGGTCCGACGAGAACGAGGAGGCGTCCGGAGCATGGAGACGACGAGTCGGGTAGGCGCGCAGGCGCCGGCCGCGGAGGGTGGACAACAGGTCCCCTCCGCCCGCCGCACGGTCGACGGCTACCTGCTGGCGCCCTTCCCGTGGTACGGCCTCGACGAGGCCTTCACGGGACCGCGCTGGCTGATGCAGGTGGGTATGGCGGCGGACGGAGCGGTCGAGCACGGTTCGATCGGGCACGGCGACGAGCCCTCCGTACGCAACGAAGGCACGGAGGACAAGGAGAAGTTCGCGGTGGTCGTCACCGTCGCGGGCAACCCCGCGCGGCGCACCGCCGACGGTACGGGGCTCCTGGAGGCCACGTCGGTGTCCTCCGCGGCCTGGCTCGCGGGTGTGGGGCTGCTGTCCTTCACCTGGCCCGGGCAGATGGACCACACGCTGCGGGACGACTGGCTGGAGCAGCAGACGGAGACGGCGTGGGTGCTGGCGGACGACCTCGCCGGGTCCGACTGGTCCACCCTGTCCCTGCCGGTGGACGGGGTGCCTACGCCGTTTCACTACCGTGAGTCGGAGTTCGGGTGGGTGTTGGCCGGGTCCACTCAGGCGGGGGTGCACGTGGGGGCGTATGGCCGGGGGATGAGCGCGTACGGGCTCGGCTTCGCCATGATCAAGGACATCGGTTCGTACGCGTAGCACTGCGCCGCGTGGGCTGTCGGCCGTATGTGGCTGGTCGCGCCCACGCGGCGGAGCCGCAAATCGATGCAGCCCCGCGCCCCTTTAGGTGGGACTCCTAGAACTTGTTTTTAGGAGTGATCCCCAGCGACAGTCCCGAAAGGCCCCGCTGGCGTCCGCCCAGCTTTCCCGCGATCGCCCGTAGTGCCGTGCCCGCCGGGGAGTCGGGGTCGGTCAGGACGACCGGCTTGCCCTCGTCGCCGCCCTCTCGGAGGCGGACGTCGATCGGGATGGAGCCCAGGACGGGGACCGTGGCGCCGGTCGTGCGGGTCAGGCCGTCCGCCACCGACTGGCCGCCTCCCGTGCCGAAGACGTCGACCATCTCGCCGCAGTGCGGGCACGGCAGGCCCGCCATGTTCTCGACGACACCGACGATCTTCTGGTGGGTCTGTACGGCGATGGAGCCGGCCCGCTCGGCGACCTCGGCCGCCGCCTGCTGAGGGGTCGTCACGACCAGGATCTCGGCGTTCGGGACGAGTTGGGCGACGGAGATGGCGATGTCGCCCGTGCCCGGCGGGAGGTCGAGCAGCAGCACGTCCAGGTCGCCCCAGTACACGTCCGCCAGGAACTGCTGGAGTGCCCGGTGGAGCATCGGGCCGCGCCACACCACCGGTGCGTTGCCCGGCGTGAACATGCCGATGGAGATGACCTTCACGCCGTGCGCCGACGGCGGCATGATCATGTTCTCGACCTGGGTGGGACGGCCGTCGGCGCCCAGCATGCGGGGCACGGAGTGGCCGTAGATGTCGGCGTCGACGACACCGACCTTCAGGCCGTCGGCGGCCATCGCGGCCGCGAGGTTCACCGTCACCGAGGACTTGCCGACGCCGCCCTTGCCGGAGGCGACCGCGTACACACGCGTGAGGGAACCGGGCTGCGCGAAGGGGACCTCGCGCTCGGCCTTGCCACCGCGCAGGGCGGTCGCGAGTTCCTTGCGCTGCTCGTCGCTCATCACGTCGAGGGTCACGTCGACACCGGTGACACCCTCGACGCCCGAGACCGCCTCCGTCACGCGCTGCGTGATCGTCTCGCGCATGGGGCAGCCGGAGACCGTCAGGTACACGGTGACCGCGACCGCTCCGTCCGTACCGATCTCCACCGACTTGACCATCCCCAGTTCGGTGATGGGTCGGTTGATCTCGGGGTCGTTCACCGTCGACAGCGCTTCACGCACCGCGTCTTCCGTAGCCATAGGGTCGATGGTACGGCGCCGCGCGCGGCGCCAGGTAAGTCGGTCACCGGTCGTCTACGTCACGTCCACGCGACCGTTCCGCCGGGAATACGACGTGTTTGCGGTGACTGTTCTCGCGCTCCTCCAGCTCTTTCACCAGGTCCTGGAGTTCGGAGCGGATCCAGTCCCGGGTCGCCACCTCGCCGAGGCCGATGCGCAGGGCGGCGATCTCGCGGGTGAGGTACTCGGTGTCGGCGATCGACCGCTCGTTCTGCTTGCGGTCCTGTTCGAGGTTGACCTTGTCGCGGTCGTCCTGCCGGTTCTGCGCGAGCAGGATCAGCGGGGCCGCGTAGGAGGCCTGGAGGGAGAGCATCAACGTGAGGAAGATGAACGGGTAGTTGTCGAAGCGGACATCGCTCGGGGCGAAGATGTTCCACAGCACCCAGGCGATGATGACGATCGTCATCCAGACGATGAACCGCCCGGTGCCCAGGAACCGCGCGATCCGCTCCGACAGCCGCCCGAAGGCCTCCGGGTCGTACTCGGGCAGGAGCCGGCGCCGGGGCGGGCGCGGCTGGTCGAGCCGGGTCCGCGAGCGGGTGGTGGCGGTCGCGCCCGCCGGTGTCCGCTCGCGCGTGGTCTCGCGCTCAGGAGTCATGAGCCGCCACCTCCTCTGTCTCTGCGTCTGTGTCTGTCTCCGCGTCGGCCTCGTGCTCGCCCTCGCCCTCGTCCAGATGGAATTCCGTCTCCCGCCAGTCCTCGGGCAGCATGTGGTCCAGTACGTCGTCCACGGTCACCGCGCCCAGCAGCGACCCGGTCTCGTCGACCACGGGCGCCGCGACCATGTCGTACGTCGCGAAGAACCCGGCGATGAGCTGGAGCGTCGCGTCCGGGTCGAGCGGCTGGAGGTCGTCGTCGATGATCGCGCTGACCAGGGTGTACGGCGGGTCGCGCAGCAGCCGTTGGAAGTGGACCGTGCCGAGGTACTTGCCGGTCGGGGTGTCGTCGGGCGGGCGGCACACGTAGACCTGGGCGGCGAGGGCCGGGGAGAGGTCGGCGCTGCGCACGCGGGCCAGCGCGTCGGCGACGGTCGCGTCCGGCCGCAGGACGATCGGTTCGGTCGTCATGAGGCCGCCGGCGGTGTGCTCCTCGTACGACATCAGGCGGCGTACGTCGGCCGCCTCGGAGGGCTGCATCAGGTTCAGCAGGCGTTCCTTGTCGTCCTCGGGGAGTTCGGAGAGGAGGTCGGCCGCGTCGTCCGGGTCCATCGCCTCCAGGACGTCCGCCGCGCGCTCCTCCTTCAGCTTGCCGAGGATCTCGATCTGGTCGTCCTCCGGGAGCTCTTCGAGGACGTCGGCGAGGCGGTCGTCGTCGAGGGCGGCGGCGACCTCGGCCCGGCGCTTGGGGGAGAGATGGTGCAGGACGTTGGCGAGGTCGGCGGGGCGCAACTGCTCGAAGGTGGCCAGGAGGCTCTCCGCGCCCTGTCCCTGCTCCTCCAGGGAGAAACCGGTGACGGCGGACCAGTCCACGGTCAGCGTCTCGCCCTTGGCCCTTCTGAAGGCTCCGCCGGCCCTGCCCTTCCGTACGAAGATCCGGTCGATCTCCCAGTCCCGGCGGGCCGGCAGGTGATGCACCGACAGATCGAGGACGGTGACCTCCTCGTCGGTGTCCGTGAGGGTCACGCGCCGGTCCAGCAGTTCGCCGAACACCAGCCGCTCGGTGGGCCGTTGCTCGAAGCGGCGGACGTTCAGCACGCCGGTGGTGATGACCTGGCCGGACTCGATGCCGGTCACCCGGGTCATGGGGAGGAAGATGCGGCGCCGGGTGGAGAGTTCGACGACCAGGCCGAGCAGCCTGGGGGGCCGCCGGCCGACCCGCAGCATCGCGACGAGGTCGCGGACGCGGCCCACCTGATCGCCGTTCGGGTCGAAGACGGCCACACCGGCGAGGTGCGAGACGAAGACCCGGGGAGCGCCCGCTGCCATGGCCGCACCTCCTTCTTTCTTTGCTGATGTGCCGAGGGATTCTCTGGTGTCAGGATGTGCCGAATTGCCTGCTCGGACGGGCTTCAGGCTAGCCCGTCCGGATGTGATCCGCGCTGGTGGGCGGTCCGGACGGACTGGCTCCGCCGACGTCCGGCGGCCCCGGTACGCTGCCGTACGCCATCGCCCCCCGCACGAAAGGCAACCCACCTGTGACTGCGTTTCCCCAGGCCCGAAACCGTCGTGCGGCGCTGCTCGGCGCGGTCTGTGTGCTGGCCCTCGCGGGGTGCGGCGACGGGGACCCGGACGCGGGGACCAACGGGGTCGGCAAGCTGGCCGCCGACAAGATCCAGTCGACGTCGGTGACGGCCGCGGGCGCCGCCGACGCCGTACGGCTCTCCGGGACCGTGGTCACCAGCGGGCTGACGTACACGCTCGACATGCGGCTGAAGTCCGACGGCGGCAGCGGGTCGGTCACCTCGAAGGGGTCGACCTTCGGGCTGCTCAGGATCGGCGAGAAGCTGTATCTGAAGGCCGACGCGGACTTCTGGAACAGCAACGGGGACTCGGGCGCCGGCGGCGCGCTGCACGGCAAGTACGTGAAGGTGCCGCAGGGCGACCCCTCGTACAAGAAGTTCAGTGGTTTCACGGACAAGGACGTGCTCCTTTCCAGTCTGCTGACCCTGCACGGTTCACTCGCGACGGACGGACACCACGCGCAGAACGGCGTCCGCACGATCCGCATCACCGGTGACGACGGCTCCGGCGGCACCCTCGACGTCTCGCTGGAGGGCAAGCCGTATCCCCTCCGGCTGGTCCGGGCGGGCGGCGCGGGCACCCTGACCTTCTCGGACTGGGGCAAGAGCTTCACGGTGACCCAGCCGGCGGACGGCGACACCGTCGACTACGGCAAGCAACTGCCGTCTTCCTAGCGGTACTTATCGCTGCTTGCGTTTCTTCTTCAGCAGCAGGCGCGGCAGGCCGGCGGGCATCGGCTGACGGGTCGTCGCGGGCGACGGCAGCGGAGGCTGTGCCAGCGAACCGTCCGGCAACTCGGCCGTCGCACCCGTCGGTTCCAGGCGCAGCACCCGGCACTCGCGGGCCCAGCGGGCCGTCATCGCCTCGCCGTCGGGGGCGTTGAGGCGCTTGCCCTTCAGCTCGGCGACGGCCGCCGTCCAGGCCTCGGAGTCCGGCGCCAGTTCCACGACCTTCGCCGTCCATACGACCAGCCGGCCGCCCTTGTCCTTGCTGCGGACGGTGACCTCGGCGGGGCCGCCGTCGACCAGTCCCGGCAGCGGCTGCTCGCCGGGACCGTCGCCGATCAGACAGGCCGCGCCCTCGTGCCAGACATGCCACAGCGCGCGGGCCGGGACGCCCGGGCCTGCGACCCAGACGAGGCCGGACTTCTTCGTGGCCTCCTCGACGAGGGCCTGGTCGAGGAGGGCCTGGTCGAGCAGCTCACCGCTAGTCATGGCGCTCAGCCTATCCAGGCCGCTCACAGCCAGCCGTTGCGCTTCAGCGTGCGGTGGATCGCCAGACAGACCGTCACGGTGAAGGCGAGCACCGACGGATACCCGTACCGCGCGTGCAGTTCGGGCATGTGCTCGAAGTTCATGCCGTACACGCCCGTCACCATCGTCGGTACGGCGATGATCGCGGCCCACGCGGTGATCTTCCGCATGTCCTCGTTCTGGGCGACGGACGCCTGCGCGAGGTTGGCCTGGAGGATCGAGTTGAGCAGCTCGTCGAAGCCGATGACCTGCTCGTGGACGCGGGCGAGGTGGTCGGCGACATCGCGGAAGTACTTCTGGATGTCGGGGTCGATCAGCCGCATCGGCCGCTCGCTCAGCAGCTGCATGGGACGCAGCAGCGGCGACACCGCACGCTTGAACTCCAGTACCTCGCGCTTGAGTTGGTAGATCCGCGCCGAGTCGACACCGCGCGAGACCCCGCCCTTGCGGCCCGGTGTGAACACCTCGGTCTCGACCTCGTCGATGTCGTCCTGCACCGCGTCCGCGACCGCGACATAGCCGTCGACGACATGGTCCGCGATCGCGTGCAGCACCGCCGAGGGGCCGCGCGCGAGCAGCTCGGGGTCGTCCTGGAGCCGGTGCCGCAGCGCCCGCAGGGAGCCCTGGCCGCCGTGCCGGACGGTGATGAAGAAGTCCCGCCCGGTGAAGCACATGACCTCGCCGGTCTCAACCACCTCGCTGTTGGCGGTGAGTTGGTCGTGCTCGACGTAGTGGATGGTCTTGAAGACGGTGAACAGCGAGTCGTCGTAGCGCTCCAGCTTGGGTCGCTGGTGGGCCTGTACGGCGTCCTCGACGGCGAGTGGGTGGAGTCCGAACTCCCCGGCGATACCGCTGAATTCGGCCTCGGTCGGCTCGTGCAGGCCGATCCACACGAAGCCTCCGTCGCGGCGCACCAGACGCATCGCCTCGTGCGGGGTCAGCGGCTTGCCGGTGTCGACGCGGGCGCCGTCGCGGTAGACGGCGCAGTCGACGACGGCCGAGGGGGTGCCGGGGTCCCGGGTGGTGTCGTACGCGCCGCCGTCCTTGCGCAGGGAGGGACGGGACGGGCGGACCACGGCACGCAGGTCGCGGATCATCGACATGGCGGGCTCCTTCGCGAAGAGCAACGAAAGGCGTCGACGACGGTTGGAACTGCCCGGAATGGGGACGTCCTGTGTGGGGATGTTTGGCACGTCCACAAAGCGGGGAGCACCGCACCGTCGCGGTGGCGAGTTTCGCTACTGATACAGGCACTGACTTCGGAACAGACGGATCGGTCGGATCGGAAACACCGGACAGATCAGGCAGATCAGGAAAAAGAAACGAAGTGCTCTTCCGCGACAGTGAAGAAGTGCGAGAGGCGACAGCCGGTCGGAGGCTAGAACAAGAGCCAGAGCGACGACATCAGCGGCCGGAAGAGCGGGTGGTACTGCCAGGCCGACTTCGGTCCATTGCAGCCCCACCTCCTCCGGCCGGTCCCCCGTGGGGGAGTCTCAACGGCGCCGGGACTTGATCGCGACTCCCCCAGTGCTTTAAGAGCCTGGGAGGTATTTCTATTTGTGCGCTGCCCGAACGACCGGCCCAGACTATCAGCAGGCCGAAGTGTCAAGGCGCTGCTTTGCCCGGTACTGACGAGTTCTATGCTCGCCGCATGGTTGATGTTCTTGCTCTGGTCGAGGCACGGTTGCGCACCGCGCTGGGCGATCCGGACGCCCGCGCCGCGGTCACTTTTCTGGGCACGGACCGCGTCGAGGTCCTGCGGTTCCAGGACGAGAAGCAGGACGGGACCGTCGTCCGCTACGCCACGCTCGGCATGTCCGCGCAGCCGATGAGCGACCCCACCGTGATGCTCGCCGACCCGGTCGCGGGCCCGCGCGCCGAGCTGGTCCTCTCCGTGCGCGGCGGCTTCGCCGACACCGACAAGGTGCTCCGCCCGCTCGCCGTACTCGCCGCGTCCCCGCAGGTCGAGGGTGTGATCGTGGCCCCCGGCGCCTCGCTCGACGTGGGCGAACCGCTGTGGCCCGGCGCCCCGTTCACCTCGGTGCTGGTCGCCGAACCGGGCGGCTTGGTCGAGGATCTGGAACTCGACGAGCCCCTCGATCCGGTCCGCTTCCTCCCCCTGCTCCCCATGACTCCGAACGAGGCCGCCTGGAAACGCGTCCACGGCGCCCAGGCCCTCCAGGAACGCTGGCTGACGAACGGGACGGACCTCCGGGATCCGTCCCGGAAATCCGTCCCGCTCGACTGAGACCCGAGTGAGCAAGCTCACCAACGGCGGCCGGTAATCGGCTAGTTGGCGAACACCGCCACACTGTCCGCCACCGCGTGCCTGGGCTCCAGCTCCTCGGCTTCGTGCGTGAGCGCGTTCCGTCGTACGAGCACCACCAGCGCGCCCAGCGCCGCGGTGACCGCCGCGACCACGAACGGGATGTGGATGTTGCTCCACCCCTCGATCTTCGGCGCGAAGAACGGCGCGGCAGCGGCGGCGAACCAGCGGACGAAGTTGTAGCCCGCGCTCGCCACCGGGCGCGGCGCGTCCGAGACGCCCAGGGCCAGCTCGGTGTAGACGGTGTTGTTCACGCCGATGAAGGCGCCGGACAGGATCGTGCAGACGACGGCGGTGGTGTGGCTGCCGTAGCCGAGGACCAGGACGTCGGCGGCGAGGAGTACCAGTGAACCGCCGAGCACCTTCAGCGAGCCGAACCGGGCCTGGAGGCGCGGTGCGACGAAGACCGAGAAGACGGCGAGCAGCAGGCCCCAGGCGAAGAACACGGCACCGGACTTGTACGGGGTCATGTCCAGCACGAACGGGGTGAAGGCCAGCACGGTGAAGAACGTGTAGTTGTAGAAGAAGGACGAGACGGCGGCCGAGGCGAGTCCGCCGTGGCCGAGGGCCTTCAGCGGGTCGAGCAGCGAGGTCTTCCGGGCCGGCTTCGGCTGTTCCCTCAGGAACACCGTGATGCACAGGAAGCCGATCGCCATCAGGAACGCGGTGCCGAAGAAGGGGTAGCGCCAGCTCTGGTTGCCCAGCAGGGCGCCGAGAAGCGGGCCGCAGGCCATGCCCAGGCCGAGGGCGGACTCGTAGAGCAGGATCGCCGCGGCGCTGCCGCCGGCCGCCGCGCCGACGATGACGGCGAGGGCCGTGGACACGAACAGCGCGTTGCCGAGGCCCCAGCCGGCCCGGAAGCCGACGAGTTCGCCGACCGAACCGGAGGTGCCGGCGAGGCCGGCGAAGACCACGACGAGGGCGAGGCCGAGCAGCAGGGTCTTCTTGCCGCCGATCCGGCTGGAGACGAAGCCGGTCACCAGCATCGCGATGGCGGTGATCAGGAAGTACGAGGTGAAGAGCAGGGAGACCTGACCCGCCGTGGCGTCCAGGCCCTTGGCTATCGACGGCAGGATCGGGTCGACGAGTCCGATGCCCATGAAGGCGACGACCGAGGCGCCGGCGGTGGCCCATACGGCCTTTGGCTGCCGCAGGATGCTGACCGTGCCGGTGTCGGCTCCCGCGTCGAAGGGGTCGTCCCTGTCGTCCCTGTGGTCCTTGCCGTTCTTGCCGCCCATTCCGTCCTCCCAAGTAATTGGTATATGCACATAGTAAGTTAGGCAAGGTAATGAATGCAAGCTACATCTAGTTTCGCTCCGTGCGTGGTCCGGGCCGGACGGGTGATCGTCCTTGACGTGCGCGGGCGAGGGTAGGACCGTGGGGCCCTATGAGGGGCGAACCCAGTTGCCCGAAGTGTGGTGGCCGGGTCAGGGCTCCCGGACTCTTCTCCGATTCCTGGCAGTGCGATGTCCACGGCATCGTGCATCCGCTGCAGCCCGTGATCCCGCCCAGCGTCGAGGCCCTCAGCGTGGTCGTGCATCGCACGCAGGTGCCCGTGTGGATGCCGTGGCCGTTGCCGGTCGGGTGGCTGTTCACGGGGGTGGCGTGCGCGGGGGACGACCGTAGTGGGGGGCGGGCGACCGCCGTCGCGTGCACCGGGCCCGGGCCGCTCGGGGGGATCGGGGAGTTGATCCTTGTCGCCGAGGAGCTGGGGGTGGGGCTCGGGGCGCGGTATGCGGGGATCGACGGGCCGGATCCTGGGCCTTACATGAATGTCGAGAAGCCTCCGCAGGCGAAGTTGTTGGCCGCGGGGCGGCCGACCCCGTTGTGGCATGTCACTACGGCGCCGGATGACCGGGCCGTGTTCGCCGGCGAGGCGTTGGGGTTGTGGCTGTGGGCTGTGGTGTGGCCTGAGCAGTCGGGGTTGTTGATGTATGACGAGCTGGTGCTTACGGATTTGCGGGATGCGGGGGCGGAGGTCGATCTGGTGCCGTGTGGAGCGTTGTCGCCGCGCTTGCTGGAGCCGTAGCGCCCAGGGGGGTGCCGGGTTCTGTTGTGGGGCGGGTGCGGGTTCGTTGTGGCTGGTCGCGCCGTTCCCCGCGCCCCGCAGGGCACGACTCCTGGGGTGTTTAGTAGGGGTCCCGGAGATGCCGTTACCCTTGAGTGGTTCCCATCCGTACTGTCTGCGCCCTGGAGTTCGTGTCGTGCGTATTGATCTGCACACCCACTCCACGGCCTCCGATGGGACGGACTCGCCCGCTGAGCTGGTGCGGAATGCTGCCGCTGCCGGGCTGGATGTTGTCGGGTTGACCGATCACGACACGAGTCGTGGGTACGGCGAGGCGATCGACGCGTTGCCCTCGGGGCTCACGCTTGTCACCGGGGCCGAGATGTCCTGTCGGGTCGACGGGATCTCGATGCACATGCTGGCCTACCTGTTCGATCCCGAGGAGCCGGCGCTGCTCGCCGAGCGGGAGCTGGTGCGGGACGATCGGGTGCCTCGGGCTCGGGCCATGGTCGCGCGGTTGCAGGAGCTGGGTGTGCCGGTGACCTGGGAGCAGGTGGCCCGGATCGCCGGGGAGGGATCCGTCGGGCGGCCTCATGTCGCCACCGCGCTGGTCGAGTCGGGTGTCGTACCGACGGTGAACGACGCTTTCACCGTGGAGTGGCTGGCCGACGGCGGGCGGGCCCATGTGGCCAAGCACGAGACCGATCCGTTCGAGGCGATCCGGCTCGTGAAGGGTGCGGGGGGCGTGACCGTGTTCGCGCACCCCGGCGCCAGCAAGCGCGGGCACACCGTGCCCGAGGCCGTGATCGCCGAGATGGCCGCGGCCGGGCTCGACGGCATCGAGGTCGAGCACATGGATCACGACGACGAGACACGCGTACGGCTGCGGGGGCTCGCCAAGGATCTCGGGCTGCTGGTGACCGGGTCCAGCGACTATCACGGGAGCCGCAAGACCGTACGGCTCGGTGAGTACACGACCGATCCCGAGGTGTACGGCGAGATCACGCGGCGCGCGACCGGGGCGTTTCCGGTGCCGGGGGCCGGCGGAGTCTGACCCCGCCCGCATCGTCCCCGTTCACCTCTCCTCTGCAAGGCTTGTGGCTCACCCATGTTCGACGTCGCCGTCTTCGGCTCCCTCTTCCTGACCCTTTTTGTCATCATGGATCCCCCTGGGATCACCCCGATCTTCCTCGCGCTGACCGCCGGACGACCGTCCAAGGTGCAGAAGCGGATGGCCTTCCAGGCCGTGTGCGTCGCGGGCGGAGTCATCACCGTCTTCGGGCTGCTCGGGCACCAGATCCTCGACTATCTGCATGTCTCCGTGCCCGCGCTGATGATCGCGGGCGGACTGCTGCTCCTGCTGATCGCCCTCGACCTGCTCACCGGCAAGACCGACGAGCCGAAGCAGACCAAGGACGTCAACGTCGCCCTCGTACCGCTGGGCATGCCGCTGCTCGCCGGGCCCGGTGCGATCGTGTCCGTCATCCTCGCCGTGCAGAAGGCCGACAGCGTGGCCACACAGGTGTCGGTGTGGACGGCGATCCTCGCCATCCATGTCGTGCTGTGGCTGGTGATGCGGTACTCGCTGCTGATCATCCGGGTCATCAAGGACGGCGGGGTCGTGCTCGTCACGCGGCTCGCGGGGATGATGCTGTCCGCCATCGCCGTGCAGCAGATCATCAACGGGATCACCCAGGTGATCCGGGCGAGCTAGTCGGCCCGGGCGCCTCGGGTGGGCCGCACACGCGGAACCCCGCACGGCATCGGTGCCGTGCGGGGTTCTGAAGTGTGGTTGCGATCCACGTCGGGTCGCGGGTAAGTGTCGTCGCAGTTACGTCGTCGTCGGTGTTACGAGGTCTTGGTCTCGGCGGGACGGATCCACAGTCGCTGTCCTATGGCGGCGGCCTGTTGCACGATCCGGTTGACGGAGGCGGCGTCCACGACGGTGCTGTCCACGGTGGTGCCGTCGACCTCGTCGAGACGCATGATTTCGAAGCGCATGGGCTTCTCCCTTCGTCTGGTCATCCTCCTGAGGAGAACTACTCGGTTACGTATGTAGTCAACGGGATGCGTGTTACAAACATTCCCTACGCTAAGGAAATTTTTCGCACGCCTAACTACTGACCGGTAAGAGATCGGCGCGAGACTGACCGGGACCGGTTGTGTTCGCAGCGTGACCGCCGGGACAATGGAGCCGATGAACGACGACCTCGAGGCCCTCAGCGCCCGCATCGACCGCACGAACGAGCTGCTGCAGCGCATGCTCGCCGAAGTGGCGAAGACGCCCTCGACGCATGCGATCTTCGTCGACGCCGGGTATTTGTATGCAGCCGCGGGCCGGCTCGTCTCCGGGACCGAGGACCGACGCACCTTCGATCTCGACACCGAGGGCCTCATCGAGGCGCTCATCGACAAGGCCCGCACGATCTTCGCGGACAGCCGGCTGCTGCGCGTCTACTGGTACGACGGCGCCCGCCGCCGCATCCACACCGCCGAGCAGCAGGCCATCGCCGAACTCCCGGACGTGAAGGTGCGGTTGGGCAACCTCAACGCCAACAACCAGCAGAAGGGCGTCGATTCACTCATCCGCTCCGACCTGGAGTCCCTCGCCCGGCACCGCGCCATCAGCGACGCGGCCCTCATCGGCGGCGACGAGGACCTGGTCTCGGCGGTCGAGGCGGCCCAAGGCTACGGCGCCCGCGTCCACTTGTGGGGCATCGAGGCCCCCGAGGGCCGCAACCAGGCGGAGCCGCTCCTCTGGGAGGTCGACAGCCAGCGCACCTTCGACCTCGACTTCTTCAAGCCGTACGTCTCCCGGCGCGCGTCCGCCGTCTACGAGGCCGCCGCCACCCGGCCCACCCGCGACGACGTCCGCTTCGTGGGCGCACAGATCGCGGCGAAGTGGCTCGCGGCGCGGGGGCGGGAGGCGCTGGTCGACCTGCTGCCCGGGCATCCGTATCTGCCGGGTTCGGTCGACCAGGATCTGCTGGTCGAGGCGGAAGGGCTGCTGCAGTACTCGCTGCGCGGCCAGGCCGATCTGCGGCGGGCGCTGCGGGACGGGTTCTGGGAGCACCTGCAGACGCAGTACTAGCGTTTTACCGGCTTGCGGTGTCCCAGAAGTCGGCGATGGCCTTCGCGGTCGCGGCCGGCTGGTCCGTGTTCGGTGAGTGCTCGGCCCCCGCGATGACCGTCCGCCGCGCCTTCAGCCGTACGGCCATGTCGTCGAGGAGCGGCACCGGCCAGGTGTCGTCGCGCGAGCCCGACAGGACGTGGGCGGGGAGCCCGGTGGCGGCCAGCTCGGCGACCCGGTCCGGCTCCAGGCACAACTGGCGTCCCGCCGCGAGGAGTTGAGCCGGCTTCGTGCCCAGCCAGCGGCGGCGCAGGTCGGCCCGGTCGTCCAGCCCCTCGTCCAGCGCACCGCCGGTCTCGGTGTCCTCCGGCGCCTCCATCGCCTGGATCGCTTCCCACACCTCGGCCATCGACATCACGGCCAGCGCGTCCCGCAGCAGCTTCACGCGCTCCTGCTGGGAGGCGGAGATCTCCGCGGGGCCCGACGCCATGAGCGTCAGCGACAGGAACGGCGTGGGGTCCAGGAGGACGGCGGCCCGGGCGACATGCCCGCCGAAGGAGTGCCCGAGCAGATGTACCGGCGCGCCCACGGTCTCGGTCAGCGCGACTACGTCCCGCGCCAACTCGGCCTGGGCGTAAGGGGTTTCGTCCACCGCCGGTCCGTCCGTCTCGTACTGGCCGCGTCCGTCCACGGCCACGGTCCGGTACCCGCGCGCCCCGAACGCCTCGTGCAGGGGGTTGAAGTCCTCCTTGCTCCCGGTGAATCCCGGCAGCAACAGCGCGACCCCCTTCGGCTCGACGCCGTCGCCCACGGGCGAGTCCACGACGGCGAACACACCGCGAGGGGTCCGCAGCGGGTAGGCGCGAGCGCCGGGGGGCGGGGTGAAGGAGGGGGGCCTGCTCATGGGGTGAGGTTATCCGGCGAGGCTGAGCGGGACGGGGACGGGAGGGTGTAACCGGGGTTAACGGGGGAGTGCGGGCGGGGGGGTGGGGGAGTGGGGAGTGGGGAGAACGCCGACGGCCCGGCCCACTTCACGTGGGCCGGGCCGTCCGGTGCTGTGCCTGTGCTGATCTCCGGGGGCGGATCAGCCCTCGGTGACCTCCGCGGCTGCTGTCGCCGCGGTCTTGCGCGGCCGGCGCACCCTCGGCTTCGCCTCCGCCGCCGTCGTCTCCGCGACGACCGGGGCCTCGGCGGCCTTGCGGGTCGTACGGCGACGCGGCTTGGCCTCCGACTCCTCGGCCGCCTGGGCCGGGATCTCGGCGGTGGGGGCGGTGGCCGCGGCCTTGCGGGTGCGGCGCGGCTTGGCCTCGACAGCCTCGACACCCTCGGCCGTGTCGACAGCGGCGACCGCTGCCTTGCGCGTCCGACGCGGCTTGACCTCGACGACCTCGACCGGAGCCTCCGTGGCTACGGCGGCAGCCGTCTTGCGGGTGCGGCGCGGCTTGGTCTCGACGGCCTCGACCGTGTCGACGACGACCTCGGCGGCGGGAATCGCTGCCTTACGGGTACGACGGGGCTTGACCTCGACGACCTCGACCGGAGCCTCCGTGGCTACGGCGGCAGCCGTCTTGCGGGTGCGGCGCGGCTTGGTCTCGACGGCCTCGACCGTG